>NZ_JAQTQD010000010.1 GCF_028712425.1 Methanoregula sp.
TTCCAGAAGGACTGCTGGACGATCTCCCCGTAGAGCTCGGTAAAGCCCATCTCGAGGAGGATCTCCCGCATCTCGCCGATGATTCTCTGGTAGGGGTGGATCTTGCCGGGATATGCCTTCTTCGGCAGCTTGGTGACGTCGTAGCGGCGGAGATTTGCATTCTTCCACGAGCCGGAGATGATCTGTTCGCGGGTCAGGGTACCGGTCTCTTCGCGGAGGTCGAGGCCTTTTTTTGCCAGCGCAAGTCCCTCCGGGGTCGCCGCGATGAGGTACTTCACGGTCTCGGACAACTGGAGGATCCCGCGCTTGATGAGTTCCTTTGTCTTCGGATCGGAGAGCGACGGATTCTTCAGGGCGGCTTCATCGGCTTCTGTTGAGATGCCGGGAGTCTTTGTGACGGCAGACCCTTCGACTTTGATCAGCCCTTTCTTCCGGAGCTGCCCAAAGCCAATCCGGAACGACGGCTGTTTCTTGAGATCGTCCAGGGTTGTGCCCGGCAGGATATGGCGGAGGAGCTGTGTCTCGGGCAGGCCGTTTGCGGCATACTCTTTTCCTTCATCGGAGAGCGTGAAATCCGTGGACACAATCCGTTCCACGGTGGCAAAACCCTTGTCTTGTGCAAGATGGGCCCACTGGACAACCGCTTCAGGGGTAGCGTCCATGACCGCGGCAAGGTGCCCTGCGTCTGCTCTCTTCTCCGTTTCAAGGGTTGCAAGCAACCGTTTCTCGTTCTGCGTCAGTCCCGCCATCTTATATCCTGATCCTGTCCTTTGCTGCGTCCATCTTCTCCTTAAAGTCGTTCAGGAACGCAACAACCCGTTCAGCCGTCTCTTTCTTGCACTGGCCACAGGTGATCTCCCCGGCAGTGCACTTCCGCCGGATCTCCGCAAGTTCTGCATCGTCCGTCACCATGTGGAAGAGGTTGAGGAGATAGAGCGAGCACTTGTCGGGTTCGCCGCCCAGCCGCTTCTGCTCCTCCAGGGTCATCCTTCCCCCGGTGATTGCGCTCATCACTTTCTTTCGCACTATTGCCTCGGGTTCATGGAAGGAGATGAAACTCTCCGGGATGCTGCTCGACATCTTCCCTCCCGTGAGGCCGGGCATGAAGATATGGTATGTCGAGGAGGGGGTGAAGAACGCAAAACCCCCGCAAGCCCGCTCGATCTCCCGGACCTTTGCCTTGACATCGGTGCACTGCGCTCCCTTGATGTCAACATGCCCTTCGTACTTCTTTGCATGCGGGAATGCCTTTTTGACCGCTTCCATGGCCGCTTCCGGGGCATTCTTCGACCTGACGCTGATATACCCGTCACGCTCCTCGACAGTGAACATCCGCATCTTGTGCGCGATACCGCGGGTGAGGCGGATGTGCGGGTCCTGGTCTAAGCCCACCGGGACAACGGTCGGTGCAGGCTCGCGATCGATCTGCGGGTAGAGGATGTCGGCGACCTGCGTGATCACGCTGTCCGCGTGGGCAAGGTCCGTGTCGGGCCCGAAACCGTAGATTGCCGAGAGTTCCGAGAAGTTGACCTTTGTTGCCGCCTCGAAGGCAAGGTCCTTGAGCCGGTTGTTCCTGCTCTGGAAATAGGTCTCTCCTTCAAAACCGAGGGCATACAGGCAGGCGAGATACTCTTTCCCGTACTCATCGCACTTCTCCCAGGAGAGGCCGCGGACCGCGTGTGCCTCGCGGTCGGCGATCGTGATATACCCGCTGCCCCCCTGCTGGACGTGCCAGACAACCTCCTTCATCACCATCAGGTGGCCGAGATGCGGGTGGCCGCTCGGCATGAACCCGGTCAGGATATGGAACGGGGACTTGTTCCGGATCGCCCGGGCAATGGGGAGATAGTCCCGGTGGCCGACAACGATCCCCCGGCGCATGAAGTAGGGGATTTCCGGAAGTTCCGGAAGGACCGGTGCGATGGGATCGATACCAAACTCGGCAAATGTCTTTTCGATGTCAAGGGACGGGTTGCTTGACCAGGGGTTGATCTGCGGTTCCTGCATAATAAAAGCTCACAGCTTGATCCGTGCGAATTCGACGAACTGGATTCCTGAAGAATGTACAGCGCCAAACAACATCTTCTTTTTGACACTGTGCGCCATCCGCACGGAACGGGAGATGACGCTCATGGAGAGAGCAGCTTCTTTCTCGACCGCGTGCACGAGCAGGTCCGAGTGGACGGAGGTCCCGCAGTAAACGCGGAAGTGGTGCCCGAACTTGTATCCCGTCCGGGGCGTGAACCCGTGGCGGCGCAGTTCGGTATACACGGTATGTTTCAGGGTGAGCTCGCTGTCGCTCTCGCTTGCGAGAGTAAGATACCCGGCAAAACTCATATCCTGGTTCCCCCGCGTGAGCCGGATCGTACCCCGGTCCATGAGGTAGAGGAGTTCAACGGGGGCAAGCATCAGCCGCTCCGGGTCGAGCCGCTTGCCAAATCCCGCCTTTTCGAGGCTGGAACCCGCCGCTGCCCGGACCATTGCGGATTTGCCGGTCAGTATTGCATCCATGGGGGTGAGAGCCGGTGGCGTGCAGGAAGCATCTGCCAGTTTCTGGAGCTTGATCTCGTAATAGGTCAGTTCCTGTTCGTCGTCAACGACCGCAAGGATGTACTGTTTTCGCATATTACGCGAAGCGATCACTTCCTCGATCAGGCGTTCGAACAGGATAGGATCGCGCTCGGAGAGGACGCGGACAAGATAGAGCGACTCGCCTTTTCCGGGCTTCTCCCCCCGCCGGAAGACCCGGAAGTCATGCGGCCCGGTCTGGACCACATACCCCCGTTCGCGCAGGTCGCGGTACACGAGAAAACTCCGCATGACCGTGGGCTGATCGGAGAACTCGGCAAAGAGGGTGTCAAACGAGTACCCGGACACTTCGATCTTCTGGCGGTGAAGGAGATACAGGGCCTCCTGCGGGGAAAGCCGGAGACCGTCTTTTTCAGGCCTGCCGTACCCGCTCTGCTCGTAGAGGGGGCGGCCTTCCCGCCCGGTGCGGATGGTGGATCCATCGAATGTCGCTTTCACTGCCGGATCTATTTCTCCCGGATGGTATTAAGGGCGCCTGACACGCGCCAGGAGCAACCATGAAATTCTGTACATTACCCAGGTGAAATCCTTATGAATTACAAAAATGCGAATCAATGTCTATAAAAAGGTGAAAAACCAACCTTGAGAGTCCAATCGTATCTCATAAGTATGCTTATTTGCACGTCCCCGAGGATGAACACCATTCCGGGAAATCATGGGTAATACTATAGGATACACTGGTTCCCACACCGGAAATTTTTTCAAAGCCAGAAATACGCGGCGAAAAAAATGGTGAACGAATACAACGACCCCGGATGCCGACGCAGGAGAAGACTCAACCTCTCAGGGTATCTCCTGCATTCAACCGTAAACGGTCCCGGCACCCGGGCCGTTGTGTGGGTACAGGGGTGTCCCCTCCGGTGCAAAGGCTGTTTTAATCCGGCGTCATGGCCCTTCTCTCCTGCGCAGATCATTCCGGCTGAAGAACTCGCCTCCCGCATCCTTGCTGCGGACGATATCGACGGCATTACGTTCTCCGGCGGGGAGCCGTTTGCCCAGGCCGGGCCGCTCGCAGACGTGGCAGAGCGGGTCATTGGTACAGGGCTCACGGTTGTCACCTATTCCGGTTACACGTTTGAACAGCTGGCCTCATGCCGCGATCCGGAGTATGGCCGGCTGCTTGCGGCAACGGACCTTCTGATTGCCGGCCCGTACCGCGACGACCTTACCTGCAGCGACAGGTACCGGGGATCGAGAAACCAGCAGCTCATCCCCCTTTCCGGAAGGATCGCACCGGAACTCCTCCTTCCTTCACAGGCCCAGGAACATGCCGTGGAATTCAGCATCGCGCCTGATGGAACGATCACCACAACGGGTTTTCCCCCCGACAGTATGGTGATGCAGGTGGCCGCACGATGCAGGGGGGAGTAAGAGAGATGTCGCATTTCAGCCGTATCAGGACAACATTCCGGCACCGAGAAGCACTTGTACAGTGCATGCAGGAACTCGGGTATTCGGTGGAGACCGATACGACCATCAAAGGGCACCATGGCCTTCACAACGTGGATATCGCTGCACGGAAGAAGGGTGGGTATGCCCTTGGATTCGTGAAGAACGCTGACGGTGTATACGACCTCGTGGCAGACTGGTGGGGCGTCTCCGGTACGAACGAGCAGAAAACTGCAGAAGAGCTGAAACGGCAGGCCGGCGCCATCCAGCAGGAGTATGCAAAAAAACTGGTGCTGGAACAGGCAAAGAAGGAGGGCTTCGAGCTGGTATCTGAGAAGAATGAACAGGACGGGACGGTGCAGCTCGTGGTCCGGAGGTGGAGGTGAGGCCATGAAGATCGCTGAACCTGACTTTTCCCGCCGGCTGAATATCTCGCTCCGTGCCCGCGTGACCCTGATCGTTGTCATCACGCCCGAGGAGGAGCGGGCAGTATCCGGGATCCGCGAGGTATGCGAGTCCTGGGAACCTCCCCGCCAGTGCATTGCCTGGGACTGCGTGAGTGGCTTCTCCGTGCTTGCCGGTCCAAAAACTTTCCCCGGCCAGTCGCGGGATCCCCTCGCTGCGCTCGACGACATGATCAAGACCGGGGAAGACGCGGTCGTCATCTTAAAGGACTTCCACGAGTACTGGAACAACCCGCAGGTGAAACGCCGGATCCGCAACTTCTCCCAGGAATTCCGGTACAACCGGAGGACGATCGTGATCCTGACCCCGGCAACACGCGTTCCGGACGAGATCCGCGATGAAGCGGTGATCGTCCACTTCCCCCCGCCGAATGCAGCCGAACTCTCGGCAGATCTCAATACCCTGATTTCCACCAGCGGGATCACCTGCTCGCTCACCGAAGGGGGCCGCGAGAAGATTATCCAGGCGGCGCTTGGCATGACACTGAACCAGGCACGGCGGGCGTTCTCGAAAGCAATCGTTGCCCACGGCAGGCTCGATGACCGCGACATTGACGCCATCATCGCCGAAAAGAAGGATATCCTCAGCGCTTCAGACGCCCTGGAGTTCTACAGTTACACCGAAATGCCGGAGAATGTCGGGGGCCTTGCGGTGCTCAAGGAATGGCTGGTCCTGCGCGAGCGGGCGTTCACGCAGGAAGCGAGAAACTTCGGCCTTCCATCCCCCAAGGGAATTGCCCTCATAGGCATCCCGGGTACCGGAAAGAGCCTCACGGCAAAGATGATCGCCGATATATGGCACCTGCCACTCCTCCGGCTCGATGTGGGATCGCTTTTCGGGAGCCTTGTGGGGGAGTCCGAAGAGAGGACGCGCCGCGCCCTTGCCCTTGCAGAGACCATCAGCCCGTGCATCCTCTGGGTGGACGAGATCGAGAAGGCATTTGCGTTCGGCAGCGGGGATGCCGGGACAAGCCAGCGGGTCTTTGCCCACCTGCTGACCTGGATGCAGGACAAGACATCCCCCTGTTTTGTCGTTGCAACGGCAAACAATATCGCAGCGCTCCCGCCGGAACTCCTCAGGAAAGGCCGGTTCGACGAGATCTTCTTTTTAGACCTCCCGACCTTCGAGGAGCGGCGCGAGATCTTCTCAGTCCACTTGCGCAAGCGCAAGTGCATCCCGGCAGAGTTCGATCTCGAGACTCTTGCCCGGGAAAGTGACGGGTATGTTGGTGCGGAGATCGAGCAGACAATCATCGATGCCATGTACCGGGCGTTCAGCGAGAATATGCGCAGGGTCACGACAGAAGACATCCTCACCTGCATGCAGGCGCAGGTGCCCCTCTCGGTTTCGCAGCGGGAGACGGTAGCAGCGCTCCGCACCTGGCTTGCCGAAGGGCGCGCCCAGTCAGCTTCCCGGGCAACCACGTCCCGGGTACCGATCAATGGCAAGACGATTGCACTGGAGACATTTGTCCACGAGCGCCCGTAAGGGAATGAATGCATGAGATCTGCCGCTACGCTTCCCGTTTTCGGCCCCTTACTCCTCCGGCGCGAGGCAGGGAGACTGTCACGGAACCTCCGGGACGGGGATCTGTCCGCAATCGGAAACCTGGCAGACATTGCAGCAACTTGTGAGGACAAGGGTGCACGGCAGGTTGCCCGGGAGAGCCTTGCTTCCCTCGTGAACCAGGAAGCCATCGATGCCCTGTGTAATGAGGCCGTGTTGCGGGAGGATCCTTTCCTGCGGGATGTTGCTCTCGAAACGGGGTATACTCCCCTCGATCCCGGTGCAAAAGCATTGTTCCTGTTTCTTTCCGGGCAGGACGAGGCATTCCTCCGGTTCGATCCGGAGGACCATCATCCCAAGCTTGCAGGGGGATATGCAAACGCACCGGCACGGATCCGGTTGCACGCGCTCCGTTATGCCGCGGAAAATGCTGGCAAAACCCGGGGGAATATCCTCGCCCGTGCACTCCTGGGAAGAGAGCTTGACGGTGCTGCGGAGGACTGGTCGTACGGGGAATGGGAACTTGTCATGAAAACGCTTGCCTGCGATGCATCCTGGGACCTGCTCTGGAGACTCGTACGCATGGCACCACCGTCCCTCTCCCGTGCAGCGCTCGAAACCATGAACCGTGCAGGCTGGCACCCGGGAGGCGATGAACGGCAGGTCTTTGAAGAGCTCGTCGCTGACCTGCCGGAATCCTGGAATGGCCCTGTGCCGGAAAAGCCGCTCAGCTCCCATGCGGTAGTGGACAGCCAGGTGCTGCGCCTCTCGTTCTCCAGGGACAGCACCCTCCTCGCCGCAGGATCGTGCGATGGCTCCATTACCGCCTGGAATGTCGGGTCTGCCCGGCTCCTTGGTTCCTGCACTCCCGGTACCGGGTCCCCGCATTTCCTTGCATTCTCTCCTGACAATACCCTGCTGATAGCCGGGGGCGACAGGGGCACACTCCATGCAACCACCCACTCCGGTGAGCCGGTTTGGACCTTTGACGATCCTTCTCATCCCGTCAGGTGTGCGATCCTCTCGGCCAGTGGCGAGGAGATCCTTGCCGGGGACAGGGAGGGCGACCTTGTTTGTATAGGGTGCAAAACCGGGGCAGTCCGCCTCTCTGCACCCTGCCACCCCTCTCCCATAACCGCCCTTGCCCAGATAGCGGGAGGGGAGTTACTGGCAACGGGCCATGCTGACGGTACGGTCTGTTGCCTTGACGCACTGGCGGGGAAGGTGATCTGGACTGTGCCGGGAGCAGGCGACGCTGTACGGGCACTTGCCTTCTCTGAAGAAAGCGGTGACATCCTCGTGATCCGCGGTCACGCTCTTCCGGTCTGCCTGTCTGGGCAGACCGGGAACCTGGTCCGGGCATTTGCCCGGCACAGCGGCACGGTATCCTGCTCTGCTATCTCCCGGGGATGCCGGACTGTTGTTGTTGGCGGCGATACGAACGTGCTCCGTATCTGGCATGAAGGGGACAATCCGGCCGTGGAAATTCCGCTCTTCAACAGGGTGCCGTCCTGTTGCGCGATCACGCAGGACGGGACCTGTCTCATTGCGGGCTGCAATGACGGAACGGTGTTCTCGTTTCATCTTCCGGGCGGAGGTAAGATCCGGGAGATCCGTGCGTACCGCCGCCCGGTGAGTGCCTGCTCCCTGTCTCCAAATGGAAGACTCCTTGCCCTTGCAGGCTGGGACGGGACAGTCTCCCTGAGAACAGTCCCGGATGGGGAACTCCTGCGCACCCTCAGGCGCTCCGCCGGGGCCGTCACGTCCCTTGCCTTCTCTGAGAGAGATGCCATAATCCTTGCCGGAACAGCAGATGGGACTGTCCGGCTGTTCTTCCCGGGAAATGGCACGACAGGGCGGTGTATCGATCTCTATACCCCGTCATTACGAACGATCGCAGCAAGCCCTGACGGTGCAGTCCTTGCCTGTGCCGGAAAAGAGCCCGGCATCCGGTTCTGGGATATCCGGACCGGAAGCCTCCTTTCTTCCTGCAGCGGGCTGAAGACAACCGTGCGGTGCCTTGCTTTCCTGCCGGATGGGAAAACGCTCATTACCGGGGGATGGGATGGCCGGGTCCGGTTCTGGGACGTCCCCTCCGGGACGGCAAAAGTGGTCTGCAAAGGCCATACCAGCACGGTCACCTGTTGTGCCGTGAGCCCGTCAGGCGAGCTGTTCGTGACCGGCAGCAATGATACAACCGTCCGTATCTGGCGGAGTGCAGATACCAGGGAACCGCGGGTCCTTCGCGATGCGGGTAAGGAAGTCTCCTGTTGTGCCATCTCCCCGGAAGGCACACTTCTTGCAGCGGCCGGGGCAGAACCCGTGATACGGCTGTATCACCTGCCGGACGGGGTACGCGCATATGACATCCCACAAATCCCGGGAATCCCCACAGCACTCTCTTTTACGAGCAACGGCCTTTGTCTTGCTGCAGGGTACGCAGACGGGACGCTGGCGTTCTATTCCCTGCCTGACCGCCACGTAATCCGGACACTGCCTGCCCATGCCGGGGCAGTGACCGGGATCGTCAGTATCCCGGAAACAGAGAATATCGTGACCAGTGGTGAAGACGGGAGAGTCTGTACTTTCAAGGGGCCGTTCATCCGGCCCTTATTGTTCGCATCGTTTGCCGACCTGGAGTTCGCGCGGGAACAGGCCGGAGGCGTTGAGACAATGGCTTCCCCGTGGCGCTTTCTGTACCGGCTCCTTTCCCTCCGGTTCCAGGACGAGATCGAACTCTGCCCGGTCTTCCAGGATGCCGGGGCGCTGGATATCCAGATTGTCGGGTGAGGCTGTGGGGAATTATCCATGAAAGCACCGGAACCAGCACCCCTCCTTGGTGTGGATTTCGGGGACGGGGCCATCGTCTGCGGGAGCATGCTACAGGACGGGAGCCGTTTTTTTACCCATGCATTCCCCGGCTGGTCTGATGAACTCCCGGGCACGGGCGGGTCCGGGCCGGTGCACCGGGTCCCGGCCCTGGTGCGGTATCGCGACGCGGATCACCATGAAATCGGGGAGGAGGTTGTGCGGGGGGGATATTTGGATACCCCGACAACGGCGCGGTGGATCCGCAGCTATCTGCTCGAAGAGAGCGGGGCACTGGTCGCAGCGGGGGATGAGAAACGGGTAACATTCCGCGATGCTGCGTGTGACCTCCTCGGTGCACTCCTTGCACAGACCACGACAGCACATCGGAACATCCGTTCCGTTGTCTTTTCTGTTCCGGAAGATGCGCCGCACTGGTACCGGGACTGGCTTTCAAAGATCGCCCACGCTTCGGGAATGACCGCCTGCCATACCATCGGAGAATGCACGGCAGCCGCAACCGGCTACGGCCTCACGGTTGAGACGGGACAGTCGTTTCTCCTCTTTTCCTGTGACGAAACGGCACTCAGCCTCCGTATAGCATGGAACAACGGGTCTTCAGAAAGCGCAGAGATGGAAGTGATCGGGTCGGCCCGGGCAGATACCGGTTCCGTGATCCTGGATTCCTGGATTGCCCAGGAGATCGTGGGAAAAAGCCACCTAATCTATCATGGGAGGCGGGGACAAAGCCTGTACGATGCGGCACGTGCATGCGTCCCGGGAGTGGTGCAGCAGCTTACCCATGGCGATGAGGCTGTTGCGGGATTTTCCGACCCGGTCTCCGGGAGGCAAATCGTCGTGAGGATAACGGCAGGCGACATCGTCCGGGTCTTTGCCGACCATGGATTGCCCGCGATCCTTGACGATGTGGTCCGGCGCGCACGCGGGGAGGCACTGGCACGGGGATACGCGGGGAGTGCACCGGCAGCAGTCCTGATGACCGGCCGGGGTTCACTCCTTCCCGCGGTGCAGGAACTTGTCCGGGAGCGTTTTTTTGGTGTTCCCGTTCACTCTGATCGCCCGCTCGACGCCATTGCGAGGGGGGCGTGCCGGTTCCGTTCCCATAGCGTGTCCTCAGCCTGCATCCGGAACAAGTACGCGCTCCGGTACTGGGACCCGGCCACGCGGGAACACCGGTACCGTTTTCTCGTCCACAGCGGCGCACGATTTCCCAGCGCCGGACAGGTCGCCCGGATCACCATCAGTGCCGCCTATGACGGGCAGGCCCGGCTTGGTCTCTCCCTGTTTGAGATTGGCAGCAATGGGCCCGGGACAGGACCTGCACTCGAACTGGTCCAGGACCCTGCCGGAGGCGTCCGGGTTACCGGGCCCGAAAAAGATGCGGACGAGGAAAGCAGGCCAAGGCTCGTTAATGGCACACAACCAGCACTGCTGACCGCCGATCCGCCCGGCGTAAAGGGAGAGCCCCGGTTCGAGCTGACATTCACCATCGACCGCGAGAGACAACTCTGCCTCACGGCCCGCGATCTCATCACCGGGGCAATTGTGAGAAGGAATACACCGGTGTGCCGGTTAACATAAGTGGAGGAAATGCAATGGAACTTCAGGAAATGGAAATTACCATCGACAAGGAAGGAAGAATCAAGGTGAACGTGAAAGGAGTACAGGGCACCGGCTGCCTTGCACTTACCCGGGAACTGGAGAAAGCCGCAGGAGTTGTCGAGCAAAGGGAATATACCGCGGATTATTACCAGGTGGAGACAGGTGTCCGCGAGCACCGGACACTAACCAACTGGTAATATCCGGTCTAACACCGGTCCATTCCCCATGATCATAACAGGAGGCAGCCGCTAAAAAACTTAACAGAAATTCTCCGTGATATAGATTGCATTATCTGAAGCGAATGCAACCCCGATCCCCTCCTGCTGGAAGTGGTAATCAAGGATATTGTTCCGGTGCCCTTCGCTGTTCATCCACCCGTTGACTACCTTATTTGCGATGTACTCTTCAGTGCTCCATTGATATTCTGTCTGCATGACAGTCCCGTTGGGCGCTACGAGGTTCTTGTAGGTATCATACCGGTACACCATCGCGATATTCTCGGAAATTCCCTCGGTATAATACGTTTCGTAATCGCGGACACACGGATACCCGGCCCATTCCCCCCGTGCACGGGCATCCATCCCATCCGGGTTCGTATGTTCAAAGAAGCCCCGGAGCGACATATCGTAACTGTGCCCGCGGGCAATACTCGCGAGGAAGGAATCATACGGGAGAGTAGACAGCCCGCTCTGCTGGCGCTGTTCATTGATCAGTGCGTGGATCCGGGCTTCAAGCGAGGAGGGATCGATGAAGGGCGCACCCTCGGTTTTGCTGGTGCAGGTATCGGATGGCGGCTGTGCGGGGACTCTCGTAACTGGAAGGGTATTCTGCGCCGTGAATGCCGGTGTGGGTGTCGCTGTTGGCAGGATCGTTGCAGGGGCCTGTGTTGTCTTCGGTGTGGCAATGGTAGTCTTCGTTGTCGTGATTTTTGTCGTGGGAACCGTGGATGGCGGGGGAGTCGGGAGAGATGTCGCAGGAGTCAGGAGTGCTGTTGTCACGGGTAATGATTCCGTGGGCAGAGGGGTAATCCCGGTAACTGATGCAGCAGGCACGGGAATAGCGTTGCCGGATTGTTTTCCTGCAGCATTTCCTGATATTCCCATGACCCACGGATATCCGAGAACCGCAACGATTGCAACAACGACAACAATGACCACAGCCGCGACAAACCATTGCAGTGGTGACCGGCCGGTCCCGGTCAATGACGGAAGGTCAGGCAGTCTTGTGCCGCACTGGGTACAAAATTTCTGGGATTTGTCGTCTGATATTGCCCCGCAGTTCGGGCAGGTAATGCGCGCCATGCTTGGATGTGCATGGAACCCGCACGGGAAAAAATATTTGGGACAGTCACCGTGCCAGTTCGCGCACCTTTTCAATATTCCCCCGGTCATCCCGCCTGTCATCAACGGGGGTCTCGCAGACCAGAGGAAGACGCGAAAAGACCTTGTTGTGGAGGAGCTGGCGGAATCCCTCCTCACCAATGAACCCGAGGCCGATATGCTCATGCCGGTCGAGCCCGCTTCCCCTTTCGCCTTTCGTATCATTGAGATGGATGAGCCTCAGGTTGTCAAGGCCGAATGCCTCATCAAGCTGGTCGAGGGTTTCTATAATGCCATCCTCTGTTCGCAGCTCATAGCCTGCAGCAAAGGCATGGCAGGTGTCAAAACAGATACCAACACGCTCCTTTTTGTTAATACCGTCCAGGATCCCCCGGATGTGCTCAAAGCTGCTGCCCACACTGTTCTTCTCCCCGGCAGTATTCTCCAGAAGGAGCATTGAAGAAACCCCTGAATCCTTCAGCGCCGTGTTGATGGCGTGAACCACCCTCGATCTCCCCCCGGCCATGCCGTCGCCGAGGTGATGGCCGAGATGCGTGACAAGATATGGGATCCCGAGTGTCGCGCACCTCTCAAGTTCTGCCGTGAGCGTTGCAATGGATTTCTCGTAAATTTCCGGTTTTGGGGAGGCAAGGTTGGGGAGGTAGGGCATGTGGTCAACCGGCAGGAGACCTGTTGTCCTGATCTTTGACCGGAACGCTTCGGCAATGGAAGGGACGATTGGCTGGTATGCCCACCCCCGGGGGTTCCGGGAGAACATCTGGAAAACATCGCAGCCAGCATCTTTTGCACGGTCCACTGCAAGGTCAAGAGAACCTGCAATCGAGACATGGACCCCGACTGTTACCATTCACGAAACTCCTGATCCATCTGATCAGGTTCTTTTGGCGCGGGGCTATTTGGGAATTGTGATCGTGGATATGAGGAAAAAGGATTATTTCCGGAAAATCACGAGAAGTGCCGCACCAATCCCCATTGCCCCGATAACTGCAACGGGCATGCTGCCGGACTTAGTGGGGGGGATGGTTGTTGGTACTTCGGTGGGGACAGCCGTGGGGGTAACTTTGAACTGCTCGGTAAATCCAATCGGGGGGACCACTTTGATGATATAGACCGAAATTGGCTGCGGGCCGGCCATAAGGGATGATCCTCCCACGCAGGTTGCGGATGATGCTTCACCCTTCACAAACGTGACTTCCACGCTGGAACCATCGTTCCTCCCGTTGTAGAAAGCTGCCTGGCGCGGGCCGAGGGTTTTTTCAAGAACGCGGGTTCCGCGGGAGAGGATGTTCACTGAGGAGGTCACTGCCGTGCAGGTTGTCCCAAAACAGGTAGTACAGTCCGGGGCCGTTGAAAGGTCAAGAGAGTAGTCACCGGCAAGTGGCGTTGGAATGGAGCCCGGGTTCCCTACAGTATCGATCACGTATTCCCCGGCCGGGAGCCCGTTGTAGAGTTTGGCAATGGCAATCCAGTTTCCCCCGGCGCCCCCGAGGCTTGTTGCGACAACCGTGTCACCCACGTTGAAGATGGTGAGTGCACTGTCCACAGGCACAGAGCCGGTCAGGAACGATGTGTTCATCTGGGTGAACGAACAGACCGGGTCGCCACTCGCGGGATATGAACAGCCATACTGTTCCGGGTTCTCGATCGTGATCGTCTTATCTTCTTTGCTGATTGACGATACCATGCCCTTTACCGTAACTTCCTGGATTACTGCCGCAGCGGGCAGGACACAGAAGCAGAGGAGAAGGACAGGGACTATCAGGTGTACTGCTTTCATGGTTATTTGCTCCCACAAGGCCCCTTATGCAAGAACCTATAACGAGAGTTGCCGTTGAAGGATAAAAAGACTGCAGGAAGGAAGCTCTCATTTTCTTATAACGCAAATCATCTTACCATGAAGGTGACCTTCCTTGGGACCAACGGCTGGTTCGATACCCCGACTGGAAATACCGTCTCGGTCCTCCTCCAGTCGGAGAATTATGATATCCTCTTCGATGCCGGCAACGGGATTGCAAAAGCCGACCGGTACATCACCCAGGACAGGCCGGCATTTTTGTTCCTGAGCCACATGCATATCGACCATATCGCCGGCCTGCACACTCTCTGTAAGTTCAGGTTCCAAAAAGGGCTGACAGTTTTCACGCAGCAGGGAACACGGGAACAGCTGGAGACGTTCGTTAATGAACCCTATACCGTGCCGTTCGCCATGCTCCCCTTCAAAAACGAGGTGCGCGAACTTAGCCCGGGAACCCACCAACTCCCGTTCACCGTCACCTGCCTTCCACTGGTCCACCCGGTTCCCTGTTTCGGTTACCGGGTGGAACTGGACGGAAAGGTGATCGCGTACTGTACGGACACCGGTGTCTGCGACAATGCCGTCACGCTCGCCCGCAATGCAGACCTCCTGATCACCGAATGCGGCCTGAAACCCGGGGAGGCGAGCCCGGAGTGGCCGCACCTGAATCCCGAAAATGCCATCGCGATCGCAAAAGAGGCCGGGGCAAAGAGACTTGCGCTGATGCACTTCGGGGCCGAGGTATACCGGACCGTTGCGGAACGCGAGGCGCTCGCCGCACAGTACAGCGGAATGTGGCCAGGGCTGATCGTGGCGCGCGATGATCTGACTGTGGACATATGATGTAACGGATGATGTCACGGACACTTTCGCGCGACTGTTTTATCTGAACGTCCATTTCTGGCGGCCCTGCACGAGGAGAACCGGAACACCACAGCGCTTTCTTTTTTCTGCACAGGGACTCTCCCCCTATTCAGCCAGGCTGTCAAAAAGGAATTCCTGTCATAACCAGATGAAATGAAGGGGGCAGAAAGGAAAAGGTGAGGGGTGTTCCTGTCCTTCCTCGCACTGCCATTGAATGCAACAACCTTCATCGTATTCACCTGAGAAGTATCCGACGACATGCGCAAGAATACGCACACCTGCCTCTTCCTGAGTGCGCCATCTTAAGACCCCTCACGCCAAATGGTGGTGCGATATGCAACAAAGAATACAGTTTTCCGACCTCCATCTCGGAAAGGAGCTCGGGAAAGCAATAGAAGATATGGGATTTGAGGAGCCATCGCCCATCCAGGCCCTCGCAATCCCCTTAATCCAGGAGGGCCGTGACGTAACAGCGCAGGCCCAGACCGGCACCGGCAAGACCGCTGCCTTCGGTATCCCCATCATCGGCCGTATCGACCCCGCACGGAGGAGCGTACAGGCCATCGTGCTCTGCCCCACCCGCGAACTTGCCATCCAGATTGCCGAGGAGTTCTCAAACCTCCTTGCACACATACCCCGGATCTCCGTTCTGCCGGTCTATGGCGGGCAGCCGATAGAACGCCAGCTCCGCGCACTCCAGGCAGGCGTCCACATCGTCATCGGGACGCCCGGCCGCGTTATGGACCACCTCGACCGCCGCACACTCCGTCTCGACGATGTCGGGATGGTTGTGCTGGACGAAGCTGACCAGATGCTCGACATGGGATTCCGCGACGACATTGAACTGATCCTGCGAAAGGTCCCGCAGAAACGCCAGACCCTCCTCTTTTCGGCAACCATGCCAAAACCGATCCTCGAAATATCCCGGCAATTCCAGAACAATCCCGAATTTGTCCGGGTCGAGTACGCGGAACTCACTGTCCCGCAAATCGAGCAGTCCTATATCGAGGTTCGTGAACGGGAGAAACTCGATGTGCTCTGCCGCCTGATCGACCTTGCCGATCCCAACCTTGCCATCATCTTCTGCAATACCAAGCGTCGTGCCGAGGAACTTTCCACGAAAGTCCGGGCCCGCGGGTACCGTGCCGATGAACTCCACGGCGATATGAAGCAGTCGCAGCGCGACCGGGTCATGGGGGGCTTCCGCAAGGGAATCATCGACATCCTGATCGCTACCGATGTCGCGGCACGGGGAATCGATGTCGACGATGTGGACATGGTGATCAACTATGACGTGCCCCAGGACGTGGAGTATTACGTCCACCGCATCGGGAGGACGGGGCGTGCCGGGAAAAGCGGCCGGGCAGTCTCCTTTGTCACACCAAAGGACTTCACCAAGCTCCGCGAGATCATGCACTATGCGAAGATCCAGATCCCGCGGATCCCGGTCCCGACCCAGAGCGATGTTGCCCAGACCCGTACCCGGCAGATGATCACCCGGGTGCGCGAGACCATCGAAGCGGGAGGACTTGAGCCGTTTGTCCGGATCATCGAGGCTGAAGCTGAAGGTGACCTCTCGACAATCGACATTGCAGCCGCGCTCCTGAAAATGCAGATGGAGCCCGGCTCAGGAGCTGGTGCAGGAACACCTTCGGAGGCAGTGGACTTCGGGGATACCGGTGCAGAGCCCGGCATGGTACGGTTCTTCCTTGCCGTCGGGAGACAGCACAAGGTCGCACCCAAGGACATTGTCGGTGCAATCGCCGGCGAGACAGGCATCCCCGGGAGAGCCATCGGCGCAATACGGATCCTGGACAGTTACTCCTTTGTCGAGATCCCAAAAGAGCATGCAAACGAAGTCTATACCATCATGAAAGAGCGGACGATCCGGAACCAGCCGACCGGGATCGAGCCCGCATCGGGGTAGCGGGCCTGACCGTCTTCTCTGTTCTTCCGCCCATTTTTTTAGAAGGTTTGCGAAGCCTGACATATCAGGCGCAACCCGCAGCAATCGCGCATCATTACGGGAACAATTGTTGCGATCACCCGGCCAGCGGCACAAACCTAATCTATCCCCAAGGGCAATCTGTCGGTATGAACAAGATCGTTGTAAGCGCTTTCATCCTGGGAGCATGTCTTGTACTCACTCTCGTGGCCGGCTGCACCCAGCCGGCAGCTCCTGCCACAACACCCGCCCCTACCAGTGTTGAGACCACGGTAGCGGCAACCGAGGAACCGACGGCTGTGGCGACAGTTCCGGAATCCATCACCCCCGGCCCGACGCAGACGCTGCCGGAGATCTGGAGCATGGAGGTCCAGGTAAACAGCAATGGCGAGGCGATCAACCCGCAGATAACGGCAACGCTCCGTGGCGGGAAGGGAATGAACGTCATTCCGGCGATCGATGTCAAGGTCACGAGATCGGATGGCGGTGTTGAGACCGGTCGGATAGTCCAGCCGCTCCACGTGGGGTCATCGGTTACCCTCAAGGGGACCACCAGCAACAATGACCGTGCAGAAGTGTGGGTCATCACCCCGAACGGCGATTCAGTAAAGATCTACGATGCGTACGTCCCGTTCAGGTCATTCAATTAACTTTTTTTCCATTACCGTGACGAGAATCCCTTGGTGAGATGCCCTACATAAAGCATGATCAGGGGGATAAAAATTCCGACTGCCATGATGGCATACCCCTGGGGTTCGTCGCCAAACGGGGGGGTCATGGTGATCCAGACGCCGTTCACAAAAATGAACAATCCTATCAGGCAACTGAGTACTTTTATGATCGCTTCCATGACCTGCACCTTTCTTTACAAGGTGATGCCTGCGCATGCTATTAAGTGCTCGTATCCGTGCGCAGATAGTGCAGGGCCTGTTATGAACCATCTGCCCTGACAGGTGTGATGCATTTTTCATCTCTGCGAATGAACAGATCAGGGACACACCTGCCGGTTGTCGGAAATCCACAGCCGGCAAAAACGGAAAATGGGGAAAACCATGGGAACAGCGCTCCTTACCGACCTGTATGAGCTCACCATGGCCCAAAGCTACCGGGAGCATGGGAAGACCGGTACAGCGGTCTTTTCCCTGTTTACGCGGTCCCTTCCACCTACAAGAAATTTCCTCGTCGCTGCCGGGCTTGAGACGCTGGTTACAAAACTGGAACAGTTCCGGTTCACGGGAGACGATATCGCTTATCTGGGATCCCTTGGGCTCTTCAGCAGGGATTTCCTTAACTGGCTGGAACAGTTCCGGTTCAGCGGACGAATCTCTGCGATCCCTGAAGGAACGGTTCTCTTTGCAAACGAGCCCCTTCTCCAGGTCGAAGGTCCCCTTCCCGAAGCCCAGGTCCTCGAAACGCTTGTCCTCAACTGTATCCATTTCGAGACCCTTGTCGCTTCGAAGGCTGCACGGATCGCCGCCGTTGGCAGGGGAAAGAGCATCGTTGACTTCGGCTTTCGGCGATCACACACAACAGAAGCGGGCATCGCCGCAGCGCGGGCAGCCTGGATTGCCGGATTTGACGGAACATCAAATCTCGAAGCAGGGAAGCGGTACGGCATCCCCGTTGTCGGCACGATGGCGCATTCCTATGTCATGCTCTTTGACAGCGAGGAGGCGGCATTCAGGGCATACCAGTCATCATTTCCGGACCGTGCCATCTGTCTTATCGACACCTACGATACCCTTGCCTGTACGGACACCATCATCCGGCTGGCACGGCAGGGCGTGCCGGTGATCGGCGTTCGGCTTGACAGTGGTGATATCGGGATGCTTACACGCAATGTGCGGGAGCGGCTTGACGCAGCCGGTCTTCCCGCGAACCGGATTTTCGTGAGCAGTAATGTCGACGAGTATTCCATCGACCGCTGGCTCTCTTCCGGCGTCCCGATCGATTCATTTGGCGTGGGAACCCATTTTATCACTTCATCCGATGCACCGTTTCTCGACATGGTTTACAAGCTGGTGGAATACGAGGGGACGCCGCGGTTCAAGACCAGCCCGGGCAAGACCACGTTCCCGTACCGGCGGCAGATCGTGCGGCATCACCGTGATGGGATCCTTGCCTATGACGAGGTGGTGCGGACAGGAAAAGACCTGGTGCCAGGTCTTCTCGAACCGGTAATCATCGATGGCGGTCTCTCCCGGCCCCTGCCCACACCTGATGTGATCAGAGAGCGCTGTTCCCGTGAGATTGCGTCGCTGCCTTCGCCGTTCAGGTCGCTCGAAAAACAGCACTATGATGTCCGGATCCTGCCATGAGCTCCGGGTCCCAATGCCACCAAATCCGTGATCTCATAAAAAAACGCATATAGTGCCCTGACAAATGCTTTGGCATACTGTCAGGAGGCGATTACTGTTTCCCTTGTCCCCATACCCTTGCGCATTGCTGCACTTGTCCAGGAGAGAAACAGCCTCTTTGAGTACCCGCACGAGCAACTGGCCGGAATCATCCGTGAGATCAAATTCCGCTGTACCTGTTGCGCCAGGTGCTGTACCCGTGCATTCAATGGCCACGTCTTCCTGCTCGACAGGGATGTTGCCGCAGTAAAAAGGATTGATCCAGATGCCATCGAGCCGGCACCGGACCCTGAGTTCTGCGACCAGAACGGAACGTTTTATGTGTCCGGGTACGCCCTCCGTGCAAAGGGGGATGACGCAGGATCCTGCTGGTTTTTGGAGAACGGCCGGTGCAGGATCTATGACAATCGTTTCTCTATCTGCCGGATCTACCCGTATATGCTCCACCGCGAGCCGGATGCCTGGGGAACTGTCGACTGGCGGCAGATCTCCGGTCTGGAACAGCATGGGGAGTATGATGCAGAGATTTCAGAAGACGAGGCAATGGCGATCGCACGGGAGACAAAGGAGTACGAGGACGCCTTCCTTAATCAGGAGATCGCCTTCCTCGAATACATGAAAGAATATTTTACTGAAAACCACCTGAAGCACGTGCAGAAAGTGTACGATGACCGGATGCGTGCATTCTCCCGCGGGTATCCCATCCGCATCATGGTATTCTGCGATGGCGGTCTCGCAGAGCACACTATCCGGATGGAGGGGGCCAAAAACTAACAGAGCTGTCGCTCAGGCCCTGTTATCCACGGAATCCCAAAACTGCGTCAGCACGCGCCATATCCTCTCACGCAGTTCCAAGACCCGGAAACGGGCAGGGCTTTTTTTTGGATCCCCTTGCAGGTCCGGATCATAAAGGGCACGGTTTACCTCGATCTGGATCCAGGGAATACCTTTCCTCCAGTAATGGGCATTGGAAATGAATCCTCCTGAGAACGGATTATTGATTGCCACATCCTGTGTAAGGGAAAATTCAGTACGGAACGCTTCGGCCAGCACATGGATCCATTCCGGAGGGCAGGTCGTGATACCGTTCTTCCCTGCCTGCCCCCAGCGGTTCCCATTGTTGCCAAGGCAGATGAGCGGGCGTTTTTTTCCGGCATCTTTCTGTGTCCCGTACCCCCGCGGGAGCATCGAGTGACAGTCGAAGGCAATCGCGACACCGCAATCATCAATGAGTTCGTCAATCTTCTGGTGGTAGGGGAAATACCATGCCATGAGGAGCTTGTGGATCAGGGGCAGATCCGGTACCTCCCCTTCGCAGTAGACCGGCCGGCCATCAACGGTGCGTATCTTGATGATGCCGTCCGGGTCACGGGGTGGGAGGGGCAGGGGAGGCCGGTTGAGGTCAACCACCATGCGGGAGATGTCCGCTTTAATCAGGGCTGCAGTTTTGTCACCAAACGAAAACAATTCCTTAGTACGCGGATCGCTGTAATAGTGAATGTCTTTCTTACTGAGCTGCAATCGCCCGTTTAGTTCTGGAGGGACATCTGTACCCCCATGGGGAATGGATATCAGGAAGGGGTAGTGTCTCTTCACGTTTCTACGTATCCAGCTGTGAGCCTGTTAAGGTTTTCATCATACCATGCCGTTTCTTTCACAGACAGGGAAAGGATCCATTTGAATGGAAAGCACCTTCATTTCGTGTGCAGGAATCCTATTTTTCCGCGCGCAGCGGGGGTTTATAAATACCGCAGGAAAACCGGCATTTTCATGATTGGCACGAATAACAGAGGTTCTCCAGTGGAAGAAAAGGGGTATAAAAGGATGATCAAACAGCCGGATTACCCGGAAAGCCGAGGAGAAAAACCGTTTTTCCAAAACTGGGCCATAGGCCGGTTTTTTTTCTCGTGAATTTTCGCTCCGTTTTGCATAGAGGCAAAAAAGGGTTATAAGGATTACCCTGTGCTGGGCGGAGCATCATACTGATATACTAATCCCGTTTATAGCCCAGTTTCCGGAGGAATTCCTTTCTTTCGGTCACGGCACCGGGATCCTCGACTCCCCGCGGTTTCTCCCCGTCGATTACACCCATGATCCCCCTGCCCTGCGCAGATTCTGCAACAATCACTTCGGCAGCATTTGCCGTTGCGCAGTAGATGGTGCAGACTTCCTGGACCTGTTTGATCGCATTGAGGACATTGATCGGGAAGCAGTCCCGCAGGAAGAGAATGAAGCTATGGCCCGCCCCGATGACCCGGGCATTATCGCGGGCAATGGCGATCAGGTCTGTATCATTGCCATCGAGACGAATGAGGCAATCACCGGATGCTTCGCAAAAAGCAAGACCAAACCGTGCCCCCGGGACTCCCCCGACAACCACCTCGCTGATATCTTCAACGGTCTTGATAAAATGGGACTGCCCGAGAACCATGTTCACGTCTTCGGGCTTGTGGATCTTCACTACCCTGAACTCAACCGCTCCGCTCATCCTTTACCACAAGGAGGAGATAGGTCTTGCACAATATAGGGATTCTGGTCAGGGGATACCGTTCTTTGGAGCCCGCCGGGGGTGGATCTACGCTCCTGATACAGATTCCGTATCCTTTTAATAACACGAGAAAAAAGCATTGCTAAAGAGAACAGGCACCCTGTTCGAGGTTTGGTTTCTATGCGCGGGAAACACCGGTACCATATATCCCTGGGTACATCACTGATCCTTTTCATCTGCATCATTATCCTGGTACTTCCGGTATCAGGACTGCAATCATCGGAACAGTCCGTAAGCGACTCACTGACACGGGGGAGCCGGTTCACCATTACCATCACCGGCCACCCGAATACAGCGTATTACATCTGGCTCACCAGAACATCGACCATGACCGGGGAACACTATGATCAACCGCCAATTATCTCAGATACTGAAGGCATAGTAAAAGATCCCGACGGCGGCCCGTACACGATTGGATCGTACCAGTACAATAATGGCGGCGGAAAAACGATCCTCGATGACGTAGCCCCTTCATCGCCGGTCATGTCCGCCACGAATTATTACGCGCAGGCAACAACCGATGAACGGGGGCAGATCATTGTCGAATTCCGGACTTCGATCTATACCGGGCTCCGCTCATATTCGGTAAAAGTGGAGAATCCCGGAGCACCCGAGAGCGAGAATTTCCGGGTCGAACAGACCGTCTACAGCCGTACAGCCCGCCCGATGATCAATACGCCGGCGGCAACCGTGGCAATCCCCGCACATACCGTAACCTATACAATGGTATCTACACCGGTCCCCACAACCCTCCTTCCGGTCACAACGGATATCGTCCCAACAGAAACGATCCCTGAAATCCCCGTCACCCCGCAGCCGACACAAAAATCACCGCTCGCAGCTGTAGGGATGGTACTTGCCGCTGCCGCGGGGGCCTGTCTTGCGGTGCGGGATGTCCGCCATCACCCCTGACTCAAAGGATGCCCTCTCAAAAGAGAACATCCCTGCTGGCCTGAACATGACCGATAATTCCTGTACAACAAACGGCACTGACTGCCCGGAAATGGATGCCATCCAGCGGTTCTTTATCCGCCCGTTCTTTCTCAGCCTGACCATCGGCATCCCATTCTGCATCTTCAAAATCCTCTTTGGGATCAGTGCCCTGCGCCACCTCTCGCCGGGCGGAGGCATCCTTGCATTCCTGGCACTCGCGGTAACGGTCTGGGCATTTGCAGACCTCCTGATGAATACAGGGCGCTCCCTGTTCGACCTGCTCCACCGCGATGCACCGTTCGAATTCTGCACCATTGCCCAGCTCGGGCGCATCTTCAGGATGCCTCTTGTTTTCCTCGCTTTCGATACCCTGCTGACATTCGCGATCATCTGCGCCATGCTCTGGACCGGGTGGATTGCAACGCTCACTCCTGCGGAGTCCTGGCTCTGGTATGGTGCAACCACGATGAACCTGATCAGCCTCTCCTTGGTCTCGCTCTATAACGAGATCCGCAGGGGACATACCTGACAGGCCGGAAGAAGATCCAAAAAGTTACTTGTTGTCGTCGCCGAGAGACTCGCGGCTCCGCATCTGGTACAAAACCATCGGATCCATCTCTTTGTACGTGTCCGGCCCGGTCCGCATGATTACATTTGCGATCCCGGTGTTGACGATCATCTTCGAGCAGAGGAAACAGGGCCAGATCTGCGTGGTCTCGTCTGTCTCGACATCGAATCCCGAGAGGTAGAGCGTGCATCCCCGTGCGTGTTTTCCTGCCTGGAGGAGCGCGTTCATCTCTGCGTGGACGCTCCGGCAGCGTTCATAGTTCGAGCCCGACGGGATATTGTGCTCTTTTCTCCAGCAGCGGTTCAGCTCCGTGCAGTCCATCTGCTTCCGGGGTGCCCCGGTATACCCCGTGGAGACGATAGTATTGTATTCGTCGACGATGATCGCCCCAAAGTTTCTTCGGAGGCAGGTACCCTGGTGGGCACACCGCGTGGCAAGGTCGAGGAAGTACTGGTGCCTGTTGGTCCGCATTCAAGAGAGTATGGAAAATCCCGGTATTAAAGCCGTAGGATCAGGAGAAGGTACAGGATGAAAGACCCATGGATGGCCAGAAAGACGGGGACAAGGAAAAATTTGAGTTTCCGGGTCTTGTGGCGGAATACCTGCATGGAGAGAAACGCGCCGAACGGCCCGAGAAAGGCCAGTACAAGGAGGACACCCTCGCTTGTCCTCCATGCATTCCGTTTTGCCCGGGATTTATCGTATGCAAAGGCCAAAGCCGCGATAAGGTTCAGGCCGAGATAAAGACCTGCCAGGGCCGTGAGGGGATCGATCGCGATCAGCTCCCGGGAGACGTATCAAGAGTGAACCGCCATTTGCAGAACATATCCGGCGGATGCGGATCGGGAGGTGCAAAGAGACACTCCACCCGGATCGCGGGATCGATCTCCCGGGCAAAACTGGTGAACTCCGCCCGGTGCATATCCCGGCAGACGTACTCCCCCTGGCCCCGGCGCAGCCGGGCTTCCTGAGTCGGGCACGAGGGGACCGAGATTACCACCTCGTCCTTTCTCTCCTCGATTTCATACCCGACGATCATTGCCCACGGGAAATGCCGGAGTGCCCGGACAAAACCGGAAAGCCCCTTTTCAGTGATGCCGAAGCGGTGGACAATGTCTTTTGCGGCCATGCCAGCCACCCTTCCCCAGACCTGCTCGTTGACCTTCTCTGCAACCTCCTGGCCATAGGTGTCGGAGATATTGATGAACCAGAATGCGTCCACGACACGATAGTGCCAGAGCAAAAACTCCAGGTACTGGTGTTTTTCTGCATCCGTCATCTGATCGAAGATCGCAAGGTCCATGTACGTCATAGGGGATCGCCTCAGGAATGGTAAGCGTCATGCCCGTGCCGATATGAACATTTGGATTTGTGTTGCCAGGCACCACATACGGGCCCTGGCACGTAATAATACCCTCCATCCGCAAAGGGAGGGGGTCCCACCCCTCCGGTTTTTCCGGGCCGGAACCAGCGCCAGGGACCCCTCCCTACCCCACCCTTAGTAGCAGGAGGGGGTAGGGGCCCTGTTCTGCGGGTTTTGAAATGGCGGGAGGGGGGACCCCTCGTACCGGGGGAGGGGTGGGTACTCCCCATGCCAGATATGCAGCGGAAGACCCCCCTCCGCTATCAACAGCGGTTTCAAGAGCTGCCACTGCGTACCCGTACAGGCTGAATGGGAAGGTGCAGGGATGCAGGACGTGTCACTGGAGTTGATTGTCATCCTACACAGGAATGTACTTACAGATGCACAGGCCGATCTCCGGAACATCTCCGAAGGGAACCTGCACCAGCTGGTCTTCCAGGCCAACCTGACAGACGACCCGTTCTCCCGGGCGGCGCTTGCATTCTGGTCCCTGTGCGCATACCCTGCCTTCAGGGAGGGAAACAGGAGGACTGCATACCGTCTTGCAGAGGAGATCCTGGACTCGGCAGGCTGCCGGGTAAACCTCCCCTGCCCGGATGTTCGGGCACTGGTGCAGGGAATCGATGCCTTCACGGTCGAGCCAGAGGACGTGGAACAAGTGTTCATGAACGCAGCCGTACCTGTCTCCCCTGCAGGATCAGAGCGGTAACGTGGCCTGGGATGCATCTCTCTTTTCGAAAGATGATAGCCGGATGCCGATAAGCCGGACTGTCCCGCCCTGATATTCTTCGCGGAAGAGGGCATGGGCCAGTGACTTCATTGCAGCTGGGTTATCCGTACCACGGGAGAAGCTTCGTCCCCTGTTCCGCGTGATGAACCCGGAATACCGGATTTTCAGCGTGAGCGTCCGTAAGCGGAGCCCCTCGGAAGCAAGGCTTTCGCCAACACACCTCACAAGTTCATCGATTACGGAGAGAAGATGCTCCCTGTCGTCCGTATCGGTTTCGAAGGTTGTCTCCCGTGAGATTGATTTGGCCTCACCCGATCCTTCCGGTACTCCGGTGCTGTCGATCCCGCAGGCAAGCTGGTGGAGAGAGACGACACTTCGTCCGAACCTGCCGATCAGGACCTGGACATCCTGCTGTGCAAGGTCGCCGATCGTCCGGATTCCCATCTCGAAGAGCATCGCCTCCGCTTTCTTTCCTACTCCCGGGATCCTCCGTACGGGAAGCGGGGAAAGGAAGTCCCTCGCTGCGGATGGCGTTACCATGGTAAGCCCGCCAGGTTTCCGGAAATCCGAGGCAATCTTGGCAATGGTCCGCGAAGGGGCAATGCCGATAGAACACGAGAGGCCCAGCCGCTTGCGGATACACTCCCGGACTTCCATAGCGAAGGCCTGCGCAGTCTCAAAGCCACCCAGGTGGCTGATATCGAGGAAGGCTTCATCGATGCTCACCTGTTCCATCCGGAAACCGTACGACCTGAGGATCGCCATCACGGCCGCCGATGCCTGGATATATGCGGGAAAATCCGGGGGGAGGAAGACGGCATGGGGGCAAAGGACGTACGCCTGGGATATCGGCATGGCTGAACGGATGCCGTACTTCCGCGCTTCGTAGGAACAGGTCGAAACAACCCCGCGTCCTTTTCCCTGTTTGGGATCCGCCCCGATGACAACAGGTTTTCCCGCCAGTTCCGGTTGTTTCCGTTCCTCCACGGATGCGTAAAAACTGTCCATGTCGAGGTGGAGAATGATCTGACCGCCGGGGGTATCAGGAATTCCTGCTCCACCGGGTATTGTTTCTGGTAACCTGTAGCCTGTTTCCCGTGACTGCGACACAAGCACCATACAGCACCCTCACCCACCGAGAGAGAGGAAATCACCGAGCCGGCACTGCCTCTCGCGGATTGCCGATTGCAGGAGCGGCCCTTCCTCGATGAACCGGCTCACCGGCAGCATGAATTTATCCGTCAGGTACCGGAGTGCCGGACGAATCCCCTCAAACTCTGTGGGGGCCTGCTGCATCGCGCTCCGGACATTCTCCCTGACATTGAAGACTCCCATCGGGACATACCCCTTCCTTGCCTCCCGTAAAATGATCGCTCCCGCCTGTTTTCCCTCACGGGCAAGTGCTTCGAGCACCGCCATCTTGCAGGAGTAGTAGCAGCCCCCGAGAGGGGAGTAGGTAGTCTTTTTCTTCGTGCTCTCGTGATCGGAAAAAACCAGTTCCTCATTTCCCAGCACATGAAGGAATGCCTCCGACCATTCGTACTGCCAGGCTGTCGGCATCAGGATGACGGCATAATGGTTGTTGAGACTCGAAAACTCGTGCACCTTCCAGGTGTCGATCACGGGATTTTTTTTCACACCAGAGAGAAGCCGGTCGCCGATGATGGTGTCGCACGCCGTGATCGACCACCGGGTCGGGACAAGGTGTCGTGCCCTCCCCTGGCCCATTATCCCGACAGAGAATGCTTTCTGGATACTGGAGAACGGCACCCCGTTTTTGTGCAGGTCCACCACGGCATCTGCCGCCCGGAGCTCCGTATCATAGAACGTACGTTCCAGTTTCGGGTTCCACCGCCCAGGTTCGACATCGAATCGCTCGATCCCCGCACTCGGCCCGAACGGCGTGTGCTCTTCGGAAAATGACTGGCCCTGCGGCGTGGCAGTGAAGGAAACCTCGCTCTCAAGCGATGCTTGAGAAAGCGAGATCTCCTGGAGTTTTCCGATATAACGGTTATCGAGATCCGCTGCATTCACCTGCTGTTTCCCCCGGATGAGGTTCATCCGGTACCCGATGATCTCTTCCTGCGTATGGTTTCCTGGTATCCATGCTTCGGGCATGTCCATGACCATCGTGTCCCCATGCTCAGGCACGACCATGGGGCCAGCAAAGACATCCGGGAAGTTCCAGCTCCCGATAAAAACAGATGGTGGGGTACTGCCTTCGATCTCCTTACCCATGGCAACCGATTTCATCGGTATGGTCGATGCCGTCAGTTGCCGGAGGTAGGCACCTTTCCCGATCATAGGATAATAACATTAGGACCGGGGGTGCTTTTAAGAGGGTTGGTGCGCGAGGAGAAAGTGAAATGTCCTATCTCCGGACCGAGTACCCGGCATTCCTGAGGATCCGCATCATCGCATCCTCCCATTTCCGGTCATCCGGCTCCCGGTGCTCCTCAACACAACTCTCCCAGAGATTGTTGAGACTGGCATTATCGGAGAGAAGGGTCCGGGCATTCTGGATCCTGCCAACCCTGCTCCCCCGGTGGTCGAGGATCAGGAGCCGCCAGCACCCGTAGTCCCGGCAGATCTCGGGACGGGTCAGGTGCACCGTGCACCAGGCCTTCTCTGTCCCGGGCTGGTGACGGAAGAACGGGCAGGTGTGCGGGAGTTTTTCAAAGATACTTTTGTCATCGAATAGATCGTGTTTGTCGGGGTCTATCGTGACTGGTGTATTTTCCCCGGTATAGTTGTTGTGGACGAGGAACTTGTAATCCCCGTACTCCTCTCTGATGGTATGGACATCACCAAGATAACTGCAGCACTCCCCGCACTGGAAGCATTCGAATGGCAGGACGCATTCCTCCAGGCGTTAATGCAGGATATTTTCCCAGACCACAAGCAGGATCTCAAGGGCAATCAGGATGATGACGATCCATTCCAGGGAGTTGGAATGCTGGATCCGTACCTCGTCAGAGAGCATCGAGTAATTTTCCTTGATCACCCGCATCTTCCTGCTGACGTTCTCGCTCCACTGGCCGCTCCGGAGGACTTTGAGCGCCGTGGCATAGACCCGGGCATAGTACACATCCTCGGTGACCTTGATCAGGTTCTCGACCTTCTCGATGATCTCCGATATTTCGGCCGAGCTCTCCATCAGCTTGGCCATGATGGCATGGTATTGCCGGCTCCGGAAGAACGGGGACATCCGGTCCGCGTGCTCAATATCGTCATACATCTTCTCCATCTCCCGGGCAAGCTCACGGTCATAATACCGGAGTTCCAGCACCTGCACGTTTGCAAACTCGATGAGGTCGATGAGGTCCGTCGGGTTTTCCGGGTTGCAGAGCAGGGCTGAATCCCAAGAGAGGATTGCGAGATCATCAGTCGTGTAACTGAGGGAGTTCCTGATTATCTCCTCGCGCATCTGGGGGGAGATGTTGGTCTTCTCTCCCAGCAGGAGCGCGACCGGGTCAATGGAATCATCCCGCTTGTCGGTCACATAGACAGAATAGTCCTCGTAAAAATCCGGGTTGATGGCAAATCCCTTGATATGAGGGCGGATGATCTCTCCAAGTGTCTTGAGGTACTGGACGTAAAAGTCTGAAAGCCCCTCCTGACCGGCAAACAGGAAGGCAATCTCTTCCAGTTGGCTGATCCCGGCATCCGGGTTATCGTAGATAAAACAGAAACTGATGGCACCGATAGCGTATACGCGGGCGACGACAGAAAACTCAAACGGCCTGCCGTCCCGCTCCACCCGGATCGGGTGCATCTGGATCATGAGAGGCGGATCCTCGATCATGATAGATTTGGGTTTGACCCGGACAAAACTCGTCCGTGCAGTAAAATAGTTCTGGGCAAGCGCCTTCTCGAGCCAGTCGAGATCGATCTCTTTGCCAATATCATAAATCCGGTAAAACCGGAGCGTTATCATAGGTCTCTCTCCTGTATGGGATGTTTTTCGTATCTGCAATAATGAACAACCATGGAGATGATAAAGGCTTGCGACAGCCCCCAGACATCCATGCAGCTGCCGTCTACTGTTGGAACACTCTTGCCGGTTTCGGGGAGAATGCCTGCATTTTGTTCAATAAGTAAACAGTTCAATAGTAAAACTATTAATCCCGTAATACCTATACCCGCATCATGGACGAGCGAGTCAGGGAGAAGATATCCGACGACCTCATCGCACTCCTGCCCTTCTACCACAATAAAATATTCAGGCTGCAGCAGGGGGTCAGCGGCATGCAGGTCGCACAATACCGGACGCTTGGGGTCCTTTTACGGGAAAAATCCCCCCTGTCCATGTCTGAACTCGGAAAACGGCTCTATATCTCAAAACCCTATATGACAGTGCTTGTCGATCTGCTGATCCGGGATGGGTATGTTGAACGCCTTCGCGACCCAAAAGACCGCCGGATCGTCAACATCTCGATAACCCAGAAGGGTGCACGACACCTCAAACAGGCTGCATCGCACTACCGGGACACCCTCAGGGAACTCCTCGCCACCCTTGATTCTCGGGACCTTGAAGAACTCGCATCCTCGCTTTCCACGATACGGAAGATCATCTCACGGATGGATTGATATGCCAGGGCAGGATCATTTTTCGGGAGCAGCGGCATGACATCCCATGACTCCGGACACGAAGTGATCCGCATCGACCACCTTATGAAGGTCTTTAAAAACAAACACAAGTCCGTCACTGCAGTGGATGACGTCTCATTCTCCGTTGCACGCGGGGAGATCTTCGGTCTCCTCGGTCCGAATGGTGCCGGGAAGAGCACCCTGATCCGGATCCTGACCACGCTTCTTGCACCCACCTCCGGGACTGCGGTTCTCGATCAGTACGATATCATAAAGCAGCCGGAAAAAGTCCGCAGTATCATCGGCGTATGCCCCCAGAACAGCACGCTCGACATGGAACTGACTGCCTACGACAACCTCGATTTTTACGGGAAACTTGTCGATGTCCCCGAGGACATTCTCGATAAACGGATCTGGGAACTCCTCGAAATGACCGGTCTTTCCGACCGGGCATACATGAGGGCGGGCACGTTCTCAGGAGGGATGCGCAGGAAACTTGAGATTGTCAGGGCATTTATCCACCGGCCGCTCATCCTCTTCCTTGACGAACCCACCATCGGTCTCGACCCGGAAGCACGCCGTGAGGTCTGGCAGCAGATTGAAGAATTAAACCGGGAAGAGACCACCATCATCCTCACCACCCACTATATGGAAGAGGCAGAGAAACTCTGCAACCGGATCGCATTCATCGACAGGGGGCGCCTGATTGCCCTCGACACCCTGGAGAACTTAAAAAAGATGGTCCCCGAAGGGGATCTCATCACAATCGGGCTCGATGCAACGGATGACCGGATCCTGCCGTTGATCCGCGCAAACCCGCATGTCAGTGCCGCAGAGATCAACAACAGCGTCCTTACCCTCTCTGCAAAGGAGGGGAGCCGGATCCTTCCCGCGCTTGTTACCCTCATTGAACAGTATTCCCTCCCGATGAATTCCATCTCAATCCATTCGCCCTCGCTTGAGGATATCTTCATCTATCTCACCGGTAGTGCCCTGGGTGCCGACAGCGGGGATACCGGGGGCGTAAAAGGCAGGGGGAGATTCCCATGATCCGCGGGGCGCTTGCCATCTTCAACAGGGATTTCAAGAAATTCTTAAGCAATCCCTTTGTCGTCATCATGACCCTCATGATGCCGATCATGTACCTGGTGATCTTTGGCAACGCAATGGGGGGGACTATCAGCCACATCCCCGTGGCAGTTGTCCAGGAAGGGCCGCCCTACGCCCCGACAACCCTGTTCACCGACATGAGCTACGAGCTCAACCATATCATCCAGAAAGACGGCCCGAAACTCATCGATGTCCGTACATACAATGACGAGGCTGCCGCAAAAGAGGATCTCACAAAAGGGAGGGTGTCGGCAGTCGTTGTCGTCCCTTCCGACATCTCCAATGACCATGCTGTCCGCTTGTACGTAGACAGTTCGGACTCAGTCACCCCAGCGCTTGTCGAGTCCGCAGTCATGAAAGTCCTTGCCAGACTCCATGCAGACAATCCGGTCATGGTCAACAAGATCTACGGGGATATCAAGTATATCCAGTTTTTTGGCGTGGGGGTCATCATGATGGGGATCTTCACGTCAACGATGTTCGGAGGGGGGATTGCGTTGATCCGTGACCGGGAAGCAGGTATCCACGAGGGGTACCTGGTCACACCGGTCCAGCGGACGAGCATCATTGCCGGCATCATTTGTAGCGGGACAATCCGGGCATTCATCGCCGGTTTTGCCATCTTCTTCATCGATATCCTCATCACGGGAATCATGATCCACAGCATCGGGCAGTTCCTTCTGGCAATGCTGGTCATCCTTATCGCCTGTATCGGGGTTACCAGTCTCGTTGTCTCGTTTGCCTCGCGGTTCTCCGCGCAGCAGGAATATGCTTCCGTTGTAGCATTCCTCAACCTGGTCCTGTTCATGACCTCAGGTGCCTTCTACCCGATCATCGGCATGCCGGAGTGGCTGCGCTGGATAACCGTGATCAATCCCGAATATTACGGGATTGACGCACTCAGGGGGATCATACTCCGGGGGCAGGGGATCGACGTGATCGGTATCGACCTTATCGCACTCCTGCTGTTCTCCGGCGCGATGTTCATCCTCGGGATTGCATCGTACCGTCGTACCCTGGAATGATCAAAAAAGTTTATTTTTGGGCCCGTGAAACGGCAATCGCGGCAATCATCAGCGCAATCCCGGTGGCCCAGACAAGAAGAGATGATTTTTGGACCGGCGTTGTTTCGGATGATGACGGTGCCGAAAGGTCGGTTGCCAACGTTGCATACAGGTTGACAGTCTCGCCTTTCACGGGATACCGTTCGATACTCCCCGTGTAGGGGAGGTATCCGCTCTTCGTAACGGTAAACGTCTTGTAGGGTGTGCCGGTAACATAGACCTGCACAAGGAGACTGCCCTGTTCTATCGTTCCTTTCTCATCTTTATCGAAAAACACCGTGGCACCATCGACATTACCATTCACCTTGTAATACCCGATATCCCCGCCGATTGTCGAACCGGGGGACGGAGCTGTGGTCGGGTTGAGGGTGGCGTAGAGGTCAAAGGTCTCCCCTTTCCCGGGAACCGTGGGGACTGATCCGGTGTAGCTGAAATAGCCATCTTTCTTCACGGTGAATTCGCGGTACGGCGTCGCGGTACTATAGACCGGAACATAGACAACACCCCGCGTGATCTCCCCCTTGTTCAATCCGTCAAAAAAGACGGTCGCCCCCTCGATATTGCAGTGGACAACATACCAGCCCATATCTCCGCCATCCACGGCCTCGGTCGTTTCCGGGAGCGGGCTGATGGCTGTATACACGTGCACAATCTCATCCTGTAACGGCGATTTCACGAGAGAATCGGTGAATGTCGCGTACCCGTGCTTCTGGACGCGGATTTTCTGGTAACTCGAGCCTGCAGGCACCTGCACCGTCAGGGCTCCCAGGGTAGTCTCGCCGACATATTTGTCATCGAGATAGACCTTGGCCCACTCAACATTGCAGTGGATGACATACCATCCCTGCCCCCCTTCTTCGGATGCTGTATCGGCCATGGCAGGGATAATGCATATTCCTGCAAGAAAAATCAGGGTGAGTATTCCCCTTAATACAATGTTCATTTCTATCTCCCTTTGTTACTGACTGCTATGAGGGAATCTTATAAAAAACCGTGGGAAAAAGCCGGGCACGCCGGAAAAAGGGTTATTTCCGGGAACGCTGCACAACAGCGATCCCAAGAAGGCTGATTGCAGCAATTACTGTAACTAGCGTTACCGGAGATTTTTTCGTTGTGGTGACAGGCGCTGGCAGAGCAGGAGTGCTCGCCGGAGCAGCAGTTCCGGCTGCAACCAGCTGGAAGGTACACTTGGAGTAGATATCATCAACACCTGACTGGTTGAAAGCATCAGAGAGGGCCTGGGCTGCTGCAGAGTCCTGGACACTGCCGGTGCCCGTGAATGTGAAGACAGGTTTTCCCGTCATGGTGTTCATAACCTGCCCGGAGAACTGGCCGGTTGTTTCCATGAGGATATTCAGAGAACCATCCTTACCCGGACTCTGCACAATGACATAATACAGTGCAGCGGGAAGTCCGGTTGTCTGGTATACTGCGGAATACGTGCCGTCACTGGTGACCGGAACGGTGCTGACATTGACATAATTACCGGCAAATACCCATATCTGCACGCCGCTGGTGAGGTTCCCTCCGGTTGCCACTCCGCTTATCGTGACAGGTTCCCCGATGGTCGCTTTTGCAGGGGTGGCTGTGGCAGAAATATACGGAACGGCGGATACCGGGGCTTCATTGCCGGATGCATCCCCGGTTGTTTCGGCACCGGAAACGGGGAGGATCAGGACGGCAATCAGCAACACACAACTGACAAGAAAAACCGACGATAATTTTATGAGAATACCTGTTGCGGAGATCGATATAGGGGTTCCGATTTTTCCGGCCGTCCAAGAACCGGGAATCATGAGAACGCACAAAAATCGATTCGTGTGTCCCGGGCGCCGAAGCTGATGATGCTCCGGTGGCTATCTATATACGCATCCGGTTTCAATTACCCGGTTAACCACCCGGATCAAAAGCCGGGCTCATGGAATACACGGTGATACCATGAAGATGCACAACACCCAGCAGACATCATCAGGCCCGGTCACGGTCCCGTTAAGCTTCTGTATCCTTTTGCATCCCGACGGCAGGATCGAGAGACTGGTGGACCTTAAGGTCGAAGAATACTTTACCGCAGTCCGGGATGCCAGCATCGCATGGATCGACTGCAGCATCCATGACGAGGACAAGGAGATCGAGAAGCTGGCCCAGCTGGCCGGCTTCACCAAAGTCCCGGTCCCCAAACTGACCCACGGGTTCTATTCTGCGTACGAGGACTACGATACGGAACTTGGGATCATGCTGCCGTCGGTCACGGTCAAAGGCGAGAGAATGACCATCCACCCGTTGTTTATCCTGATCCGCGACAACCTCGTCCTCACCGTCCACTCCGACCAGATCAACCGGCTGCTCCGGTTCTCGCGTTATGCACAACAGTTCTTCAAGCGGGTGGCTGCTGAGAATACCCCGGACAAGATCACCCTCACACTCGAACGGATCATTGACGAGAACAATGACCGTAACTTCGAGTATTTACGCGAGATCGAGATGCACGGGGACACGATCAGCAAATCCCTGATCGAGGAGAAGGTAGCCAAGAAGAAGGTTGCCCATGATATTTACCGGATGAAACATGTCTTAATCGACTACCTGAACGTTCTTTGGGCAACAAAGGACGTGGTGGACTCGCTCCGGTATGGCGATGCCGACCTGATCACAAACGATGAGAAACTCCTGGGGCGGGTTGGTATCCTCTCGGATAATATCGACCGCCATATCGAGCTCTCCGAACAGATGTCGAATGTTCTTTCCTCCGGGCTGGAGGTGATGCAGAGCATCTACAACAACCAGCTCCAGACCATGAACAACCGGTTCGCCCTCGTTACTGCATACCTGACGGTCCTCGGCACCGCAGCCTTGGTCCCGAATACCATCGCAACTATTGCCGGCAGCGGGGTGATGGAGGGGACCATGGCCGCCCAGTGGTGGTATATCCCCATGCTGGTTGCAACAACGGTGATCGCAACGCTCGTCTCCCTGCTCTGGGTTGTCCATGTCTGGAAACGGCGGGAAGACGACTGAGATCTGAGCCTTCTGCCTTGCTACGGTTTTTTCAGGATTAGCGCAGCCGAGTTCATGCAGTAGCGTTTTCCGGCAGGTGCCGGCCCGTCATCGAATACGTGACCAAGATGTGCACCGCACCGGGCACAGAGGACTTCGATCCGGACCATGCCTGCCGAACGGTCCGGCCGGGTTTTTACATTCAGTTCCGATACCGGAGAAAAAAAGCTCGGCCAGCCCGTTCCGGAATCGAACTTGGCTTTCGCATCGAAAAGGTCGGTACCGCAACAGGCACAGGCATAGATCCCCGGTTCTTTGCAGGCATGGTATTTCCCGGTAAACGCATATTCAGTCCCGTTCTTTCTCGCCACTTCGAACTGTTCGGGAGTGAGAATCTGCCGCCACTCATTATCAGTCCTGATCACTTCAGGAAGATTCTCGACAACCCCGATCCGGGCATTGAAGATGGGTATCGTACTTTCTTTTTCCCCAGGAGAATGCATAAACGGTCCTTCAGCTCCTGCTGAAGTCATGGCGCAACCGGATAATAGAGGTATGGATAGCGGCACCGCAGGTACGCGCTGCCATATCAGCCATCGTATCCTGCAACCCGTGATCAGAATAGTCTTGCCGGCGGGTTTGAACAGCTTCCGGATTCCCCCGGAACACGCCGATCCGGAGAAACACCGGAACACTGGTTATTCGCGGCAGATCTCACGGAGGACGGCATCCCCGAACTCCCGTGTGCCGGCACAACCCCCGAGGTCACGGGTACGGATTCCGAGGGTAAGCACACGGTCAAGGGACACCTCAACACGGGACGCCCCCTCGTGGTCCCCGAGGTAAGAGAGGAGCATCGCGGCGCTCCTTAGCGCAGCAATCGGGTTTGCAATGTTCCTTCCCGCAATATCCGGTGCACTCCCGTGAACCGGTTCAAAGAGGGCATACCGGTCGCCGATATTCGCACTCGGCGCGAGCCCAAGACCGCCGACAAGGTATGAGGCAACATCCGAGAGGATATCGCCAAAGATGTTGGTTGTCACAACCACATCATACGCGGCCGGGTGCTGGAGGAGGTCAAGCGCAAGGGCATCGATGAACCGGTCATTGAATTCAATGCCCGCCTCTTTTGCCTCGCTGCGGCACACATCCCGGAAGAGGACATCCGATTTGAGGACATTTGCCTTGTGACCGATTGTCAGGTGCCCTTTTCGTTCCTTTACGAGCCGGATTGCCGACCGGACAATCCGTTCGCTGCCGGCCCGGGTCACGACCCGGAGCGTTGTTGCACGGTCGGAAGAGAACTCTTCGATCCCCGAGTACAGGCCCTCCGTGTTTTCCCTGACGATCATGATATCGAAACCATTGCCCCTGACCGGGCGCAGGTTTGCGTACAGGTCAAGTGCCTTCCTGATACGCAGGACGACACTCTGGTAGTCTTTCATTGGCGGAGTGGTGACTGCGCCAAACAGGACCGCATCGGCAGTCTTGAGATCAGCTATCTCCTGATCGGCACAGGGACAGCCGGTCTGCTCCCACTTCCCGTACCCCACCTCTACCATGAAATACTCAAACTCGGGGTGAAGGGCTTCAAGGACCTTACGGGCAACCGGAATGACCTCGTGCCCGATCCCGTCACCTTCCACTACGGCAATCTTTTTCATTGCGCCCTCCACCGTAAAACAAGGTCATTGACCGCCCGGGCAACGGTTGAAGGGTTTGCACCCCAGTGGACGACATGCCCGGATTTCCCGTTCCAGGTGCCGGGCCCCTCACGCTCTGACCGGCAGCAGCGGGCGATGAATGGCTCCTCCTGCACCTGCCCGAGAGGACAGATATTCTCCAGCGTGAAATTGTTCCCGTAACATTCCGTATAGAACTGGGAACCGGTAAGGCATCCTGCAAGGCGTTCCCCCCCGTGCATGGGATCCGCATCAAGGGTATGATCAAACCCGGCAGCACGGCAGGGGTGGACATCCGCCCGGATCTCCCGGATATCCCGCACATGGTGGCAGAACTGTAACGAGAGATCGCCAAACAGGCCGGCGGCCTCCAGTTCCCGCAGGCACATCGAGAGGTTTGGTCGCGGCGGGCTCACATCATAGACATGGACCGTGAGGAGTCCCGACAGATCGGGATCGAGGACGAATGTGATGTGCTCGTCAAGACCGGTAAAGACCGTACACCGGTGGCCGGAATCGCGGGCAAGCCGGATCAGGTTGGTGCGGTCATGCAACTGCACTTTTTCAGGGTAGCAGAAAACTTCCTTCGCTGGCGCAAGGACCCGGGACGAGACGATCCTGCGCATCAGTCCCGTTTCCTCCGGATCAGGAGTTACCTCCAACAGCTCGAAGCCGCTTCCGGTTTCGTGGAGAAGGTACCGGCTCAGAAAATAGACCCTATCACCGCACGGTTTTGCCGAGGCGTGGCCTACGTACTTGCAGTGTTCCGGGAAGATCATTTTCGTTTTCTCCAGTACTCCACGAGGCCACCGGCTTTCAAGATATCCTGCATCCTCGGCGAGAGGGTCTTAACCGTATGCCGTTTTCCCGAGACCTCGACAATGCCCTGTGCGAGGTTGAATGTTATCTGGCTGCCCTCATCGCACGCGATATCGGCTTCGATGAGTGGCAGGCCGACGTTGATGGCATTCCTGAAAAATATCCGGGCAAATGTGGGCGCAATCACCGCAACTGCCCCGGCCTCCCGGATCGCGATGGCTGCCTGTTCTCTCGAGGACCCGCACCCGAAATTCTTTCCGGCTACAATGACAGCTCCCTTGAGCCGGCGGGCGAGGGAAGGGTCAAGATCCTCGAAGACATGGGATGCCCAGATGCTCTTGTCCTTTGTCCGCAGGTACCTCCCGGCGATCACAACATCGGTATCGATGTCGGCAGGCAGGCAGATTGCACGACCCGCTCCCTTCATCACGCCACCTCCGGGGCAGTGATCTCTCCTGCCAGTGCGCTGGAAGCCGCCGTGGCAACCGACGAGAGATAGATCTCTCCCCCGATACCCATGCGGTTCTTAAAGTTGCGGTTAGCCGTGGAGAGACAGACCTCGTCTTCGCCGAGAACGCCCATATGGGCGCCAAGGCAGGGACCGCAGCCGGGTGTACCAACCGTGCATCCCGCCTCGACAATGTCGGCAAGGACACCGGTCCGTGTTGCCTGGAGAAGAACGGAGGCCGAAGCGGGGACGACAATCGTCCGCACCGCTACTTTCTTTCCTTTCACGATACGGGCAAGGCGTGCAAGATCGGAGTACCTCCCGTTGGTGCACGTGCCGATGAATACCTGGTCAAGGGGAAGCCCGGCAAGTTCGTCAACGGGTTTTACCGTGTCGACGCGGTGCGGTACGGCAACGAGCGGAATTATGTCGGAGAGGTCGAACTCCAGCTCGCGGGAATAGGTGCATGATTCGGGGATCTGTGGCTTTACTGTATGCCCCCGTTCCCGGAGATAGCGGACGGTTACGTCATCGGCATAGAAGAGCCCGGCTTTTGCCCCGGCTTCAACGGACAGGTTGGAGAGGACCATACGCTCGTCAATGGACAGGTCTTTGACCGCATCTCCAATGAATTCCAGTGCCTGGTAGGTTGCCCCGTCAGTCCCGAGCTCGCCCACATAGGCAAGGGCGAGATCCTTAGCCTCCGCAGCCCCGGCAAACCGCCCTTCGAGCCGGAGCGCAATCGTTTCCGGAACCCGGAGCCAGGTCTCACCGGTCAGCCAGATCGCCGCCATGTCCGTTGCACCGACACCGGTGGCGAATGCCCCGAAAGCCCCGAGCGTAACGCTGTGCGAGTCGGCGCCGATGATGATCTCGCCGGGGAGAGCATTTCCCTCGCCCATCAGCTGGTGGCAGATACCTCCGCCCACATCGGAGAAGTTCATGAATGAACTTTTTGCAAATTCACGGAGCTCGTGCTGGAGGGTTGCGGCAGCGGAATTGTTGGCAGGGGCGATATGATCGAAGAAGATGGAAAACTCGGTATCACCAGCAAGATGTCGTGCACCCATGTTCTTCCATGCCTCCAGTGCCAGCATGCCGGTACCGTCACAGGCAAATGCCCGGTCTACGTTCCGATCCACATATACGCCGGCCGGGGCATTCAGGATACGTTCAGACAACGTGCTCATGCCGGGTACTCCTGTACTTTTCGTATCAGTTTTCGCAACACTTCCGGGGTGATGTTGCATTTCCGCTCGGAATGATCCTTAACGAGGTCGAGGACGGCGCAGATCTGGTTTTCCGTCAGCTCGCAGCCAAGGGACGCGACAACGTGCTCAAGGGCCTTTTTCCCGGTGTGTTTCCCGAGGATGAAGTGGCGTGTTCCCCCCACGAGTTCGGGAGGGAAGAACTCATAGGAAGATGGATCATCGAGGATTGCCGCAATGTGGATGCCACTCTCGTGGGAGAACGCCAGTTCCCCGGTAACAGGCTTGTTCCGGGGCAGGGAAATACCGGAATAGTGCTCAACAAGGTGAGAGAGTTCCGTCAGTTTCGAGAGATCGTACCGGTCAATCCCCTTCTTTGTCCGCAGGAGGATGAGGAGCTCCTCAAGCGAGGTATTCCCTGAACGCTCGCCAATCCCGTTCACCGTGGTATGGAGCTGGAACGCACCGGCTTCTGCGGCGGTAAGCGTGTTTGCAACGGCACAGCCCATGTCGTTGTGGCAGTGGGCGCAGAGCGGGCGGTCCACCGATGAGACGAGTTCTGCCATTACCGCGTGCATCTCGGAGGGGATGAGACAGCCCACGGTATCGGCATAGCTGAGGAGGACGGCCCCGCGTTCTGCTGCACGCCGGTAGACCTGTTTCAAGAAAGGGAGATCCGTGCGGGACGCATCCTCTGCGGCAAACCGCACCTGCATCCCATGGTCACGGGCATAGTCGATCATCTCCAGGGATTCTTCCAGTACCTGCTCGCGGGGTTTTTTGAACTTGAGCCGGACGTGAAGCTCAGACGTGGGGATAAAAATGCTCACCATATCGATCCCGCAGTCAATCGCGTCCTGGATATCGGATTTTTTCGCCCGGCAGAAGCCGCTGATCCGGGCGTCAAGCCCGAGATTCGCAATCGTCTTCACGCAGTGCTTCTCGTTTTCCGATACTGCCGGAAAACCGGCCTCGATCATCTCGATGCCGATCTCGTCCAGCAGGGTGGCAATTTCGACTTTCTCCTTGCAGGAGAATGAAACTCCCGGGGTCTGTTCGCCGTCCCGTAACGTCACATCACAGATCTCAATATTCAATGGTGTCATGGCTGCTCCATTCCGGACAAGTCCCGTTCACGACGAGCGTCCGCGGCCTGTCCGTAACCACGAGCTCGCGTTCAAGTGCCGGTACATCATCAGCCCGGCAGGCGACCGGGTCCGCCCATCGCAGGTACGGGAGCGGGTCGTATGACGGCTGCTTACCGGTCATTGCGGTGCAGGTGTTGTTCATCACGATACAGAGCATCGGGAGACCTTTCTCGTAAACGTCGATGAGCGCATTCAGGCCGGAATGCAGCAGGGCATAGTCCCCGATCAGGGCGACTTTCGTGCTCCGCGCCGCAACAGCGATACTGGAACCCATGCCATAACTGGCTGCCCCCAGTTCGTAGGGCGGGGTCATCCCGAGCACCGAACACCCGGCATCGCAGATCAGCGCCATCCTCCGCTCTTTCAGGATATCCATCATCGGAAGGAACGGACAATTCCTGCAAAACGTACGATAGAAGCCCCGGTCTTCCCAGGACTGTGGCCGGTCCTGCGGCACCGGGGGAAGGATCCCGCGATGGTCGCGGATGAACGTCCTTCCACGCTCCCGTATGTCCTGGATCCCCGCCACCTGCTCCGGAGGGGGATTCACGGTGACAATCCGGGTCTTCCCGGGACACGGGCCGGCACCCGCCGGCTCCCCGTTCCACTGGTTCAGGGACGAGGTGGAAGACCACGCAAACATGGTGCGGTAGATCTCCTCGGCTGCGGTAACCCGGCCGTTCATGGTCCAGGTCCGTTCCGAGAGCCTCCCCTTCCCATCTTTCGGTTTAACGGGGACATACTCCGCTTCCGAATCCAGCAGGGACGGGGTGAGGCGGAGCATCGCAACCCGTGAGAACTGTTCCGAGGCCTCCAAGGCAGATACTACACTTGCGTAGCAGCTGTCAGTACCGGGTTCGAAAACCGGCAGTTCCGCAAGTTCCCCGTAATACCGGGAGTCCTGCGAGGTCTGCGATCCCTCTGCATCCGGATCATCGCCTGCAACCAGCACCACCCCGCCGATCAGGCCCTGGGCAGTGGCCTGCAGGAGGGGATCTGCACAGGCATTCACACCGACATTCTTGACGATGACTGCGGCTCTCCGCCCTTCCAGCGAATCGCCGAGGGCATATTCCAGGGCGGTCTTCTCGTTTACCACCATCTCCGCGTTCACGCGTGTGCCAAGATCCGTTACCGGAAAACCCGGCACGGTATACTGCCGGTCAGTACAGGCCAGCAATGCCTCGGCTATGACATCAATGCCTTTCATCCATCCCTCCCGGGAACAAGGTCGCACCCGGTGCAGCTCGTGCACATTGTCTCCGCAAGGCGGGCATCAAGTCCTGCCGCTTCAAGAGCCTGCCCGTGAACTGCGAAGATTTTCTTCAGCCGATCAGCAGACGGACGGGGCACATTGGAAAGCTCAGCAACCGGGTTGAGCGGGCGAAGGACCGGAATCACGCCGTGGCTTGTCAATCTCCGGATACAGGCCGCCAGTTCAGCATCCGTCTCGCCAAGGCCTATGATGACATTCGAAAAGACACGATTCTTCCCGAAGAGTTCTACCGAACGGTCGAGAGCCTGCCAGATCCGGTTGTAATCCAGCCCGGGACACATCTTTAAAAACAGTTCCGGCGTCGCAGCTTCGAGGTTGAATTTTACTTCAGCAACGCCGATCTCATGGAGCCGGTCGGGAGTATTCTCCGTAGGGTATATGGAGACGCCGATCGGAAGGCCAAAGGAAACAAGGTGCCTGACCACTTCCAGCACATATGCCTCCTCCTCCTCGATACTCTCCAGCACACCGCTCGTGATCGAGATCGCATGGATACGGTGCCGCACGGATTCCACCATTGCCATGATCTCGTCAATACTCTTTCTCTTCCCAGGGGTATTCGGCACATTACAGTACCGGCACCGGAAAATACAACTGCCCGTTACGGCGATGAAGGCCTGGTCCGGGCAGTGGAAGCCGGGCTCGAGGAGGCGGCCGCTGATGAGGTGCCCGTCAAGATACAGGTCAGCCACACCGTTCCCCCGGTGAACAACTTCCACGTTGCTGAGCGGATCGAGGGCAAGCTTCACCCGGTGGCTTCCCATGGCAAAGAATAGTGCACCGCTGCCACCGACCCCGGGACCTGCCGCAGAACGAGCGATGAACCGTTCTGCCGGTTCACCGGTCAGGCATACAGATCCAGTCTCAAGCAGTTGTGCCTTCAGGTCTTTCCACTGCATAGTTCCAGCGCCTCATCGTACCGTGTGAAAAAGGGGATGGCTGCCACTGCACCGACAATTCCCCTCCCGTTCATGATGATCCTCAGGTCCGGATCCCTGAGGGAATCCAGCTCGCCTGCATCAATCTCTCCCCGCTTGACACGGTGCCCGTATGCCACCAGTTCCTCCGAGAGCGCGAAACCGGAATATACAGCCATCCCGGTTTTCTTCGACAGGGTGTACGTTTCGAGCAGTTTGTGGAAGCGGCTGACCAGTCCTTCGGGATCGCTTGTCGCGAACTCGGCGACCAGACCGACGCAGTTCTTGGTCCGGTACGGTACTGGGTAGAGCTGGACTATTGTATGGGACAGGTAGATCGACCGTTCATCCTCAACAGCACGGGCGATATTGTGGACAAGGGTCCATGTTGCGCCTTCTTCAGGAGTGTCCGTGTCATCGACACCAATCAATACCCGCTGCATTCTTGGGAGCCATACCGTTGCACCGGCGATCTTCCCCCCGCCAGCAGGATCGCACCGGCTCCGGAGGACCCCGGCTGCATCAGAGCGGCATGCCGCAGCACCAACACCCCCGCCGCCCATCCCGATATAGGTAACGGCGATCTCATCTCCGTCGACCTGACAGGAAGAGATCCCGGCCGGGAACCGTGATCCCTCCAGCGCAAGGTCAACCGTCCCGGTCTTCAGAAGGTAGCGCATCGTGGCTCCCACGCACCGTACATCCTCTACCAGCGGGCTCTGTGCGTAATGGAGCTTTGACCACATTGCGCCGCCAATACAGTCAAAGAACTCGATGAGTTCTACTGTAGTCCCGGCGACATCCGCCACCGCAACGATCCTCGGGTAGTGAATTACATACGGTTCAGAGATGTTCGCCATAGAGTCCCGCTGCCTCGATGCCCCGGTTGCCCCAGAGCACTGCACCAAGTGCGCCGATCCTGCCTTTCCGGCCATTGGTATCGATGAAGGTTATGCCCATCTCCCGTGCTGCTTCTTCTGCCCTTCCAACCGTCATGATCTCCTGCTTCACCTCGGCAAATGCCGGTGAGTCGCGGATGAACCCGATACCCCGGTGGTACGCTATGCCGGTATCCTTTGAGAACGTATTCTGCTCCACGTATGCCCTGACAAAATCGAGGAGTGCCTGCGCCTTGTCCGGCCTGACGGCGAAGTTCAGGGCGGATCCAACGCAATTCGTGGTCTTGGTGGGGACCGCCGGATTGAGCTGGATAAGGCGCATGTTTAAGAATTCCACCCCGGGGATCGTGCAGGCACCGGCGCATTTCAGCGCCATCACCCAGGTTGCACCTTCCGTTTTGGTATCGGTGTCATCAATGCCGATACAGATCTTCTCGTACCGCGGGGAGACGATCCGGACATGGTTGGTGCGTGCCCCGCCAATCTTCAGGTCCTCCTCGCCTGGATATTCCGCCCGGATAACACCGGGTGCCTGGGGGAGGCAGGCAGCAACACCGACACCGGCACCGGCAATGCCGGCCCACGACGTGATCACCTCGTCACCCGATACCTCGACTGCTTCGAGGGCCTGCCCGCCAATCTCGCCTGCCGCGGCACCAAAATTCACCGGGTGCCTGCCCAGTTTTGCCGCGATCACCATGCTGGTCCCCTCAACAGAACATCCTTCAACAGCACCACCCGCTCTCTTCCGGTTCATGGCATCCCATTCAATGGGTCCGCGTGCCCGGCACTGCTCAAGGATCTCGGCCCTGCCGTTCTGTTCATCAACCATAACCAGGAATTTCTGCGAGAAGAGCGGTCCGAACCGCTTCGTGACTTCGTCGGGAGTAAGGGTGATCATGTTATCGCCGAAATTTTCGTTAACAAAATAATCGGCAATAACCCTATTTATTTAGATCGATCTTTCCCGTACAGTTTCCCACACAATATGCGTAGTAACTATAGGGCAGGAACCGGAATTCTGCACTATCTAAGTATAGCGGCATTCACACAGCGGGAATGGTAATTCGGCAGAACAGAAAAAAAGGATGAAATCAGAGGACTTTGTGGAGCTCGATCTTGAAGGGTCCGAGCGTGCCGCCAAAGTTACCGGCCGAGATGAACTTGACACCCGGCACGGTTACTGCTGCCTTGATACCGGCTGCCATTGCTGCTGCAACCGACTTCTCGTCCACACCATCGATAACGATCTCGTACACTGCCTTGACACCGGCCGGGATCTTGGAGTCGGGCACCTTCTCGCGAAGGGTGGGGCAGTACTTCTCGTTCGTGGATGCGGGCATGAACTTGTACTTCAGGCTGCCGACCTTGGAGCCGCTCGCAACAACACCGCCGGGGAAGCTCGTGATGGTCCCGGCAACGCCGTCGATTGCCTCGACTGCTGCCTGGGCACCCATGAGGGCTGCCATCTGGTTCTCGCCCATGACAAAGAAGTTCCCGCCGGCAACGCCCTTGACGATGCCGAACTCTTCCTCACCAACATATTCGCCTTCCATGATCGGGATGACCCAGCACTTCCTGCCGCCGACTTCCTTCTGGTACTCGTGCCCGTCGCCGAAGAAGTGGAGCTTGACCGGGATCTTTTCCTCGGCACTGGTGATACCGTTGAAGACAGCAGTTGTGGGTGCCGTCAGGACGCATTCCGCAAGGCGCTCGACGACCTGTTCTTTCAGTTTCTTCTTGCTGGCACAGATCAGGATTGCCACGCCGGGGCGCCCGTCAGGGGTCTGTGAGCCATCCAGCTCAGATTCGATACCTGCCTCACACGGGCAGCCTATCGCAGATGTTGCAAACCCGGTAGCCTCGGTTGCTGCCTTCTTTGCCCATTCCTTGTTCACTGCAGTGATGATGATCCGGCAGACCCAGGTAGGGAATGCCTCTGCATAGGTATTGTCAATAGTAACGCCGTTGATTTCCATGAGATAACCTCCGGTACCACAAAGGTACCATGATGGTCACTGAATAAAGTTTCTAATTACATTTACGGGCAGGACATAACAAACGAAAGCGCAGTAAAATAACAAGAGATAATCCCAAGAGGTACATCAAAATTCATTAACTATGGCTTGTTTCCTATTAACATGCGAACCGGGTATTTAAACTAACATAATACAATCGTCTATAAAACGGCGGTACATCGCCAATAAATTTCAGAACATTTATCTATCATCTTCTACCACTTTTTGTTAGTCGATTTTTAGAATCGATCTATAGCTGGTGCGTGAAGATCAAAAATGGCATTTGCAGTGCACATAACAAAAAAACATTGTACTAGCTGTAAAATTTGTGTGGTTGCTTGTCCTGGTTTCGCAGGTGAGCTTCGTGCAGCGGATTCTGTGCCAACAGATGATGTCTGCCGGATCGGGAACGGATTTCCGTTCTTCCTGATTTCAGAGGGAAGCTCACACGCCGGATCCGGCGTCTGCGTCCAGGCGTGCCCATACGGTGTTATCAGAATTGCAGGCCACGGGTATGGAATACCCGGGGCATGTGTGCAATAAGAAACAGCGTGAGGGTGAATACATGGCATTGTTTCCCAAGTTTTCGAAAAAGAAGGATGGGGTAAACGTTGTGATGGAGCAGCGGCTCCTTCAGAACACCAACAACCTTATTCTCAATGCTGAGACCTGCACGGGCTGCGGCATCTGTGTCGACGCCTGTCCCGAGGAGGCTATCGTCCTCGGGCTTGTCGGTGCGTCGAGGCGTGGTGCTATCAACTACGCTGCCCCGATCGATGTTGACGAGACCAAGTGTTCCTACTGTGGTGTCTGCGTCATCATGTGCCCGTTCAATGCATTGACACTGAAGGTGGATGGAAAGGAGAGACTTCCGATCATCGAGAAGGAAGGATTCCCGCAGTACGACATGAAGGCGGAGATCAACGACGAGAAGTGTGTCAAGTGCACCACCTGCGAGGAGGTATGCCCGCGGGATGCAATCGACCGGAATGTCCCCGCCTACGAAGGGACCTACAAGGGCCCGGTTGCCGGCGCAAAGCCCAAGTCTGCCGCAATGAAGAAGAAGACGACCTTCACCGTTGACAAGGAGAAGTGTTCGCTCTGCGGCCTGTGCGGTGCCCTGTGCCCGGCAATTGTCGTGAAGCACAAGGAATTTACGGCTGAGTCCGGCAAGGTGGAAGGCGACGTGATCTGGGACGAGACCAAGTGCGACGCCTGCAAGGTGTGTGTTGAAGTCTGTCCCGAGGAATGCATCACGGTCGAACGCGAGATCATTTCCGACAAGATCGATGGAAAGGTCGACATTATCCAGGACAACTGCTGCACCTGCCGGTGGTGTGCGATAAACTGCCCGACCGAGGCAATCACCGTTGAGAAGATCTTCGAGGGTGACATCGAGTTCCATGCAGAGAAGTGCCCCGGCGGCTGCTCAACCTGTGCAGAGATCTGCCCGGCAAACGCGATCTACCTGCCGACCCCGAAGCCCGCGGCCGACATGAAGCACGAGATCGAGCCCACCATCGCCGTCAACAAGGACTTCTGTATCCTGTGCGGCGCCTGCGTGAATGCCTGCCCCGGTGAGGATATCATCGTCCTCAAGAGGACCGGTATCCGCATGAAGGGCACGGAGACCGACCTTTTCAAGAAGATCAAGGCAAAACTCTGCACCACGAGGACCTCGAAGGTGAAAGAGGATGTGCCCGGACAGGTTAACCTGAAAGTAATGGGGAAGGCGTGAAGATCATGGCACGAACAAAAGGTTACCCGGAAGCGCTGGAGAAGAAACTCCGCGACCAGAGATATGTCCGTGAAGACTCGAATCCAGATTTCTTAAAGAATGTAAAATCGATCTCACGCACCATCGCCCACATGTGCTACCAGTGCGGTACCTGCACCGGCTCCTGCCCCTCTGCACCCCGCAGCTCGTACCGTATCCGCAATTTCATGCGGAGAGCGGTTCTCGGGCTCGAGAACGAGGCACTGACCGATCCTGATCTCTGGCTCTGCACCACCTGCTACAGCTGCACGGACCGGTGCCCGCGTGATATCGCCCCAACGGATGTCATCATGTCCATGAGGAACCTCGCGTTCAAGCGCGACATTGTCCCGGTCAATTTCTTAAAGACCGTCCAGGCGATCTACTCCTCGGGCCACGGTGTGCCCAACAACGATGTCAACCGTGCAGCCCGCGAGAAACTCGGACTGACACGCGACCCGCCGACGACCCATATGTACCCAGAATACATCAAGGGCATCCAGACGATCCTCAATCATTACAAGCTCAAGGCGAATGCCGACCGCATTGTCAAAGAGAGGGAGGGCTAAGTCATGGCTGAATCAGGCGCAAACCACAAGTTCGCATTCTACCTCGGATGCATTGCCCCCAACCGTTATCCCGGCTGTGAATCCGCGGCAATCAAGACCTGTAAGAAACTCGGTATCGAGCTCCTTCCCCTCAAGGGCGCAAGCTGCTGCCCGGCACCCGGTGCATTCGGTTCTATCGACCTGAATGTCTGGTATGCAATGGCAGCCCGCAACCTCGTGCTTGCCGAGCAGATGAAGATGGATATCGCCCTTCTCTGCAACGGCTGCTACAAGTCCATCTGGGAGGTCAACCACAAGCTCAAGCACAACAAGGACCTCCGCGACGGTGTCAACGAAGTCTTAAAGGAGATCGACATGGAATACAAGGGCTCAATCAATGTGTACCACATCGCAGAGCTCCTGTACAACCCGAAATATGTCGGTCCTGAAAAAGTCCGCGACAGCATAACAAACCCCCTGACAGGTGCCCGCATTGCCGTCCACTACGGCTGCCACCTGACCAAGCCCCACAAGGAGAGGGAGTTTGAAGACGAGGTCATGCTGAACACCGAGCACCCGGTCTGGATGGAAGAACTCGTTGCAGCTCTCGGGGCAACCCCGGTCGAGTACCGCAACAAGATGCAGTGCTGCGGTGCCGGCGGCGGTGTCCGCGGGTACGACATTGTTCACTCGCTGGACATCACGAACGAGAAGCTGATCAACCTCAAGGAAGTCGGTGTCGATGCGCTGACCGACATCTGTCCGTTCTGCCAGCTCCAGTTCGACCGCGGCCAGATCGAGATCCAGGAGAAGTTCGGCGTTTCCTACAACCTGCCGGTACTTCACTACTGCGAACTTCTCGGTCTCGCGCAGGGAATGAGCCCGCAGGACCTCGGGCTGGACCTCCATGGTATCAGCTGCGAACCGTTCCTGCAGAAGGTGCTGTGAGGTGGTAAAAATGGCAGAAAAGAAAGCAACCACCAAGAAAGCCCCGTCCAAGAAAGAGGACTCAAAGAAGGTAGCTCCCGTGAAACAGGAAACCAAGAAAGCGGCAGCACCTGCCGCAAAGCCCAAGGCAGCTCCGGCAGATGCCCCGGCACAGGCAGCAACAGTCATGCCCACCATGAACCCGGGCGATGCACGCGTCGGTGTATTCATCTGTCACTGCGGTACCAACATCGCCGGGTCAATGGACATCGAAGCAGTGCAGGAAGCCTCAAAGAAAGTCCCGCACGTGGCCTATGTAGACAACTACAAGTACATGTGCTCGATGCCCGGGCAGACCGTCATCAACAAGGCTGTCAAGGAACACAAACTGACCGCTGTTGTTGTTGCAGCATGCACCCCGCGTCTCCACGAGCCGACCTTCCGTACAGCAACCAAGGATGCAGGATTAAACCCCTTCCGGTTCGAGATGGCAAACATCCGCGACCAGAACTCGTGGGTGCACATGCACGACCGCGAGGGGTCCACGGACAAGGCAATCGATGCCATCAAGATCGCCGTGGCAAAAGCCGCACTCCTCCAGGACCTCCACCCGAAGTCCGTGCCCGTTGAGAAGGCCGCCATGGTCGTCGGCGCCGGTGTTGCCGGTATGCAGGCAGCCCTTGACCTCAATGCCGCAGGCATCAAGACCTACCTCATTGAATCCGACATGAGCATCGGCGGACGCATGTCCCAGCTCGACAAGACCTTCCCGACACTCGACTGTTCGCAATGTATCCTTACACCGAAGATGGTGGATGTCGGCAGGGCCGAGAACATCGATCTCATGACATGGTCCGAGGTCCACGAAGTCGAAGGGTACATCGGAAACTTCGATGTCACGATCCGCAAGAAAGCCCGCGGTGTCATGACCCCCAAGGAAGCCGAAGCCAAGGGTATCGTTGGCGGCGGCTGCAACGGCTGCGGAGACTGTGAGAACGTCTGCCCGGTCGTCAAGCCAAATGAGTTCGAAGTCGGCATGAAGCCGAGGAAAGCGATTTACATCAACCACCCGCAGGTCGTTCCCCTCATCTACACCATCGACTTCAACTCCTGTGTCAAGTGCGGCCTCTGTGTAACCGCCTGCGGTCCCGAGAAGCGTGCAATCGATCTTGAGATGAAGGACGAGTTCATCAAGGTCAAGGTCGGTACCGTCATCCTCGCAACAGGGTACGATATCTTCCCCATTGAGAACAAGAAGGAATGGGGATACAAGAAGTACGAGAACGTTATTTCGAGCCTTGAGTTCGAGCGTCTCATCTGCGCATCCGGTCCAACCGGTGGCCACCTGGTCCGCCCGAGCGATGGCGAGACTCCCAAGCGGGTCGCGTTCGTGCTCTGTGCCGGATCCCGTGACAATACCGGGATTGGCAAGCCCTACTGCAGCCGGTTCTGCTGCATGTACTCGCTGAAGCACGCCCACCAGATCATCGAGAAGATCCCGGGATGCATCCCCTACCTCTTCTACATGGATATCCGTTCCTTCGGTAAGATGTACGAAGAGTTCTACTACCGTATCCAGGACGAGGGCGCGAAGTTCATCCGCGGCCGTGTGGCAAACATCCTTGAGGACCCCAAGACCAAGAACCTCCATGTCTACACCGACGACACGCTCCTCAACCGCCCCATCGATATGGAAGTCGACCTGGTCGTGCTCGCAGCGGCAATCGAACCCAAGGCGGATACCAACCGGACCCGGAAGCTCTTCGGTGTCTCCTGTTCAATGGACGGCTGGCTCCTCGAAGCCCACCCGAAGCTGAATCCGTGCGGTACCACAACAGCCGGTGTCTTCCTTGCCGGTGTCTGCCAGGGCCCGAAGGATATTCCGGACACGGTAGCATCCGCAGAAGGTGCGGCATCCGCAGCATCGATCCCGATCCACATGGGAGCAGTCGAACTCGAACCGTACTTCGCCATGTGCATTGAAGACAAGTGCGCAGGCTGCGGTATGTGTGTCAACCTCTGCCCGTACTCCGCGCTCTCGCTTGTCGAGAAGGACGGCCGGACCGTCATGCAGGTCACCGAGGCCAAGTGTAAGGGCTGCGGTACCTGCGGTGGCTTCTGCCCCGGTGGTGCCATCTGGATGAACCACTTCGCGACACCCCAGATCGTGGCACAGATCGATGCCTTCCTGCTCGGAGGTGAGCAGTAATGTCTGCACCCGGAAACTTCCCCATCCCCAAGCGTGGCCCCGGCATCTGGCAGCCCAAGATCCAGGGTATCGTCTGCAACTGGTGTTCCTATGCCGGTGCTGACCTTGCCGGCGGTGGCCGTATCCAGTACCCCCCCGATGTCCGGATCGTCCGTGTCATGTGCACGGGCCGTATCGACGCACTCTTCGTGCTGAAGGCCTTCGCTGACGGCGCCGACGGTGTCCTCGTATCGGGATGCCACTTCGGTGACTGCCACTACCTTGAGGGCAACTTCAAGGCAGCCAAGAGGATGTTCATGGTCAAGCGCCTGATGAAGAGCATCGGCATTGACGACCGCCGCTTCCGGATGACCTTTGTCTCGGCATCCGAAGGTGCAAAGTGGGGCGCTGTGATCACCGATGTGGTCAAGACCATCAACGAGCTTGGCCCCAGCCCCATCACAGAAATCCGCAAAGAGATGGAGATCAAGTAACGGTAAAACCGGGGAGATGATATCTCCCTTTTTTCCCGCATTCCAGCTCAAAATCGCACCAGAAAGCACTGCAAATCCAGCTTTCGGGGAGATTCACGGGTACACGAACCCTGCCCCAAAAGCACCTTTTTTATAGAGAGCGCATACCGGAATCCGCAGTTTTTATATACAATATAACAACGAGTTGTACGAATTTTATTTTTGTTAATACCGAGTACAATAATAAAACCCATGGAATATCCAGTATTTTAACGTTGCCCTGTTTTTTATTTTGATTCGCCGCGGATTATAAAATTATTTTCCGGGATAAAATAGGAATACTTATATGGCGAAATTGGGAATTATTGGTTGTCCCATCTTTAGGGGACGTGCAATAGCGACTTTCATTCATGACTCGTGTTCCTGAAGAGGACACGCTCTCGTTCAGCGACAGTATTGTATCGCGGTTAAATGAAATTTGGAGGAATTCAAATGGCAAAATACAAAGACACAATCGACCTCTACGACGATGAGGGTAAGCTCTTAAAGAGCAACGTCGCACTCGACAAGATCAGTCCCCTGAAAAACAAGGGAACCACTGGTATCATCGACCTTACCAAGAGGACCGTTGCAGTCAACCTTGGCGGTATCGAGGACGCACTCAAGACCGGTAAGATGGGCGGCAAGGCCAACCAGATTCTCGGCCGCAGCATGAGCTGCAGCTGTGTCAAGGACTGCGATGCACTCGCAGCCAAGATCAAGGACATGGTCCAGGTCGAAGCCGGTGACAACACCAAGATCACCAAGGTCGGCGGCGGCAAGATGCTCCTCGTCGAGGTCCCGTCTGCCCGGCTGAACGCGGCAGCAACCTACGATGCAGCATCGACCTGTGTCGCAGCAGCCACCACCTATGCACTGATTGAACAGTACAAGGTAGGTATGTTCGACGGCGCGTACGTCAAGGGTGCAGTCTGGGGTACCTACCCGCAGACCATGAGCATGGACGGCGGCAATATCGTCACCATCATGTCCATCCCGCAGAACAACGAAGGCCTCGGCTATGCACTGCGCAACATCCCGGCAAACCACGCGGTCATGATGACCCACCGGAACGCAATGCAGGCAGCAGCCCTCATGTCGACCTTTGAACAGGCCGGCGAATTCGAGATGGGCGCCGCAATCGGCCCGTTCGAGCGTGCCCAGCTCCTGCTCTACGGGTACCAGGGACTCAACGCAAACAACATCGTCTACGAACTCGTCAAGAAGAACGGCAAGACCGGAACCATCGGTACTGTCGTCCAGAGCCTTGTCGAGCGTGCCATTGAGGACAAGGTCATCAAGGCAGGCAAGAAGGGCAAGAGCGGCTACATCTTCTACGAGACCAAGGACCCCATGCTCTGGAACGCCTACGCATCCGCAGGCACCCTCGCTGCAACCATGGTCAACTGTGGTGCAGGACGGTTCGCCCAGGCAGTCTCCGCAACCCTGCTCTACTTCAACGACCTGCTCGAGCACGAGACCGGCCTCCCAGGCTCCGACTACGGTCGTGCAATGGGTGTCGCAGTCGGGTTCTCGTTCTTCAGCCACTCGATCTATGGTGGCGGCGGCCCCGGTACCTTCAACGGTAACCACGTCGTGACCCGCCACGCAGCCGGTGTCGGTATGCCCTGTATCGCAGCCGCATGCGCACTGGATGCAGGTACCCAGATGTTCGGCCCCGAGGCCACATCCAAGGTCTACCAGGACACCTTCGGCCAGATTGACGCGTTCAAGAAGCCGATGCAGGCAGTTGCAAAGGGTGTATAACCCCATTCGATACAAATGACGGAAGCCACGTTCCCCCAGTGCAGGGTTGACTCCGAACGGTTCATGAACCCCGAGACAACCGAACGCCTGCTGAACCAGATCATATCAGTGCCCGGAGTGCGGCGCATGGTCCTGAACGGACCACGCCTCCCGGCAACAGTTCCCTACGGCCCTTCCAAGGGCATCGCAAATCCCCATCCCATGCGGAAAACCATCCGCGTCGGTGACCAGGAGATGGAACTGCAGGTTCACGTAGGCACGGTCCTCTTAGAGCTCGAGAACCGGGATATCATCCCTGCGCTGAAAGCCGCAATCGAACCGGTGTTCAGGGATTTTTCTTTCCATATAAAGGAAGGCAGGTTCATGAAGACCGAACCGTCGCTTGTGGATTTCTGCAAGTACGGACCGGATGCGGACAAGGAAATTATCGGCCTTGCTGATCCAAACAGCAGGTCAAAACCCATAATCATCCAGGGAACCAAATAAGATGCCAATCGGACGAGTAACCCAGGTTGTTGACTGCCGCGAGGCGATGGGCATGGGTAAAGGAGGCGGGCTCGCCCAAAGGGGCACCATCTCCGAATGCCGGTACCCGGATGTCATCGTGGTCGGGATGTCCCCCGGACGCCGCCACGTGACCAAGCCGGTCTGCGATATCACCTCAGGCCTGCGACAGCAGGGCGTTGAATACAGCATCAGTACGCTGGTGCTGAACGCCGGAAGCGGCGTACCTGCGGACGCACCGAAACTTGCCGGTGGCGTCCTTGGCGCTGCAATGGGACTCACCGATAAAGAGATCGCACAGATTGAGAAACACAAAGTCGCCATCCTTCACCACGGGAACGTACGTTCCCATGTCGTCGAGAAGGTCAGGTATATTCTTCAGGCCTGTGATGTGAAGGCAATTGTCGTTTCCCAGTGCCCTGTTGATTTTGAGGATTTCGCAAAGGCGGGTGTGAAGACACCGGTCGTGATGCCGCCTGAAGACAAGATCCGGACCAAAGGTACGGTGATGTCCATCGTGAGCGGCGTAACCCGGGGCCAGACCCCCACGCGCGAAAAGATGGCAGAAGTCATTTCATCCGTAATGAGAATCGTGAAAAAGAAAGATTCATTGGAGTGATATAACAATGGCATACAAACCCCAGTATGGGCCCGGCCAGTCTGTACCCGCCGCTAACAGGCGCAAGCAGATGGACCCCAGCCGCAAGCTCGCAAAGCTTCGTGATGTTTCCGACAAGGACCTCGTCCTCGTCATGGGACACCGTGCACCCGGCTCTGCATACCCGAGCGCCCACCCGCCGCTCTCCGAGCAGCAGGAGCCCGCCTGCCCGATCCGCAAGATCGTAACCCCCACCGACGGTGCAAAGGCCGGCGACCGCGTCCGCTACATCCAGTTCTCCGACTCGATGTACAACGCACCCTGCCAGCCCTACCAGCGGAGCTACCTCGAGGCATACCGCTTCCGCGGCATTGACCCGGGTACCCTGTCCGGCCGTCAGATCGTCGAGTGCCGCGAACGCGACCTCGAGAAGTACGCCAAGGAACTTGTCGGAACCGAGCTCTTTGATACCGCACTTACCGGCATCCGCGGCTGCACTGTCCACGGACACTCCCTCCGTCTCGACGAGAACGGCATGATGTTCGACATGCTCCAGCGTGCTGTCATCGACAAGAAGTCCGGCGTTGTCAAGATTGTCAAGGACCAGGTCGGTGTCCCGCTCGACGCCGAAGTCAAGCTCGGCAAGGCAATGGACGCAAAGTGGCTCAAGGCAAACACCACCATGTTCCACTCAGTATCCGGCGTTGGCTTCCGGGACGACCCCGAGTACGTTGAGTACATCCAGCGCATCCACTCGCTCAGGACCAAGTACGGCTTCATGCCCAAGGAGGCATAATTATGGCAAAATCAGCAAAGATTGAGAGGACGCAGAAGCTCTTCCTGAAGGCAATGAAGGAGAAGTTCGCAGAGGACCCCCAGGCACAGGCAACCGTCTTCAAGCGCGAAGGCCTCAAGCAGTCCCCCAGGAAGATGGAGTTCCTCAAGGCCAGCAAGGCTGTCGAGATGGAACGCGGCATCTCCATGTACGACCCGGCCCGCTGCCACTGCGGTGGTATCCCGCTCGGTCAGCGCCAGCTGATGACTTACGAGATCAGCACCACCGGCGTCTTCGTCGAGGGTGATGACTGCCACTTCGTCAACAACGCTGCCATGCAGCAGATGTGGGACGACATCCGCAGGACCATCATCGTCGGCCTCGACCTTGCCCACGGCACCTTACAGAAGCGTCTCGGCAAGGAAGTCACCCCTGAGACTATCAACGAGTACCTCCACGTGCTGAACCACGCAATGCCCGGTGCAGCAGTCGTGCAGGAACACATGGTCGAGACCCACCCGGGCCTCGTTGACGACTGCTACGTCAAGGTCTTCACGGGCGACGACGAGATGGCAGACGACCTCGAGCCCCAGTTCGTCTTAAACGTCGACAAGCTCTTCCCGGCAAAGCAGGCAGCCCAGCTCAAGGCAGCTGTCGGCAAGTCCATGTGGCAGGCTGTCCACATCCCGACCATCGTCTCCAGGACCTGCGACGGCGGAACCACCTCCCGGTGGTCTGCAATGCAGATCGGTATGTCCTTCATCGGCGCCTACAAGATGTGCGCTGGTGAGGCAGCAGTCGCTGACCTCGCATTCGCCGCTAAGCACGCCGGTGTCATCCAGATGGCAGACATCCTGCCCGCACGGCGTGCACGTGGCCCGAACGAGCCCGGTGGCATCAAGTTCGGACACTTCGCCGACATGATCCAGGCCGACCGCAAGTACCCCAACGACCCCGTCAGGTCATCCCTTGAAATCGTCGCTGGTGGCTGCATGCTCTTCGACCAGATCTGGCTCGGCAGCTACATGTCCGGCGGTGTCGGATTCACCCAGTATGCAACCGCTGCATACACCGACAACATCCTTGACGACTTCACCAGCTACGGTGTCGACTACGTCAAGAAGAAGCACGGCGCCCTCGGCAAGGTCAAGGCAACTCAGGAGACTGTCAACGACATCGCCTCCGAGGTTACCCTCTACGGTATGGAACAGTACGAACAGTTCCCGACCACCCTCGAGAGCCACTTCGGCGGCTCACAGCGTGCAACCGTCCTCGCAGCAGCATCCGGTGTCTCAACGGCACTCGCAACGGCAAACTCCAACGCCGGTCTCAACGGCTGGTACATGTCCATGCTGATGCACAAGGAAGCCTGGTCACGTCTCGGCTTCTTCGGCTACGACCTGCAGGACCAGTGCGGTTCCGCAAACACCCTCTCCGTCAGGCCCGACGAAGGTCTCCTTGGAGAACTCCGTGGACCGAACTACCCGAACTACGCAATGAACGTCGGTCACCAGGGCGGATACGCCGGTATTGCCGGTGCCTCCCACATTGCCCGCGGCGATGCCTGGGCACTGTCCCCGCTGATCAAGATCACGTTCTCCGACCCCTCGCTCAAGTTCGACTTCTCCGAGGTACGCCGCGAGTTCGCAAAGGGTGCAATCCGCGAGTTCATGCCTGCCGGCGAGCGCTCGCTCATCATCCCCGCGAAGTAAGCACGGATCCCCACCTACCAAATTTTTTTTTCTTTTTCCGACAGGTCATCAGACCTGGAGGACGAGAAGAAACCGCAGGTTTCTTCGAATTAATATCCCGATTGCAGGTGCGATCACAAACGTAATCCCAGATCCTGATTTCATTTTCACAATCAACAGCTCCTTAACCAGAAGCATGAGAAGAACCTCAAAGCCTTCTTTTGAATCACGATCATGATCACAAAAAAGTTCCCGGCCGGTTTCAAAAGCACGTTTACCCTGCCCGACCCCCCTTGGCTTCCCATGGACGAAAATTGCCGCATTTTCCGACGAAATTTCAACTGGAAATCAAGGTCTTTTTTACCACTTGAAAAAGGGGGGTCGGGCAGGGGAAGAATTTTCGTTCGCGGAACAGGGGCGATCTTTTTTGCAGTAAATTCCTGGGGAAACACTGGCCCGGGCAGGCTGGTCTGGTCACCAGTCAGGGGCCAATTATAACTCTTTTTACAAAATTTCAGGAGGATTGACGAGATTCTCCCGGGAACGTAAACTGTGCAATAATCAGAAAAATAGTGAACAGACCGGGATTTTTTTACAATCACGATCACAAAAAGGATGAATTACCCCAGCCCGACCCCCCTCACGGCCCTGCCGGCAGGTACAATGGTGGAGAGAAAAAAGGATGGGAAGAACCTTATTTTGTCACTTCAACCGGGTCGATATTCGCATCGATCAAACAGTCGAACGAGACGGTATTGAGCCAGCCGGCTTTCTCAAACATGTGCATGAAACAGACACCAATCACCGCTGATCCGGCATGCTTCCCGATCACAGCCTTCACCTGCTCAGCCTTGACCGGAACATTGGGCATCGAAAGCCCGCCCATGATGACAAGCGCTTTTGGCTTCAGGGCCGGTGCCGGTGCATTTGCCTGCATCCCGACATTATCGACATGGACAAGCTTTTTCGCCTTCGTCTCGTCCACATACGGGACAAAGACCTGCTCCAGTTCGAGCGAGCGGAGGGCAAACCCGAGCAGCTCGACAAAGGGAGTGCAGGTGCCCGGAACGCCATAGTAGACAATCTGGTCGCCCTTTTTCAGGCCCTTTGACTCAATAAACTCCTTGAACGGGCGCAGGATGCCCGGGACGCCGTGGAACACTTCTTTTGTCGCCATAGATCAACAATCATGCCGCAAGATGATAAGGATTTTTTAATTCCTCAAAAAAGTGTAAGACGGGATAATAACTCTTTTACCCTGCCGGAGGGAACGTTTGGGATAATGAAGAATCCGTTCCACATCATGATCATCCCGACGCTGGGTTGCCCGGGTAAGTGCAAATACTGCTGGAGCTCGGAGGAGGGATCACCGGTCATGACCATTGACACGGTCCGGGATATCGTGGAATGGCTTAAGGGATTCCGGAAGGACCGGGTGACCTTCACCTTCCACGGGGGGGAGCCGCTCCTTGCCGGGGCAGAGTTTTACCGGCAGGCGCTGCCGATGCTGGCCGGTGAACTCAGCGAACTTACCCCCGATTTTGCCATGCAGACCAACCTCTGGCGGATGACACCGGAGATTGCCTCTGTCCTTGCGGAATACCATGTCCCCCTTGGCTCAAGCATCGACGGCCCGGAGGAGATCACGGATTCCCAGAGGGGCGAGGGCTATTACGAGAAATGCATGAAGGGGTACGAGATCGCAAAGGCAGCTGGATTGCAGGTGCGGTTCATCTGCACGTTCACCAACAAATCAGTGAAGCACAAAGAAGCGATCTTCACGTTCTTCAAGGAGAAGGGCTTTGTCTTAAAACTCCACCCGGCACTGCCGTCGCTCCGTTCCGAGAACCCGAAGGAATGGGCGCTGGAACCGGAGGAGTATGGAGCACTGCTGGTCTTCCTCCTCGACAAGGCGCTCGACAACCTCGGGAAGGTCGAGGTGATGAATATCAACGACCTCTGCCGCTGCGTCTTCACCCGACGGGGATCGGTCTGTACCTACGTTGACTGCATGGGCAGCACCTTTGCCATTGGCCCGGACGGGAGCATCTACCCCTGCTACCGCTTCGTGGGCATGCCGGAGTGGGTGATGGCCAATGTCCGGGACAGGCCAACGATGGAGCAGCTGATGCAATCGGAGCCAGGGAAGCGGATGACGGCGTTTTCGGCCTACGTGGACTCCGCCTGCAAAGACTGTTCGCATATCCGGTACTGCCGGGGAGGATGCCCGTACAATGCCATCGCCCCGTCGGGAGGATCGCTTGAGGGTGTGGACCCGCACTGCACAGCCTACAAGCGGATCTTCGATGAGCTCAATGACCGGCTGAACGAGGAGATGTATGCGGAATCCCCTGCGGGAATGGATTTTGGGATGCCGGCAGCACACAAAAAACGACCCGGCGTGATGGCGCTGATGCGGTCGATTGTGGCGAAGTAACCGCCAACGGCTCCACGGTTTTTCAAGGGTGGCTGTCATGAAGAAATTCCGGTATGGCAGGACCGAGATCGATCACCTGAAAAATCGCGACAGGCACCTTGGGGCTGCCATCGATGAGATCGGGATGATCGAACGGGAGGTGAGACCCGATCTCTTCACCGCGCTGGTTGCAAGCGTGGCAAGCCAGCAGATCTCGGCAAAGGCAGCGGAGACTGTCTGGCAACGGATGGAAGAGAGACTTAAAACGATCACACCTTCATCCATTGCCGGCGCCACTCCCGAAGAGATCCAGCAGTGCGGCATGTCGATGAGAAAGGCCGGCTACATCAAGGGAATCGGGGTGGCTGTGACTAATGGCAGCCTCGACCTTGCCGGGCTCCATGAGCTTTCCGATGACGATGTTATTGCCCGCCTCTCGGCCCTGAACGGTGTAGGGATCTGGACTGCCGAGATGCTCCTCATCTTCTCGATGGAGCGCCCGGACGTCCTGAGCTGGGGCGATCTCGCGATCCGCAGGGGGATGATACACCTGTACGGAAAGAGTACCATCGACCGTCCAGCGTTCGAACGGTACCGGAAGCGGTATTCGCCGTATGGCTCGGTGGCATCGCTGTATTTGTGGGAACTATCGCACCGCTGACCATAAGACGGGGCGGACAGCCATTTCCTGACCGATCGGCAATCGTCGCCGGATTCTCCCCGGTCAACACAAACCCTCTTGCTTTGAACGCAACCAGACTTTCCTTAACACAAATTTTCATGATTAAAAAATCCGTAAAAGCGTCCAATTTTTAATTCGGGCTTAATATATCCTTCTACGGCGGAATAAATTCGAAACCTTTTAATCAAGATCCTTCCAACGTAAGACTGACCACAAAGAGTATTTACTATGTACTCGTTGTGCGTGGCATTGCATTTTGAATACTCTCGTGCATTCGCACGCAGGGAGGAGGCTAAATGGAACATATTGTATTTGGCATTGGAATTACTGCATTGACAGGAGCTCTTGCCACTGTAGCCGGTGCTGCAGAAGATACTGAATCCAACATCGGGTCCCAGGGTGACCCGAACTCACAGGTTCAGCTCGCACCGCAGATGGGTTTCCTGCACCGCATCTTCAACAAGGCGGTTGCAGGTGAACCCCCGGCATACGGTCTCTGGTGCTGTCTTGGCGCCGGATTCGCATGGGCATTCATGGCCATGCAGTTTAACGCGGTTCTTGCTATTGTTCTTGGTTCTGTACTCGCAGTCTTTGTACAGGGCGTCTATGCAACCACCGCTTACGTTGGCAGGACCGCGAGCCTGTCCAAGTTCGGGCAGCCGGTCTACGTGGACATCCTCAAGTCCATGACGACGGTTACCATGGCACACGCATTTATTGCGATCTTTGCAACCGTGACGATCTGCTACCTGATCAACACGGCACTGGGACACCCGTTCCCGCTGCCGCTGCTCGGTCTTATCTGGGGGATTGCACTCGGTGCAGCAGGATCTGCAACCGGTAACCCGTACTATGGAAAGGAACGCCAGTACCAGAACCAGAAGTTCGGTGCAGGAGTCCCGATCTCGGCATCCGGTAACATCGTCCGCTATGCAGAAGCAGGCGAGAGAAACTCTCTCGACAACGGCTGGTTCACCGCAAAGATCGGTGGTTCCGCGTCCGGTATCTGTTTCGGCCTGATTGTCTTCCTCGAACTCTGGCGTACCATTCTCTTTGAACAGATTGCCGCCGGGTGGGGTGCAATCGTCGTCGGTGTCCTCATCATCCTCGTCTTCACGGTCATAGACCGCTACATCGAGGTCTGGGCACGGAAGAACTACGGACCCTACACCGAAGCAAAGGAGGCATCCTCATGAGCGCAGTTGCAGCAAAGCCCGCAGCGGGCGGCGCAATCAACTGGACTGCAATGGCAGTCGGCGTCGTGATGTTCCTCATCCTCATGGGGATCTGCTATTACTTCTACCCGACCGGACTCATGCCGCTGCTTCTTATCGTAGTCGGCGGTGTCATGATCGGTTTCGGTGTCCACTTCGTCCCGGTCGGCGGTGCACCCGCTGCAATGGGACAGGCTCCCGGTATTGCGACCGGTGTCGCGATGCTTGCAGCCGGTGGCGGTCTCGCCGGTCTCTTCGGCGGTGCATGGGCAGCAGCAGCAGGGCAGGACGCCCTCGTTGTCGTCATCACCGGCGGTATTGGCGGCGGCCTGATGATGGCCATCACCTGTATGATGGTGAACTTCGTCTACGTCTTCGGCATGGGTATCCCGGCAGCATCTGGTAAGGTCGCAAACGACCCCATTACTGGTGACAGCCAGGCAGAATTCAAGTCCCAGGGTACCGAAGGACACGGCCTTCCGTTCGTCTCGTTCGTCGGCGGTGTCATCGGCGGTCTCTTCGCAGGTGCAGGCGGTACGCTCATCTACCTTGAACTTCTCGAAGTCTACAAGGCAGCGCTCCCCGGCGTCATGCAGATCACCGCAGCACAGGTACTCCCGATTGCCATTTCCGCAGCAGGTATGTTCGCCGTGGGCATGTTCCTCGTGAACGCAGTGCTTACCGCGTACAACATTACGGGAACCATCGAAGGACCCCACGACCCGAAGTTCAAGCGCTGGCCCCGGTCAGTCGTTGCATCCGCAGTTGCATCTGCACTCTGCGGCCTTGTGGCGATCCTGATCGTTGCACTCTGAGGTGTTGAAGATGACAGTAAAAGTTGAAGTAATTGAAGGCGGCATCCCGCACAATAAGATTATGATTGCGGGTATTGTCAGCACACTCGTCTGTCTCTACCTGACCTACCTCAATGTGCTCACCTCCACCGAGATGTTCTCATTCTTCGGCGGCCTTGCGGTGATCGCGGCATTGATCTGGGGAAGCCACACCATCAAGGTACTGTGCAGTTACGGTATCGGTACCGGTGTGCCCTCGGCAGGTATGATCGCATTCGGCTCGGGAGTTATCGCCATGCTGCTTGCTACCAAGTTCGGCTTCTATGCGCCGATCGTGGCAGCAGTCCTTGCAGCCGTTATCGGTTTCATCCTCGGGTATGTTTCCAACAACATCCTGAACATGAAGATCCCGGCCATGGTCCAGTCACTGACCGAGATGGCAGTTGTCGGTGCACTGACCCTTATGGGTTTTGCAGCACTCATCACCGGCGGGTTCACCTTTGCAGGCCTGACAACAGGACACGTAACCGTCATGGGTATGACCCTGTTGACCCACGAACAGTCATTCCTCGGGGGATGCCTGATTGCGGTCGCATTCCTGCTCGGGGCAATTGCAATCCAGCACCCGTTCAACGCGTGCCTCGGACCCGGCTGGCAGCAGGACCGCATGCTCATGCTCACCGCAGAGTGCGGGTTCCTCTCCATGATCGCAGCAGCCATCATGTCCTTTGCCTTAATCAGCACGGGATCGGCAATCATCTCGCTGCTCATCGCGATCATCGGCTGGGTATACACCTACAAGGAATACATGGTGCTCTCGAAGCGCGATGCAGCAGCATGGCTCGATGCAAAACCGATTCCTGAAGTGGAGGGACACTAACATGGGATACGTAATTGTACTCCCGGAATTCGGCCTTGTTGCCGACCCCGTAATCGGTGTCGTGACCTCGGCAGGAGAATCACTCGCACCGGTCATTGAGAAGGTCGCAGTCCTTGAAGCAACCAGTGACGACCTCGTCAACATGCTCTCAGGAGAAGGCAACCTCCTGGCCTCGTTCCCGAATAGGGAGAGCGGCCTTGCAATCGGCGGTACTATCACTTCGTTCTGGTATGGTCTTGCAGTCGGATTACTCATTGCAGGAATCATCGCATTCCAGATGATCAAGGTGGTCTAACATGGCAGACAAGAAATCACCAGCAAGTGGCTGGCCACTCATCAAGGGTGACTTCCACTCAGGAGACGCAAACAGCCCGGTGGCTGTCGTCACCATGGGTTCACACCTTGACGAACAGGGTATCTGCGATGCCGGCGCGGCACTCTGCGGATCCTGTAAGACTGAAAACCTCGGTCTCGAAAAGGTCATCGCCAACGTTATCGCCAACCCCAATATCAGGTTCGTCCTCTTCGTCGGTACTGAAGTCAAGGGTCACCTCTCCGGCCAGACCTTCGCTGCACTCCACAAGAACGGGGTCAAGGAAGGTAGGGTCGTCGGCGCTGAAGGTGCTATTCCCTTCATCGAGAACCTCACTGACGTCAACATCAAGCGCTTCCAGGAACAGGTTGAGATCGTCAACATCATGGAAAGCGAAGATCTCGGCGCTATCAAGGCCAAGATCAACGAACTCAAGGCTAAAGACCCGGGTGCGTTCGCTGCCGATGCAATGGTCGTCGAAGTCAAGGAAGCTGCCGGTGGGGCCGAAGAAGCTGGCGGGGAAGCCCGTCCGCTCTCTGGCGAGATGGCACTGATCACTGCCCGCATGAAAGTCATCGAGAAGATGGTGACGGATATCGGATACCGGGACAAGTTTGCCGCCGGGGTCTATGCAGGTAAGATCGAAGGCCTGATGATCGGTCTGATCGTCTCGTTTGCCCTGGTCGGATTACTCATGCTGGGGTGAAAAAGATGGCAGAAGAAGCAAAATCAACCGGACCGGTCAGGATGGTGGCGATCGAGAACATGGTGGAGAACATCCGCTACAAGTCGCAGATCCTCGCCAGGACCAACAAGATTGACTCGGCAGTCACCGCAAGCGGTTTAGTCGGGTTCACGGCAGGGTTACTCCTTGCATTGATCCTGATCGTGCTGCCTGTAGTACTGGTGGGATGAGGTGAACAAGATGGTAGACAAGAAATCACCAGCAAGTGGCTGGCCACTCATCAAGGGTGACTTCCACTCAGGAGACGCAAACAGCCCGGTGGCTGTCGTCACCATGGGTTCACACCTTGACGAACAGGGTATCTGCGATGCCGGCGCGGCACTCTGCGGATCCTGTAAGACTGAAAACCTCGGTCTCGAAAAGGTCATCGCCAACGTTATCGCCAACCCCAATATCAGGTTCGTCCTCTTCGTCGGTACTGAAGTCAAGGGTCACCTCTCCGGCCAGACCTTCGCTGCACTCCACAAGAACGGGGTCAAGGAAGGTAGGGTCATCGGCGCTGAAGGTGCTATTCCCTTCATCGAGAACCTCACTGACGTCAACATCAAGCGCTTCCAGGAACAGGTTGAGATCGTCAACATCATGGAAACCGAAGATGTCGGTGCAGTCAAGGCAAAGATCAACGAACTCAAGGCGAAAGACCCGGGTGCGTTCTCTGCCGATGCCATGGTCGTCGAAGTCAAGGAAGCTGCCGGTGGGCAGGAAGTAGGCGCCGCAAGTGCTAACCCCCAGTTCCTCGAGATCGAGAAACGCCTCGACAAGATCGAGAAGAAACTCGAGTTCGTGGATGCGGAAGTTGCACAGCGTGTTGGACGAAAGATCGGACGGGATATCGGTATACTGTACGGCCTGATGGCAGGCGTTATGGTATTTATCATGCTGTTGTTCCTGTTCCAGAAATTAATGGCAATGGTATAATGGAGGTGTAATAGAACATGTTCAGATTCGAAAAAGAACAGAGCGTCTGGGACTTCAACGGCACCATGATTGGTGGACAGCCTGGCGAGTACCCGACCGTACTGGGTGCCTCAATCTTCTACAACAAGCACGAGTGCGTGCTTGATGACAAGACTGGCAAGATCGACAAGGCAAAGGCAGAGGCTCTCTGGAACCGCTGCCAGGTCCTCTCTGATGCAACCGGCATCCCGCACTTCATCCAGATCATCGCGGAATACGGCGAAGCGTTCGAGAGCTACTTCAGCTGGTTCGACTCGATCGACAACAAGACCGCGTTCCTGATGGACTCATCAGTGCCTGCGGCACTTGCCCACGCCTGCAAGTACGTGACCGAAGTCGGTCTTGCAAAGCGTGCGATCTACAACTCGATCAACGGGTCAATCCTGCCCGAGAGCATCGAGGCACTCAAGAACAGTGACGTCGATGCAGCTATCGTCCTCGCCTTCAACCCTGCCGACCCCTCGGTCGCAGGAAGGGAGAAGGTGCTCGTAGAGGGCGGCGTTGCAGGTCAGACCAAGGGTATGCTCGAGATTGCAGAGTACTGCGGTATCACGCGCCCGATCCTCGACACTGCAGCAACCCCGCTCGGCCTTGGAAGCGGCGGCTCGTACCGTGAGATCCTTGCCTGCAAGGCAATCCACGGCTACCCGACCGGTGGCGCATACCACAACATGACCGTCTCCTGGACCTGGCTCAAGCGCTGGAAGGGTACCTCAAAGACCCCCTCACAGCTTGCAGCAGGATACGAGGGCAAGGATGTCCTCCTCAAGCAGATGTCCCACCACTACCTTGGCGGTATTGAGGGCATCAAGCAGGCCGCATGGTCCGCACCCGATATTGGCTGCAACATGATTGCCTCCACCCTCGGTGCAGACCTTATCATGTACGGACCCATCGAGAACGTTGAAGCAATGATCACCGCACAGGCCTACACGGACATCACCGTCCTCGAGGCAACCCGCCAGCTCGGGATCGAGTGCAAGGCAGAAAGCCACCCAATCTTTAAACTCATTTAATTTTTTTTAACGAAGAACTTCGCGCAGCGAAGTTTGAGTTCGAGAAGAAATTCATCAGATTTCTTCGAGTTGGTGAGGATTCGAAGAACCCCAACCAGGAGAAGAATTCGCAGTAATTCTTCGACATTCGAAGGTCGGCTCCGCCTCCCTTCTCTATCTCGAAGTCCTGACGGACTTCTTCGATCCCAAAAAAAAGTTTTATCCCCGCCCTTCCGTTTCACCGTTTCCACGGGCCCTGGGGAAGGTTGACGACCCGGATCGCCTCGTCAGCTTCTTTTATCCGCCCGAGGTTACGCAGGGCGATGGCCTTATTGTACCAGACAAAGGAGTTGATGGGATTAAGCCCGATTGCCTTATCGAAATATGCGAGGGCCTCCTCGTTTTTCCCGAGTTCCCGCAGGGCAATGCCCTTTCCGGTCATGGCACGGATGTTCTTCGGGCTCTCCTCGAGGATCTTGTCGAAGCAGACAATCGCTTCCTCATGCCTTCCCAGCTCATTGAGGGAATATCCTTTATTGGCGATGGCAAAGGTGTACCCCGGGTCGAGGGCAAGGGCCCGGTCAAAGCACTGGATGGACTCGTCGTACCGGCGTATCTTGCGGAGTGTATACCCTTTCTCGAACCAGACCGAGACCAGGCCGGGATTGATAACGATTGCCTTGTCGTAACTGGCAATAGCATCCTCGTGCCGCCCGAGATCATAGTAGATCCTGCCCTTGTTCTCCAGGGCGGTGGTATTGTTCGGGTCGATCTCGAGGACCTGGTCATACAGGGATATCGCATCATCGTAGCGCCCGACTTTCATCTGGCGATGCGCCTTGTCCAAAACCGACGGTATATCCATACGACTCATAGTATCATTCACACGAGGGTAAATAATACCTTGCAGTTCTTCTTCCCGCGTGTACCTGCGGTCACGGTCTTCGGGAAATGGTATTGTGGGGGATGCCTCACCGGCAGTTACCGGTTCTGCCGGCAGCGGGCATACAGCGCTCCTGCTGCAATTGCAGTGACCACGAGGAGCGGGGCAAGGGGCGACTTTGTCGCAGCCGGTGCAGGTGGCACGCTCGTCGTAACAACCGTTGTCTCAGGGATTGTCGTTACCGGTGGTGTTGTTGGCGGGACGGTGGTTGCTGTTGTCACAACGGTCGGATCATCATCCAGGAGGTTGAGCGTGTACTTCGCACCGGTACTGACCCGGTCCTTTGAGAGGGCTCCGTCCTTGAGGTACACGCTCAGCGTCTGGTAGCTGTGCCCTTCAAGGCTTGAGGCATCTGCCTGTGCATTGACTGCATACACAAAATAGGTCCCGGGATCGATCGTGCGCTCGAGTTTTGACGTGTCCCATTTAAACGACCAGGTCTGGTCGCTGGCAAGGTCAACCATCGTATTATATCCCTGGTCGGCCCGCTTGGTCGGGTCCGTCAGGGGCGCTCCGTTTGCCGGGAGACCGGGACCGGTCATGAACAGGTAAATGGTATCACCGGAATAGGAGATCCCGTGCAGAGCAATGGTCTCCCCGAGATAGCCTTCGTAATCCTCGCTGTAGCTGTACGCAGACGCAACGGGCATCACGGAGACGGCACAGAGAACCGTGAGCAGGAGCAGGGGGCGGCCCCATGCGGCCGGGTTTTGGGAAAACGATGTAATCGGTGCCATACAGAACAAAGTAAACCGCGGGGAGGTTTATAGATTTGTCCTGGCGGAATGGTGGCAGAGCCGGTGCTGGAAGTGCAGACACTAGAGGATCGAGAGGAGGGCCGGGGAATCAGTACAGCCGGTAGATGAAGTAGCCGTCCTGGATATTCTCTGCCTGGTCGTAATCGGCAAGAAGGTTCTTCCGGTTGCCGAAGGACAGCATCTTCTGTCGCAGGGTATCCATGCCGGCGGTGTTGTAGATGAGTGTTTTGAGCTCCTCGTTGACCCGGCGGATCTCCTTTGTCTTCATCTTCCCCAGCACGTCCGAGGGGTAGGCATCGATATCAAAATAGGCAAAGAGTGTTTCAAGGCAGATCAGCCAGAGCTTTTCCGATACCGCATGCTCTGCAGCCCGCGTCGCCTCCGAATCGGTGAGGACGAGGTAGGCCTCGTCATTGCCGTGGAAAAACGCCCGGAAACCGTAGAGGTTCCCTTTGGATTCCTGGAGAACCTCCTGGTCGACATGGAGAAAGGCTGCCAGTGCCTGCCGTTTCTGGAACATGGAAGGATCCTGTATGGTCTGCATCCGGTGTCTCCTCACCTGCCGTCGTTGTCTTTACAATGAAGGATGGATGTTTAAGATTATAAGTTCGTGCGTTTTTTTTAAAGATACTCTTCCGGTGGAGTGGATCACAGGAAGATGTCGGATGGCAGACAACAAAAAAGGTTCGGGAGTTCAGATCATCAGTGGTTCAAACCCGTTTTTCCGGACCTTGCCAAACAGGAGACTGATCTTGGGGTCAAGGGCACAGACCGGGCAGGTATAATCATCCGGGAGATCGTCGAATTTTGTCCCGGGTTTTATCCCGCGGTGCGGCTCCCCGCGCTTTTCGTCATAGACATAGTTGCACATGGAACAGAGGTAGCGTGTTGGCTTCCATTCCTCAAAGCCCCATTTCCCGATCTTCCCCTTTCCCTGCTGGCCGCAGATGGGACAGACATACGTGTCCGGCAGGTCTTCAAACGGCGTGCCCCGGGGGATGCCGTTATGGGGTTCTCCGATAAGCGGCGAGTAGACATACCCGCACAGCGTGCAGCAGTACCGGGTCACCTTTTGGGATTTCTTTCCTGCCGGTTTTTTCCCGGTACCTTTCACTGCCGGCTTCTTCCTGGCCGTTGTTGCCTTCGCTGCTGGTGCTCTTTTCCCTGCAACGGTTTTTTTCACTGCCCGTGCTGGGGATTTCTTCTTTGTCGCAACGGGTTTTGCAGCCTTCTTTGCAGCACCTTTCTTTACCGGTTTTACAGTCTTTGCCATGAGGGTTCACCCATGCAGTCCCGCCACCCCATCACGGGGAGCCGGGCCCGCCTTACTGGAACATGGCAGGCATGGATATTATAATTTATGGATGATGCAAGCCCCCGGCGTCGGGCCCGGCTAAGAGGATTACCACCCATGTTTATCCGCACGAAATGCGTATTATTCAGCTAAGAGCCACAATGGACGATATCTCCGGCATCCTCTACGCGTTTGCGACCCTGTTCATTATCCTGGACCCGCTCATTTCGGTGCCGATCTTCTCGGCGATGACCCGGGGGCAGTCACCGGCCGAGATCCACAAGCAGGCATTCATAGCCGTTGCGGTTGCCGGCAGCCTGATGTACCTCTTCCTTGTCTTCAACCAGGTCATCTTCGATATCCTCGGCCTCAGTATCCCCAGCTTCCAGATCGCGGGAGGGGTCCTCCTCTTCCTGCTCGGCATCCAGGAAGCCCTGGGCATCGAGCTGGGGCATTCCAAGGGACATGCCAAAAGTGCCGCAGGCGTTGTCATCGGGACGCCGCTTCTCTGCGGGCCGGGCGCTATCACAACCGTTATGCTCCTCTCGAAGGATTACGGATTTCTCATCCCCTTTGTCGCCATAACGCTCGCGCTCCTTGCAACCTGGATTATCCTCTATTATTCAGAACTGATCCAGCGGGTGCTTGGCGAGGTTGTCACGGACATCATGGGAAAAGTACTGGGCATGTTCCTTGCCGCTATTGCCGTAAACCTCATCAGCTCCGGTATCCTCAAACTGGCAGGAATCTGATTCTCTCTTCTTTTTGAATGACCAATCAGGAGTCGCGTTTCATCGAACAGACTTCCACCATGTGGTGCGGGTGGTAACGCATCTTGGCCTCGCGGAGACCCGGTACACCAAGGTCACTCTCGCGGTTGATATAGGTGAATTTTTTCGCGAGACGTGCAGCGGTTTCACTGTTGATTGCCTTGTAGATGCCATCGCAATCGGGAAGCCCTTTCTCGAAATGCACAAGAGCGGTATCGCCCGTCATGGGTTCGTACAGGGAAATGGCCCCGATCTTCGATGAGACCCGGATCGCAAGTCCCCTGAGCGCGAGGTCTTTCATGTGGTCGATGGCAAAAAAGACGGCTTCTTTCTCGTTTGCAAGGACCGGGTCCCCGCTCTCGCAGCCTTTCCATTCGCACCACTCGATCAGGAACCGCTTTACATCGTCCCAGTTGTTCTCCGAGATCGGTTCAACCGTGCTGGCACAGTTCTTCCGGAACTTGTTGAGCTGGCGCCGGATGGTGAGGTAATTTCCCCCGGGCAGTTCGGCAAGATCGGCTGCCTGGTACACGTACTCGAAATGGTTGCGGTCGGGCACAAGGTTGATTCCCGGGCAGACCTCGCGCATCCAAACGGCGGTGTCCGGATCAATCAAAACAATCGGTTCATTGTCGCTGACGTCAGACGCGAGCCGGATCAGGGATCGCAGGAGTGCCGGGTTCCGGGGGCCGATGGGGGGGCGGAACCGTGTCACGCCATCGATGGTGCTTGCAAGGATGAGGTTCTTCCCCACGTACGCGAAGGTATAGCCCGCGAAATGGTTCCAGCAGACCATGTTGGTGAACGTGTTGTCCGAGTGGCGCTGCGGGTAGACTGCGTAAAGCTTCCCGAAGAACGCCCGGTCTGCAAAGGTGACCGGCCGGAAGTCATCCTGCCGGAGCATCAGTGGCCTCCCTTCCACAGCAGGGGGACATGCCCCTCCATGCGATGGAATCCCAGCGGCCGGTAAAACATCTCGCTATCCGGTTCCGCAACAAGCCCGATCCAGGTGATCCCGGATTCCGTGCATTTCTGCACCAGGGTGGCAACGATCTCTTTTCCGATCCCCCTGTTCCGGCAGGACGGGAGGACCACGAGATCCTGGATATACCCGTCCGAGATCCCGTCCGAGATGACCCGCCCCATGCCAACGGCCTTCCCGGTCTGCTGGTCGATGGCAATGGCAAAAGCAAAACTCTTCTTTATCAGTTCCGGCAGGGATGCAGGATCGTAGTCATCCTTCCACCACCCGCCGGCCTGGTAGAGCTGGACAATCTCGTCAGGGTTCCAGTTTTCCACGAGACGGACGACAATGCCGTCATCCTGAGCAGTCATTCTTTCGTGTATAGTTACCGTGCTTTTTCCAGAAAAACTCTCTGGAGAAACCAGAACCATGAAAAAACACCTGTCCGGCAAGCAGATGCACGGATTGCCGAAAAGAACGATTTGCTTGTATTACTTGACCGGGTTCAGCCGGGCGATGGCGGTATCGATGATAGCGCCAAGGCCGTCAACATCCCAGTGTTCGGAGTTGAGGATGATATGATAGATCGAAAGATCGTTGATATCGATGTCATAATAGGAGCGATACCGGTCCGCTTCGCACTGCTCGCGCTCCAGCGTGAGGCCTTTTGCTGTCTCTTCATCCCCTACCTGGTCCCGGAACGCGATGCGCTTGATCCGGCACCCGATGGGGGCATAGATCCAGATCTTCAGGTCGGCATTGTCAACCATCCAGCCCGAGAGCCTTCCTTCGATAACGATATTGTCGCTTGCCTCGGCGATCTCTTTCTGGCGTGCGTCGATCATCTTGTCGTAGCTCGGATCATTCCGGGCAAGGTCCCCGAACCGGGCAAGCTCCATGTTATGCTCTTTTGCCAGCTGGCGGAAGACCTCCCCCGCCGAGATCATGGTAAACCCGTGACGCTCTGCAAGGTACCGTGAGAGGGAGGTTGTCCCGCTCCCGGGCAACCCGCTCACGGTGATCCGCATCAGACGCCCCCAATGTTGAGGGCCTTCCTGATGACCTGCGAGAGCGTGATGGAGCAGATCATGTACCAGAGAATCCAGGCCGGAATAATCCAGACAATTGCTGCATTCAGGTCAACGGTGCCGAAATAGGGCATCGTGATGGTCGCCGTTGTCTGCCCGAGCCGGTAGAGCAGCCAGAAGAAGATGGGGACCGAGAGGACGAGAATGTAGGTCATGGGCTTGAACTGCTGCTGGGACAATTCGAGCTGGTCCTTCATCATCCGGTCCTTCTTGGCATCCAGTTTCTTGATCTTCTTCTCGTCCTGAGAGAGCGTTGCTTCGCGGTACTCCTTCTGGAACTCCTTCATCCGCTCCTGCGACTCGGTCATCTTGTCATAATCGATCGTGTATTTCTGGACGATCGAAGAGTAGAGACCGGTGAGTGCCGACAGGATGATGATCAGGACATAGAACGGGATGCCGAACGTGACGAGCAGGGGGGCAAACAGGGTATCGATTGCCTGTCCGACCCCGACACGGAGCCACTCGACGGTGTAGGCCCACATCATGAGGAACATGAACCCGAAGGTGATCCAGAGGTTGTACTCGTCCCAGAACTTTTTGAAATTCATGGATTCACCGGAGAACGTCTGCCAGATCTGCTGCCGAACGTTCGAGCAGGAAATCCGCATTGGTGATGATTTTGATGGTACAGCCGGTCAGCATCGCGTATGCCGCTGCAATCGACCGGTTGAACTGCTGGTGCTCTGCGATTGAGCGCGATCCTTCCTTATCCCGGGACCGCGTCTCGTCAGTGAGCCTCCGCATGAGGATCTGGTCATCATCGGTCTCAACAAGCACAATGATATCGGGCATGATCTCGCGAAGGACCCATTCGGGAAGCCCGGCAAGATAGCCCTTGGGCGTCTTGACGGACGCGTGGGTATCGATCAGGACATTGCCCGAGATTTTGGCAATGGCCTGGCCGGCCTTCTGCTGGAGACGCTTCTGGACAGCGCGGTCCAGCGTGCGCATCTGGTCCCGGTCCTTGACGATATTGTCCGCCTTTGCAACCTCGAACATGAACGTGCCGAAGTTGAGGGACTGGTACTCGATGCCCTCGCTTTTCAGTTTCTTTAGTGCTTCGTTGACGACCGTGGTCTTCCCGACGCCGGGAACACCGGTGATGATAACCTTCTTTCCTTCCATCCTTGTCCCTTTCCTTGTTGAATCACTCTTTTCCAAAGAATGTCCGCATGAACGGGTACATCTCCATGATCTGCTGGCTTGCTATCTCTTCGTAGAGACGATAAGTGATACTCACCGCAAGCAAGAGACCGGTCCCGCTGACCGAGCCGATGACACCAAAGAGGTTTGCAACAACACTGAGCAAACCAATGAAGACACCACCGATGATCGTCACGCGGGGGATGTACCGGTCAAGGTACTTCTCGAGTACCTGCGGGTTCCGGCGGTAGCCGGGGATGGACATACCGGACATCTGGATCTGGCGGGCAACATCCTTGCTGTCAAGCCCGGCAGTCTTGATCCAGAAGAGCGCGAAGACCGCCCCTCCGACCACCATGAATGAGATATTGATGCCAAGACGTAATAGCACCTCCCATGGGGCGTGGCCGAGATCCGTTGTCCACCACATCCAGTCGGTCGGCCCGTTGATCGGGGCAAGGAAGTACATGATTCCGTCCTGCGGGGTGGAACCGCTGAACGTCCCGAGCGTCGTAATCCCGACATTCGAGAGGAACATCCCCACCATCTGGATGTTTGCCAGGATCACCATCACGAGGATCATCGGCAGGACGCTGGCATAGATGAGTTTTACCGGGAACCGTGCGCGTGCACCACGGATCTGTGCGTGGGCCAGCGGGATCTCGATCCGGGTGGATTCCACGTACACGATGACAAGGAAGATGGCGATGGTGGTGACGAAGGCGAGCATGTCGGAACCGAAATAGGCAAGGTAATTCCCGCCGTCAAGGCCGATGGCGACAAGGCGGGGGAAGAAACCAACCGGGTACTGGTCCTGGATGCTGGCCCAGCTGATGAAACCGTTGACGAGCGCCTGGGAGATACCGGCAATGATGAAGAGACCGACACCGGAACCGATACCCCATTTGGTCACCACTTCATCCATGAGGAAGATGAGGACACCGCCGATACAGATCTGGATGAAGATGAGGAGAGATACTGCAAAGAGGTTGCCGCCAAAGAACTGGCTTGCGATGATCGCATCGGGCTGCATGAATCCCCCGATGATATTCGGGGCGGCCTCGATAACGATCATGACCATGATGAGCATCTTCTGGAGACCCATGTACATGACCTGCCCGCGCGTATCGCTCGTGTCGATGTGCAGGATGTCTGCACCTTTTAAGAGCTGGAGCACGATGGATGCCGTGACGATCGGCCCGATACCGAGGTGGACGATCGAACCGCTTGCCCCGGCAAGGAGTGCACGGTAGGCAGCGAGAAGGTCCGCACTGTCCGGGGACAGTCCGAAGACCGGGATGTTCGTGAGGACAAAATACAGGACTAAGATTCCCACAGTCCAGATCAGTTTGTTTTTGAAATGGACGTGGCCCTCCGGGCTCTTGACTGCGGGCATCGCAGCGAGCAGGGGTTCCATTCGATCCAGCAGGTCTCCCATGGTTTCACCAAAAAAATACTATTGTGTTATTCTACAACCTGGGCTTTCCCGCCCATCTTTTCAATCTTTGCTTTCGCAATTTCAGAGAAGGCCGCTGCGGAGACGTTGATCTTCTGCGTGACCTTTCCGCTGCCGAGGACTTTTTCGATCCCCATATCAGCGGTGTTGATCACGATCGCATCCCCTTCCTTTTTGGCGATTCCCTGCGCAAGGAGCGAGGGCACGATCTGGTCCAGCGCGCCGACGTCAATGGTAGTAACGTCGACAGCAGTCTGGTTGCAGAAGCCGTCCTTGCCAAATACCGGGCCTCCCATCTCCTTGTACCACCTGACAAAGTGGTGGGCGTTGATGCCGGCACGCCCCCGGCCGCCGCGGTTTCCTGCGCCGCGCCGGTTCTTGTGAGTGCCGCCACCGCATGTCCGCGAGCCGCGGAATTTTGAACGCTTGTTGGTTGGCATCCTTTTCACCTCATCTTATAGAGGAGAGTATTGATCTCCTGCCCATAATAGCCAAGCGCTCCTCCCTGGGGGAAGGTACGTTTGGTGGTCTTGTATCCCTTGCGCGGGGGGTGCAGGCGCAGCACGGGCTTTAAGCCCGGCATGTCGCGCAGCTTTGTCTCCCCGCTGGCAAGTGCCTTTGCAAAGTCTGCAATGCCGCCATAGGTCGAGTTGGACTTGACATACTCGTCCGTGAGCGGGGCATCGCCGATGACCCTGCCGCGGGTCTGGAGAAGGGTCTCGACCGTTGCTGCGTCCACTTCACCAAAGGCCACGTAGTCCTTGACTTTCCGGATCATGCCGAGGTTCTCGGGAGTGTCCGGGATGAGGACGCAGTGGTTGATGTGGTGCAGGCGGAGCATCTTTAAGGTGTCCTTGATGTCCTGGCGGGTCTTTACCACGCCGCGGACCTGAACGACGGCGTACATTTACTGTACCCTCCCGGTCCTGATCTTATTCGTGGCCCTGAGTGCGTCAAAGGTGGCCTTAGCAAAGTTGATGGTTGTGCGGGTCTGTCCGCGTGCAAAGGTCCAGGCATCCTTGATGCCGGCGAGTTCGAGTACCTTCTTGCTGATGTCACCAGTGACAAGCCCGATACCCTGCGGTGCGGGCTTGAGGGTGACCTTGACGCTGCCGGCAACCCCGGTGACCTGCATCGGGATTGAATGGGCTGCATTGCAGCCGCATTCCCAGCTGCCACAGCCACGGCGGACCTTGACGAGGTTCATCTTTGCCTTGACAATCGCCTTCTTGATGGCATCGCCGACCTGGACGTCCTTGCCCTGGCCAAAGCCGATGTACCCGTTGCGGTTGCCGACAATGACAACGGCGCGGAACTGGACACGGCGGCCCGAGTCAGTCATGCGCTGCATCATGGAGATGTCGAGGACCTGGTCCTCGAGGTCAGGGAGGAAATAATCAACGATCTGGGGTTCCTTGATGGGCCTTCCGCTCTCAAGGACCTGATCGATGCTTTTTATCTCGCCTGCGGCAACGAGCTTGCCAAGACCGGTGACCGGCTGCCATTCTTCTCGTTCGTATGCCATGTTATGCCATCTCCTTCTTTATGGCTGCTGCCACCTGTTCAACGATCGCGACGATATCGCCGGCATTCTTGTTGTATGCCGCGATGTGCGCACCCTTGAGCCGGTCTTCCGAGGGGAGGATGTCCTCACCGTAGGGGATATCGAGACCGGCGTCCACAGCACCCTTCAGGGCTGCAAAGACGCGGGCGCCCGGGGTTGCCCGGTTGAGCCCGATGTCGAGGATCGCGCTGTCCTGCTGGGCCTTCTTTGCCTTGACGGCAAAGAGCATGCCCGTGAGGTATGCCGCGGGGGTGTTCGAGGTCGATCCCTTGTATCCGTATTGCTCGAGTTCTTTCGAGTTTGCAGCTACGAGGGTACGGTCGCCGTCCATCTCAGCCGTGACGAGCTGCACAATGATGTGCCGGTTTGTCTTCCTGACGACCATCCGGGGTACGTCTGCGACGACAAGCCGCGTCCGCTGGTAGTAATCGGTTTTGCCTTCCCGCCGTCTCCGGAAGGGGACAAAATACCGTGATCCTGTTGCCATGTTACTTCATCCTCCCTGCGAGGATCTCCATCTGCGCCTTCATGTGCGCAACGCTCCTGAACTGTCCGCCGGCCGCTTTCCGGTAAAGGATGCGGTACATGTGCCGGTCGATTGTACCGGCTGCGCGGAGTTCAACGAGCACTTTCCTGATCGCGCGGATCTTCTGGACCCATGCGGTCTTGCTGGGATTGCGGGCACCTGCCGCACCCTTTCTCCTGCCTGCGCCTTTCCGGTGGCCGTAGGATCGCTGCGCAATCCGTGCGCGTGCACGGCCGCGGCTGACACCCTTCTTCTGGCGTGCCTTGATAACGCCCTCGGTGATGAGGCCCTTTAAGTCCTCGCGCGAGATGGCGTTCTCGATGTCAGAGATGCGGGTCGGATCGAACCAGACACGGTTGATACCGCACTTCAGGATCGCCGCTGCAATGCGTTTCTGGCCTGCAACGTCACTCATTCTTCTTCACCCCGGACTTTGCAGGCTTCTTGGCAGGTGCCTTCTTCTCGGGCTTTGCCCCGGCAGGTTTTTCTGACTTGGGCTTTGCAGCAGGCTTCTTTGCCGGTGCTGCCTTCTCCTCTGCCTTGGGCTTTGCTGCTGCTTTCTTGGCAGGTGCCTTCTTCTCTTCAGCCTTCGGTGCCGGCTGCTCCTTCTTAGCTTCCTTCTTTACAGGGGCCTTTGCCTTGGATGCCGCGGGCTTCTTCTCTTCCTTCTTTTTGCCTGCGTCCTTAGCGTCTTCCTTCTTGGCCGGGGCCTTCTTTGCCTTGGCCTTCACTGTGCGGGCGTTAAGCACCTTAAGACCGGCAGCAAGTGCTGCTTCCTGGAGGGCAACACGTTTTTTGTCGCCGACAGTTGCAGAGATCCTGACTGCCTGGGTCTTGGGATCGAGTCCCTCGAGTTCCTTTGCCGTGGAGACAAGAACCTCAAAGAATCCGCTCGGGTGCATGCCGCGTACGGCTACAGGGCTGCCGAAGCCAGGCTTGGGCAGGGCGCCCTTTGCCTTCTTCTGCTTCCTCTGCTTGTTGTGCAGGCCGCGGGGCTTTCTCCAGGAGTCGGAGAGCTGGCGTTTCTTGCCGTATCCGTCGCGCTTGAAGCTTGCGCCTTTCTCAACGCGTACCCGGATTAACCGTTTCACTTCTGTTGCCATTTCCTTCAACCCCTCTGGACCATGTAAATGCCATCCTGGAAGACACGCGGATCGCGGTTGCGGATGTGGGTCGCATGCTCGATATTGGCAGCGGAGTTGCCGACCAGTTCGCGGTCGATGCCGGTGAGGATGATCTCATCGTTTGCAACCTTTGCCGTGACACCATTGTCGATGCGTGCATACCGTGCCTTCTTTTCGCCAAGGAAGTTGGCGATCTCAAGCTTGCTGCCCTGGACCTTGAGCTGGATGGGGAAGTGGCTGTACACCACTTTCATGCGGTATTCGAAGCCCTCGCTGACGCCGCGGACCATGTTCTTGGTGTGCGCCTCAAGGGTGCCGACCATCGAGGTGATCTCTTTTCTTTTGGATTCCGTGGCGATGGTGACTTCCTTGCCGTCACAGGTTACCGTGACCTGGGGAAAGCGGACATTCCTCGCCAGTTGTCCCTTGGGACCGGTGATTGTAAGCCGGGTACCTTCAAGCTGTGCTTTGACGCCGTCGGGAATTGTTACCTTACGTGCTGCTGTCATCGTCACACCTCTAGTACACGTACCCGAGCAGTTCGCCACCGATGCCCTCTTTCCTGGCCTGCTCGTGGGACATAACGCCACGGGAGGTCGAGAGCATCAGGAGACCGAAGTTCTTGCCGGGGAGGTATTGCTTCTCCCAGTATTCCATCTCGTCCAGCTGGACGGAGAACCGCGGGGTGATGGCACCGCAGCGGTTGATCCTGCCGTTTAAGGTGACCTTGAGCTGTCCACCCCTGCCATCCTCGATGAACTCGAAACCGCCGATATACCCGGCGTCCTGCATAATGCGAAGCATCGCGCCGAGGAGCTTGCTTGCGGGTTCGATAACGCATACGGACTTGCCGGTGTCACCTGCATTTTTCAGGGTACACATTCCGTCTGCAATGGTATTTGTTCGTGACATTCCTGCTCAACTCCTCAGCTCATTTTCTTAAAGCCCATCTTCTGGGCCCACTCGCGGAAACACTGCCTGCAGAACATGATGTGGTACCTGCGAACAAGCCCCTGCTTGCGGCCGCACATCTTGCACTCGTTTGCACCGCGGCCGTAGACTTTCTTTCTTTCTCCAGCCATTACCGCACCTCTGCCTGGTATTTTTCCTTGAGGAACGCGATCGCATCCTGCTTGCTGACACGCTGCTTTGCCGGGAGTTTCTTCTGCGCCATCCGCCTGCGGGTGATCCGTATGCCTCTGCGTTCGAGCACAACATTGACATCCATGCCGTAGATACCGATCTGCGGGTCATAGGACTGTCCGGGGAAGTCCGTGTGCTCCTCGATACCGAATGAGAAGTTACCGCTCTTGTCGAACTGGCTCTCGAAGATCGTCTTCTGGACGATGGTAAGCGCAGTTGCGATGAAATCGCGGGCGGGCTGACCGCGGAGGGTGACCTTGCAGCCGATAGGCATGCCTTTCCTGACGGAAAAGGCCGGCTGGGTCTTCTTGGCAATGCTCCGGATCGGCGTCTGCTTCGTGATCGCCTTCATGATGTTCTCGGCTTTCACGAGCTTGTCGCCGGCCTCGCCGACACCCATGTGGACAACAACCTTGTCGATGTAGATATCACGCATCGCGGTCATTCTTCATGCCCCCATTTCGCTATCGCGGGCGTCTGTTTTCCTACCATGTAGATGTACGGTGCGATCGTGTCGAACTTGGTTCCGGTCTTCTCGTCCTGGAGGATGATCTTGTTCGGGACGGAGCCGGGCATCTTGACGATGTCGACGATCCGTGCGACATTCCCGGAGTGCTTGCCCCCGATAATCATCGCCATGTTGCCAACAACGAAGGGGAAGTGGTCAACAATCTTGAACCGGGTCTCGGGCTCAAGCGAGACAACAACGGAATCGCCCGACTTGTAAGTGTTATCCGCAAGGATGTTCGCACCGTCGCGGAAGTTCAGCTGGACCTTGCCACCGGTAATGGTGGTCTTGTTTTTGACCTTGCAGAGGCGGGTCTTGGCTGCTTCGGAATCTACTTCGACCGATACATGCCGGCCGTTTTTATCGCGAAGGATACGGTAGTACTTGTTGGTCTTCGGCAGGGCAATGATATCAAAGATGCCGATACCCATCTTGGGGTCACGGCAGGGCCGCCCGTTGATGATGACATCCTTCTGGCCGAGGATCTGCTTGACCTCTTTCATGTTCCGTGCAAGCTTCATGTGGTCACGGAGCCAGACGGCAATCGGCATCGCGTTCGCGTTGTGCGGGCCGGGTGCGGTCTTGGTGATGAACTTGTTGGCCTTCTTGGCAATGTGCCAGGATTCCGGTGCGTTGAGTCGCTTCAGGTGATCTGACATGGTTTAGGCCTCCCCGAGTTTTTCAACGCGGCGCTTGTCATCAAGCTTGAGCTTGGTCAGCTGGACGTTGGAGGGGTCGATTGCGCGGGGCACTTCGGTCCCATCTGCCTTGGTTGATGAAACGCCGTGGACGATGATCTTTGATGTTACCGTGTCCACTCCATCAACAACGCCTTCGCTTCCCGCAAAGTCACCGCGGGTCACCTTGACGGTGTCACCCTTGGTGACGCGCAGCGTCTTCTTCTTGTACTGCTCTTTCAGTGCATCTGAAAGCGGTGCATTGAGGAACTTGGTCCTCACGTGAGAGGGTGCCGTGTAGCGTGCCTTCCTCTGTTTTCTCGGCTGTTCGCTTGCAATTCTTGCCATCGTGCACACCTCAGACAATGATTGTTGCCATGGAGCCGAGCTTCGGGAAGCGCTCCGCAACTTCGCGGGCCACCGGTCCCTTGATCTCGGTCCCCTTCGGCTCGTTCTTTTCGTCAACAACTACGACAGCGTTGTCATCGAATGAAACGCGTATGCCGCTGGGCCTGCGCATCTCCTTCTTCGCGCGGATGACGACCGCACGCACCAGTTTCCGGCGCATGTCGGGCGTGCCCTTCTGGACGCTGGCTGTACAGAGATCGCCAAGGCCCAGCTTGGGCTGGCGGCGCCTGACACCGTGGTACCCGAAGACCGAGATGATCTGGACTGTCCTTGCACCGGTGTTATCGGCACAGGCAAGCCTCGTCCCGGTCGCGAGCGACCTCGGCGTCTTGGACTGCTTTGCCTTCATGGCTTCTGCACCTCCACGACGACAAATGTTGTGCTCTTCGACAGCGGCCTGCATTCGGCGATCTTCACCATGTCCCCAACCTTTGCCCCGATACAGGCAGGGTTGTGGGCATGGAGCTTCGAGCTTCGCTTTTCATACCGCTTGTATTTGCGGACGTAGTGCATGTAGTTCCGTGCAACTACGACCGTCCCCATCATGCGGTCGCTCACGACTTTACCGGTGATCACCTGGCCGCGCACCGGTAAAGTGCCGTGAAACGGACAATTAACGTCCTTGCATTCCTGCTGTGGTGCAGGGACGTCCAATCCAATGTTAAGTGCCATTATGGTATCCTCTTCTTTTCGTGCAGGTTGATCCTCTTCTCAGGAGCCAGAACCATCACGGAACCGTCTATCTCAACAATTTCCCCACCTTGAAGGCGCACCCGGAATATGCTGTGCATCTTTTGAATGCGCCGCACCCCTTTTTGGGTCTCGATCACGAGCAGGTTCTTTGTCTCATCGATGACGCGGCCGGAAAGTCCTCTCTGGTCTGGATTTGCAGCTCCTGATACCAGAATGTCCATCCCGATCAGTTCATGACGGAGGACATTCTGGGGAGTGATCATGCAGTTCTCCTGCGGTTCTGCTCGGTCATCATGCGGGCAATGGTGCGCCGGAGTTCGCGGATGTGACCGGGATTCTCGGTCGCACCGCCGGCACTGACCTTGCCGTAGTGCTGGACGAGCTCCATCCGGAGCTTGCCCATGTTTTCCTGCAGTTCCACGTCAGAGAACTGCTTGACATCCTTGGCCCTGAATAGTGCCATTACTGTTCCTCCGCGAATTCCTCATCGGGAAGTGCCGGCTCTTCTGTATCGGCATCGCTGACCGGAGTTACACTGGCATTCTGGGCGGGTCGCTTCTTCTCCTGTTCGATAACGGAGAAGTGGTCGGGCAATTTCGCGCCAGCCGGGACCAGCTTGACCTGGACGCCGATAACTCCGAGTTTCTTGACGGCCACCGCGTAGCCCTTCTCGACAATCGTGTTGCTCGGCTCACCACAGTGCTTGATGTACCCTTCGGTGAACTTCTGGGTGCGTGCACGGGCACCGGTGAGTTTGCCGGCAATGACGACTTCGCAGCCAAGCGCACCCGATTCCATGACTCTGCGCATGATGCTGGTTCCGGCCTTCCGGAAGTACCAGCCGCGCTCGAGAGCGTTGGCGAGCCTTTCGGCCATGATCTGGGCGTTGAAGCTGGGATTGTTGACCTGCTGGACCTCGATCTGCGGGGATTCGATATCGTAACTCTGGGCAAGGTCCTGGGTGAGCTGGTGGACCAGCTTGCCGCCCTTACCGATGACGATACCGGGCTTCTCGGCAAAGATCGTGACCTGGGTCCCGAGGGGGGTGCGGGCGATATCCATACCGCCATAGCCTGCACGTTTCAGTTCCTTGGACAGGTACTTCTCGACACGGGCCTTCCTGACACCCTCGGTGATGAATTTTCTCTCTACTGCCATTATGCCACCTCGCGGACGATGATCTCGAGGTTCACGGACTCGCGAACCTTGGGGGTTGCCCTTCCCATTGCGCGGGGGAAATATGCCTTCTGGGCACGGCCGCGGTTTGCGGTTGCGTGGATGATCTCGAGGTTTTCCGGGTCGAGACCGACATATTCCGCATTCTTCTTGACCGATTCAAGGAGCCGGATATATTCTTTGGAGGCCTTGACGGGGTAGCGTCCTGCATCCCAGTTGCCGGGAAGGCCACGCTTGTGCGCAACGTTCCGGTTGAAGTACCGGAACGGCACGGCCTTTTTGAGCCTGACAACATCGTTCAGGTACGCGATTACGTCGTTGACCTTCTTGTTCCGGATAAACCCGGCAATCTCGATCGAGTGTTTGGGAGACATGTTCAGCTCGTTGGCCTTGGCCCGCGCAACATTGTCGCCTTTTGTTTTATTGGAATAATCAATGCGTGCCATGACCATCACTTCAGCGGAACATACTTGCTGCCTCTGGTTGCACCGATACCGGCGCTTCCGTGAGTAACCCTCTTCCTTGTCAGGGCGAATTCCCCGATGTAGCGGAAGACCGCCTCGGGCTGGAACTCTACCCTGACAAACTCCTTGCCATTGTAGATCTCGATGGTCTTCCCGATCATCTCGGGCATGACGATCATCTCGCGGAGGTGAGTCCGGATCTTCTCGTCGCCATCGCGGATCTTCGCGAGGAGGGTTTCTTCACCGCGGGAGAATCCGCGGGTAATCTTGCGGCGCGGACGGGCGGGCATCAGGGGGAGGAGTTCGGAGATCCCCATCGCCTTGAGCTCGTCGATCTTGTAGCCGCGATAGGTGAACTCCTCACGCCGTCTTGGCATTCTTTTCTGAGTCTTCTTTGGTGCTGCCATTTACCCATCACTTCCTGCTCTTACCTGTCTTGCGTGCTGCAATGTGTCCGACAGTCCTTCCGGGGGATGTACCGCGTGCAATGGTCTTCGGGCGGCCGGGGTGCTGGTGTCCACCGCCACCGAACGGGTGGTCGATGACGTTCATAGCGACACCACGGACGCGGGGCCAGGTGGCTGCGGTGTTGTGCATCTTGTGGTACTTGTTGCCTGCCTTGACGAACGGCTTCTCGACGCGGCCGCCACCGGCTACAATGCCGATGGTTGCCCGGCAGCGTGCATTGAACCATTTCGTCTTGCCGCTGGGCATCCGGATGCCGACGCGGTCCTCGGCCTTGTCAACAACAACGGCCTGAACCCCGGTTGAGCGGACAAACTTGCCGCCATCGTTCGGGCGTGCCTCGATGTTGCAGATGTAGGTACCGGTCGGGATGTTTGCGAGCGTGAGCGTGTTGCCGTTCCTGATTTCCCCGGTTGCGGCCCAGGTCACGACGTCCCCGAGGCCAAGGCCTTCGGTAACAAGCATGTAGACCTTCTTTCCGTCTTCGAGTTTTACGAGGGCGATCGGTCCGTTCCGTGCCGGGTCGTGCTCGATGTCGATGACTGTCCCGGTGATCTTCTGCGTGTCGTCGCCGATGTGCTTCAGTTCAGCCTTGTACCGGTGGGATGGTGCACGGTATGTCGGGCCTCCCCTTCCGCGGGCTTGTGTGGTGATTCGATGTCCCATGATTCCCACCTTACATTATTCCGAGCCGGCTGAGGATCTCCTCGGCGGCCTTCTCGTTCTCAAAGCTCACGATTGCCTTCTTCTGGCCGTGGGTGTTCATGAGCGTCCGAACGCTCTTAACCTTCTGGCCAAAGGACTTCTCGATCTCGCGTTTGACGTCGTCCTTGGTTGCCTCACGGGTTACAAGGAACTGGAGTTTGCTCTGGTTCTCTAAGAGGACCATCGCCTTTTCCGTGACAAACGGGTACTTGAGGGTCATTTACCTTCCCTCCAGGCGGGTCAGTGCTGCCTCGGTCCAGACCGTCAGGCGACCTGCCTGCATGCCGGGTGCGAGGTGCTCGACATTCAGCTGGTCGACCGTGACAACGTCGACACCGGAGAGGTTCCGGGCTGCGGTGAGCGGCTTGTCCGCGGTGACGATTAAGAGGCTCTTCCTCTGCTTGAACCGGCGGCCACGCATCTTGCCTCTCCCTGCCTTGACTTTCCTGCTGTCCTTTGCCCGCTCAATATCGTTGTAGATACCGATTGCGGTGAGAGCGGAAATGACATCCTTGGTCTGGCCAAGCGTCTCGAACTTGTCCTCGAAAACTACCGGGACTGCACCTTCAAAGACGTGTCCACGGCTCCTGAGGAGCTCGGCGCTGATGCTTGCGGCAACCGCTGACCGGAATGCCTTCTGTTTCTCTTTCTGGTTGATCTCCTTGACTAGGACCTTCTCTACCTTCGGGGGGTGTGCTTCACGCCCGCCCTTTGCCTGCGGGACCTTTGCTGCGCGGGACCCGTTCCTGATACGGGGGACGTGGGATGAACCGCGACCGCTTCCCCAACCGACTGCTGACGAGCAGATGCCTGCATACGGGTATGTCCCGTGGGGCTGCCTGCGGGTGCTCTGGAGCGCCATGACCGCTTTCTTGATCAGATCGGGGCGGTAATCCTCGGAGAAGATTGCCGGGAGTTCGATGTCCTTTGCGACACCGCCATCAATTGACTTAACCTGTGCTTTCATCTCTGATCATCCCTGCTTGCTCTGGACGCTCACATACTGGATTGTCGGCATCCTGACGACATGTTCACCCTGACGGATTGCAGGCCTGATACGGATCAGCCGCTTGACCGGGCCGGGGATGGACCCCTTGACGAGCACGTACGGGTTCTTGAGCACACCGTAGTGGAGGAATCCACCGGCGGGGGTGATCTCGCTTGCGTTCTCGCTGACCTTGAGGATACGCTTGTTGAACTCGGTGCGCTGCTGGTACCCCAGCTGACCGATCTGCGGGACTTCCCAGCGGATGTGGTGCGGGTTCCAGGGTCCAAGGGTACCGACATGGCGCTTCTTGCCGCCGACCGCGTGCTTGCGCTTGCGCAGTGCAACGCCCCAGCGCTTGACGGCGCCCTGGGTGCCCTTACCGGTGGTGATTGCGGTGATGTCTGCATAGGCACCGGTCTGGATGACGTTGTTTAACCCGACTTCCTTGCCGAGGAGTCCCTGCGCAAACTCGAAGAGTTTCTTGATGTCTGCACCGCCGACCTTGATCTCCATGAGGTCGGGGACTTTCTTCGGTACACCGGACATTGATGCCGGCTGGGTGTAGGCGAGGGCATAGATCTCGGCAACCTTGCCTGCTGCAACGGCGTCCGAGAATTTCTTTACAGCTGCCTCCCGGTCGTATTCTCCGGGCAGGTTGATCCTTCGTCCGAGGACGCTGTCGAGCTGTTCTGCCCAGAGTTCGGTGAACGCGTGTTTGCCGTAGGTGTCCTTGCTGTAGGCGCGGATCGCTGCTACCTTCATGGCGGGGACTTCGATGACCGTGACGGGGACCATGATCTCCTTGCCCTCGGTCGGGCTGCTCTTGTGGTCGTCCACCATGACAACGTGCGTCATACCCACTTTATATCCGGCAAATCCCTGGAGGATCGGTGCTCCCTCGACTGAGGGCCACGACTGGTATTTCGGGATGTGGCTCTTTGCGCGCTTTCTCGGGCTGAATGCAAGAGAGCCACGGCGTGGTCTGTTGATTTTTGGCATGTATTAATCCATCCTGACTTTTGCGTGTAGGTTGTTCTCATTGCGACACGTTTGAGAGATTCATCCGAGACTCTCCGGAGACCTTATGCAGGTTCCGGATGCCAACACGCGACGGGAGAAAACGACGGGCCAGGCAGATCAGGGGATCCTTTTTGGATACGCTGCACTGCTGACTGCGGACGAATTTCACCCGTATCGGATTTGCGCAGGGGATACAATCCCGCCGCTCTGCCGGTGTGCACCAGCATTCCTGTCTCGCGAAAGAAGATCCTGACAATGGCGCATCCCCATGGTTTCATGAGGAGGGGGCTCGTTGCACGAACGTTCGCCCATGCGCCTGATCAGACCCACTCTGTCAGCTTGTTGTGACGAATCACAACTCCTTCTCGGTATACCCCCGTTGTTACACGGGGATCCACCAATCAAGGTTTTCCCACGGCAGGACATTCGCTCCAGTGTCCGGATGCATGGTCCCGCCGTTCCCGGACCGGACATACCCCCGTCGGGGGAATGTGCAGATCCGGGGAGGATAACCTCCTATCGGCTTCCATAATTATTGTAGAAAATAGCATATAAATATATGCCAGTATTTCAGGAGAGGGGTACCATCAATGACAGGCATGTCACCTGTTGTTACCCGAAATATAACTCTCCCTGGTCGGTTATATAGACGATGATATCTTCACAGACAACCCGGGCCTTGCAGGCCTGTGCCCGGGACTCGCGCAGCCGGTTGATGAGGGAGATGGTATCGTATTTTACCTTGATATTGATCTTCTCGGCTTCCCCGAAGATGATGGACGGGACATTGAAGAGATCGGTGCCGGACGGGATCGTACAGAGATGCGTTGCGTCGAGCGTGTACAGGAATTCGAGTGTCTCCTTTGCCCGGCGGATATTCTCCATCGCACTCTTCTCGATCGTGCAGACATTGGCCTTCGAAGTTGAGATGATGTCAGCAATCTGCTGCTGGGTCAGTCCCTGCTTGCGGTATCTGAGTACCTCCATCTGGCGTTCAGTAAGCAGTCCGTCCTTCATAGTAACACCTTCACAACCGTAACTTAAACACTTTTCGTTAACTTTGCCCGGATCCATGAGAAAACACGGGGGATCATGCCGGGGAAATTCCCCCAACTCAACGGATCCGGTAACCGCGCTGAAATCAAAGACATAAGATCGCTGCCCAGCCTTAAGGCAGACTTACGTTTCGTGCGACCGAACCCAGAGATCCGGGCTCCGATTCAGGCTCCGGCCCCATGGATACGGGCGATATCCAGTTCCTGCTCCGGTTCCTTCCTGTGCGCCAATCACCTCCGGAATACCTGTTTTACGACGAGAGAGGACATTTCAAAATGTTTATATGAATACCGGGTCATAATAACGTGTTATAACATTTTCGAGGTGAAAATACATGGTTGTTAAAGTAGGCGTTGCAAAACTCGGCAACATTGCAAGTGGTGTAATGGCAGAGCTCCTCCTCGATGAGAGAGCAGACCGTGAAGATATGCAGACATTCATGGCGACCAGCGGAACCAAACTCCAGCCGGAGGATATCGACCGCGTTGTCTCCAACATGAAGGCATGGAAACCCGACTTCTGTATCGTGGTCTCCCCCAATGGCGTTCTCCCCGGCCCCACCGGTGCCCGTGAGGAACTGGCAAAGGCCGGCATCCCGTGCATCGTCATCACCGACGACGTTACGACCAAGAAGGAATGGGAAGGCATCAAGACGAGCTCGTTCGGCTACATCATCATGAAGGCAGACTCCATGATCGGTGCACGCCGCGAATTCCTCGACCCCATCGAGATGGCTGACTTCAACGGCAACCTCGTCAAGGTCCTTGCAGGCACCGGCGCTTTCCGCAAGCTGCAGGTAGCAGTCGACAAGGTCATCGACCAGGTCAAGGCAGGCAAGAAGGGTGCAGAACTCGAGCTCCCCAAGATCGTCATGACCACCGACAAGGCAGTTGACGGCGAGTTCACCAACAACTATGCACTCGCAAAGGCCCGCGCCGCCCACGAGATCGCCATGGCAGTTGCAGGCCAGAACGTCAAGGGCTGCTTCATGACCAAGGAATGGGAGAAGTACATCCCGATCGTTGCAAGCGCTCACGAGATGATGAAGGTTGCAGCAGCTCTCTGTGACCAGGCACGCGAGATCGAGAAGGCAGGCGACACAGTTCTCCGCCAGGCACACAAGAAGGATGGCGTGCTTGTCAGGAAGAACAAGCTCGTTGCAAAATTCGATTAATCTTTTTCCTTTTTTTGGTTCCGGTACAGTTCTCCCATATCTTCCGGGAGCGTCATGATTATCGGTTCGAAGTGCATCCGTTCCATGAAAGCAGAGTCGCTCATGGATGACGGGTTGGGATTGATCCGGGAGATGAGCGAACAGAATGCATGGAAGCCGCGTTTCGAACCGGCTTTGTCGAAAAAGATGGACATATTAAAGGCAGTTGTCCCAAGGTTCCGGTAGAATTCAAGTACATCCACGATCCCGGCTGCCAAAAGATCGATATACGGGATGGTTTCTTCAAGCGTTGCAACGGGAAGAATTCCGCGGACTTCCCGTTCCCCGCAGGGAACAGCATGGGCAGACCAGGCAATTTCATCACCGAAGAGATACCGGCCTGACTTTTTTTCACCATCGGTCAGTACATCCCAGTATTCCTTTCCTGTACGTTCGCGATATTTAAAACCGGCATAGAAATACCGCTCGACAATATGGGGGGGGCGGGCATCACACAGTCCCTGCATGTGCGGGTGGACAAGGCTTGCACCGGCTGACGGGAGGAAATTCATATTGATGCTGGGATAGCCATCATATCGTACCAGTGCTTCAATTTGTCCCGTTAATGCATCGATAACCTGCTGCCTGCTGAATCTCTCCACCCGGTGTGCTTTCGTGATCACGGTGACAACATGTCCCGTCCCGAAAGGAAACATGTTCGGGAAGGTGACACTCTCGTTATGAAGGATCCGTTTTCCGTCAGGGAAGAAGGGGGTGACGGAAAAAATCCGTTCAGGACAAAACGGGCAGTCACCATCATCTTCCGGAAGCGTGAATGGATGGACAATATGCCGTTTCGAGCGGTCCGGGTTGATCCGGCACCGGAAACCGGTATAAGTCTCCTCACGGTACTGGATAATCCCTTTTTGAGTATCCACATCCGTGATGGAGAACATATCTTTCATATTACTATGTTCAGCTGCATCAGATAGTCATTTGCACAGTGGTTCTCAGACGAAAAACATTCCTGAAAAAAGAAAAAAAGATTTTCTGCCAAGGCACCATCGCCGCTTTCGGTTGTATGGGGGCAGATATTGTGCTTTGTCCTTATACAACGTGCTTGCCGAGCAGGCGGATGGAGTTGGTCATGTCGGGACCAAGGGGTGAACCGAAGATGATCTGGGTGACGCCTGCCTTGGTGAGGTCTTCGCACTTCTGCTTGACCATCTCAGGGGTGCCTGCAATGGTGAAGGCGTCGATCTCTTTGTCTCCGACGAGTTCCCCAACGCTCTTGAAGTCGAACTTTGCAAGGGCTGCCTTGATCTTGGCAACATTCGCGAGGTCGAGTCCGTGGCGGGTGAGGAGGGGTTCGGGAGAGCCGGCTGCAATGAATGCTGCAACGATCTTTGCTGCATTGCGTGCCTTCTTCTCGCTCTGGTCAATGGACATGGCGGTGTATGCGCCGACATCGAAGTTCTTCTTGCCAACAGCTTCACATGCCTTCTTGATGATCGGGATTGCAGCGGCAAAGTCCTTGGGGTTGGACGCGTTGATGAGTGCACCGTCACCGACCTTGCCGGCGAGCTCGAGGACCTTGGGGCCCTGTGCACCGATGTACACCGGGATTCCCTTCTTGCCGGGGAGCGTGACACCAGTCAGCTTTGCACCGTCGTAGTCAAAGAACTTCATGCCGGACTTGTTGACCTGTTCACCGGCAACAAGCTTGCGGATCTGGGCAACTGCTTCCTCAAGGCGGCCGACCGGCTTCTCGGGGTTGATTGCCAGCTTCGGGAGGGTCGAGAGGTCGCCGGGTCCGATACCGAGGACTGCACGGCCGTCAGAGATCTCGTTGAGGGTGCAGGCAAAGGATGCCATTGCCGCGGGGGTGTCGGTAAAGGCGTTCATGATACCCGGACCCATCTTCAGGGTCGTGGTTGCCTGCGCAATGGCTGCGAGGGTGGGGTAGCAGTGGCGGTTGTTGTAGTGGTTGGTGATCCATGCGAAATCAATGTCTTTGGATTCAGCAAGTTTACAGAAGTTAACAACTTGCTTTACATTGACATTACCAGGTACGAATTCAATTCCATATGTCAAGGTATGTTCACCTCATTTGTGTATTACCGTGCACGCATTTAAATAAATTATGATTTTACGTTGACAGGAACCGGTTATCCGCCCGCAAAAACCGCAATCTGGCGTTTATTCCAGTTTTCTGGCCACTTTTTCCGGTAAAACGGGTGTGATCGCATCAGGCTATCCCGGATCAGGAGCCATTTGGGGGATTTCTGCGTTTACCAAGCAGTCATTCCAATGTCCAGTGCCTGATTACAAGTACCAACCGGGATCATTGTCGTAATTTATATGCAACAAAGACATATTTCCCCGGGATGAATTATTCCCGGGAAACGTGAGGCCCTGCGGGATAATCTGTCTGTTCACAAGGATTGGATGAGAAGAGAGAACGGTATCAGTCTATGCGAATAGTGGCACTAGGACTTGGGGGGGCGGGATGCAGGATCGTGGACAGCCTGTATGCCATCGACCGGAAGAGCAGCAGGATTGCCTGTGTCGAAGGACTGGTTGCAGATGTGGACGAAGCCACCTTACAACAACTCCTTGCACTCCCTGATTCACAGAAACTGCACTATCCCCCGTTCGATCCCATGAACCCGGAGGCTCCGGCAGAAGGAGGGGCAACCGCCACCATCGACATAGACGAGATTGTCTCACGGGTCCACAATTTTGAGACCGGCGAGAACGATGCACTTCTCATCTGTTGCGGGCTGGGGGGGCAGATGACGGGGGTTCTCCCGCATGTCATTGCCGGGCTTCGGTCCACCATCGTTGAACCAATCTTCGGCCTTGTCACCCTCCCCTGCCTTGCCGAGGGCGAGAGAAAGTCCGCGAAAGCCGCCGATGACATCGATATCCTCTCATCCCTTCTCGACGGGATGATCGTCTTTGACAACGAGACGTGGTACAAAAAGACACGTCCTAAAGCACAGGCACTGCTCGAAACAAAGAAGGAGAAAGGCCTTGCCCAGATACTGGGGATCGGCAGGCAGGAACCGTAACTGTCCCCGGAAATGATGACCTACCATCTCCTCAACGAAGCCATTGTCCGAAGGATCAGCCTGATCTTAAAAGCCGGGGAATTCAGGGCTGACGGGGGCATTGATCTGGCGGAGGTTGTGCTGGATTCCGGCGAAGTGCTCAACACCATGAAAGACGGGGGATTCATCACCATCGGGTATGCCGTGGAGCATCTCCCCAGTAATCCCCTTGCATTCCTTTCCCATCTCAGGCCGTCAGGACCGTTCAACGAAGAGGGAAAAAAACGGGCATCCCGGATTGTCGAGCTGGCCAAACAGGCGATCTATCATGAGGTCTCAACCCCGTGCGATATGACGAGCGCCCACAAGGCTCTCGTCCTCATTGCCGGTCCCTCGCACGAGCTCTCGATGCAGGGATTCATGACCGTAAGAAAATGGATCGACCGGAGCATCCGCGGCCTTGAGACACGGTCCGGGGATTACCCGGTCATGAACACAAAGAACGTTGCCATCATTGTCATGCTCTCGGGCCTCGAAAATATCCCCCGCATCAGCGAACTTAAGGAGATCCGTGAACAGCTCAGGGCCGGCCCGGTACGAAGGGCGGTACCGGAGAGCGGAGAACAGGGGATGACACGCGTCCAGGAAAATGCCGGATCGCTCCGGGATGAGATGATTGTCCTCCCACAGCAGATGCAACGGGTCCCGGAAGCTCCGCAGACGGATCGTGTTCACACCCGTGCACCGGAAGAGATCCTGCAACCAAAACAACAACCGCCGGCCCGGTCTACGGCCCCACGTCCTTCCACGCTTCAGCAAGTGCACCTTGAAAAGCCCCGGTCAGATCAAACCAGATCCGTACGTGATCATGATTCAGGGAAACCAATGCCACCATACAAGGCCCCTGCACAAGAAGAGGAGATCCCATCAGGGAAAATTGTTACTCAACAGCCATTATCCCCTGCCGGTACAACCGATCATTCTGTTCCTGCGAGGGAAGAAACTCCTGTTCCCCATTCCCACGAACATGCCCGCCAGCGGATCGAGCGGGAGTTGCAGCGGCAGCGCATGATGGCACTTTCAGGGAAACCGTTGATGAAAGATGGCAGTGCCGCACCATCCTCCCCAACGGAGCCATCAGCCGCAGTGAGGACAAAACGTGTTGTCGTCGCCCAGGCCCCACCGGCGGAGACCCGGGAACCGGTATCCCGCTCCCCAACAGAGGGGATTCTCGAAGCCAGTGTAAAGAAGACGGTAATAATCCGGAAGAGGGGCCCTGCTAATCCGGAACAAGAGAAAACGCAAAACGAGCCGCTGGAACCCGTACAGGTTCCTGCTGAAGAAGACGAACCGGTGATGCTGAAAGAACAGGAATTCCGGGCAAAAGACACCGTTTTCCAGGGGAAACTTGTCACCGACACTTCGGTGCCCAAAGCACGGGATGGTTCCCTCATTCATACGAGCCTGAAACCAAAAAAAGCAGCCCCGCATGAGGACGACGAATCCTCTGGCGAACGGCAACAGGGTAAAAAGGGAAAAAAGCCTGACGATATCTCCTGGATCTGAATCAGTTCTTTTCAAGAATTTTCGAGAACCGGATAGTACCGGCACCGATCTCGGTCTTTATCGGGATGCCGTGCTCGACCGTGTTCCCGATATAATTCAGCCCGCTGAACGCAACAACCGAGAGCCGGTAGGGGTTCGGGGGCAGGTTGAGTACCTGGTTCCCCATCATTACCGGAAAGACAAAACCACAGGAGTTCATCTGGTGAATCGTCTCCTCGGCCCGGGATTGTGCTGCACAGGGGATTTCGCGTACATTGGCAAGGGCAATGCCACTCTTCGATCGCGCAAACGATGAGATAGAGGTCAGGTGAGCGGAAATAAACAGTTCAAGGGGATCGATCGTGGTCCCCCGGTAGCCAATAAGATCTAGGAACTGCCGGGGGGCCCCGTTCTCGATCTCGAGCCTCCCGCCATATGCCATCCTGACCGGTATTCCCTGGCGCTGGAAGACACCGTCCATCGAAATGCTGCAGATGGTGATGAACCCGGTATGATTGTGGGGGAT
>NZ_JAQTQD010000029.1 GCF_028712425.1 Methanoregula sp.
CATCCCCCGCGGCGTCCGGTTCTGGCCGGACTGGTTCGAGGTCCCGCCGTACCGGGAGATGCGGGACGTGAGCGGGCGCCGGGTGTATCCCCGGGCCCCGGGCATCCACACCGTCCGGTTCCGGACCGCGAGACGGAAACGGCCCGGCATGCCCCGGGACTTCAGCCCGGCAAACGGCGGGTACACGAGCCCGGTTTTTGAGCTGGTCATCGGAGGCGGGCGAAGCGATGACTGATGTTGAGGGTCATCAGACCCGAAACAGGAGAAGATTACAACGTAATCTTCGACTCGATGAGGGCCGTCAGGCCCGCACCACGAGAATGCTTCAGGTTATCGGACCTGAAGCAGGAGAAGATCAAGATCTTCTCCTGAACGAAGTTCTTCGAGCGGGTATTGGAGGCGGGCGAAGCGATGGGGAATGACGAAGGCACAACACCCATGCCGCCGGAACAACCCGGCCCCGGCACCTCCGCGCTCACCGCGTTCCGGTGCGGCATCCTCCATGCATTCGGGGGATTTGACACGAGCGAACTCGGGGAGGAGGAACGGGCCGGAATACAGGAGAAGAAGAGCTGGTTCCGGGTCGGCGAGGTCACGATGGCCTCGCTGATGGCAGCCACCATCGCGGTCCCGGCCGGGGTTTTCTTTGCACAGAAGACTGCTCTCCCGCTCGCGGTGATCGGAGCGGTCATCATCTTCCTTCCCCTCTTCGTGTTTTTGCCAAAGATCCTCCGGCTCGCCATGAAGGCCGACACGGAAGCGATCCTTGATCTGATCGGCAAAAACGATCAGGTCAAAAAAGTGTTCTGGTTGCTCTTCCTTGCCGTGGCCGGCCTGGTGCTGGCAGAGATCGCAGACCCGGCCGTTGCGGAAAAGATTGTCGGGATCATCGCGGGGATCTGATGAAGGGGCAGGGGCCCTTAAAAAATCCCCTCTTCTGTTTTTCCCGTCAGTCAGTACCTTGATAACTACACGTTGTCAATAAAGATCGCCGTCACGGGGGTATCGGGATCAGCTGTTATGTTCCTTCGTTGCCTTCTTGTTTGTAAAATCCGCTCTTCTCGTTTGCGATGAAGACGAATTCCCGTCCGCGCTTCTCTTTAGTAAGATAGCCGAGATCGGTTAAGTGGAGGAGATCGGTCCTGGCGGTTTCATACACCGTACCATACTGCTGCATGATCTCCCGGATCGTGAAATACTGCTCGCGCTGCTCGATCATGGTACGGAGAATGTCTCCCTCCCGCTGGCTTATGTCCGGTATCTTTCGGACAATGGCCTTCGTGGCTGCCTGTTCGGTTTGTTTCTCTTCAAGGTATTTCAGCAGGTCTTTTCGTGCCGCATCTATGCAGGTAAGATTGTAGAGGAGGAAATACGTGAGGTCCATGTCGTCGTATTCAGAGTGCAGGTACGCAAGGGTATACTTCTTCTTTGACCGGAGGATGATCCGGGAGATGGGCATGTATTCAAAGAGCCAGTATCCCCGCGAGATAACGAACCAGTAGAAGATGCTGCGGGCGGTCCTCCCGTTCCCGTCCTCGAACGGGTGGATGTACCCGATGAGATAGTGAAGGATGATCCCCTTGATGATCGGGTGGATGTAGTCTTCGCCCGGATCATCGTCTGTCCCGATATCGTTAGCAAATGTGCAGAGAGCGTCTATCATAGGCACGATCTCGTGGAAATCCGGGGGTGTGTGGTATATGACCCGTGTTGTCGGATTTGCAACAACAATATCATTGTTTGTCCGGAACTGCCCGACCGCATCGTCACTGATCGTCCCTTTTGTCACCAGCCGGTGGATCTCAAGAAGGAGGGACGGCGTGAGCAAAGCGTCCTTGTGCTCACGAATGAAGTTCATCGTCTCGTAATTGTTGGCCACCATCCGCTCGGAGACGTTCCTCGGGTTGCGGCCCTTTTTGAGCATCTCTTTTGCAACATTACGGGTTGTTGCCGCGCCCTCAAGGATACTTGAGGCTATTGCCTCTTCCATGAACGAATTGATGATGTAGGATGGTTCGAGCCGGATGGTCTTGTTGTGGATTTTAATGTTCCCGGAAAGATAGCTGTCAATTGCATGAAGGCGCTTTACACTCTCCGGGATGAGTGTATACACGAGCCTGACGGGAGGATAGGCAACCTTCTCCTGCCGCATCTCCCGGTAGAGCTTCATGACCGCCCAGGTCATCTTCCTTTGTTCAGCTGATGGTATCCGGTATTTCAGCTCGTCCCAGTGGAGGTAACGGCGGTTATAATCCGTCACGTCTTTTTTGAACTGGTTGTCCATGAAATACTTCGTCTGCCCTTCAGTAAGGCTCTCTGTCCAGTCTGCCGGGGGTTTTTCCGGGAGCTGTGTCACGAAACCGGTTCACCAAATACTAATTTTGTACAAAATAGTATTTATTGGTAATTGGTGGTTTTCGTTTTTTAAAAAGGATAGTCAGAGCAACTACTGATTTGGCAGTAATTAGTACCTTTCAGGAGCAGAAAACGTAGTAGTGAAAATTACCCGGACAACCGGCAGGAGACCGTTTCCTGCCGGTTGGTAAGGGAAAGGATCTGGCAAAACTCTGTCATGACCTGACCGTTTGTTATATATTATTATGTAACAAACTTCAGTCCATGTCTTCTGCAGCAAAGGCATCTCACTCCCCTCAGCTTGATACCATCATCATGGTCGAAACGTTTATCCGGGAGCATAGCGGGGAATACAAGAAACGGGCCCTGTGGGAGAACCTGCCAAAGAAGATGATGTACCAGACCTTCTCTACCATCATCGCGTACCTCCAGGACTCGGGAAAGATTGCCGTGGATGCAGAAAGAAAAATCTGTTGGGTATATAATCCAGAACTTATAAAACGGTATATTGATAATACTGATCTGAAGATCCGATGAAGGCGTCCGTTTTTTTTGCTGACGACAAGACCCGGCAATTGTTTCTTTCCCTTTCCACATCAACAACCGGTGATTAGGACATCCACGATGACCTCGAAGCCGCGTTCGATGCGATTGCAGAAAACGCCTTCTGTGGTATCCACATACCAAAACGCCTGATCCCAAAAACGTACAGGGTAACCTATGGCATCGATAATCTCTGGAAGTTCAATCTCCCAAAGAACCGGCGGCTGATGTATTCCGTTGCCAGTGACGGGGACCGGGTCATCGCTGTGATCATCGAATGGCTCCCCCATAAAGAGTACGAGCGAAGGTTCGGGTACTGAAGCGGCGGCAGGTTTTCACACTCATCATCATCCGCAGCAGAATGCAGAGAGGATCATCGCGGTGCTCGCGGGTCTCGAACTGTAATCCAGCCGGACAACCGGCAGGGATTATTTCCTGCCGGTTGTTATCCGGTGCAACGAAAGGATTGTATTCACCGGGACCAATAAAAAACTACGACAATGTCCTCCTCTTCCAGTTCTGTTGAAGAAAAAATCCGGACCCTCCCGCCCGACCTGAAGGAAGAAGCTGAGCACTATATCGACGAGCTGGTGAAACGCTCAAAAAAGCGGACCTCAACACAATTCCTGTGTGTTGCCGAAGGATCGCTTGAGGAACTTGGATCCCATTATTCATCGGTCGATCTCCAGCACAAGGCCAATGAATAGCGGGATTGAAGGATGTATCTCCTGGATACGAATATCTTCCTTGAATATATTCTCCGGCGCTCGCGTGTGGAGGAAGTCAGGGCATTTTTTTTAACGCGCCTGTCTCCCGTCATTACATGTTACCGATTTTGCCCTGCATACGCTTGGGGTCATCTATCTCCGGGAACGAAAACCACAGGAGTTCCAGAAATTTATTGACGGGGATATCCTTGCGAGCGGTATCCAGGTTTTATCCCTGGACCCAGTGGATTATTACCGGATTATTCATTGTGCCACGAAGTTTTGCCTGGATTTTGATGATGCCTGCCAGTATGCGATAGCAGAAAAGCACGATCTCCGTATCGTGAGTTTTGACAGGGACTTTAATCGGACGCAAAAAGGCCGGGTTGAACCCGGTGATCTGTTCCAATAATCCAGCTCTGTTGAAATCATATCCCCAGTGTCCTTTTGTGTAATTGCGAGGGTGACCCCCGGTTTCAATCATTCATTTTTGGGCGTCCATCTTCGGCCATACTCCACGGGGCGAGGGTCGACAGACCCCGAGCGCCCGTGGCTCCTTCCCTATCGAACACTATCCCACATAGGTTTTCTAAAGAGCCAATAATCCCCGGCATACCCCATCATCCCGTTGCGGGCTGGGATCGCTCCTCACTTTCAAACCACCGGCAAAATGTATTTATTGATATAATTGCAGCATTAATGAAACCATACCGGTGCGGTGATGCCATGGAAAAGCGGAACATTAGCAGGTTCTCAAAAAAGGACGAAGAGTTCGTGAAAGTGCTGGTGAGTATCGGGACAAAGAGGAATGTGGCGCGGGTGCTTGTTTTTCTCCTGGACCGGATAGAGACAACGATGCGGGAGATCGAGCGCGGGCCGACCTCTCCCAGCCGCAGGTGAGCACCGCGGTCCGGTATATGGCGGGGCGGGGCTGGGTCACATCAGAAGAGCTCCGCGGGGAGAAGAAAGGCCGCCCGGAAAAAAAGATCGCGCTTGCGATCCCGGTCCGGGAGATCATGGAGATCATCGGTGCGGAGAAGGAGGCCGGGGTGAAAGACCAGCTGTCCCTCGTGAAGAAAGCACGGGAATATGCCCGGTAACAGGGCAGCCCCCCACATGAAGGAGCGCGGGAAAAAAAGCGGACGAATGGCGAGACTGGAATGGGCGGTTACCCGTCCAGCACCATTGTTTCCAGTTCGAGCGGCATGATATACTTCCCGTTTTTGTAGGCCCGCATGTTCCCGCCCGAAATCTCGTCGATCAACACGATCCTGTCCCCCTCCTTCCCGAACTCGAACTTGATGTCGTAGAGATCGATCCCCTTCTTCCCGAGTTCGTCTTTGATGACCGTGGCAATCTCCTTTGTCAGCGCCTTCACGTCCTCGTATTCGTCCGGTGTCATAACGCCCAGGATGGCGAGAGCGTCCTTTGTCACCGGGGGATCTTCCCGTGCATCGTCCTTGAACGTGGTCTCCACGAATGCCGGGAGTTCCGCTCCCTCCTTTACGTAGTCCCCGTACCGGCGCAGGAAGCTGCCTACTGCCCGGAACCGGCAGATCACCTCGAGGCCCTTCCCGAACGTCTTTGCCGGCTTCACCGTCATCGTGACGTTCTCAATGTCAGCGCTGATGAAATGCGTGGGGATGCCCTTGGCATTGAGGATCTCAAAGAAGTATTTCGTCAGCCGGATGCATGCCCGGCCGGCGCCGTCGATCTTCAGCCCCACCGTGTTCATCCCGGGATCGAATACGCCGTCTGCCCCCGTGCAGTCGTCCTTGAATTTCAGCAGGTAGTTCTCGGTGTCCAGTGCATAAACGTCCTTGGTCTTCCCGGTGTAGACCTTCCGTGATGCGTGCGGTGCTGCCATCATCAGTCTCCGTATGTAGGTATATCCTGAGAATGTGGTCGGGGCGGGTTTATAATCGTCACCCTGTGCCTTTTGGCGTGCCCGGGGCAGAAACGGGCAGGGTGAACCGGAACGTTGTCCCCTTTCCCAGCCCTTCCGACTCCGCCCAGAGCTTCCCGCCATGCGCTTCGATGATCTTTCGTGCAATGGGCAGGCCGACACCGGTGCCGGGCGTTGTTGCGTTGAGCTTCTCGAACAACCTGAATACCCGTTCGAGATACTGCGGCTCTATCCCGGTCCCGTTGTCCCGGACAAAGAAGATCTGTTCCCCGCTCTCCCGGTCCATCCCGATACCGATGACCGGGTCGTTTCCGGAATCGCGGAACCGTATGGCATTCTCGATAAGGCAGATAAAGACTTCCCGCATGCGGTCACGGTCGGCAGAGACAACAGGGAGGTCCGGGGCTATCTCAAGCCGGACCCTGTTCTCGGCAAGCGGTGGGGCAAGGATGCTCGCGGCCTCGTCAACAATGGAGCGCAGTTCAACGGGCCCCGAATGGTAGGTGCTTTGTCCGGCCCGGGAGAGTCTGAGCAGGTCCGTGAGCAGCGAGTCCAGCGTATCCACGGCAGCGGAGATCCGCCGGGCATGGTTGCGGAGTGTTTCTTTGTCGGGTTTTTCTCTGGACAGGTCTGCTTCGATCATGCCGGCAAAGCCCTTGACCGTGATAAGCGGGTTTTTGAGTTCATGGGATACCGTGTAGGTAAACCGGGCAAGTTCCTCGTTTTTCTGTTCCAGCACCCGGATCACCAGCTCCCGCTGCTGCTCGGCATTCTTCCGCTCGGCGATCTCGGTCTCGAGCTGGAGCACCTTCTCCTCGAGTTTCCGGAACAGCACTGCATTGTACTGGCGCAGCACCTCCATCTCTTCACCCAGGGGCCGGGTACTGGGGCCGGTGTTCTTCCGGAACGATTCGTCAAGGACAGCCGTTATCTCCTTTAACAGGAAATCCGGTTTCTGCGGTTTTATCAGGAACCGGTCTGCCCCGAGGTTTAAGGCAAACTTCTCATCCTTGGGATCGGTGTACGTGGCTGTATAGAAGATGAACGGGACTGCGTGCAGCACCGGATCCGCTTTCCACTGCCGGCAGAGCTCGAACCCGTCCATCACCGGCATCAGGATGTCCGTCACGATGAGGTCCGGGGGGGATTTTTTTGCAGCGGCAAGGGCCTCGGCGCCGTTGTTGGCGGATACCACCTCGTACCCATTGCCTTTCAGGATGGTTTCGAGCAGGTAGAGGTTCTGCGGGTTGTCGTCCGCGACAAGGACTTTTGTCACGATCCCTCTCCTCCTGCACTGCCCGGGGAAAGATGCCGGCTGACCTGGTCCGTGAAGGTCTTCGGGTTGATGGGCTTCTCGATATACCCGGTGCACCCGGCGGCAAGCGCCTTCTCCCGGTCACCGGCCATGGCATAGGAGGTGACGGCGATGATGGGTATTTCGGAGAGCTTGGCGAGTTTCCGCAGTTCCTGTGCAGTGGCATACCCGTCCATCACGGGCAGCTGGATGTCGGGCAGGATGATGTCCGGCGTCTCCTTTGCCGCACGGTCGATCCCTTCCCTGCCATCGTTTGCCCGGGTCACCGTCCAGCCTTTTTTTGAGAGGATGAAGTTCACAAGATAGAAGTTCTGGTCATTGTCCTCGATATACAATACGCGTACCGTCATGATGCACTCTCCTGCCGTGGCAGGGTGAAGGAAAACGCGCTCCCCCTGCCTGGTTCACTCTCGACTGCAATCTCTCCTTTCATCAGGGTGACAAGTTTCTTCGAGATCGAGAGCCCGAGGCCGGTGCCCTCGTATTTCCGGGAAAGGCCGGTCTCGATCTGCGTGAACGGCTTGAACAGCCGCTCCAGGTTCTCTTTTTGTATCCCGATGCCCGTGTCCGTGACACTGATCCGGACCATGGCCCCCTCGGCCACGCAGCGGACGCGGACCGAGCCCTTGTCGGTGAACTTGATGGCATTTGAGAGGAGATTCAGGAGCACCTGCTCAACGCGCCGGCTGTCCGCGATCACCGTCCCTGCCCCCGGGTCGATCTCCAGTTCCAGCGGGAGGTTTTTTGCCTCAGCAAGCGGCTTCACCGTGCTCGCGGCCTTTTCGACCAGGGACCGGATCTCCACGGGCCCGGCTTCGACCTTCAGCTGCCCAGCCTCGATCTTCGAGATGTCCAAGACATCGTTGATCAGGGCGAGCAGGTGCTCTGCACTCTCCGAGACCATTGCGAGCTGCTTCTTCTGTTCGCTGTTGAGCGGCCCGGCCAGCTCCTGCTCCAGTACACCCGAGAACCCGATGATCGAGTTGAGCGGTGTCCGGAGCTCATGCGACATCGTGGCAAGGAAGGCGGACTTGAGCCGGTCGGCAGATTCGGCAGCATCCTTTGCCGTTGCCAGCTCCTTTGTCCGTTCTGCAACGATCTCTTCGAGATGGTCGCGGTAGGCCTCGAGCTGGAGGAGGGCCTGCTCCCGCCCCATCTTCTCGCTGTGGATCTTCTCCATCATCGCCCGGAACGATTGTGACAGGGTCGCGATCTCGCCGGTGCCGGAGATCTCGACCTCCTGCTCCAGGTCGCCGGTCTCGGCGATCCTCCGGCTCACTTCGGTCAGAGTGGAGAGCGGCCGGATCACCGTGTAGCGGAGGGCAAGGATCGTGATGACGCTGAGCAGGACGAGAGCCAGGAGCACGAAGAAGAGGATCCGCTGGATGGACGCAGTGATCTCCTCCTCGATCGCGCTGAAGGGAACGAACATCCCGATCTTCCAGCCCAGCTCCGGGGACGTGTAATACATGAGGTAGGATCCATCGAGGACAAGAACGCCTTCCCGCGAGGAGAGGAACGCGGGTGCCTTGTCGCCGAGGACATCGCTTACCGGGTGGTAGAGCAGCGCCGGGTCCCCTGCGGCAAGGATGGTCCCGTCAGGGCTCGTGAGGATCATCTCCCTGCCTCCCACCCGGCCTACCGAGGTGATGTAACTGGTCAGGTTGACGAGCGTGATGTCCACTCCCACCACGCCATAGACGGTCCCGTCCGGGTGCTGGAGCGGGGTCACGATCCCGATGTTCACGTCATCTGTTGTCACTGCCTTGTAGGGCTCCGTCACCGAGATCTGCCCGGGGTGTTCCTTTGCAAGGACATACCACGGGCGCTCGCGGGGGTCATAGGCCGTGGGGAGCCGGGGAAACGACCGCACGAACGCCCCGTTCTCCCGGCCCATGTACACCGAGCTGACGTACGGGTGGGAGACCTGGTGGCCTTTCAGGACAGCGATGATCGCGAGTTCCTGGTCGCCGTAGGAATACCGGAAGGTATCTTCGGAGGCATTCAAAAACTGCGTGAACCCTGTGTCGTCCAGCGTCCGGACCTCCTCGTTGAGCGCGAGCTCGGCAACGTCGTGTTTTGCCTCATCGATGAAGGTGGTGAGGGCAAAATCGATGTGACGGAGCTGGCTGATGGAATCGGCGGAGACCGTGTCAAGGTTCTGCTTGTGCAGGGAAGCCGGCAGCACCCCGCCGATGAGGATGAGCACCAGCACGGCGATACAGAGATAGAGGACCAGGACACGGGACTGGAGGCTCATGGGTATGAGGGAATACTGGTTTAAGAATAATAACTGTTTCTGTCAGGAAGGGCTAGGATCGACGGGAGATGCCCCCGGTGGAAACGCCCGGCCCTCATGCACCTTGTGCCCGCCAGTACTCTTTTGGCACATGGATCTCGAACCGGGCACCTTTTCCTAGCGTGCCGGTCTCCCGGATGGCGATCCCCGTGATCGAGAGGATCTCCCGGGCCAAAAAGAGGCCAAAGCCGGTATTCTTCCCGAACCCCTTCTCAAAGATCTTCTCCTTCTCGTCCTCGTTGATCCCGACCCCGTTGTCCTCCACGATGATGGTGAGGTCATCTCCTGCTCTCTCGCACCGGACAACCACTTCCGTTACGTGCTCCCCGTGGCGGCAGGCGTTGTCAAAGAGATTGGAAAAAACCTTCTCCAGCATCGGGTCGGCGAAGACCTCGACAGGGGCGCAGTAGTCCCGGCAGGGCACTTCCTTTATGCAGGCCTTCGTTACGATCTCATTGAGCCGGTGCCATGACGGGGCGTTCACGCCCAGTTCCTGGTAGGTCTTCATGAACTCGATCTGTCCGCGGATGGTTGTTGCACAGTTGTCAATCTTTTCCAGGTACCGGGATATGGCCGGGTCCTGTTCCGTCTTCTGTGCAAACTGGGCGAATCCCTGCAGCGTGATGAGCTGGTTCCGGATATCATGCCGTGTAACACTGTTCATCAGCGAAAGCTTCCGTCCCGCCTCCTGGAGAGCATCCTCGGCAATTTTCCGCTCCGTGATGTCGGTGAGGAGGTTCAGTGTCGCCGGTTTTTGCTGCCAGGTGACCTTTGCAATCGAGATATGGACCCAGAGCAGCTTCCCCTCCGGCCCGGTCATCCGGAAATCGTAGTTTGTCGGGACGTCCTCGATGGCCATCCTCCTCTTGAAACGGTCCAGCACGAATGCCCGGTCAGCGGGCCAGACCAGGTCAAGGAATGGCCGCCGGATAAGTTCCCCGCCCGGGATCCCGAGCAGCTCGGCCAGCCGCGGGTTGGCGTAGATCATGTTCTGGTCCTGGAGGATGAAGATAGCCTCGGTTGCATTCACCACAAGACTCCGGTACATCTCCTCGCTCTCGCGCAGCGCGTTTTCCGTCTCCCGGTGCCCGGTGATGTCCCGTGCGGCAGCGAAGATCAGGTCACCTTTCGGGAGTGACCGCCACTCGATCCACCGGTAACTGCCGTCCTTGTGCCGGTACCGGTTCGTGAAGTTGAGCACGCTTTTCTGGCGGGTGAGATCGGCAATTGTCGCAAGGGTGGCCAAAAGGTCGTCGGGATGGACAAAGTCGAGGAACCGGTGCCCCTCCAGTTCGGCAAGCGGGTATCCGAGCGCCCGCTCCCATTCGTGGTTCAGCCGCCGGAACGTGCCGTCCGTCCCGGCAATGCAGAACAGGTCGAGGCTTGCCGTAAAGAACTGGTTGAGCTCCTCGGTCTTCTCCCTGAGCGCATCTTCGGTAGTTTTGCGTCCGGTGATATCTTCGGAAAAGAGGAGGATGCCGCCGATCGTATCCCCTTTTATAAACCATGGACGCACTTCCCAGGCAAACCACTGGACGGTACCGTCTCGATGCACGAAACGGTACTCGCTCGAAGAGACCACCTCCCCGGCCAGGGCGCGGCGGTGGGCGTCTCTGATGTCTTCGGAAAGGGAGGGAAAAACCTCATAATGGGACCGGCCGGCAATGTCGCGCTCGCTGAGGTTGGCATCGGCTAACCACCGGTGGCTTGCTGCAAGGTAGCGCATCTCCGTATCAAATATGGCTATCGATACCGGGGCCTGCTCGATGAAGTGCCGGAGACGCTCCTCGCTTGCGCGGAGCTCCTCCTCAGCCCGTTTACGCGAGGTGATGTCCAGCAGGACACCCGTATAGTACAGCCCGGTATCCTTCCGCACCGGCCGGGCAAGCCCCTGGAACCATATCTCCTCTCCCGAAGGCCTGGTGAACCGGCCTTCAAACTCCCAGGGCACCACCTTCTCAACGGCAGCACGCATCGAGCGGACCAGCGGCTCCCGGTCACGGGGGTCGACCTGCACAAAGAACTGCTTTGAAAATTCCCCGGGATCGGCGCTGACCCCAAAGACCTCGGGTCCACGGCTGCTGATGAACGTGAACTCCTCTTTCCCGCCGGGACTGAAGCGGGACTGGAAGACAACCCCCGGGACCGTGTCCGCTATCTCTGCCATCTGCTGCCGGCTTTCCTTCAGTGCTTCCTGCGCAGAGGCAAGTTCCCCGTACTGCTGCTTCAGTTCCTCCTCGGAAGCAGTGAGTTTCTCGTATGCCTCGCGGAACCGCTCCTCTGCGGCCTTCTCCCGTGTGACATCCGTGGTCATGATCCCGAGGCCATCGCCCACGCGGAAACATTTCACGTTCAGCCAGCGCGTCCCGGTAGCCGATTCAGTCACTTTTTCCGTCGTGGCGAGCGGGACACCGGTCGTTATGATCTCGCGGTACCGTTCGATCGAACCCCATTCGCCTTCCCCGGAGAGGAATTCGCGTAAGTTCCTGCCGATGATATCCTCCTTTCGTGTCCCTTTGGGGAGGCAGGTGAGTGCTACCCGGTTCATGGCAACGAGGTTGAGGCGGGCATCCCAGATGGAGAATGAATCCGTTGCCGAGTCCATGAAGTTCCGGAGCCGCTCCTCGCTCTCCTGGCGTTCCATCTCGGCTTTCTTTCTGTCGGTGATATCCACGAACATTGCGACCATGGAGCCACGCGCCGGGCAAAAGGCCGTGACGGCAAAGGCCCCGTGTATCCTGCCCTTGTCATAGATCATCTGCTCGGTATGCCAGGGAGTCCCGGACTCTGTCACCCCCCGGTACCGTTCGGGGATCTCTGTTCCAACAAGACCGGGGAACGCCTCAAGGAGGGGCTTTCCCACCAGTGGTTCGTGGCTTATCCCGACGATCCGGTCGGCAGCAGGATTCGCCCCGGTAAAGACGAGCCCGCGGACCGGGACCAGTTCGTAGAAGTGCATGCCATAGGGGGAGTTCTCGATGATGCTCCAGTAACGTTCCTGGCTCTCGCGGATCCGCCGCTCCCCCTGTGCCAGTTCCTGGTACTGGCCGCGGAGCTCCTCCTCAGATGCCGTGATCTGCTCGTACGCGGCTACCAGTTCCTGCTGCGCTTTTCTCCGGCTCACGGCCTGGCGGATCTTGTGCGCCAGCTCCGCGAACTGCGCGGTCGGGTCCCCGCCTTTCTGGAGGTAGAAGTCGGCCCCGTTATTGATGGCGTCGATCACCACCTCCTCGCGCCCCCTTCCCGTGAAGAGGATGAAGGGAATGTCGTCGTACTTCTCCCGGACGGCTTTCAAAAAAGCGATCCCGTCCATGCCCGGCATCTGGTAATCCGAGATGATGGCGTCGCAGGAAGTGATAGCGGGAGAACTGAGGGCAGCTTGCGCGGACGTCGCAGTTTCAACGCTGAACTCGGGGGACTGCTCAAGGAACAGGCGGGCAACTTCAAGGAGGCCGGGCTCATCGTCAACGTAGAGGGCCCGTATCCTGTCCGGCATAGTTCAACCATGTTCGCATTCTGATAAATTATTTTCTGTGGTACCGGTATTCGGGACAGGGGGGAGCACAGGTCCGGTGAAAAGAAGGCCTGTTCTGGTGGTCGTGCCGGAAGAACATGTCCGGACCGGAACCGCAGTACATCTGTCCTCCTGTACATCCTGTAGTGTCGTATACACCCGATCCCGGGCAAAGCGTTCATATGCCCGGCAGAGAAAGCATCCACCTATGCAGTGCATCACGTTCGAGCGGTACATCGAAGGGTTCCATCTTCTTGAACGCTATTCAGAGGAATACCCGTTCATGCTCCGGCATTTCCTTGACGTTTCAGAGAAAAAATTTCCGCAGGGTTTCTCGCTTCTCGACATCGGTGCCGGCACCGGGCAGTTCATCGGAGCAATCCTTGAGAAGAGCCGGGTGCCGGTTCGGCAGTATATGGCAATCGAACCCTCGCCCGATCACGTCAGGAACCTGGAAGCAGCGAAGGAAAAATTCCAGGAAAAATATCCGGTAGCGATAACCATAGTGCCGGAATGTTTCACGCCACAAACAGATCCCGGAAAAAAATTCGACATAGTCCTTCTCTCCCACAGCACGTACTGCTTCCTGCCGGATCCCGAACCATACCTTCTCCATGCAATCAGTCTTGCACGGCCGGGTGGAAACGTGATCATCTACAACGGAACCCCGGCCAATTTCTGCACGGTCCTTAACCTCCTGCACCGCGACATCCTCCCGAAAAACCGGATAACGAACCCCTTCTTTACCAGCTGGCAGATCCGGGACATCCTTGAAAAGCACAGTATCCCGCATGCGGTCACGTACCTCCCCGGGTTCCTCCGGGCCGGTGAGATCTTCCGGCCGGAAAACGGGCACCTGATGAACGAACTGATCACGTTCTCGCTGATGGTCGAAGCCGGCTCGCTTGAAGCGGTCACCCGTGCCCGGACCGCCGAGTTCCTCCGTGACATAGCGTACCTTTCACCGGACGGCCCGCTCCTGAACCTCGGGGTCGATGCCATCACCGTGGAGATCTGACCCCGATCTCTATATTATCCCGCGCCCCCCAGTATATCTGAATGCAGTCCCCGGACCCCGGTCGTATCCATGCAGCGCTCGCTTCGGCAACTCTCGCGGCGTTTCGCGAGGCTGTCATCCACCTGCCGGTGGATGTGCTGAAGGTGATCGGGAACGCCGCCCGTGCCGAGACGAACCCGGTTGCGAAGGCTGAGTTTGCTAATATCCTGCACAACATCAAAATCGCCGGGGAACGCGGTGTGCCGCTCTGCCAGGACACTGGTGTCCCTGTGGTGTACCTCACGATTCCTTCGGAGGTACCGTTCACTCGGGGGCTGTATGACGCGGTTGCAGAAGGAGTGCGGAGAGCTACGGAGGAGATCCCCCTCCGCCCCAACGTGGTGGACCCGCTGACAAGGCACAACAGCGGAGACAACAACGGTGCGGGAATGCCGGCCATCCACGTGAGGCCCGGGAAGAAGTTCACGGTCACGGTCCTCCCCAAGGGTGCCGGGGCCGAGAACATGTCCCGGACCGCGATGCTCCTCCCGTCGCAGAAGGACCAGATAGAAAAGTTCGTGATCGAGACCGTGTATCTCGCGGGCTCCCGCCCCTGTCCGCCCATCATCATCGGTGTCGGGATCGGCGGAACGTTCGATGGCGCAGCAGCCCTGGCCAAGGAGGCACTGCTCGAACCGGTTGACCGGATGACGGACTTCGAGCAATCACTCCTCTGCGCCGTGAACAAACTCGGGATCGGGCCGATGGGGCTTGGCGGTGATATCACGGCGCTTGCGGTAAAAGTTAAGACCGCTGGCTGCCACACGGCCTCGCTGCCGGTTGCGGTCAACATCCAGTGCTGGGCCAACCGGCACGCGACCGTTGAGGTGAGGCTGTGACAAAAAAACCCGTGTGGCTCACGACACCGCTTGGAGACGAGGTGCTGGAGCTCAGGGCCGGTGACCATGTCGAGCTCTCGGGCATCGTATACACTGCCCGGGACGAGGCCCACCTCCGCATGAAGAAGGACGGCATCCCGTTCGATCCGAAGGGCGCTGTCATCTACCATTGCGGCCCGGTGATCCAGGACGGCAGGGTCATAGCTGCCGGCCCCACGACCTCTGCACGGATGAACGAGATGGAAGGGTTCCTCATTGACAAGGGTGTGCGGGCGTTCATCGGCAAGGGTGGCATGGGAGCGACCGTGCGCAACCAGCTGAAGGGAAAGGGCGTGTACCTCGCGTTCACCGGCGGGTGTGCGGCCCTTGCCTCGACCCGCATGACCCTGAAGGGTGTGTACTACGAGGACCTTGGCATGGCCGAGGCGGTCTGGGCCATTGCGCTCGACCGGCTCCCGCTCGTGGTCGGGATCGATTCGCACGGGAATGATATCTTCGAGGCGGCCCGGAAGAAGGCGGAAGTGGCGTTCGGGAGGTATGAGCCGGGAGCGTGCAAGACGGGGAAGTGAGGAGATAGATTCTGTTGTAGGTTTTCTCCGGACTTTTTGACGCTCTTAGGGGCTCCACTGACGCTCCGCCCCCGCCGCTGTGGCATCCCCCACATTGCGATATTCACTCAGAAGGTTAGTGCAAATCTCTCCTGAATTGAATGTTGCTGTTTTTTTCATGGCATATGTTAGTTACCGGTAATTCAGCGGCATCACCAGCGCCCCCACCCCCCTTGAGGGTGTCGAATCTCATCAGAGATGAAACACGAGAAGAACCTGCAAGGTTCTTCGAGTCAGGGGAAGTTCGAAGATTTCCCAAAGGGAAATCTTCTCATCCTCCAGGTCTGAAGAATTCGAGACCTTGGTAAGTAGGTTGAGGAAGAGAAGAGCCGAAGGCTCTTCGAACCTTTCGGAGGCGCAAAGCGGGATCAATTATCTGTAATGATCCGAAAGGACAGGTTTTTTGTAACAGTTCCCGTATAAGTACTACGACAGGACTCCGATCCATGAAGCTCTCCATCGACGAGAACCGCTGCAAGGGGTGCAATCTCTGCACCAAAGTCTGCCCGTACACGATCTTCCGGGAGGGAAAGAGGCTGAACCGGAAGGGCATTGCCGTGCCTGAGCTGGACCGGCCCGAGCGCTGCGCCAACTGCCGGCTCCGCAACCTCTACGGGAGGCAGCTCTGCGGGGTCTGCCAGCTCACCTGCCCCGACCAGGCAATCCACTGGGTCGAGGAAGAACCCTATGAACCGCACAAGGTGGCGATTGAATATTGACGCGGACTGAATTCTGGCAGGGCAACACGGCCTGTGCCGAGGGGGCACTCGCTGCCGGGTGCACCTTCTTTGGCGGGTACCCCATCACGCCCTCGACCGAGGTGGCCGAGCTGATGGCGGCAAAGCTCCCGAAGAAAGGCGGGATCTTCATCCAGATGGAGGACGAGATCGCAAGCATGGCCTCGATCATCGGTGCCTCGTGGACCGGTGCCCGGGCCATGACCGCGACAAGCGGGCCCGGATTTTCACTCATGATGGAGAACATCGGGTTTGCCGTCATGACCGAGACGCCCTGCGTTGTGGTCAATGTCCAGCGGGGTGGCCCCTCCACGGGCCAGCCCACCATGTCGGCACAGGGCGACATGATGCAGGTCCGGTTCGGCTCCCATGGCGATATCGCCATCATCGCTCTCTCCCCGGCAACCGTGCAGGAGATGTTTGAGCTCACGGTGAAGGCCTTCAACCACGCGGACAAGTACCGGGTCCCGGTCTTTTTAATGGCGGACGAGACCGTCGGGCACATGCGGGAGAAGATCCTTGTCCCCGATTCAGTGGAAAAGATTGGCAGGAAACCGTTTGTGCCCGGAAACCCCCCGTTTAAAGTGACCGACCCAGACCTTATTCCGGGATTCCCTACATTCGGTACCGGCCAACACGTCCACGTGACCGGCCTGACGCATGACGAACGGGGATACCCGGCGGCAACGAACCCCCCGCTGCACGCTGCGCTCGTGAAGCGGCTCGTGGACAAGATCGAGAACGCCCGCGACGAGATGGCAGACTATGACATCGTCAACCCGGAGGCGGAACAGGTCTTCGTCGCCTACGGCGGCCCGGTCCGAACGGTCATGCAGGTGATGCATGACAAGAAGGACAAGAATGTCGGCTTCCTCCGGATCCGGACTGTCTGGCCGTTCCCGGAGAAAGCGCTTCTAGAATTCAAAAACGCCAAACGCTTCCTTGTCCCGGAGATGAACCTGGGACAGATCGCCCGCGAGATCGAGCGGCACGTGACCGTGCCGGTTGTCCCCATCCCGAAACTGGGTGGGGAGCTGCACACGCCCGCGGAACTGGCGGCGGTGCTGGAGGAAAAGGCATGAGTTACGACGAGTGGTTCCGCACGGACCGGCTCCCCCATATCTACTGCGCCGGCTGCGGCAACGGGACGATCATCAACTGCACGCTTGCGGCAGTCGACCAGATGGGCTGGAAAAAGGAGGACACCGTCTTCGTTTCCGGGATTGGCTGCTCCTCGCGTGCACCGGGCTACATCCTCACCGACTCGCTCCACACCACCCACGGACGGGCGCTCGCGTTCGCAACGGGCGTCAAGATGGCAAAGCCCGCGTTCAATGTCGTGGTCTTCACGGGCGACGGCGACCTTGCGGCTATCGGAGGCAACCACTTCATCCATGCCTGCCGGCGGAACATCGATATGACGGTGGTCTGCATGAACAACCAGATTTATGGCATGACCGGCGGACAGGGGAGCCCGACTACCCCGTTAAAGTGCCTCTCCTCGACAACACCCTACGGCTGCGCCGAGCCGCCCTTCGACCTCTGCGAGCTTGCAACCGCAGCAGGGGCGAACTACGTTGCCCGCTGGACATCCTATCACGTGAAGGAGCTTGAGAAGGCCGTGAAGGTCGGCCTCGAGACCCCGGGCTTCTCGTTCATCGAGGTGCTGGTCCAGTGCCCCACGGCGTTCGGGCGCCGGAACAAGTTCCGGCAGGTGGCAGACCATGTCGAGTTCTTGAAGTCCCACTCGCTCCTGAAGGCGAAACGGGACCGCCTGATCGACCAGGGCCAGCCGGTGCCGGAGGATATGTTCGTGGTTGGCGAGATCACGAAGCGGAACCGGCCCGCGATGGGGGTGAAGCCATGAGGCACGAGATCCGCTTTTCGGGCTTTGGCGGCCAGGGGATCATCCTCTCGGCTGTCATTATCGGACGGGCCGCCGTGATGTATGACAACAAGTTTGCCGTCCAGACGCAGGTGTACGGGCCCGAGGCCCGCGGCGGAGCGTCGATGAGCCAGGTTGTTATCGACGACGAGCAGATTCTGTACCCCAAGGTCGCGATCCCCGACATCTACGTCATCATGTCACAGGAGGGCTTCGAGAAGTACGGCGCCTCCGCCCACGAGTCGGCGATCATGCTCATCGACTCGACCCTTGTCCACTCCCGCCCGAAGTGCAAATACATTGAGGTTCCGGCAACCGGGGAGGCAAAGGCGACCCTCAAAGTGATTGTCGCCAACATCGTGATGCTCGGTGCGCTCGTCTCTGCAACGCACGTTGTGAGCGAAGAGTCGCTGAAAAAAGCCATCCTCGACTCCGTGCCAAAGGGAACCGAGGACTTGAACCTGAAAGCCATGCAGCTCGGCCTTGAGCTGGGGAAACAGCCATGAAATTCCGTGAATACGAGGCAAAGAATGTCATACAAGCGGCCGGGATCCCCGTCCCTGCCGGATTCCTGATCCGAACGCCCGACGAACTCACCCCCCATCTCGCTGCGCTCGGCGACGCATTTGTCCTGAAGGCCCAGGTGGATGTCGGCGGCCGGGGCAAGGCCGGCGGTATCCTGATGGCCGATAAGGCGACCGGCACGAAGGTGGCAAAGGAGCTCTTCGGAAAACAGATCAAAGGCCTGCCGGTAAAAGAAGTCCTTGCCGAGCAGAAGCTCGACATCAGACACGAGTACTACCTCTCGATCACGGTCGACCGATCTTCCCGGCAGCCGCTCATCCTCTTCACTGAGGCCGGCGGGGTCGAGATCGAGATTACGGCAAAGGAGCACCCCGAACTGATCCGGAAAGTCGTGGCAAATCCGCTCATGAAGGACCTGCCCCCGTTCCTGATCCGGGAACTCCTCGGCAATGCCCCCAAGGAGATCGGCCCGGTCATCAACAAGCTGTACAAGGTCTTCATCGAGAAGGACGCCCTCCTTGCCGAGATCAATCCGCTGGTCGCAACGCCAAACGGCATCTTTGCCGCGGATGCGAAGATCATCGTGGACGACAATGCCCTTGGCCGGCAGGGGATCGCGGTCAACCGCGATCTCTCGGAGCGTGAACGCGAGGCGGAGAAGCATGGCTTCTCCTACGTCGAGCTGGACGGGAGGATCGGCGTGATCGGGAACGGAGCAGGGCTCACCATGGCAACGCTCGACCTCATCGAGTACTATGGCGGGAAGGCGGCAAACTTCCTCGACGTGGGTGGCGGGGCCGAGAGCGAGCGCGTGAAGAACGCCGTCCGGCTTGTAGCAAGTGTCCCGACTGTCAAGGTCATCGTCGTCAACCTGCTGGGCGGCATCACCAAGTGCGACGAGGTGGCAAAGGGCATCATCGCTGCGGAGATCCCGCAGAAGGTCATTGTCCGGCTCGCGGGCACGAACGAGGCCGAGGGCCGGCGCCTCCTCTCGGAGAAGGGGTACGAGATGCTGGACACGATGGACCTTGTTGTCAAGAAGGCCGTGGAGGTCACAGCATGATCTACGGCGACAAAAAGACCGGCGTGCTCGTGCAGGGCGCAACCGGCAAACAGGGCGAGTTCCACATCGGCCTGATGAACGCCTACGCACAGCAGGTCGGGGGCCGGGGCGTCGTGGCCGGTGTCACACCCGGCAAGGGCGGCCAGCAGGTGCATGGCGTCCCAGTGTACAACACGGTGAAGGACGCGATGAAGGAGCACGACATCGGGGCTGCGGTCATCTTTGTCCCGGCGGGAGCGGCTGCCGATGCCATCATGGAAGAGGCGAACGCCGGCATCGACACCATTGTCTGCATCACCGAGCACATCCCCGTGCAGGACACCATGAAGGCAGTAGCCTACGCACGGATGGAGGACGCAAGCGTGATCGGCCCCAACTGCCCCGGGCTCCTCTCCCCCGGCGAGGTGAAGATGGGGATCATGCCGTCCGGCCTCTTCACCCGGGGCCACGTGGGAGTCATATCCCGCTCGGGCACGCTCACGTACGAGGTCGTGGACGAGCTGACCCGGGCCGGCATCGGCCAGAGCACAGTGGTCGGGATTGGCGGCGACCCGGTCATCGGGCAGACGTTTGTCGATGTCATGCAGCGCTTCGAGAAAGACCCGGAGACAAAGGCGGTTGTCCTGATCGGGGAAGTAGGCGGGAATTTAGAGGAAGAAGGAGCGACCTGCACCGATCTCCCGATCGTCTCCTATATTGCCGGCGTCTCGGCACCGCCCGACAAGCGGATGGGACACGCAGGTGCCATTGTCGAAGGCGGCGAGGGTGATGCAAAGTCCAAGATCGCCCGGCTCAAGAAGCACGGCGTACCGGTAGCGTCCCGCGTCTCCGAGATCCCGGAGATGGTGCGGGAACTGTTCCGGTGCGGGTGCTGATCCCCTTCAACTCTTTTTCTCATCCTGAAAAATTTCCAGACCGTCCGCGGTCCTCCGGAGCGAACCGGCAAGCATCTTCCGAAACTCCCCGGTATCGATTGCCGATACCTCGTGCCGGTCGAGCACCATGATCCGGTCGGCCTGCGCTATCAGCGTGTCCATGGCGCAGGCGGCAAAGACGAGCGCCGTCTCGCCCATCTTCTCCCGTTCGTGGGCGAGGATCTCCGCAAGCGGCGTGATCTCTTCTTTCTGGAGGCAGCTCTTCACGAGCAGGTTCGGGGCGGCATGGTCCTCGTCGATTATGAGGAGCGGGGCATGGCGGGCTATCGCGGACTGGACCTGCCATGCCATAGTCATCGACCCGCTCCCCATGCCGTGCACCGAGCGGACGGTGCCGCTCACGCCGGGCGGGAGGGCTGAGAAGAACATGCTGATATCGGCCCCGGCAAGGCCCATGGTGGTCGATTCTGCCGTACAGGCGCCCCGTGCCGTGACGACCAGTTCCCGGCCGTCATGGGGCGCATGGTCGTCCATGCCGGCAAGGATCCCTTCGAGAAACGTGCTCTTGCCCTGGGCGTTCGAGCCCGCTATCGCGAGCACCTCCCGCTGGCGAATCCCGAGGCCGGTCACGGTCCCGCCCGATGCCGGGAGTTCAGGTTCCACCGGCCCGAGTTCCACCGGGCAGCAAAACGGGACACTCACGCCGGTCTTGGGCCCGGCAACGCGGTAGAAGCAGCGGTGGTGCGTCAGTGTCCGGGCAAGTTTTGACCCGTCGGCGACAAATGAGACGAGGCCCTGTTTATGGAGTCCCTTGCGGAGCAGTTTCTGGTCGAGGGATGCAAGCCATGATGCTTCGATGGGAGCGAGTGGCGTCTTCTCCACAATCATTCCAATGGCATCCGCAAGACCGCCGAGTGCATCCGCAACCTTTCTCTCACCGCCCGGGCAGGGGATCGCCCCCCGGAGGAGAAGGTGGACGCCGCTCCTGTCGCAGAAGTTTCCCGTATCGGCTTTCCAGAGGTGGGATGCCAGCGCCTCTTCGGAATGGATGACCGTGTAGGGCTCGATGGTGTCACGGTACCGCTGCGAGCCGGGGATGCCTTTCCCGTACAGCGGGCCGAGGGCCGGCATGTCCTCTGCCTGCCCCTTCACCCGCTCAATCAGGATTGCGGCCGCACCGTCCGCGCCGGCCGGGTCGAGTGCGGTTTCGGACAGAAGGTCCCGCTGCACCACAACGGGAACACTGAACTGGAGGGCAGCACCGTCGAAAGAGCGGACCAGGAACGCGGTGATC
>NZ_JAQTQD010000030.1 GCF_028712425.1 Methanoregula sp.
ATTCGGAGCGGATCTGAAAGCTCGGTTATACCAAATGCAGAGGAAGGAAATCTCTTGCAAGATTATCCTTGCTAACCTTGACAGATTCATTCAATTTATCTTAATTGAGGATTTCTACAGAGCAAAATTTTTCAATGACACTGATTTTTAAAAAAAAATTTACTAGGTCACAGGATTTGCAATGGAGATAACACCCACAGTTGGCCATAGGCGATACATCTTCAATGACTCCAAGGGTTTCCATTTTTTTACCTCCGTTTTTGTCTTTTTTCCCGAGCAGGAGGGATTAATCATAAATCCTGTAACGACAATCACTCTTCTGCCTTAGGGCTGGCGCGGGTTCATCGAGTGTGTAAACTTTGGTGAACCCGTCCCTACGTTACCTGACAGTCATTATATCCGGGACGCTTGATCGTGTCAAGCGGGGGATATTCCTGCCAAACAGATCCTTGAAACTATGATAATATATTTTAAATGATAGATAATTTTTTAATACGACGAGTGTTTTTTAATCCCGTTGATAATTTTCAATGACGCTGATTTGAAAAACAGTACGCAAGGGTTGCACGATAAAAAAAAGTCCAGGAGATTATTAAAAAAGGTCACCCGGAAATAAGTCAGTCCTCTTCCCGGGTATAGGTGAGGGACTGTTTTCCGAGCAATCCGCCAGTGAACGATTTTCCATCGGGGGCCATATCAAACGTCCCATAGAAAGATTTTCCACTTTTTTGCCAGGTCCAGGTACCGGTGAATCTCGGAGGATTCCCGCTTGTTGTACCGGATATTATTATCTTCTTATAATAATCAGTACCGTTCACCAATGTACCGGCCTGTGTCAGCTCATATTCCCATCCAACCGGATCAATCCAAGATCCTGTCCATGACAGGCACGTTCCTTCTGAACAGGGTTCACTTTCATTACATTCATTCCCGCATTTCCCGCAGTGCTTACTGTTGTTCTGCGTATCGATACAGGAACCATCGCAGAGAGTCTGGCCGGACGAACAATCTGGATTTCCTGACGTAATCGTGGTCGCTGGAATTTTTTTTGTGACGGATGCATCGGGAGTCCCGGAAGTCACCGGCACGACCGAAGTCTGTGTGGCAGCCGTAGTTATCGGTGGTTCGGATGTATCGGTACACCCAGAGACAAAGATTAGTACGAAGAGCAATCCTACCACAAGGGTGTGAGATATTAAATTTTTCACGTTAGACATCGTCATGATTGAGGAAGCTGCCCCCGGTATCAAGTCAGTCCTGAACCCGGGTATAGGTGATGATATTTTTTCCAGGTATCCTGCCGGAGAATGATTTTCCATCAGGGGCCATATCGTACGTACAGGGGAAAGAAAATTTACCATGTGACACCCACGTACCGATGAGTTTCGGTGGATTCCCGCTTGTTGAACCGGATAATATTTCCTGATTATAGGAGTCGGTGCCGTTCACCAATGTCCCGGTCTGTGTCAGCTCGTACTCCCACCCATACTGATCGATCCAGGATCCCGTCCACGACAGGCACGTTCCTTCTGAGCAGGGTTCACTGGCATTGCATACATGCCCGCATGTGCCGCAGTGCTGGCTGTTGCTCTGTATATCGACACAGGAACCATCGCAGAGGGTCTGGCCGGACGGACATGAGGGATTTTCCGGGGTATTCGTAATTGCTGGAATTTTTGTTGTGACGGATGCACCGGGAGTTCCGGAGGTTCTTGGAGTCACCGGCACGTCCGGACTCTGCCCGGGTGTTGGGGATACCGGTGGCTGGGATGTATCTGTACACGCAGAGACAAAGATCAGTACGAAGAGCAACCCGACAAAAATGACAGGGAGTATTTTATTTTTCATAATAGACGACATTTTTATAGAGAGAATAATGCGAGATACATATTTATTTTAAATGGTGTAAAATTTTTCAATACCGTTGAAATTTTTTAATCGCGCTGATAAATTACTGTCAAATTTTTTTATCGATTAATTCCATAAAAATAATCTCGGGAAAGAATTCCCGTTTGGTTTCAAAATCGTTTTAGTTTTGAACGAGTACTCCATTTTTGGTCCTTTTTCAGGTTCGAGATGGAGCTGATCCGCGAGTCATACAAATTGTTGGACGGTCAAATGGGAAAACGTGAACGTGCGTTAAATTTCATCGCAGTATTAAAAAATAAGGTCCCCCAGTAACAAGTCAGTCCTATTCCCGGGAATAGGTGAGGGTTTGACATCCGAGCAATGAGCCAGAAAACGATTTCCCATCAGGGGCCATATCAAACGTACAGGGGGAAGAATCCCCTTTTGTGTTTCTGTAAGTCCAAGTACCGGTAAGTCTCGGCGGATTCCCGCTTGTTGAACCTGATATTATTACGTTATTATAATAATTGGTGCCGCTCACCGAGGTCCCATTCTGTATCAACATGTATACCCACCCGTCATCCCTCTTCCAAGATCCCGTCCACGACAGGCACTTTCCCTCTGAGCAGGGTTCACTGGTATTACATACATTCCCGCATGCCCCGCAATGCTTATTGTTGCTCTGCGTATCAATACAGGACCCATCGCAGAGGGTCTGGCCGGACGGACAGGATGGATTTCGTGACGTAATCGTGGTCGCAGGAATTTCTGTTGTGACAGAAGTACCGGAAGTCCCTGATGTTGCCGGAGTTAATGGCACGGCAGTAGTCTGCGTGGCAACCGGGGATACCGGTGGCTGGGAGGTATCTGTGCACGCAGTGACAAGGACCAACGCGAAGAGCAACCCGGCAACAATGACGGCGGGTATTTTATTTTTCATGATAGACGACATTCTTGTAGAGATAATAATGCGAGATACATATTTATTTTAAATGGGATATGTTTTTTATTATGAATGATGTTTTTTAATCCCACTGATAATTTTCAATTACGCTGATTCTAAAAAAAATTACTTGAAGGTTGCACGATAAATCATGTCATGGCGTTTTTCGCTCAAAAATTACCGTCAAATTTTTTTATCGATTAGTTCCGGAAGAGTAATGTGCGGCCAACCCGGATTTTTACTGCTGATAAAAAAAATCCAGTATACCGCTGGGCATCTGAAGGACGACGCGATGATGGCGGTTGCCGATCGCGTTGTTGAGATCATGCGGCAGTAACCAAGTCACATCTCCGTGCATTTTTCCGAACGGGTAATACAGGGTCATCGTAACCTGGGGGGTGCCCACGCGGCGGGGGCAACGCCCCCGAGAGCGTCAGGAGAAAACCTGTTCAGGTCGATCCAATATCCCCTCTTCTTTCACTTGGCCCATCCTACCCCCCTCGCACCCCCGACTTTCGCCTCCCAAAAGCGTACATTAGCGTTTTACAGCGCCACGCAAAATGCCCCGTTTGGCCTGTATCCCAAGGAAAAACCATATCTCCGGATCACTGAGCAAAACTGCACCGATTTTTACAAAAGTTGATCAAAAAACCGGAAATCGGAGCCCGTAAAGGGCCCGGATCGCCCATTCTGAGAGCCTCCCGAAAAGGGGGTAACAACCGGGGGTATCTTCTACTCCCGGAGCAGTTCTTTCACCGCAGCCGCGAGAGGAGACAGGTCGTGGTGGATCGTTTCCCACAGGATCATGGGACTTATCGAGAAATACCCGTGAACCATCTTGTCCCGCATACCGGCAAACTCTTTCCAGGGAACATCGGGATACCGGTCGATCACATCCGGAGGAATTTTTTTGATCGCTTCCCCGATTACAACAAAATTGAGGATAACGGCTTCACGTGTTTTCCGGTCACCAAGCAGTTGCTCGTACGTCATCCCTTCTGTATACGACCATATTGCCGAGATCGCATCATCAATGTCCGTGAGGTAGAGCTTTACCTCCCGTTTAGACATAGATAACCTCTGACAGGATATCTTGCCGGATCACCGGCTTCAATGAATCCGGAGTCACAAGGTCCACCCGCGCCCCAAGGCGCTCAGAGAGAAAATTTTCAAGTCGCATGAAGGTGACAAAACCCACCGGCTCTGAGAATTCTACCAGGAGATCAATATCGCTCTGTTCGGTCTCTTCGCTCCTTGCGACTGAGCCGAACAACCCGATTGTCTTGACACGATATTCCTGTTTCACTTCCCCTTTGAGTTTTTTTAATGAGGAAAGGATATCCTGCCGCGTGGATCTCATGGTGCTACCTATGGTACCATGAGTGCAGGATGAATAATAAAGGTTTTAGGTTAATGCAGCAGCGGGTCTTAAAACAATGAGAGTTGAAGCAAGAATCGCTGAAAGAAATAAAGCGGGAGACCGGGCGGTCATGCGTACTGTACCTCGGCGAGAATAGTATCTCGGATGAACGGATGAAGGGATCTCCGTATGACCACGTCTACTTTATGATGGAGAATTGATTCGAGATAATCGGCGAGGTCGACAAGCTCCCATCCGATCGGCCGGTCAAATTCTACAATACTATCGATATCGCTGGCCGGGGCTGCTTCTCCGCGTGCATAGGATCCGAAGATGCCGATAGATGTCACGCCATATTTTTCCCGAATCTCGGGCAGGCATTTCCGCAGGATTTCCCAGATCTCCGCAGCCGATGTCATGGTTCCGATAAAAGATGATGGATCTCCACCCTAAAAAATGCACGGTCGTCATCACAAAAGAAAAAAGGGGATTACTCCCCATCTCCCGGCGAACCTCCCCCCGCCGGCTCATCCCGCAGATCCACCGTTCTCACCGGCAGGACCTCTCGCGGGATAACCATCCCGTCCGCCCGGACCTCCCGGATCGAATCGTGCCGGACCAGGAAGAACTGCCAGTCGCCGTTCGGGGCCCGGACCCAGAACTCCCGGGCGGTAACAAGAGTCAGGGCAACACGGTGGAGGCTTGCGAGCTCGCGCTGGTATTTGTGCAGGATCTCAAACTCGTACGTGAAGAGCGTTTGCGAGCGTTTCACTTTCACGTACACGACCCGGTCCGGTTCGTTGATAATGAAATCGAACGCGTTGTACCTTTGTGCAGCTATCCGTTCGACACTCCCGCGTCTCTCCGCGATCTCCACCGCCTCACCGAGTGCGTTCTTCGGGCGCCTGCCTTTGGTCATGGCACACCTCCCGGTCCCTGCCGGTCCGCTTCAAGGCCTTCAATGCGGTACCGGAGATCATTGATCTGGTAGAAGATCTCCTCGTTCATCCGGTCCTGCCGCTCCATGAAGGAACAGACAAGATCGCGAAGCGCTGCCTCGAACTTCACGTACGGGATCTCGGGATCCTTTCCATAGAGTTCCCGCAGGGTCTGGCGCCGGACAGCGCTCTTCGGTGCCCTGGGCCGGGCAATGGCCAGCCCTCTCAGGGCAGTCACCCGCTCAGCAGGATGTGCTCTACAGCTCCGGCGCAGTGCCAGCCCTTGTTCATGTGCTTCCGGATTATCCGGGCCGGTACCCGGTCCGCCGGTGCAGCCTGCACCAGGCGGATCTTGTGTTTTCCTTTCAGGTTTTTCTGTCATGTAATATCCTCATGTCATCCGGGGCCCCTGTGACAACCCATTATCCGTTTCAGAAGACCATGGGCTTTGATTATGGACCGGTTGTAAGAGAAAATTGCGTGCGATGCGCTGGTTTTACCGCAATCCGGGCTTCCCGTCCTGCTCTTTTTGTGGGAACAAAATTGTTCCCAAGGCACATCAGCATTCAAGCAATGTTCTCCTCTTCCGGTTTTTTGCAGGGTTTCCGCTGACACAGACAGCATGGTGCCTGAAAGAGTATGGGTCTGGCTGAATAAATTCCAAAACGGGAAATCCGGACAATTTCCCGATGCTTTGGGACAATCGGTACAATATTCAGGCAGATCCGGTTGCGCAAAAATGTTAACTGAAAATTGTTGACTTCCCTCCTGTCGACTTTCCAGAGGATGCCTTGATACGCGGATCCAGATCTCCCGACAAAGGCTCCAACCGATGAGCATCGCAGATCAGAGAACCTTATCAGTCCTGACTGCATTGCTTCGGATAATCATGAGTACATGCCCGGCCACACTCGTTTCCAGCACCGGTCATACCTTTCATAATCCCTCATGTCAACAGACTTTCCATGAAAAATCCCGGCTCATTCCGGTACGGTCTCGCAGCCTTTATCGTACTCGCGGCAATCGCTCTCATCGTGTTCCCCGCATCAGCCCACGCCCCTTCGGACATCCAGCTGTCCTACAATGATGCAGCAAAAGAACTGACCGTGGTGATCACGCACCCGGTCCCGGACCCGCAGTCCCACTACATCCGCAACGTGAAAGTCAAGGTCAACGATGCCGTTTCCGTTGACAGGGACTACACGAGCCAGCCGGCGCAGGACATCGTTACCTATACGTATTCCCTCCCGCTCAATCCCGGCGACACGATCCGGGTCACTGCAACCTGCAGCCAGGGTCCGTCCCTGACAAAGACCATGGACATCGAGTCACCGTCAGCAGCCGCAGCAGCTGTTTCGGGATACCCCGTTGAACCAGCCCCGCCGCTTGCGGCAGAGGCTCCTGCACCGGCACCGGTGACAACGCAGAAATCCGCTTTTGGCCTTCTTCCGGTCATCGCAGCAGCGGCATTCGTGCTCGCAAAAAAGAGATAATTTTTTTGTTCTGTTGAATTTCTTTGAATTAATGATGGGGGCTGATGCCCCCATACCCCCAGTTGCGATGAACGGCCGCCGAAGTCGAAGGCTGATGCCTTCTCCAGACAATCCTCGCTGATGCGACGATTGTCTCCCCGACAGAACGCCCCGCGGCGGCATCAATTCCCTGTTCGGGATCGTTGCATTTTCTCCTGTACCGGTAATACCGAGGCATCTCCTGCGCCCCCGCCCCCTTGGGGGTGTTGAGGGTCTTCAGACCCGAGACACGAGAAGAACCTGAAAGGTTCTTCGAGTCAGGGCTTCGAAGAACGCATCCGCGTTCTTCACATCCTCCTGGTTTTTCAAACCAGTCGGAGGCGCAAGGGGGGCAATCATAACAGGAAGATAGCGATTTTTCAGAGTAAAAATTTTACAGATCCCCGCCCCGGCCCCTGCGCCGCTGCTCATAAGGGATCTCGGCGCTCTCGCCACGGCCGGGTTTCTTCCGGTCGCGTTTGACACTCTCGAAGCGATCTTCTAAGGGAATGTCCACGCTCGCGCCCCGGGGCAGGGGCTCGCGCTCGTGCCGCGACGATCCCCCGAAGCGTTCGTCAAGGGGGATCTCGACGCTCTTGCCCTTTGAAAGCGGTTCGCGTGCCTGCCGTGCATACTCGAACCGGTCGGCAAGAGGGATGTCAACGCTTGCACCCTTGCTGAGTTCCCCGCGCTCGCTCCGGGCACGCTCGAACCGGTCCTGGAGCGCGATCTCGTTACTCCTTATTTCATTGTACCGGCCCTGAACCGTGCGCTCGCGCTGCTGCCGGCTCTCTTCCACCGCATAGTGATTGCCGCGGCGGGCCGGGAGCCCCCGGGGAGCAGCCTCTGCCGGCTCATCCGCATCGCCAATAAAATCGATACCGCCATCATCGTTTTCGCGTGACGGTCTCCGGCCGGAGGAGGGCGCCACGGCACCCCGCGGGGCCGGTTTTTTGCCGGTGAACGCATACGGGCTGCCCTTCTTCTCACTCCGGATCTTCGCAACCTGTTCTTCGATATGGGCATTCCGGTCCGACTCGCTCCATTCCGTGAAAATCAGGAACTGGAGGAACGCATCGGGCCCGCGGAAGACCGACGCATCGATCCGGTCGAAGAGGAAGGTCCTTGCGACATCCCCGAACCATCCCCCGGACCGCTCGGTGATGACGCCGTTGCCGGGCTCGAAGACAAGAACCCGCTCAATCTCCCCGTTCCGTCCCCAGACCGTCTCCGCGATCCCCTCGTCCTCGAACGTGATCAGTTTTCCAACCGCACCATAGTCCCCGCCTTCCCGGATGGCGATCCGCTGCGCACCATTCTCGAACCGGAAGGTCCGGGGCCGTGTCCCGAACGCGAAAACCTCTTCAACCATGCCGTACTTGTCGAAGACAAAACGCCGGAGCGTCCGGTCCGGCCGGGCCGGATCGCATTCCATCATTATTTCCGACGAGGGATCGAAGCGGTACTGTCTCCGCACGGTTTTCTTTGCATCCAGCACGCGGACTCCCCCGTTCCCGTACTGGTAGTAGCGCACCACCGGCCCCCTGCGGGTGCCTTCATGCTCGGTTATGACAGCATCGGTCATCTCTGCAGCTCACCCCGTTCTTATCTGGATTCTCCCGATGTACGGTTATCCTGTCTCCAGAGAAATAGTTTGTTCCGGAACCGGGCCGGATTACGACAGAAAAAGAGTAACCTTCATTGATATGAGCGTGCAACGAATACCTGAAATGACTGAAGATATCACAGTCTCCCCCGTTTCCCCGGGCGACTCCGCTGCCGCGACAAACGCGGATACCCCTGCATCTCCCGTCAATGCACAGGGCCGCACGCTCTACCTGGCCAAGTGGACGACACGCTTCTGGGCATGGATCATCGATTTCTTCATGGTCATCCTCTTCCTCAATATCATCCGGGGCATCGTGGACGCGGTAGGGTGGACCATCCCCCTGTATATCGATCCCTGGCACTGGGAGCCTTTCGAGTTTGCGTTCCAGACCCTCTTCTTCTTCCTGTACTGGACGGTCATGGAAGGATTCCAGGGCAGGGGGCAGTCCATCGGCAAGATGGTGATGAACTTAAAGGTTGTCCGCCGCGACGGCACAAAGATCGATTTTAAGGAAGCCGCAATCGAGAGTTTCGGAAAAGCATTCCTTCTCCCGCTCGACTGCCTGATCGGCTGGATCGCAATGCCCGGGACCAAGCTCCGGGTCTTCAACCGGCTCTCGGGCACTATCGTCATCAAGACTGATTACCGGGAGCCCGCCGGGATCGTGTACGTGAAAGACAAGGAGTGACCGGGCCGGCCCTGCATCCCTTTCTTGCAGGCATGCATTCACGGAGCGGTTATGGATTCTTCGGGACAAGGAGAAGGAGCTGCGGAGGATACCGGCACGACTGGCCGGTCCCCGGAATACAGAGAGAGACTCACCCATTTCATTGCCCTCCTCCAGGACGATGACGTCTCCTCAAGGTGGAAAGCAGCGGAAACACTGGGCCGTATCGGCGACCCGGCTGCCACGGAAGACCTCATCGATGCGTTATGGGACGAAGACCCGCGGGTGAGGACAAAGGCGGTCTGGGCGCTCGGGCGGATCGGAGATGACCGGGCAATCCCCCCGCTCCGGCGCCTGTACCGGATGGAGTCGGAAGAAGCCCGTGAAGATATCAGTGAAGCGATCGCGGCAATTGGTCGCAGCAGGGCGGGAACGGGACCGTACGATCCTTCCGGGAGATAAGGGGGACGGGATGAATAAAGAGCATTTATCGGGTGGTACAGTGAACAGGACACCGGGAATACAGCATGCCTGAGATCGAGTCGCTGTACCGGAAAGTCAACGGGAAGATCTTAATCGAGATCGATCTCAAATCGGTTGACCAGATCTACAACTCGCTTGACCATGCCCCGTTTCACCAGAAGGAACTGGACCCTGATGCAGCGCAGTACATTGTCGATATCGTTGATGATTTTCCCCTGAAAACCCCCTTCCGCCTTGTCATCTACCTGCCGGTCTGTATCCACTGCAAGGAACAGGCCGATAAGATCCCCGCGGCCATCCGCTCGCATTTCCGGTACAATATGCTGGTCCAGGACCTGAAGTTCCGGGAAAAGTTCCGGCAGGGGCGATGGGCGCTTCTTGTCGGCCTCAGCTTCCTCACGATCGCCCTGCTCGCCCGACAGGGTGTCTCCGCGTACCTTGCCGCAGACCATCTCCTTGCCCAGATCTTTACTGACGCCCTCCTGATTATCGGCTGGGTTGCCATGTGGGAACCGATCACGATCCTGCTCTACCAGCTCTGGCCCATAATCAAGATGAAGAAGGTATACGAGAAGATCAGCACCATGGAGATCGAGATCCTCCCCTCATCGTGAAGAGGGAAGTCAGGCGTTTTTGATCAGCGGCAGCGAAGACTGGAGCGCCGCGATAGTCTGTTTCGTGCTGCCGGACGGCTCACCGGAACATCCTTCCACCGAACCCCTGCCGGACCGGAGTGCCGAGAAGATGCAGGAAACCGCTTCCCCGTGCGAGGGGCCGTAGCCCCCTTCAAGGACGAGAGCCAGCGGCCGGTCCGCGGCCTGCATGAGAAATGCAGTAAGGTTCGAAAAGTCGGCGGGACAGAGGGCAAGACCGCCAAGAGGATCGTCAAAGAGGGTGTCCTGTCCCGCGGAGACGATCAGGACATCGGGCCGGAAGCGTTCGATTACGGGCACGAAGACCTCAGAAAAGACCGCGAAAAAATCCGCGGCACCCGCCCCGCACGCGAGCGGTGCATTGACCGTGTACCCGGTCCCGTCACCGATCCCGGTATCGCCCGTCCTGCCGGTGTACGGGAAGAGATATTCCTGGTGAACGGAGCAGTACAGTACCTTATCGGACCCGTAAAACGCCTGCTGGGTCCCGTTGCCATGGTGGACGTCCCAGTCAACGATCGCTACCCGGTCAACATCCTCAAGGAGACGGGCAGCCGCGATGGCGGCATTGTTCAGCAGGCAGAACCCCATTGCCCGCTCGTGTTCAGCATGATGGCCGGGGGGCCGGACCAGGGCAAACGCGTGCTCCCCGTCCAGGGTCCGTTCGGCCGCAAGGATCGCGGCACCGGCTGCCCCGAGCGCTGCGTCATACGATGCATGGGTCACGTAGGTATCTGCGTCGATGAACCCGGGGACCGTGGCAGCAGCAGAGCGCTGCCGGAGCCATGCAAGGTACCAGGGCGCATGGATCCGGAGCACGGCCTCTTCCATTGCCGGCTCCGCAGCCCGGAACGCCGTGCCCGGGGGAACACCCGACAGCGCCGCAAGAAGACGGGCGTTACACTCGGGATGGGCGGGATAATCGTGCCCGGCACTGGCCGGGCTGGTGATCACAGAGCAGTGCACCGTCATTCCCCCGGGAACCCGCGGCGGGCGGGATTACGGGACTATTGCCGCTGCCGGTAAATACAGGTTACGCCAGCAGATCCGGAGGATGCGGCACGAGGGTACGGCAGGAAAATACCAGGGTTGTGGATCAGAACCCGGCGCTGATCTCATCGAGCAGCTTCGCACAGTCCGGGCAGAACATCTTCTTCTTGCAGTCAAGCTCGTCGAGCGTGTTGGGCCGGAACATGATGCACTCGGGATTCTCGCAATGCCCAAGGCCCAGCAGGTGCCCGATCTCGTGCGATCCTTCCTTGGTGATCCGGTCGATCAGGTCGTCGTCCTGGTGTTCCCGCCCATAGTACTCGTTCCCGAGACGGGCAGTCGAGACAACCGCCGCCCCCACCTGCTCGCGGGCAAGGCCGAAGACAAAATCATTCCCGTTCCGGAAGAGGTCCTGGTTGACGACAAGGAGGACCGGCTCGTCAATCCCGTGCCGGTGCTTGTACGCCTGGACGCTGTCGAGCAGGGCCTGCGCATCAACCTGGTGGCGTGCATTATTGTACCCCATCAGCCGGACATGGTTCTCCGAGACGGTGGTCCGGACACCGAGGACAGAGGAGATGATGCGGGAGACCGGCATCTGGAGGCCGGAAGGGGATAAGGCATCCCAAAAAATATGGACATGCATCGCTATATTCTGTTGGAATGGGCTCGTATAAACATGTTGAGAAATGCGTCGGAGAATACATCGCCGCACACTACACGAGCCCTGTCGAGGTGGGTATAGGAAACAACCCGGGCGCAGCGGAAGTCATCCATGCGGCCGGGGTCCCGGTCCGGTGCACGGACATCCGTGAGCGGATCGTACCGGAAGGGGCAGTCTTCCGGATTGACGACGTGTTCGAACCCGATCTCTCCTTTTATCATGGAGCTGACGTAGTGTACGCGATCCGCCCGGCAGTGGAGATGCTCCCGCCCCTCATTACCCTCGCACAACGCCTTGGCTGTGACCTTCTCGTGTACCACCTCGGGTTTGAGACGTACGAAAACGGCGGGGAGAAGATCGACTGCGGGGTTCTCCTGCACCGGTACGTGCGGGGATCAGAACCCGTCAAAGAGCGTTGACTGGGTTTTTGCGGGGGCCTTTTTTGTTTCGGGCTCTCCTGCGGGAGCCGGCTCTTCCTTCACTTTTGCCGGTGCAGCCTTCGGGCTCTGTGCTTCCGGTAACGGGAGCTCCCCTTTCTTCTGCGGTTTCTCCGCCTTTGGCTCCTTTTTAGCCTTCTTTGGCGGGGCTGCCTCCTTCTTTGCTTCCTTCTCCCGCTCCTTCTCTTCCTGCACGATCACCCGGATGATCTCGGCAGCCCGTGCCCGGTCGTTTAAGAAAAAGTTGAGCTGATCTGCATCAAACGAGAGCTCGCGGGCGAATCCCGCCGGGTCCTGGCCTACCAGCAGGGAGATGGTGTCAAGATACTGTTCCCTCAGGGTGTCCTGCGGGACGTGCATCGTAGCCGAGACCTTGTTCAGGGTGGCGATACGGATTGTTTTCTGCTTCTTTGCAGCGGCCATCTTCTGCCATCGCTCGGGAGGCATGATCCGGGCGTGGATGCCCTTTCCCCCGGCAGCGTCCGCAACGCCAAGCAGCATCACCGCCGTTGCATACCGCCAGAGCGTATGGTACTGGCGGCGGTAGGTGTAGCCGAGGTACTGGTCCGCCCGCGAAAGGTACCGGTATGCCCGCTCCACGGATGGCGGTTCCGTGATATGGACAACGCTCCCCTCGACCCACTGCACGATGGTATCCGGGGTATCGTCGACATCGTACGAGAGCCGCATCAGCTCGTCGTCACGGGTCTTGCCGAACAGGGCCGTGATGAGCGAGAAGATGGAGACCCGTTCGTCTTTCTGGGAGGTGTGGACCTGTCCTTCATCGAGGCTGTCTCTCCCGAGAGCAGAGGCGTAGAGCATGTTGACCGCGGAACGGATGTCGCCTCCGGCGCTCTCGGCAATAGACTGGAGGGCGGCGTCGCTGCAGCTGATCTTCTCTGCGGAGCAGAGGTACCTGATGCGCGGGACAATGGACCGGGCGGGAACGGCCTTGAACTGGACCGGCTCGCAGCGGGCCCGGATCTCCGGCGAGATCCCGTACAGGTCGTTTGCGATCAGGATCATCGGCTGCTGCGCGTGCCGGATGCATTCGAGGATCGCTTTTGCCCCGCCGCGGTCGGCATTACCCTGCAAATTGTCTGCCTCGTCAAGGACGATCAGCTTCCGCGTTGCGCCGGTCAGGCTCGCGGTCACGCTCCCGGCCCCGGCAATCCGCTCGATCACCGCTGCCGTCCGCTGGTCGCTTGCGTTCAGCTCAACGACCTCCCAGTTCATGTCGTTTGCAAGAGCGTAGGCCGCCGAGGTCTTGCCGATGCCGGGCTTGCCGTAGAGAAGGAGGGGGCGGGACTTCCTCGTCCAGGTCTTTGCCCATTCCGCAATCTGCATCACCGCGGTTTTGTTTCCCACAAGGTCCGCGAGGTGTGCAGGGCGGTACTTCTCTGCCCAGTCCATAATCAGTCTACATTTGCGGGGCTACCAATAAAAGCGCTTTTGTACGAGTGGCGGTCCGGCGTGTAAGGGAAGAACAAATGAATTATCTCTGATGAGGCGCAATTAGGATAACACGAATATCCGTGCTCCGTGCACGGACTGTATTTTCAGGTGATGTCGTGGTCCGCAACTGCTCCACAGAATCGATCGCAAAGGTTGTCCGGGAATACGAAGGCGTGAAGAGAAAGCATGCCATCGGCGAGATGGTCAAGTCACTGCGGATCGATGCACCGCATGTCGTGGCCGCGTTCGGCGAGGACGCGGCGGTCATCGAGCACAATGGCGAGGCGCTCCTCCTTGCGGCGGATGGCATCTGGTCGAAACTGATGGAGGCGGACCCCTACTGGGCAGGGTACTGCTCGGTGCTTGTCAATATCCACGACATCGCGGCCATGGGCGGCCGGCCAATCGCGATGGTGGACGTCTTTTCCATGTCAAAGGGCATGATCCAGGAGCAGGTGGTGAAAGGGATGCACGACGCCTCGGCGCAGTTTGGCGTCCCCATCGTGGGCGGCCACCTCCACCCGGATGCACCCTACAGCGTCATCGACGTCTCTATTTTAGGCTCGGCCCGGCTCGACTCGATCATCTACAGCCACACGGCGCAGGACGGCGACATTGTCGTGATGGCCATCGATTTGAACGGCCGGGTCCACCCCTCCTGCGCCCTCAACTGGGACTCGGTGACGATGAAGTCCGCAGCCGAAGTCCGGGCGCAGATCGCGGTCCTTGAAGAGATTGGCAAAAAGCACCTTGTCACTGCCGGAAAGGACATCAGCAACCCCGGCCTCATCGGCACACTCGGCATGCTGCTTGAGATCAGCGGCAAGGGTGGAGAGATCGACCTCGGGCAGATCCCAAAGCCGGACCTTGCAACGAACGGCATGACATTCGAGCAATGGGTGCGGATGTACCCGGGTATGGGCTTCATCCTGACGGCAAAGGAGGAGAAGGTTCCCGAGCTTGTCAGGACGTTTGCCGGTGTCGGCATGACTGCAAAGGCCATCGGCCGGGTCAACAACAGCAAGTCCCTTTCCGTCCGGTACGACGGCAGCGAGACCGAGGTCTTTGACTTCATCAAAAACGGCATCATGCACCTGACCGAAGAGGATGTTGCATGCCAGCCCCGTTAAAACGCATCGGGATCGGGATCCTCGAGGACCCGGAGAAGGTCATCGATAGCGCTGTTGCCGTGTGCAGGACGGTTGAAGTCTTCTGTTACTGCCAGCCCGGCATTGTAAAGGACAAACCCGTTGAAAAGACCATTCATATCCTTGAGTCCGCTCATCCCGAACAGGCCATGATCGATGACCTCATGAACGGCTCAATCGAGGCCGCAGTCCGGGGCACGCTCCCTGCCAATGCAACGCTGAAAGCGCTGAAGGTTGCCGAGGGTGTCGACCATCTCGAACGCATCGCCCTCCTGGAAACGGCACACGGGAAAAAATTCCTGCTTACCCCGGTTGGCGTGGACGAGGGCTGGACCGTGCCGGAGAAACTTGAGCTGATCCGGAAAGGAAAGGTCATTGCAAAAAAGTTCGGCCTGCCGGAGAAGACCGGCATCCTTTCGGGAGGACGGCTTGGCGACATCGGCCGCCACAAGCAGGTGGACGCGAGCATGGCCGAGGCCGAACTGGTTGCAAAACTCTCGGGCTCCGAGCACTGCGAGATCTTAATCGAAGACGCGATCCAGACCTGCGGCCTCATCATTGCACCGGATGGGATCTCGGGCAACCTGATCTTCCGGACGCTCACGTTTTTAGGCAACGGGTACGGGCATGGGGCGCCTGTGGTAAATATCAGCAGAATTTTCGTGGATAGTTCGCGCGCCTCACCAAATTATGCCAATGCGCTATTGCTCGCAGCATCTTTGTTGGAATAATTTTAAGCTCCGATTTTGCTTTGTTTTCCCCAAAAAAACCGATAAAACCAAATAAAAAATATTTTGCGAAATTCTGGACTCCGATTTCCTCTTGCCGTGCAGCATGCCCTCAAATATCATATTGCTGCGCATTTTTGCAGTATTTCCCCAAAAAGTATTTAAATATACCAAGTGGATTTCTTTTGAGGTAAAAAACATGGCAGATTTACCAATCGCAGCCGTTGTAAGGATTGCAAAGAAAAACGGAGCCGAACGCGTGGGAAGCGATGCAGCCGAGGCACTGGTCGCCAAGGCAGAAAAGTACATCGCCCAGCTGACCAAGGAAGCAAACAAGCTTGCCGAGCACGCAGGAAGGAAGACCATCAAGAAGGAAGACGTGGACCTGGCGTCCAAGTCCAACTAAATTTATTTTCTGATTTTTAAAGAAAGATTGCTAAATGCAGTTTTTCGAACTCTCGAAAGTCATCAGACCTGAAGGTCGACTATCGTCTCCCTTCAGCTTGTCGAAGTCTTCGACCTCTCCAATCCAGAGAGAAGAGAAGATAGCGAAAGCGTTCTTCGACTTAATTCAATTGAGAATTTACTATTGATCTCTGTTTTACGGAATTTCTTCAAACACTATTGTTACCAATTTTCATTACCCCCCTCTTGCGCCACCAGTCCCCCCCCATTGGGGGGACGGGGCGCATGGTGATGCCTCTGTATTACCTGCCCTTAATGGAAGACAATAATGAGGGAAAAACCACGATCATGATTTCTCTTCAACCTCCCTCCCCCGCCCGAACGGCTGCCTGCCCGTGGCGGTAGCCGTGAGGGGAGGGGGCCGGGGGGCACTGTGGTCGCACTTCTGAAAACAGGTAATAAAAATTCAAAAAATTTCTCAGAACTTCCCCTTCGTGCTCCGGACCTTCTTGTCCCCGGTCAGGGCGAGTGCCTGCCCGAGGGAGATACCGAATGCCTTGAACGCCGCCTCGCACTGGTGGTGATCGTTTTTGCCGGAGAACGAGATGTGTGCCGTGATGCCGGCCCTTGTGCAGAGCGAGTAGAAGAAGTGCTCGAAGATGTCGGCCGGGATGGTGCCCACTAGTTTGTTGCCAAACGCCCCCTTCCAGACAAGGTATCCCCGGCCCCCGCAATCAAGGGCAACTTCGCCAAGCGATTCGTCCATCGGGATGACCGCGTGGGCGAACCGCCGGATGCCCCGGCCCTCGCCGATAACCTGCTTCACTGCATCGCCAAGGACAATGCCGATGTCCTCGATGGTGTGGTGGCAGTCCACGTGCAGGTCGCCTTTTGCCGTGCAGGTAAGATCAAATCCCCCGTGCCGGGCCATTGCGGTCAGCATGTGGTCGAAGAACGGGACGCCGCTCTCCACCTTCACGATCCCCTTTCCATCGGGGTTCAGTTTCACCAGGATCTTCGTCTCCTTTGTCTCGCGCTTTACTTCCACAACTCTCATCTGCATTCCTCCAGAGCATCCACAAGTTTGATCTTCCCGCTGTACAGCGCCGAGCCAAGCACTGCCCCGAAAGCCCCGGCTGCCTTCAGGGCGGCAACATCGGAACGGGCCGAGACGCCACCGGCAACAACGACCGGGATACCAACCGCATCGATGAGCTGCTTCACAGGAGCGATCCGTATGCCCTGCTGGAGCCCCTCGACATCCACGTTCGTGTACAGGAGCGACCCGGCGCCCAGCTCCTCGAAGCGTTTCGCCCAGCCGATATAGTCCCCGGCCGTCTCCTGCCAGCCGTGGACAGCGATCTGCCCGCCTTTTGCATCAACCCCGGGCATCACCCGCTCTTTCCCGAACTCGCGGGAGAGGGTCCGGATGCACTCCGGATCCCGGGTCGCAAGGGTCGAGATGATAACCCGGTCCACGCCGGTCTCGAGCCAGTTCCGCGCATCATCCACAGAACGGATGCCCCCGCCCAGTTCGACCTCAACGCCAGTCTTTTTGATAAGGTCTTTAATGAGCCCGGCATTCTTCGAGGCTGTCCCGAATGCGCCGTCGAGGTTGACAACGTGGAGGGCGGTTGCCCCCAAATCCAGCCAGCGGGTTGCACAGGCAAACGGGTCGCCGTACGCTGTCGCGCTCTCGCGTTTCCCCTGCACGAGCTGGACACACTTCCCCCCAAGGATGTCGACAGCGGGAAAGATCTTCATTTAGCACCCTACCGGATCATCCGCTGGATGGCCATAACGAGAATGTCCCGGGCACCGGCACGGCGGAGCTGGTTGATGAGGGTGTACACCCGCTCCTCGCTGACCACCGCGTGGACTGCAACAAGGCCCTCGGACGAGGCAACGTCCATCACGGTCGGGCCGGAGAGACCGGGCAGGACCTTTTTTACCGCGTCAAGGCAGGACCGTCTGGCATTCATCATCAGGTAGCACTGCCCCCGTGCCCGGATCACGCTCTCCAGCGCAAGATGGATCTCGTCGATCTTCTCCCGTTTTCTCTTCAGCGAATCGTGGTTCGCGATAAGGTGGGTAGACGTGGTAAGGACCTCGTCGATCACCCGGAGGCGGTTGGTCTTCAGCGTTGTGCCTGAACTCGAAAGGTCGATAATCGCGTCCGCGATCCCGAGGTGCGGGGTCGCCTCGCAGGCACCACCGACCTGCACGATCTCGACATCCACCTTCTTCTTTGCAAAGTACCTGCCGGCGATGACCGGGAACTCGGTCGCCACCTTCTTCCCTTTCAGCTGCTTTGCTGAGGTTATGCCGGAATCCTCGTGCACGGCAAGGACCAGTTTTCCCCTGCCGGACTGGAGGTCGAGGAGTTCCTCGACATCGGACTCCCGCTCGATCACCATGTCATGGCCCGTGATACCAAGGTCCGCTGCCCCGTTTGCAACGTACTCCGGGATATCCACGGAACGGGCAAAGAGGATCTCGACATGAGGGTCCAGCGTCCTTGTTATCAGGCGCCGCTCGGTTCCGCTCTCCGCAAGGTGGAGCCCGCTCTTCTCCACGAGATCGAGAATGGGGGCGGCAATCCTTCCCTTGTTGGGGATCGCAAGCCGGACTACGGCAGAAAAAGAGGGGGATTTTCGGGATTTTTTTGTTCCCATTGCAGGTTTTGCCATCGCTCTTCCAATCAGAACGTCTTGAGCTTGCCCGCAATTACCTTTTCGGTGACCTGGGTGACATCGGCCAGTTTCTCGTCTACGATGCCAAGGATCTCGGCATTGATGTCCTTTAACTTGACACCGCACGCGGGCAGGACCTGGACACTGGCCACGAGGGGCTGGTCGATCGGCTTTCCGATCTGGGAGAGGAGGCGGACATACATCTCCTCGACGCCATCAACCTTTTTCACGCAGTCCTGGGCAATCTGGGTCGAGAGGAGGTTGTAGATCTTGCCGATGTGGTTGATCGGGTTCTTGCCGCTCGTTGCCTCCATGGACATCGGGCGGTTGGGGGTGATGAGCCCGTTGCAGCGGTTGCCGCGGCCCACCGAGCCGTCGTCTCCCATCTCGGCTGATGTACCGGTGACGGTTAAAAAGACGCTCTTCTTTTTGATGTCGTCGGCCGTGTTGACGTGGACAACGACTTTTCTCTTCGTGCTCTTCTTTGCGATTGCCGTGATCTCCTCTTTGAGGATATCCATGTATTCACTATATTCCCTGATGTCCTTACAGTACCGGTCAACGATTGCACAGGCGATCGTAAGGGTGATGGTGTTCCCGTCGCGGAGGCCCATGATCTTGATGTCCTGCCCGATGGCAGGATACTTCTTCCGGAGTTTTGTGTCGATATAGTTCGAGCTGTTCAGGATGATATTCTCCACATCCGAGAACGGGGCATGGCCGACGCCGAACGAGGTGTCGTTGGACCGCGGTGCCTTGCCCTGGCTGGGCTTGAAGACGTCACGGAGGTCAGTGGAGCCGGTCCCGAGCCGGCAGTCGACGATGATCTCGCGGTTCAGGTCAAGTTCCGGGAGGATCTTGTGGACATACTTGTTGGCTGCTTCGACAGCAACGGCATCGGCGGGGATCTTGGTGCCGTTCCATTCCTTTGTCGCACGGCCGTCAAGGAGAACATAGATCGGGCGGATGATCCGGCCGCCGCCGAACTTTGGTGCGGATTCACCGGCAACGATCTCGCCCTGGTCGGTGTTGTGGTGGAGGACAACGCCGAACTCCTCAAGGTAGGTTTTACAGAGTGCCTGGCTGATGGACTCTGCAATGCCGTCGGCAATGCTGTCGGGGTGGCCGAGGCACTTGCGTTCGGCAAGTTCAATGCGCTGCTTTTCCAGGGGGATCTGGTCCAAGGCTTCGATCTGGATGTTTCTTTTCATGAGTGTCCTCGTGGGATTCGTTAGTATACATGGGAATGGTGTTAATATAACAATTTCCAATTATGCAAGAAACGGGGCATGTATTATTACCATCAGTAATGGAAATATCGACCAGAATCGTCGTAAATGCTGTGCGTTGAACACGATATAACCACGGGTCATGCCCGGGAAAACTGTGCAGGAAAAACAGAAACGAAACGAGTCTGGCCGGGCACAGCCTGAAAGGCTACCGCCGCAGGAACTTGTGGAGGATGGTCATCTCGCTGCCTTTTGGGGCCTTCTTGACCGGTGGTTTTGTCGGGACGGGCTTTTCATCCTCGAAATCCTCTTCGCTGACTGGAACGGCTCGGTTCTCGGTGCCCGGCGGATCTGTCCTTGTCATCTTCTTTGACAGCGTCGGGCTGGTGCGGGAACGGGGGAGTGTCCTGCCCA
>NZ_JAQTQD010000011.1 GCF_028712425.1 Methanoregula sp.
AACCGGGGATGTTGCCTGAAATGAGGACGGGGGTGGATCCCGACCTCAAGGGGGAGGGGGTATACCGGATACCTCCCCCCCACAAGGCAGGGGGGGTTACATGGATTGTGAAAAAAAGAGGTGGGGGGGTATGCGGGAGACCCCCTCACTCTTTCCTGAGCACAGAAGCCCGGTTCAGGAAATACCAGTACCGGTCCTCAACCCTGAACCCGGCGTTCTCTAAAAACGCAAGGTTTTCCGAGAACTCTTTCCCTGGGACGATAAACAGTGGTTCAGTGTAAAAGAAGGTACCCCCCGGCTTAAGGAGCAGTGCGATCTCACGGAAATACTGTTCCAGGTCCGGCACTTCGTGCAGGACAAAGATGGCAAACGCCACATCGAACGTCCCGTGCAGCTCCGCGGGAAGACCAATATGGTCAGGAAAGCACCGGTGCGTCCGTACCCGCGACATCAGCTCCTCGCGGTCCAGTTTTTTCCGGAGGATGTCAAGCATCTCCTCCTGTAAATCGGCAGACCAGACCTGCCCGATCTCCCCCATCCGACGGGCGAATTCGCGGGTGAAGAAACCCGGCCCGCAGCCGAAGTCGAGCACACGGTCGCCGTACTTCACATACCGTTCCGCGAGCCGGTCGGGACGGTAGAGGAACCGGCGGAACGCGGTATCGAGGTGAACGGCATTCTTTGCTGAAAAGACCTCGTGCTGGTGGCGGGAATTCTCACCCGGAGACATAGTGTGATCTGCGTGCATTTCGGGGATAACTGTTCCGACAGTATTCTGACCAGATCCCAATGTTAATATCCTGAAATCCTGTTATATGGTAAAAAGGGCAGATACTCATGAAACGCATTATTCTCCTCATCCTGTTCGTGGCAATCCTTGCCGCCGGGTGCACATCCCAGAAAGCATCCCCGTCGCAGGGGGATGCCCTCTATGCACAGGCAGAAAGCCAGTTTGCACTGACGAACTATCATGCTGCAGCTGACCTGTACGAGAATGCATCCCGGCAGTACCGGACCGAAGGGAACGCGGATCGGGCACGGGATGCCCTGAATAAAGGATCGCTGTCGGCCCGGATGTATGCCGAGTTCCCGTATAACCGGTCGGTCATGATCGCCATGATCGATGAGGAGTTCCCGTCAGTTCCGGCAGAGCGCAAAGCAGGCTGGCTCCCCTGCAATGCGAGCCAGTGCATTGAGAGCGACGGTGAGACGTGGTACTTCGCGAACACCATCAACAATATCAAATCCCACAACCTGGACCTGATGCGGGAGGCCACCGCAAAGAAAGGCGAGACACCGTTTTACGACCAGGTGAAGGAGATCGCCCTTGCCCCGTATGATGGGAGCGCGGGCACCTATGTCAATCCCACCCGGTGGGAAGGCACGGAAGCCCTGACCATACCGGCTGCCATGCTCCCGAAGACCGGCACCTTCCGTCTCTGGATCCCCCTGCCGGTCGAGACCCCTTCCCAGCACAACGTCACCATCGTCTCCATCGAACCGGCGCAGTATGTGAAGTCACAGACCGGGACGGGAGCAGACATGGGCCTTGCCTATCTTGAGGTACCGCTGGATTCCGTGAAAGGAGATTCCCTGACCGTCACAGCCCGGTTCCATTTTACCCAGTACGAGGTACGCCACATCGTCGACCCGGCAAAGGTCGGGAACTATAATGCCGAAGACCCGGAATACAAAAAGTACACCGCGTCCGGCCGGAACATCGTTGTCAGCCCCGCGATGAAGGCAAAGGCGCTTGAGATTGTGGGGAACGAGACCAACCCGTACCTGCAGGCGGAGAAGCTGTACTGGTATGTGGTCTCGCACCCCTACAGCAATGTCCCGCATGTCCGGCTCAGTGCAACAAATACCCCGGAATCGGTCTATATGCACGAGACCGGTTTTGGTGACTGCGGCACGCAGAGCATGTACTTTGCAGCACTCTGCCGGTCGCTTGGCATCCCTGCCCGGGCTATCGGCGGCTACCAGCTCGTGCCCGGCTACGAGGGGCCCCACTTCTGGTCGGAGTATTACCTGCCGGGCTATGGCTGGATACCGAACGACGTGACCATTGCCGAGGGTGCGGAATGGTCGTACGAGGCATCGGATGACGACCGTCACCAGTACAAGGACTTCTATGCAAGAAATCTCGACCCGTACCGCTACATCATCCAGAAGGACGTGGACGTCCCGCTCACTCCTTTTTCGGGCGATACGGTGATGTTCGACATGGTTGTTCAGTCGCCCAAGGCAGTCTGCGACACCTGCGATACCGACCCGGAGTTCGGGATGCTCGAAGACTGGAAGGTAGTTGTGAAAAAAGTGGGCTAAACCCGTACGAGGCTTATTCCGTCCCCTCTTTTTTGGGTGAAGGCTCTTCCTCTTCCACATCATCCCCTTCGCCCGCTTTGAGGGTCTTCATCGAGGGGAAGAGGATGACTTCCTTGATGGAGTTGTTGTTGGTCAGGAGCATCACGAGCCGGTCGATGCCGATCCCGACCCCGCCGGTGGGGGGCATGCCGTAGCCGATGGCGTTGATGAAGTCGTAGTCGATCATCTGGGCCTCGACATCGCCCAGCTGGCGCTTCTTGTCCTGCTCCTCGAACCGCTCCTTCTGGTCTACCGGGTCGTTCAGCTCCGAGAACCCGTTGCCCACTTCCATGCCGGCGATGAAGAGCTCGAAGCGCTCGGTGAAACCCTCTTTCTCGCGGTGGCGCTTGGCGAGCGGTGAGTTCTCGACCGGATAATCGTAGATGAAGGTCGGCTGGATGAGTTTCTCCTCGACAAGCCCCTCAAAGAAGGCGATGAGGTACTCGCGCTGGGACTTCGGCTTGTCCGGATCTTCGATCCGGTGCTCGTGGGCGAGCTTCCGCAGCTCTTCAACAGAGTGGGCGAAGATGTCGATGCCGCCGATCTCCTTCACGGCATCCGCCATCGAAAGTTTCCTCCACGGTTTGGTGAAGTTCAACGTCACATCGCCGAACGGGAGCTCGTACTTCCCGTGGATCTTGTCGATGATATACGTGACAATGTTCTCGGTGAGCTCCATCATGTCCCGGAAGTCGCGGTACACCCAGTAGATCTCGACCATGGTGAACTCGGGGTTGTGGTCCGCGTCCACGCCCTCGTTCCGGAAGTTCCGGGAGATCTCGAAGACCTGCTCGAACCCTCCGACGATCAGCCGTTTCAGGTAGAGCTCAGGAGCGATCCGGAGGAAGAGTTTCTGGTCGAGGAAGTTGTGGTAGGTGGTGAAGGGCCGGGCATTGGCGCCACCGTACACCGGCTGGAGGATGGGCGTCTCGAATTCAAGGAAGCCGTGGTCGTCGAGATACCTGCGGAGGAGAGAGATGATCCGGCTCCGGTTCCGGAACGTCTGCCGGTTCTCCTCGTTTACAATCAGGTCAACGTACCGCTGGCGGTACCGCTTCTCCACGTCCTTTAACCCGTGGAACTTCTCGGGAAGGGAGCAGACCGCTTTACAGAGGATGCAGAATTTGTCCACCCAGACGGTGATCTCCCCCAGTTTCGTCCGGAAGACGTGCCCCTCAACCCCGATGATGTCCCCCCGCTCAACATACTGGTTGAAGAGCTCGAACTGCTCCTCGCCGAGATCGTTCTTCCGTATGTAGAGCTGGATCTTGCCGCTCTCGTCCGCAAGATCGGCAAAGATCGTCTTCCCGTGGTTTCGCACGATGTGGATGCGTCCTGCCGTGGAGACGACTTCTGCGCTCTTGTCGTGCGTGATCTCCGCGTACTTTGTCTTGATTTCGGAGACAGTGTTCCTGCGATCGAATGTCGGGGGGAACAGGCAGTGCCCTTTGTCACGGAGGGCTGCGATCTTGTCGAGCCGGGTCTGGTCGAATGCGGTATTCTCGGTGGGGTCGGTCATTGTAGATGCACCACGGTAGAGGACGGTGTGTATCCTATCTATGGGACTCCGGGCGTAATAATACCATAATAATCCCCCGTCAGGGTCTGGGGCCCTGCCAGCTCTGGGGGATGGGGGATCAGCGTTTTTCGTGTTTCTTCAGTAATTCAGAGGCGTACTTTGCCAGCCCGTAGACACCGTCGGTGGACGGGTGGACCTCGATGAAGTCGGAAAAGTCGTGAACCGAGAAGTGGCGCCTCATTAAAAGTGCCATATAGCCGGCAATCAGACCGCCCCCGGGCGAAGCCGTTGCCATCCCGCTGAGTGCGCCATCCGGTGCAACGAGGATCTTTGCAAAGCCGGTATCTGAAGCCGGGACAGCCCAGAACGTCCCGGGCCCGGCCACACCCGGGATGACCAGCGGTTTTGCCCGCGGGTTGTTATCGGAACAGAAGGCAAGTTCGTACCCGAGGTTGAGAGCCTGTGGGATGGCCGAATAGTCCATCTTCCGGTGCTGCCCGAGGATATTATCCGCTGCCACGATCCCCTGCAAACGGGCAACAGGGGTCAGGAACGGCGGGCCTGTGATATCACCTGCAGCATAAATACCGGGGAGGTTCGTCCGCATGTAATCATCCACGATCACCTCGCCGTTGGGCCGTTTTGTAACCCCATCGAGCATCCCGGAATTGGGCGTAAGCCCTGCTGCAACCAGGACCGCGTCGCATGCAAGTACTCCCTCTTTTCCGCCATTTTTCACGAGAATCTCAAGGTTTTCTTTCGAATCCCGGACAGCAAGAACATCGGTGCCCTCCCGGATCTCAACACCGGCAAGCTCGCGCACCGCCCGTTTCCGAATGGTCTCATCAAGATTTTTCAAAAAACCGCTCCGGGAAATAACCGTGACCCTGCTTCCGAACCGGGAGAAGATGTAGGCGAATTCCGCTGCCATGATCCCCCCGCCGATGATGGCAAGCCTCTCTGGCAGGGCTTTCATGGTCTTAAGGGAATGCGGAGTGTAGACGCGTTCATTCCGGATCCCCTCGATGTCCGGCAGTGCCGGGCGCGATCCGGTGCAAAGGATGACGGCATCGCCTATCAGTCTTTCGCTGCCGACAACAACCTCCCTGCCATCAAACCTCCCTTCCTGCCCGTAGAGAATTTCAACGCCGGCATCCCGTGTCTCTTTGTCAAGAACACCCGTGATGGTCTCCTGCACCTTTGCCATCTCGCGCAGGAGCGCCTCAAAATCGAGATCCGGAGCTTTCCTGAGGATCCCGAGCTCGCTGAACGTACCCGCGGCCTGGATATGCCGTGCAACATCGTTCATGGCACAGACCGGCATGCACCCGTAATGGAGGCACTGTCCGCCGATACCGCCTTTCTCGACCAGCGTGACCTCCCTGCCGGCAGATGCCAGCCGTATCGCGGCGAGCCGTCCTGCAGGGCCACCGCCAAGGATCACGATCATGAGCGCCATCCCATGCGGCTGAAGCGGGAATTATTGCAGGGTATGCCCCTTGGAAGACGAATAAAAAAAGGAAAATGCGGGATCATGTGCGCGTCAGAAGACTTCGACGCCCTCGTCCATAGGCTCTGAGAGCAGTTCACCGGTAAATGCATTCACTTCCACGATCTTCTTGCCCTTGATCTGCCAGACCGGGATGTAGACCTGCTTCGTCTCCACGGTGATATTCTTCCGGTCGGGTTTTAAGACCTTTTCCTCGTAGAAGATTGCGTCCCCCTTCTCCTGCTTGATCCGGACCTTCTGGGTCAGCCGGTCGATCAGCTCGCTGACGATCCGTTCCGTTGCCTCCTCTTTCCGGATATGAGGATCGCACACTTCAGCCCCTCCGGGGATCTCTTTCTCCTCTGCCTGTTTCCCGTCAAGGTCGATCTTGATCCCGTTGATGGCATTGATGGCTCCCCACCCGTCGGCATCGAACGGGATGCGGCGGTCTTTGTACACCTGCTCCCCGGTGCTGGTGAAGTGGAAGAGGAAGTAGGGCATGAACCGGAGCTTGGCCTGTCCCTGGACACCCCCGGTACGGATTGCAGCCTGTTCAGAAACCTTGACCGGGAAATGGAGGAGCGTGATCCCGGAAGGCTCATCCTTTGCTGCCTCAGCTGCTGCAACAGCCACAGCCTTTGCCCGTGATGCGGTGAGATCAAGGGCCAGTTCGCGACCGACAATGTCCGCAAGCACGGCTTCACCGGTGTACCGGACAAATTCCTCCACTCCCCACTGGATGCAGTTCTCCGTGGTGATACTCTTTTCAAGGGTGAAGAGGAGTTTCTTGCAGGTCATCTCATGGTCGTCGATCATGAGACTGTAGTTGGTCTTGTCGAACTGGGCGATCATGTTCCGGTCGTTTGAACAGAGCACAAGGATGCATGTGTTGTCATGAACCGCTGAAAGGTCGAGCGGGTCGTCGACCTCTTCCACCTCAAAACGAGCCGCTTCAAGAATGAGTCTCATTGCATTCTTGGCTTTTTCCCGCATGTCGTGTTCCATTAAGAATACATTTTCGTGGTCTTATAGAACAATTTTTCTATTGAAATGCCCGAAAATACAGTTAATGAACCCCCCTCTAAAATTTATGAATAACTCAATTGAGGATTATTCCATCCAGACGACCTACGATCCGGCGAAACATGAGGGGAGCATTGTTTATAACCTGTCCCTGGTAAAAACCGGGGACCTGGAATTTGCCATCTCGGTGCTTAAGGATGCTTACCGGTCCGGCATCAGTATAAGCGGGCTTGTCAGGTTCCTTGAACCGGGACAGAAGATCTCAGGATTTACGATCCCACCTGACTGTACGGGAATCTGCACCATGTGCAGCATCACGTTAGACGGGATCCTGATCCGGCATGGCATTCCGGTGCAGCCCATCGGGGGAGGGATTGTGGAAATTGTGAACCGGACACCGGTGCGGTTCACCCACATTATCCTCTATGAACACACCACCATCGACCCGCTCCAGGTCCTGATGTCCCAGAAGACTACTTCTGTGATGGATGTGATGCGCAGGGGCAGCGGCAATATCCTTGCCAATATACGGGAATTCCACATGGAAGCCGAGTCCCTTGTCGGCCAGGTGCTCGATGAACTGTCCGGGAGCGGCTTCTCCATAGTTCTCGACGTTGGTATGCCGAATGTCCCCCTTCTTGGTGTTCCGGTCAGCCCGCAGTTCATCGGTATAGCAGCCATTGGCGGGACAAATCCCCTCGCAGCAATCCGGGAATCTGACCGCTGGATTCAAATTCAGGCTATGAAAGGTCTCATCAATGTCTCGGAAATGGATGAGATCCGGGACTACTAACGAACGTCTTCGTTGCTGAATATTTTTTCAGAACGTCTCTGGGTTTTGTCCAAAAAACCCTGACACCCGGTATTATTTACTTGAAAGGTGAACGATGTGGTTATGTTTGGGTGGGACGGGGAGCTGCCTCCCCCAACGGTTCGGACTATCGACGAAATGCGCCCGGTCCTTGCCGATCCGAAATGTGAGCATGAGGGTCCGCTATATTGCATGTACCGCGACCTTGCACAGTCCGATGCAGACTGGACGTGGCTCCATGCCCACAAGCTGCGGTACGACCTGACGGTCATCCCCCCCAACAATCTCTGCGGGGAGTGGGTGAAGACCAAAGGCCATTACCACCCGAGGAACCCGGCCGGCGTCGGCTACCCGGAGATATACGAGGTCCTGGAAGGAAGGGCCCGGTATCTCCTGCAGTCCCTTGACCTTCTCGATATTGTCATGATCGATGCACGTGCCGGTGATCTTGTCGTCATCCCGCCCGGGTACGGTCATGTCACCATTAATCCGACCGCGGATGAGACGCTGGCCATGGCCAATATCGTTTCAACGGAATTCGAGAGCGAATACGGGGAGTATATCTCCCGCCACGGGGCAGCGTATTTCGCTCTCTGTAACGGCGAGATAAAAAAGAACGCCCGCTACCCCCGCGTGCCCCCGGTGCGATCGGCGAGCCCAGGCTCCCGCCGCGAAGGTGTCCCAAAAGGCCCCCTGTACAGCCTTGTCGGGGACGAGAAGGCCCTTTCATTCCTGAATTATCCCGAACGGTTCACCCCTCTCTTTGAGAACCTGTTAAGAGACTAGGGGCAGGCATCCGCTTGTGCCCGCTCTTTTTCACCAGTGCGAGCACCTTCTCTTCCGTGGGATTGTCTGCCTTCCATGAATTCTCTTCAAGCGCCTGAAGCGCAGAATCGATCTCGGTATAGGAAAGCCCGATCTCCTTCTCATCGCTCTGCCCCGCCCATAACCCGGCAGACGGGACCTTCGTGATAATGGGCTCCGGGATTCCCAGTTCCCGTGCAGCCACGTAAATGTCGGTCTTGTAGAGATGAAGGAGGGGCTGGATATCGGCTGCACTATCACCGTATTTTGTGCTGTAGCCCAGCATGTACTCGCTCCGGTTCGAGGTGCCACAGACGATCCGGTGGTCCCGGTTCGCGTAATAGTACAGGGTGACCATCCGTATCCGGGCCATCAGGTTCCCGAAGAGATAGGGTGTTTCTGTAAAGCCGGGAAGGGTCTGGAAGCCTTCGAGCATTGGATCGATACTGACAACTTCATGCGGGATTCTAAACAGGCTGCACAGGTCCGCCGCATCGCGGAGATCCTCCGGGCTGCTCACCGATGATGGCATCAGGAGGCCCAGCACGTTTTCTGGCCCCACTGCACGGCAGCAGAATACCGCTGCTACTGCCGAGTCAATCCCCCCGCTCAAACCTATGACAATCCCTTTGCACCCGGCCTGCCAGTAGGCATACCGGACCATCTGCTCAATCCTGCCCAACCGGCACCCGAGGCCGTCGTCTGCGTCCATAGCTTTCTGCCTCTAATTGTTACCGGGTTTCTTCATCAACTGTTCGGTGCTTGTTTTGTCCTGCATCTGTTTCCCGTGCAGCAGCAGCGAGCATCTCGCCAAGATTCAGGATCGCGTGAGGTGCTGCCGGGTGACGTTGCGCATATGCTCCAAGCAGGTTCTTCACATCATCATACAAGGTGTCATTCTCCTGTGCGGCAGGCATTTTGCTCTCATCCAGTCCGAAAATTTGTGAATAGAGGGCGATCTCGCAGGAGGGGATATGGCAGAAGGGAGCGATTACAGGAAGAGTGCCTGCATTTTCACCTCCCCCATGGATGCCGGTGATCGGCTCCCCCCTCAGGATTCCGGTAAGGATTGCTGCAGAACTGTCTTCGAGTGTGATTGCCAGCGCGATCCGTGTTGCTCCGGCACGTAGTGCAACGGAACCAGGACTCTCGTGACCTCCCCCCGAAATCCCAGATACCCTGATATCCCTCCGCTTTCCGGTCAGTTTGTGGAGAAAGAAGAGGAGGGCCCTTTCGGCGGGATCTCCTGTGAGGATCACAGCGATATGATCGCTTCTGCACAATCCTTTACGCTGGCGGATCGTGCGCTTGGCCTTTGTCTCGATATCGGCAACAAGGTGCTCCCTGCAGAGATACTGCCCGGAATAGGGCTGGTAATGGATGGCCTCCTGCCTGCACTTGCTGCACTGCATCCGTCTGACCCGATCATTTCTGGACAATGCAAGATGTTTAAGGTTATGCAGCACGGAATGCGCGGGTGCTGAAGGTTTTATACTCTCGCACATAACCACTCTAACGGATATGGTCGTCGCCGCGGAACAGATCCGCAACCTGAATAAATACGAGAGATCGATCCTGCTTGCCCTTGAACGCGGGATGAAACGGTACTCCTGGGTGCCGCTTGAACACCTCCGGGCAGCGACAAAACTCTCTGAATCAGAAGTCAATTACCGGCTCTCCCGGCTCATTGCCTGGGGGATGGTCCGCTTCAACCCGGTGCCGTACGACGGGTATGCCCTTGTCTTTGGCGGATACGATACCCTGGCCCTCACTGCGCTGACCCAGAAAGGTACACTCTCGGCTCTGGGATCCCTCATCGGAGAGGGTAAGGAGTCTGTGGTATACGAAGCCCTCAGCCTTGGCCCTGTCGCCATCAAGTTTCATCGCGTGGGCCAGCGTTCATTCTCATCGGCGCGGATCAACCGCGAATATATGGAAGAGGGTCACTGTCCCTGGCTTGTTGCCTCGAAAAAATCGGCTGAGCGTGAATACCTGGCCTTAAAAACGCTGCACCCGGTGGTAAGTGTTCCGCTTCCCATTGCCCAGAACCGGCATGCCGTGGTGATGTCTCTGGTTGATGGGGGGGTCCTCAACCGGACCCCGCTGGAAACTCCGGAAAAAACCCTTGACGAGATCCTGGAAAACGTTCGGAAGGCATACGCGGCAGGGGTCATCCACTCGGATCTCTCAGAATACAATATCCTTGTTGAAAACGGGCGCTGTGTCCTCATCGACTGGCCCCAGTGGATCGGGACCGATCACCCCAATGCTGAGGCCATCGCGGGACGGGACATCGACAATATTCTCGCATTCTTCAGACGGAAATATAAGATCCGGCGTGACCGGGAGGTTGCGTTGCAATGGGTGATCGGCTGAAGGTTTTCGGTATTGACATCGTCAAAGGATCAGTCCGCTCCCGCTCCCGGCGGCCTATGTACGCGCTTGTCCGGATGGACGGTTCACGGATCGAGAGCGAGACTGAGGTCTCCCTGTTCCGCCTCTTCCGCCTCCTTACCGCAGAACAACCGGATATCCTTGCCGTTGACAGCCTTCAGGAGATTGCGGCAGACCAGCACGAACTCTTTTTTTTCCTGCAGGGGCTTCCTCCCAAAACCCGCCTTGTCCAGGTAACGGGCGGTGAACACAAGGAGTCGCTCCAGAAGGTTGCCGGCCGGTACAATATCAGTTTCAACAAGTTCGATCCCTTTTCGGAAGCACGGACAACGGCACAGGTTGCCACGCTGGGCGCCGGGGCTGAAGTGATCGCGTTCGAGGACGAGAGCGAGATCGTGGTCAGCCGTCACCGTTCCCCGGGCAAGGGCGGGTGGAGCCAGAACCGGTACGTGAGGAAGATGCATGGAGCCGTGCAGCTCAAGGGGAGGGAGATTGAACAGGCGCTAGTTAGCGCCGGGTTACGGTACGAGAAGAAGGAAACCCGGGCGTTTGGCGGGTGCAGCAGGGTGGCGTTCCGGGTCTTTTCCGTCCGTGACCAGGTACCGGTCTCCACGTACAGGGGTGCTGATGTGCAGGTCCGGATCAGTGGCAAGCGGCTCGAACGGATCCGGTTCCGCCCGCTCTCCGCGAAACCCCGGTACCTGATCGTGGGTATCGATCCCGGGACAACGACAGCCTTTGCCGCGCTGGACCTTGATGGCAACCTTCTCCACCTGAAGAGCTCGCGCCAGATGACGATGTCTGATGTAATTGAGGCGCTCTATAAGGTGGGTAAACCGCTCATCATCGCCTCTGATGTCGAGGAGATGCCGTTTTCGGTCGAGAAGATCCGCCGTGCGTTCTCGGCGATCGCGTTCACCCCGAAACAGGACACCAGTGTCGAGACCAAGTTGGAGCTCACTGCCTCGTTTGAATACGCCAACGACCATGAGCGTGACGCACTCTCCGCAGCCCTTGATGCGTATCGCCAGTACCGCCACCGGTTCCAGAACCTGATGAAACGGATCCCGCCCGGACATGACCTCGACGAGGTGAGGGCGCGGGTCCTTCGGGGGCAGTCGCTTGAACAGGTCATCGGGGAGATGAACACGGTTGCTCCGGTTTTGGTTCAGGATACCGCACCGGTCACAGTCGATGAGAAGCATGATGAGCGGGTGCGGGTGCTGGATGGGATGGTCAAACGCCTCAGGGCATACGTGGCTGAACTGCAGGAGGAGATCAAGGCAAAAGACTACGAGATCCACCGCATGTCCTCACGCCTGAGGAAGGTCTGCACAACAAGGGATGCCGCGCTTGCAAAGGATGCCGAAGTGGTAAAACGGGACGCTGTCATCCAGAGCCTGAAAAAACGCCTGCATAAGGAGGAGCGGCACAACCGTAACCTGGTAAAGCGCCTTGCCCGGATCCGGAAATTCGCCGAGCTCTCGATGGAAGGCGATGTCGTGCCGGTGAAGGTCATGGACACCCTCACAAAGGAGGGGCTTCGCAGGCTTGCAGACGATGTTGGTGCGGATGAGGGAGATATCATATACGTTACCAGGACTGACGGGTGGGGGAGGAGCATTGTCCGGGATATTGCCGATCTCCGCGTGCGTGCTGTCATTGTGGCAGAAAAAAACATCACCAGCGGGGACCCGAACCTCACCCACTCGTTCCATGATGCCGGTGTCCCGCTCCTCTCCGAAAAGGAGACGATCACGCAGGTCCGCGGAAAACAGGGGCTCTGCGGCAAGGATGCCCTTGAGTCCGCACTCTCCCGCTGGAAGGGGGATCAGGAGCGGCACGAGCGCGAGAAGAAAACAGAATTGATCGAGCACATCTTCATGGAGTACAAGAGCGAACGGGGTAAGGTGGTGAAGAAAGGTGGATGACCGGGATCTTCTGAAAACCGTCATGGGCATTGTCGGGAAGGAGAAATGCGCCGACGACTGCGCCGAGTTTTCCTGCGGGGAGCAGGTCATGGTGGCGACAACCGACATGCTCCACCGGTCAACCGATTTTGTCCAGGGGATGACCGACTGGCAGGCAGGTTGGATGAGCGCGGCAGTCACCCTCTCTGACATAGCGAGCATGGGTGCTGTGCCGAAATATCTCCTGATCGCAGTCGGCCTTGACGACTGGAAGAGCCTTGAAGGAGTCATGCAGGGGGCAAAGGACTGCTGTGTGAAATACGGTGCGGAGATCATCGGTGGTGACATCGACCGGCACAACGAGCTTACGGTCGTGACAACCGGCCTTGGCCTCGTTGACCGGCGGGATATCATCCGGAGGACCGGTGCATGGCCGGGCGACCTTATCTGTATCACCGGCACGCCGGGACAGGCGCAGGCATGGCTTGACGGGTACCACCAGTTCGAGAAGTTTTTATTCGAGCCGCAGCCCCGGGTAACGGAGGGACAGCTCCTCGGGAAGGCCGGTGTGAGCGCAATGATGGACAACAGCGACGGGATTGCCCTCTCGCTCTACGACCTGATGAGTGTGAACGAGAATTGCGGTTTTGCGCTCGATTCGTTGAAACTCCCCATGCCTGCCGGCATCCCTGCAGAACAGGCACGCGAACTTGCACTCTATGGCGGCGGTGACTATGAGCTGATCTTTACCATTGCCCCGGACAGGTTCCCCGTTGAAGGCGTATCTGCGACCGTTATTGGTACGGTTACCGAAAAGAAAGCTGTCACCGTTGACGGCATCCCCCTGGAAAAGCGGGGCTACCAGCACCGCTGGGAATAACTCTTTTTTTTGGCAACCTCCCTTGGGCCTCTCGCAGTCTCCTTATATACAATGTGCAAGAGACATTTCTCAGAGAAAACAGGCAGGAAGACAGGCATGGAATCACTGGAGAGCAGGATGGAGAGGCTCACCCCGGCACAGCGGATGGAAGTTGAAGATTTTGTTGATTTCCTCCTCCTGAAGAATAATTTCCGCCAGAATCCACCAGCAGTCCCGTCTCCGGCGCCAATCCTGATGAACGCCCCGCCGGTCCTCTCTGCTGAGCCGGTTCCTGCAGTACCGGCAATGCAGATGTCGCCTCCGCTCATTCATGAAGAACCACACCTGACGGAAGGCAGTTATGATCCAGAACCTTCCTCAATCCAGGAGATTGCCGGTTCTTGTGAGGACGGGTATATGGACTATGGTATGTATGAGCAGGCTGCTATCCCTGCTGCAATACCCGAAAAAAGCACAAAACGGAAGGTTATTGCACGGGAGGCTGAAGAGAAGTCCCGCCACCTGCTCGAATGGGTGGACTGAACCGGCCCCTGTCAAACTCTTACATCGAGTGATAGATCCGGAATCGAGCCCGAATACCTTGAGGTTCAAAGTAGTTTTCAGAAAATCAGAATGGACTCGACGGGATTTGAACCCGTGGCCTTCACGTTGCAAACGTGACGATCTACCCCTGATCTACGAGCCCGCGTGCGCCTGTCTTTGCGGCATACTATTTTTCTGCGGATTCCATATAGTTGTTACTGATCCTCATACTTCAAGGAAGATGTATCGCGGGTTCCTACGATCGGTGCGTTGACCTGTGGCGCAACTGATCATCGAGCCGAAGAAGGGAAAGGATGGGCAGATCGAGTATATCGTGAACCATCACGAGAATAAGAGCGATAACTCGTTCACCATCAAAACGACTACCGATCTCAATGATGCTATTGAGAAGGTAAAGACCATGCTCGAAAGTGAAGTTCAGGCTATGCAGCAGAAAAAGTAGATTTTTTTTATTTTTTACCCGAGATGGACCCGGCGGGATTTGAACCCGCGGCCTTTACGTTGCGAACGTAACGATCTACCCCTGATCTACGAGCCCGCTTGATATGTTCTGTATATTTTCGAGTCTTTGGGATATAGTTCTTGGTGTCCTGCTTAAGACTGTAAAAAAAGGTTATCAGAGGATGATCTCGATATCGAGCTTCTCTGCCAGTTCCTTGTACCGGTTCCGGATGGTGACCTCGGTCACACCGGCGACCTCTGCTACTTCGCGCTGGGTGCGCCGCTCTCCGCCCAGGATAGAGGAAATGTAGATGGCTGCTGCGGCAACGCCGGTCGGGCCGCGGCCGCTGGTCAGTTCACGCTCGCCGGCCTGCCGGAGGATCTCCACGGCACGGCTCTGCACCTCGCCCTTCAGGGTGAGGCCCGAGCAGAACCGGGGCACGTAATCGATCGGGGAGGTTGGGAGGAGCTTGAGGCCGAGCTCGCGGGAGATGAACCGGTAGGTCCTGCCGATTTCCTTTCTTGAGACCCGGGAGACTTCCGCGATCTCATCGAGGGTTCTCGGGACGCTGCACTGCCGGCAGGCTGCGTAGAGTGCAGCTGCTGCAACACCTTCGATGCTCCGGCCGCGGATCAGGTTCTTGTCAACAGCGTCACGGTAGACAACGGCTGCGGTCTCACGGACGTTTCGCGGGAGGCCCAGTGCCGAGGCCATACGGTCCAGCTCGGAGAGTGCGAACGCGAGGTTGCGCTCGGTTGCATTGCTGACACGGATCCGGCGCTGCCACTTGCGGAGACGGTACAGCTGGGCCCGGTTCTTGGAGGAGATGGCCCGGCCATAGGAGTCCCGGTTGCGCCAGTCGATCATGGTCGAGAGACCCTTGTCGTGGATCGTGAAGGTCATCGGTGCACCGACACGGGAACGCTTCATCCTCTGGTCGTGGTCGAATGCACGCCATTCCGGGCCGCGGTCGATGAAGTCGTCATCGATGACAAGCCCGCAGCTCTGGCAGACAAGTTCTGCACGTTCGTAGTCGTGGACAAGCTGCCTGCCGCCACACTCGGGGCACACGGTTTCCGTGTGGTTCTCGGCTTTCTTCTCCTGCTCTTTCTGTTTCGTCCTCGCCTTGAGCGCTTCACGCTCGGACTGGAGGACTTTGAGTTTCTCGATTTCCTGCATCCACGTTCACCTTATCCTGATAAGCGGGTATTTTGATCACGGGGTTTTTACCGGTATCCCTTAGCGGGAGTTACTTTGTGAAGAGTTTCTCATTGGGCTGGACAGTGCATTTTTCCCGGCAGAGAACAGCGGCATACGGGGCTTTGACGTTCCCGAAGAGATCCAGGATCTTTCCCACGGGCTTCATCCGCCGATCGCTTACCTCGCTGTACAGCGGGGGAAGCTGGGCGGCATCGCACTGGATGATGAGCATCCGGCTGCCAATAGTGCTCATCGCTCGGCCAACAACTTTCACGAATAACCTCGGGGGTACAATAATGCTGATTCTTTTAGTAATCTATATATGTGCGACGGCACGGTATTTAAATGTTGCGTGAAAGTATAAATAGAAAATTCAGAGCCCGAGGAAATCGTCGATATTTAAAGATAGTACTTCCCTGCACTCCCGGTCGCTCAGCCCGGCTCCTTTTGCAACAATAAATTTCGCGCGCTCGTTCATGATGTCATGGGGTGCGTGCGCATCCGAATTCACGACCATCTGGCAGCCAGCCTGCCGGGCAACCTGTGCCACATGGCCGTTGGTCCGGTTATGCCCCCCGCGTCCGGTCAGTTCAAGCGCGATACCGTTCTTTACGGCAGTTTTTGCGTCCTTCAACGTGATGAGACCCGGGTGGGCAAGAACATCCACATATTTACATCCGCAGGCTGCATGGTTGGTGCCCTCGGCAACCGGCTCGACCGGCGTCTCGCCGTGGACAACCACGATATCTGCCCCCCGTGTTTTCGCTGCCTTTGCCAGGGAAGCGATCTGTTGCGGGGGAACATGGGTGATCTCGATGCCACAGAGCAGGCGGATCCCGAACAGGTCCGCTGATTCCCTGACCCGCGCAAGGGTAGTAAGCAGAGATTCGGCATTGGACAGATCCGCATGGTCGGTGACCGCAACAGTCGTGTATCCTGTTACTGCCATGCGGCGGACCAGCTCGATCGGCAGCATCTCCCCGTCCGACAGGATCGAATGGGTATGGAGGTCATACATGCCGCTCATTTCCGCGCCTCCAGTCTCTGGGCAACCTTCCGGATCAGCAGCTCCTTCTTCTCCTTCCATTCAACAACGAGCCGGCCCTCGCGCCGTGTCCAGTGGGCCGGGTGGTGCTTGTCCTCTGCGCGGAACGGTATGCCCGCTTTTTTCAGGGCCCGCTCAAGATCCGTCAGGACCGGTGCCTTGACCCCGGTACTGCGCGGGACCCTCCTCCCTTCAGCACGCGAATATGCCGCATTGAAGTAGCAGGGATAGATGATGCACTCGCCAGCTGCCATTGCCAGATCGTTTGTGGGTCAAGGTATAAACACTGTACGCTCCCACCTTTTAACATGCATCATATCGACGTCAGGCTGGAAAAGGACGTGTACGACGCAAACAACACTCTGGCCGACCATAATGCGGCGCACTTAAAAGCCCACGGGGTGCGTGCATTCGATCTGCTGGGCGCAATCGGGTCTGGCAAGACCGCGCTGATCGTGCGTCTTGTACCCCTTCTGGAGAAGAAAGGACTGAAGGCTGGTGCAATCGCTGGTGATGTGTACGGTGATGACGATTTCCGGCGGATCGTTGCCACAGGCATCCCTGCGTATAATGCAAACACGGGAAAGGAATGCCATCTTGACGCTCATCTGGTGGAGCATGCAATCGACCACCTCCCGCTTGACGAAATTGATATCCTTTTTATCGAGAATGTCGGCAACATGGTCTGCCCGACGGACTTCCGGCTCGGTGCGGAAAAACGGATCGTCGTGGTAAGCTCAACAGAGGGGGATGATGTCGTGAACAAGCACCCGATGATGTTCCGCGACTGTACGATTGGAGTCATCAACAAGGTCGATCTTGCACCGCTTGTTGGCGCGAACCTGGACCGCATGCAGGCAGACATTGCCCGGTACAACCCGGGCATGCCGGTATTCCGGACCAACCTGAAGACCGGGGACGGTGTGGCAGCACTCCTTGATGAAATCCTGGCATGAAATGCCTGATAAAGAAGTACTATAAATAACCCGGAAGTGAATATATAGAGCACCACCTTCGGGATACGGTCCCGGGGAAATAAGAGAGTGACACCATGCAGTGGCAGGGAGAATCAGTCAGGAAGGTTACCGGTGGCAGGCGCCGCCCGGCAGCCATGAAGAGGAGAGCAGAGATCGGCCGTGCGGCAGCAGACACCCACCTCGGTGAGCCCCGCAGCCGTGTTGTGCGGACATATGGTGGCAACCATATCACCATGGCCCTCCGTGCAAATTATGCCAACGTGACCAACCCGAAGAACGGCGAGACAAAGAAAGTGAAGATCGAGAAGGTCGAGCAGAACACGGCCAACCCGAACTATGTCCGGCGGAACCTTGTCACCAAGGGTGCGGTCATCAGGACCGAACTCGGGTCTGCCCGGATCACCAGCCGTCCCGGCCAGAACGGCATCATCAACGCAGTGTTACTCGAATAACCAATATTCTCTTCTTTTTTTCGTTACAACGGTTTCGTATCCGTATTTTCCGCAATCTTTTATCACTATTGTGTACAATTCTTTCTCATGCGAAGGATCTATTATCGTTTCCCGCAGCGGGTGGATCTCTCGTTTGCCATGGGTATGCCGTTCATCGACACGCTCAGGTATATTGCAGAGCTGGACAATACGGAATCGACCAAGACTACCGGAAAAGAACTGGTCAAGGTCAAGACACGGGTGGAGATTGCCATTGACCGGGCCACGTTTGGCGAGATTACTCCGGATTTGCTCCGCCCGGGGGCTATCACGGAAGCTGTAGATCTCCGTGTCTCGGTTCTCGCACTGGCCCTGCGCGGGGGTGGCAAGGTGCCGATAGCAAACGATATCTTCTACCTCAGGCTCATCGACCAGGTCTCCCGCACGGACATTGACATAGCAAAGGAAGGTCGCGGGGAAGGGCTGGATGCCCTTGATATGAAAAATATCCTTCTCGGTGCAGGAAAGTGACCCTGAAGACAACGATCGCAGCCCCGTTCCGGCATACCCGGAAGAGCGGGATGAAGAAGAACGAGCTGGTCTATTATTACGCCCTTGACCGGAAATGGATGAGTACCGAGCAGGCCAACCAGCTGCTCCGAAGGGCTGAAGAGGACGGGCTCCTGAAGCAGGAGAACGGGCTTTTCCTGCCGGCATTCGATACCGCGACAGTCACCATTCCGGTCGGCTTCAAGCCTACCTCTGCCATTTTCGAGCGGAACGATCCCATGCAGGAGCTTATCGGCCGCATAGCACGGGAACGGAAGGTCGAGGAGACAGAGATTGTTGCAGAGATGAACAAGGTTATCCGGGAAGGATTCGACACCAATCTCCTCCCCCCGGCAGCCCTGACGATCCTTGCGAAAAAATACCAGGTTTCCAGCGATGACCTTCGCGATTCCCTCCGGCAGGCCCTGCGGAAGTCGTAATCTGCTAAACTATTCGAATGCGTGTCCGGTTTCACCAGACACTGTACTACACAAAGTATTTCCTTAAAATATTCAATATCTAACATAGAATCATACAGGAGTCAGACAATGAGACATGGAAGAAGAAGAAGAGGAATGGACCTCGGCGATCTGCCGTGGCTCCCCATTGCCGCCATCATTGGTGTGGTTGCTGTTGTGATCATTGCAGCGTTGTTTTTCCTTGGCGGAGGATTCGGGGGGGAAAGTTCTCCCGCAGCACCCCCCGTGAGCAGCACTCCTGTACCGCAGGGTACCGTGCAAGTCACCCAGGGGGTAGCCTCTATCACGGTTCGCGAAACAACGGCACCTGCAGTCCCGGCAACCGGTACCTGGGTGATGGTTGAATACATTGGAAGCTTCAAGGGAAGCTATGGCATGCCTTCCGATATCCAGAATGCCGAAAACTCGGGGATCCGGTTGTATGAAGTCGTGAATGCAACAGGTACGGTCAAGGCAGAGTTCCAGAAGAAGGACAGCTCAACGAAGCACGACCTCACAGTGACCATATACCAGGATGGAAAGGCGGTAAAGTTTGCAAAGAACAGTTCCGCCTACGGTATTGTCACCATCCAATACCCGTAACTTTTTCGCACCTGCGAACGAAAAACGCAAAAAAAGTATTACTTTTTGCCGACCCGGGCCTTGGGTGCGGACTTCTTCTCTTCTTTCTTTTCGCCCTCTACCTTGGGGAATATCTCGTCAAGGGACTTCTCTCCATACGCCGTTACGCGGGCGTTGATCTGCACGAACTCCGCGGTGATCTCGCTTGCGCGGACCATCTTCCTGCGGCGTTCCCCGTCCATGACCGGGTGGAACCCGATGCCCCCGGCAAGGAGGAGTTTCTTGCGCCCGGTTCCTGGGACATTCTTCTTTGCAGCGATCCCGGTCCGGTCGGATGCACCGGTGATCTGGATCTTGTATCCGGCAAGCCCGAGCGAGCCTGCTTCGATTTCATCACCGATACGTTTCCCTACGATCGCACCTGCTGCACCGCCTGTGGCGTCAACATTGTAGGCGCGGCCGGTCTTGGGGTCTGATACAACGACTTTGAACTCAACCATACCTGATTCTTCCTGTAATATCTGGTTCCCCTTTTCCTTGGGGTTTCACGTCTCCGGATGCCGGCAGATCCGCCCACACATGAGAAGTACCCATGTTATTATACCGGTACGCTATTAAATCCTCGCGTACACAAACAAGGGGTCATCACTTGCCCCAGAAGGGATCGGTCTTTCGGCGCATGGAGGTAAACTCTGCCAGTACTTCCTGCGTGCTGGTGTTGAGCGTCTTTAGCATCTCTTTCTCCAGCACTTTGACATGGCGCTCCGGAATGTCCACCAAGAGGTCGTCTCCCACACTCACCTGTCGCCCGACCGTTGCCCCCTCGATGGATATCGCAACTTCGAGACCTTCATCGGCTTCGCGGATGGATTCCTGCCGGAGCTGCATGGTCTTGAGGTGCCCCACTTTCTTCCCGTCAAGCTTGATCAGGTTGACATCACTCCGGAGTTTCCCTCCCAGCACCCGCACACCGACAACGGCCGGGTTGCTCTGCCGGAAGACACAGTCCGGAAGGAGACGAATCTTTGCCGGCATCACCACATGCTCGAACCGCTGCTTCTCCATGAGGCGCTTCTGCTCATCCCGCCATTCCACGTACTGGTCGATGAGCTGGTAGATGACCCTCCCTTCAAAGACCTTCACCTGCGTGTACAGCGGATCTTTGATGATCTCTGCCGCGTCCGGCAGGAGTGGCGTATTGAAGGAGAGAAGGACGCGGAACGCGGGATTCTTGATGGTCTCGGTCTCGATGAGATCGAGCCGGCTGACCGGCCCGACCTCCGCCCGCATCACTCCGATCCCCTTGGACTCGAGCTCCTTGCAGAGGGCCTCAAGAGCGCCGATCGTGTCGGCCTTGATAACGATCCCCTCCTCGGCCAGGTTGACGTGGATCTCGGTCATCTCTTTCTTGATTCTCGTAATGACCTCATCCCGGTTCCCCCGGATGACAAAGAAGGGGGACCCGGCAATTACACCCTCAAGGTTCGGGGCGGTAACCTTGATCCCTGCGGCAGCGGCAACTACCTTCACCCGCTCGAAGCGCTCCTCGGTGAGGATCTCCTGCATAGGCCGGGGTTTCAGAAGCGACCTCACCTTGGTCACGACAACGTCTCCCTGCGATGCAACAGCAATCTCGTCCCCAACCGCGAGCGTCCCATCGTAGAGGATTACATCGAGGGTTGTCCCAAGACCGCGTTCCTCCTTTACCTCAACAACCGTGCCCGCTCCCGGGCCCTCGACCAGGAGTTTCAGTTCGTCGCTCATGTAACGCTGGGCAAGCCCGATCATGATAAGAAGGAGGTCCGGGATCCCTTCGCCGGTATGGGCGCTCAACGGAACAATCGCGAGGTTTCTCTGGAAGTCCGCTACCCGGTCAAAACGGTCCGCGGAGAAGTCAAGTTCCGAGAGTTTTCCCACAATCTCGTAGGTCTTGTTCTCGACATCACCTTTGACCCGCTCGTTCTGGTTATTGAATGATGAGATGAACGACTCGTTCTCGTTCACCCGCCACCCGTGAATGCGGTCGATCTTGGTCGCTGCAATGACAAACGGAGTTTTGCAGTTCCTGAGGATCTGGAGCGCCTCAATAGTCTGGGGCTGGAATCCCTGGTTGATGTCAACGACCAGAATTGCCATATCGGCAAGCGCCCCGCCGCGTGCACGGAGCGTTGTAAAAGCATGGTGTCCCGGTGTGTCAATAAAGAGAAGGCCCGGGATATTGATCGGGACCTTGCCCATAGTCCCGCTCATGGTCCGGATTGCATCGATCGGGACGATGGTAGCGCCGATATGCTGGGTTATGGCACCTGCTTCTGAGCTGACGACCGAAGAGCCCCGGATCCGGTCGAGCAGTGAGGTCTTGCCATGGTCCACGTGCCCCATCACGCAGACAATCGGTGTCCTTATCTTCGGGTTCTCCGCCATAGTCCGATCCTCCATTATTGTTCAAGCCAGAAACACGGGAAAAAACCGTACCCTCATGCCCGGAAGATGTATCCGGCACGTATCACCGTCAGGGAAGTGTATTTCGGGCCACCTGATATGTAATGGACTCCTGACAATATTAATTGTCACCCCGCGGACGGGGATGGCGTCCCATAAAGGTAATGCCTGTTGCCAGTGGTATCGACGCATTGGCAAGGATACATTAATCAAAGAACAGTGCAAAAATTAAAGGGCAATTTGCCAGGGTGGGGTAGTTGGTTATCCTAGGGGACTGTGGATCCCCCGACCCGGGTTCGAGTCTCGGCCCTGGCCTTCTTTTTGTGTTCCGCACTATGTGCAAAACTGACACGAATACAGTCAGATCTGTAATCCGCAACCAGACGGCTATCCGTTTGTTATCCACGCCTGGCTCCTGCAGGTTCCAAAGACATGAGATTACAAACAACAAGCTTTATTGTCTCAATTAATAGAACTAGCAGAAATATTAGATTGGATATGGAGAATACCCTGGTAGTCCCCGCAGCAGTAATTGGCGTTGCGTTTATCGTGTTCGGTGCCGCACTCGGGGTTATGTACCTGTCAGGGGATTCCGCTCTTCCCCCCCAGCCACCTCCGAATCTTGCCCCTCTTGAATCCCCGGTTCCTTATGCGGTGGGTGATATAATACAGTCAGAGGACGCTTCGCAGGTGGTAATTGTGACTGGTTATGATGCATACCGGGAGTTCTATTCGTATCAACCGGTAGTTGTCAACGCCAGCGCCGGCACGCTCCAAATCCTTGAAGGAACCGGCACGATGCCCTGCCAGGAATTCGAGGCACGGTATCCGACCAAGGTATTTATGAGCACCTGAAGCGGATCACGCCGCTTCCGGTTTTCGGCCTTTGTTTTTGATGATAGTGAGAAATGATCCCCTCGCACGCTTGACATTGCAGCACTTTTTTGTACAACATAACTCAAATATGTACATAGAAATCCGATCCGTCCTACGGATCGTCTCTGGAGCACATCCCATTATGGCCGAACATACCTATGTCCACGGGTATTCATCCCGGGAATCAGAACGTCTTTCTGACCAGGCAGAGACACTCACCGATCTCCTTCACCACGACACCCGGTACCCTGCGGGTTCTCTTGTACTGGAAGCTGGCTGCGGGATTGGTGCCCAGACAGTAATTCTTGCAGGAAACAGCCCGGGCGCGGTAATCACATCCATTGACATCTCGGAAGAATCTCTCAGGAAGGCAGAACAGTCCATGCGGGAGGCCGCAATTACGAATGTGACCTTTCGGCAGGCAGATATCTTCCACCTCCCTTTTACCCCTGCCAGCTTCGATCACATCTTCCTCTGTTTCGTGCTCGAACATCTCCCCAATCCCAAGCAGGCCCTTGAACAACTCCGCCCGCTCCTCAAAGAAGGTGGGACGATCACGGTGATTGAAGGCGATCACGGCTCTACCTTTTTCCATCCCGATAATGCAGATGCAAGGAAGGCGGTGCAATGTCTTGTCACCCTCCAGCGGGAGATGGGTGGGAACGCCCTGATCGGGAGGGAACTCTACCCGCTCGTCAGCCGTGCAGGGTTCCGCGATGTCCAGATATCCCCCCGGATGGTCTATGTCGACTCTTCACGCCCTGTCCTTGTAGAAGGTTTCACGAAACTGACTTTCACGGCCATGGTTGAAGGTGTCGGGGCCACGGTTCTTGAGAAGGGCCTGATGGCCCTTGATGAATGGAATCGCGGAATTGAGGCACTGTACCGTACGGCCGATGAGGATGGTGTCTTCTGTTATACGTTCTTCAAGGCAACCGCACGGAAATGACAGGATGAACGCCATGAAAATCTCCCTTATCCTCGCACATCCCCGTCCGGGAAGTTTCAATCATGCTATCGCCTCGACAGCAGCGCGTGTGCTTCATGAAGCCGGTCATAGTGTCTCCGTCCATGATCTCTATGCGGAAGCGTTCGACCCTCTTCTCCTGTCTGAAGAGACCCCCCGTGATGTACAACTTCCCGATGATATCGTACAGCATTGCTCAGAGATTACTACTGCCGACGGGATCATCATCGTCCATCCTGACTGGTGGGGGATGCCCCCTGCGATCCTGAAAGGCTGGATTGACCGTGTTCTCCGCCCGGGAGTTGCCTACCAGTTCGCGGAGACCGATTCCGGTGAAGGGATTCCCGCAGGGCTCCTGAAAGCGAAAACCGCCATTGTCTTCAACACATCCAACACCCCCCGGCAGCGGGAGATTGAGGTCTTCGGGGACCCACTCGAACGGCTCTGGAAGGACTGCGTCCTAACATTCTGCGGCGTCCCGGTTGTCCACCGCCGGATGTTCGGGGTCGTGGTGACCAGTACGGATGCCCAGCGGAAAGCGTGGCTGGAAGAGGTGAGCCGCCTGGTAACAAAGACATTCCCTGGTAAATCCGCGTAACAATCACCTCAGGCCATTTTCGCCCCGTGCATGCTCCCTGTTTATCTCCTCGTCCAGACACGATCCTGATGGAGACAGGAAATGGATACCATAAAGATCACGACAGATATTCTCGCAACGATAAGGGCAATGAACAGGGCCTGGACAACCGGATGGCATGAAGCAGAATTCCGTCAGTATATCCACGAGAATGCAGTTGCTATTGTACCGTCGGAACCCGGACGGCTTGAAGGCAGGGATGCGTATGTCGCCGGCTGGAGAGGATTCGCCCTGGCTGCAACGATCCATTCCTGGCAGGAGTCCGATCATAAGGTGGAGATATTTGCCGGCGGGCGGTGCAGTGTGGTAACATATTTTTTCACGATTGATGTTATGCTGGGCGGCGTGCGGCAGATCCTGCGGGGCCAGGACATGTTCTTCCTGGCGAAAGAAGGAAAGGGGTGGCTGGTTGCTGCTGACCAGTACTCTCCCGAACCTGCAGTATCATGATTACAGGAATGAACGGGACACGACCAGTATAAATTGTTGTCCAGTGAATTCATTGAGAGACATATCATGGACACCATTGTCATTGTCGGTTACGTTGCCGGGGCCCTCACCACTCTCTCGTTCGTGCCGCAGGTGGTCAAGGCCTGGAAGATGAGGGAGACCCGCGACCTCTCGCTTGCCATGCTCGTCCTCTTCGCTGTTGGCGTGATCCTCTGGACCCTGTACGGGACCTGGGTCGGATCTTTGCCTATCATCGCTGCCAACGTGATCACGTTCTCCCTGATCCTTGTTCTGCTCGGCCTGAAATTGTGGTACAAGTGAATTCGGCTGTCCGGGAAAGAGCCCGGATCTCCTGACAAACGACCAATTCCCGTTTTGCAGGCAGACACGTAAGCCGGTTAACCCGGACTGTCGGAAAGCACGAAAAAAGAGAATAATATCGGGTTATTGGGAATCCTGCTGCAGGAGCACGAGGCATCCCGAGAGGATGTCATGGAGTCCCTGGTGCTTCCTTGTGAACGCGATCATGATGAAGCCGATGAAGATGATCAGGGCAGAGATGTACTTCCAGAAGAACCGGAGTGTTGTGCGGGCAAAGCTCGGCTTGTTCCCCTCAAGGTCTGTCACTACCAGTTTCATCAGCACCTTGCCCGGTGTTGCCTGGCTTCGGGAGGATTCAAATCCTGCATAGTAGGCCCAGGGGACGACGATAAGGGTGATACCGTAAGCCGCAATGATCGACCCGAACAGGGCAGCTGTTGTGCCTTCGACCGTCAGTTGTTCAACGGGGATACGCTGCACGGCATAGAAGAAGAGGTTCTGAAAACCCCGGAAGAGGCCCAGTGCACCGGCTACGACAAGGTCGATGAGCAGGATGAGGATGAGATCTACGATGAAAGCAACAAGACGCCTCCCAAGGCCGGCATACACGCCGACATCGGGCCTTTCGTCCTCTTCCGGCGCAGGGGTGGCGACCGGTTGCGACTGGACCGACTCGATATCGGCTCCGCACCACTGGCAGAATTTTCCGGAGGCATCCGTCTCTTTTCCACATTTCGGACAGAACATTCGATAGACTCCTGATAAGTAAACTTCATCAGGAGTCCTTTTTAATGTATCGTTCTTTTCCGGATTCTGGCCCGCTTCGCGAATTCGTGACCTGCCGCACCGTTTCCGGCACAAATCAGTAATACGAGCACATGCAAGGGATCTGCATGAAGATTGCCCGGATCCTGATAGTCCTTGCCGGGGTCGTACTCTGTGCTCTCGCCGCCGGCTGTACGAGCCCGACAGGTGTGTTGATGAACAGTGGTACAGCCACACCTTCCCCCGCGGTGACGGTATCGCCCGATATCCCCTCCCCCACGTCGGGAGCTTTCCTGCCCGTGCAGACCCTGCCCCCCGAACAGTATGTCGATGTGCAGCTCACAAAGGAGCGCCCGGATTACACGATTCACCTCCTGTACAATGGCGGCAAGGGCGAGGTGAGTGTCCAGAATATCTTCCTGAAGGCTACACTGTCGGACGGGCAGGTTATTGAACAATACATGAACGACAACCAGCGGCAGCCGAGAAGGGGCGATGAGATCATCATCAAGGGCACATGGGGCAGCGACCGTGTCGAGGTCTATATCACGAGCGTAGGCCAGACTTACAAGGTCATTGACAAGGAACTGCAGGTCAACCGTCTCTGACCTCTCTTGAAAAAACCGGGTAAATCCCCGAACACCTTTTTTCGTATTTCTCGTTTGTACCTGAATTCAACCAGTGTAGCTGATCCTGCTGATCCGCTCCGCGTACTTCTGTGTTGCATACCCGAGCAGGGCGGCAACCGCAAGGACAGCCGCCAGTACCGCCCATTGTTCTGTACCTGCCGTGCCCACCGCGAGCCGTGTCAGGAGGTTCATCGGGTTTGCCGGCAGGGAGAGGGCAAAAAGGATCACGACAACAAGCGCTGTTGAGAAGATGAACTGGGCAGCGGTCCGTTCGCGGTAATGGAGGGCAGTCAATGCACCCAGAAGGACCAGGACAAAGGAACTTATGGTAACGTGCAGCAGGATCAGGCCGGCATTCTCGATCGCGATACCGTTGATCATAAGGAGCACCAGCCAGACTGCTGCCTGGGCGGGGACGAGGACCTCGCAGGCAAGGACTTTCCCCCAGACCATCTCGGAGAACGTGACCGGTGTCGAGACCAGTGTCTCCAGCGTGTCGTGCTGGTATTCTTCAGTAATCAGGTCGATGACGAGCGCTGAGGCGATGATCGCCGGCATGAAGACCAGGAGCGGGATCAAAAGCCCGTACACGAATTCGTAGAAGTCACCTCCCCCGGATGCCGGGGGAAACCGGAGCGGCAGCGGTTGTTCGTTCAGCCGATCTACCCTGACCTCCCGCAGGTCCTTCTCGTATCGCAGGAAGATATCCTTGAGCTTGACATCCACGATGGCACTCTGGAGATCGTTTTGCAGGGTGTAGAGCGTGATCTTGATCGGATCATCGGCATCCGGGGCCGTGTCCGGAACCCATATAACGGCGGCAAGTTTCCGTTCCTTCAGGGCCGTCACCCCGGTCGAGAGGTCCATCTGGAAGACCCGGAAGTCCGGGCTGGCATAGAGATAGCGGGACAGGTCCGATTCATCCCCCGCGTAGCCGATATTGTACTTGAACCGGGAGTACTTTGAGAGCGACGTGGGATCGTACATCGAGGTAAGCCCAACCATCAGGAACGAGGAGAAGAGGGCAACGAAGAGCTGGAGCAGGATAGCTAAAAGGATCGTCCGCTCTGAGAGGAGACCGCGGAACTCTTTCTTTGCAATGATAGACAGGTGCTTTGCCTTCATAACAACCACCCCAGGATGAAATAGAGGTTATAGAGACAGTGGACAACCATGGCGAGGGCAAGGCCCGGGACAAATCCTTTTGCCCCCCATTTTTTTATGAAGCAGGCAACGATCAAGACTCCTGCGAAGTGGAGGAGGAGCGGGAGCCAGAGCGAACCGAGGGAGAGGAAGAGGATGCTGCCGAATACCGAGTCCGAGATCTGGGCAAGGGTGACGAAGAGGAGGAGTTTCTCCCCGACAAGGAACCCTATGGCAGTTGCCCCGCTGGCAAGGATGAGGTTCTTCCACGTCAAAAACCCGGGGTCCCTATTGTACAGGGTGTAGATCCCGATTCCTTTTGCTGTCTCTTCAATCAGCGCGGCAAAGAGCAGGAGGAAGACAAGCGAAGCCGGCATCGGGAGGTTGAAGAAGAGGACAAGACACATCATCTGGACCATGAAGACGAACGGGATAGAGAACCCCGTGAGGAGGAAGAGCGAGAGGAACGGGTGCTTCCGTGAGAGGATCTCCGAGAGGAACTCCCTCATCCGTGTCACGAGCCCTTTCTCCGAGAAGAGCCGCTCCTCCTTGAAGTTTTTTGCCGCAATATAGAAGAGGACTGCGCTTGTGAGCCAGAAGAGCGAGGTCGAGTACAGGTAATCGGTGACAGTCCACGGGGTTCCCTGGAGGGTGAGGACGATGAGTGTCAGGGGCGAGATGAGGCTGATGACGTGGACATTGGCAAAGATGCTCGGGAAGAAGAGGTACGAGGTGGCGACCGTTGAGAAGAAGATCGAGATAAACGAGAGCTCCTTGAAGCTCCGCGAGAGCATCCCGATGAGGAGCGCGTTTGCAAGGAAAAAGAAGATCACCGGGACAAGCGGAAGGATGATCAGCGGAGAAGCCTGGATCCAGAGCGTGAGAGCAGCACAGATCGCAAGCATGCCCAGGAGGTAAGGGAGCATCTTCCCGATGATAATGGATACGGTCTTTACCGGTGCCGAGAGGAGGATCTCTCCCTTCCGCTCGATCCGCTCGTTCATAATACTCATCATGAAGAACTGGCTCGTGAAATAGAGCGGGAAGATGAAGACGAAGACGAGAATGATGGAGTCGAACGGGAGCGGGGGCGAGAGCTGGGACGGGGTCTTGAACGTGCCCATCGTGACGGTTGACGATGAAAGCGTTTCTGTGTATCGCGAGATCTGGGTATTTTCAGCATTGGACTGGACCAGCTGTCCGCGGAGTTCCTCTTTGGTGACAGAGAGGGTCGGCGACGGCGTTTCCACCTGCTCCACCGGCCCCTCCGGCACCGGCGCAGCCCGTACCGGCGCGGCGCTGACGTACTGGCCGCTCTGGGTGGCAAGGAAACTGAGTTCGCTCTTCACGCTCTGCGTGTCGATCCAGAGCGGGTACGCAGCAAAGAGGTCCTCTTCGCGGTTGTACACGCTGTTCACGTATTTCGCGTAGTCGCGCTCGAGGGTTTTGCGTGCAGCAACCGACCGGCTGCCTGCTCCTGTATACGCGTAGCCGTTGATGACAAGAATATCGAAATCACCCCGCTGGGCGATCAGGTCTCTCTCGGCGAGCTGGAAGACCGTGAACCGTGCATCTCCTGAAAGGATCTGTGCCATCGTCGGATCGTCAACACCGATCCGGTACATCCCGTCCTGGAGATGAAGGCCGCTCTGGGCAGAGAAGCCGGTGACAGCCACGAGCAGGACAAAGAGGACGATTGCGAGCGGGAGGACGTCCCTGCTCATCATGGAGAAGGATTTCTTTACTTCCCATCGCGCGATGGTCGTGATATCGGCAAGCGTGCCCATCATGTCTTCCCTGGATCTCTCCTGCATCATCACCATGGTGAAAAGGGCAGGTAGCAGACAACGATAGTTGAGTGTAATACCGGGTTTCTATATGTAGTTCTCCATGATGACAGGTGCCGGCATCCCAATCTATATCACCAGAACAACACAAGTCTGATCGAAAGGCGACTTCCATGATCACAGCCCGCAACCTCACGAAGGACTTCGACGGTTTTTTGGCGCTCGACAATGTCAGTTTTTCGTTTGAAGACGGCGAGATCTTCGGAATCATCGGCCACAACGGGGCAGGCAAGACAACGCTCCTGAAGATCATCTCCGGCCTCATCACCCCGACTTCGGGCGAGCTTGTTGTCAATGACATCGACGTGGTCAAAGATCCCCTTGCCCTGAAGCAGAACCTCGGGTACCTTCCCGAGGAATCCCGGCTGTACGAGACGATGACCGCCGAGAACTATCTTGCATTTTTCGGGGAGATCTACGGGCTCTCCCCGCAGGAGATCAAAGTCCGGTCCAGCCAGCTTTTTGCCGCCCTCTCGCTCGAGCCTAATGGCAAGAAGATCGGTGAATTCAGCAAGGGCATGAAACGAAAGGCCGCCATAGCCCGGTCGCTCATCCACAACCCGGGCTTCCTCGTCTATGATGAGGCAACAAGCGGTCTCGACCCGATGACGTCGCGCTTCATCGCGGATTACCTCCGCCGGCTCCGGCAGGACAAGAAGACGATCGTCCTCTCGGCCCACAACCTGTACCAGGTCGAGGCGATCTGCGACAAGGTGATGATCCTCCGGCGGGGAAAGGTCGTTGCGTTCGGCACGATGAAGGAACTCCGCGACCAGTTTGGATCCCTCACGTACACGATCTTCTTCTCCATTGATGATCCGGCAAAGCTGGTCGGGCATTCCAAGACGTACCGGCAGGAAGAGGGCTTCTTTGTCTGCGAAGCGGAGGAGATGAAGGATCTCAACGAGTGCACTGCCACGATAACGGAAGCCGGCGGGAGGGTCGAAAAGATTGAGTCACGGTATCCCTCGCTTGAGGAGATGCTATTAAAGATAGGCAAATAAGAAACGAACGCGATGTTTTCTCCCGCGTTATACAATCCGCACAGCCGCCCCGCTGTTCCGTGCGGCAGTAATGATTGTTGTTCCACCGAGGGACTCGTCCATGAATGACCGGGCCGCCCTCTCTAGTGATTTCATGCCTGTATCCCCGATTGCATAGACAGTCGGCCCGAACGAGCTCATCCCGGCACCGGCAGCCCCGGCTTCGCGGAGAACCGGCAAAAGGCCGGTCACGGTCGGCGGCTGGATGCTAAGCTCGACTTTCTTGAACCCGAGGCCCTGGACATTATTGATGGCTGACCCGAAGAGATCGAGGTCATGGCCGGCAATCCCTGGTAGCATCCGCATCAGCACTTCGTGCGAGAGAGCCCGGACGTTATCGAGCGGGACGGGACACCTTGTCCGGAAGATATCTGCTTCGTGGCCCCCGCTTGCCCCGGCCGGGACCGACGGGATTGCGAGCAGGACCTTCCAGTCCTCCGGAAACTCGTGACGGGCGATCACCGGCGGGGGGCTGACGCCCCGCGATGCAGATGACGGGCGGAAGTCGGTCTTCTCGCCACCGGCCCCGAACCGGTGCCCTCCATCGATAATGAACCCACCCTGGTCGAATGCAGCAGTGCCGATACCGGAGGTTCCGCCCCTTCCCGTGAGCCGGGCGAGCTCGAAGGTCGTGAGGTGACGGTCGTGGAGTTCTGCAACCGCTTTTGCCACGGCAAGCGAGAGCTGCGACCCGCACCCGAGGCCGACGTGGGCCGGATAGTGTTTCCTGACCGTGATGGCAATGCTCCCGCCAAGCGCGAGTTTCTGCAGCACATCCGCTGCCACTTCCCGGATCCGCTCCTGCATGACCGGGTCACATCCGGTCACGGAAAGAACCGGCGAGAGTTCCGCTTCAAGGAGGACGCCGGGCTCGTCCAGTGTGATGCCGATGCCACCGTCCACCCGTCCCGAACCGCCGTGCATGTCGATGAGCGAGACATGGACCCGCGACGGGGTGCTGACAACAATCCGCCGGGTATCAAGGAAGCGGTTGTAGGGGAACTGCTCTTCGATGAAGATGAGTGGCTTGCCGCTGTGGATGATCTGGTACTGCCGCGAGAGGAGCGGCTCATGTTTGCAGATGGCAAAGACCCTGCCTGCCTCTTCCGATGCGGGGAGGACCCGGGCATTGAGGATCTCCCTGCGGGCCTCAATATGGTGCTGCCGGATGATCTTCCCAATGGGAATGTCGGCTTTCATCAGGTCGTCTTTGAACTCTGGTGAGAGGCGGTTCACGGGCGTATGGGACACCGCGTAGATCAGCACCTCGCCGTTCTCCTCAGTCTTTATCTCTACGACCCGGAAATTGACCGGGTCGCCCTCGGCAATGCTCAGGTGATCTGCGGCAGTGCGATCCGCCGGGACGATCTCCTGCACAAGTGTTTTTATGACAACTGTTTTTCCGGTGATTGACTCGAGAATCTGGGTGACCGAGCCGTCCGTCCCGAGCAGGAACTTCTGGACGGGCGAGATCCTTCCCACTTCGGCCTCCATCTTCCGGATTGCATCCCTGATATCCATCCAACCATCGTTATCGCACCGGAAGATAAGGATGCTGATGCACCGCTTCCCATCCTGGCAGGAGGAAACTGTCTGCCGTTCAACGCTTTTTCCGCGAATTGCCGGAACGTGCTGCTCTTACTGGTGACATGCCCGGGAACATGACTGTTGGCAGTAATCCGGTAATCTCCGCGAGCGCCTCCCCGTTCAGCCTGCCCTTCTTACCGATGATGTCCCCGCTCCGGAGCGTGAGTACCCTTGAAGTCATGATATAACTCTCGGAAAAGAGGTCGAGCCCTCCGGTGGCAAAATCATTGATAGAGAGCGGCAGGCAGGGTGCATCGGAAGGAGGCTTGCTGCTGACCGGGCAGATGCGGATTAGGCCGGACTCTTCAGTTCCAATGACAATGACCGGCCGGGTCTTTGGAGGGGTACGATCATCCAGTGCGACCGCCGCGAGGAGGACATCGCCAACAGCATACTGCCCCATGCATTAGTATCCGGCGCGGAAACGGATAAGCGATGGGGTTCTCGCATGGCAGGAACGGGAACTCTTTATCCAGAGCGGTGCAAAGAAAGATCGATGACGCGCTGCGACCACTGCGGGAACGAGACAACCCTCCCGTTCACCTGCCAGCACTGTGGCGGGAAGTTCTGTTCTGACTGCCGGCTCCCTCCCAACCACAACTGCACGGGCATCGGCAGCTGGAACAGGAAACCCCGGCCGGCCGTGGGCATGAGTTACAGCAGGGGCAGCGGCGTGAGGGCAACCGGCGGAATTGCCACGGACGCCCGTCGCGGCGTTGCGAAGAAGGCGGAAACCGGGATCCCGTACCTGAAGATCATGATCGCTGTAATCGTTCTGATCATACTCGGACTTGCCGGGCTCATGCTTGCCGGATACCTCCGTTAGCGGCTCCCGGCAGTGCCACTGACCCGTCCGCGATTGGTAAACTTTTGTCACAGAATTCGTTTAAGCCTGTACCCAGTACTTCCTAATCAGCCCCGGTACCTGAACGGATCGATAAGGTCCCGGCAGTTGGAGATTGTATGAAACAGAGAAAAAATGCAGTTCTGATTTTTGCGGTCGTTATTGTGATGATTGGCGTCTCGATTGTTCTTGCGGAGCAGTTTGCGGGGAAAGGTGCATCCACCCCTCCACCCCATGAACCTGTTGTGGGTACCCGGGCGACAGCAGTCGCAGCAACCCCGGCAGTCGCGATCACGGCAACGGCCATGCCGGAAGCTGTCATTTCGAAGGAGGAGGCAACGGCCCTTCTGGATGAAGGGGAAACCCACGGGTATTCTATTGCCGGTATCACCCTCACAGACCGGTATCCCGGGAAACTCCTGTACGAATTCTCTTTGGTGCCGGATAGCACGCACTCCCGCAAGACGAACGCGACATTCTTCATCGATGCGGAGACCGGCGATCCCTACACCCCCCTGCAGGACAAGGCAGGGATCACGATCAAACAGGCAAAGGCAAAGGCCCGCGGGGCATTCCCGGAACTTTCCGCAGACCGGGTCAGGATCCGGTTTAACGACGGGTCGCAGTACCTGCGGGGATGGTCCTTTGACCTGATGAAGGACGAGGAAAAGCTTGTCCAGGGCGGTCTCGATGCGGACACGGGCGAACTGATCTCATATTTCATCGGGATCAAGCGCCTGGGCCGGCCCGCCACGCCATCTGTCCCGATGGATGCTGCACAAAAAACGGCGGACCGGGAGGTCCGGGAACGCAACGGCGAACTCCCGCTTACCCTTGTCGATGCCCGGCTGGACCCGCTGGGGATGCCCGGTGAGGACATTGCCGGGAAATACGTGTTTGTGTACAAACGCGTCATCCACGGGGTCCCCTGCGCCAGCGACGGGATCGTTGTCACAGTTGATTCCGTTGCAGGGAATGTTGTCGAATATAGGAAATCGTGGACCCTCCCGGAGGATGCCGTGGCACTACCGGCAGAACCGGTCATCTCAAAGAATACTGCGACAGCGACCGTACGGAAGGACGCGGAGAAGATCTACCCGGCCTCGGCTGACGGCCTCCGGATTATTTCGGCCGAACTCCGGTGGAGGGACTTCCACAACCCGGACAAGGTAACGCCCGGGCCTGGCAGTGTCCCGCTTGCCTGGGAGGTGCAGTTCGATGACGAGACGATCCGGGCACAACAATATCCGAGCCCGGGAAATGGATGGATCGATGCACGGAACGGGACATTGCTGGACCTGTATTACCGGCACGAGCACTGATCCTGCACCCTTTGACCCGGGCGATTATTGGAATGATAAAATATTGGCACAGAAATAGTTTAAATGCAGACCGCAGACGTACCTGACATCAGGAGAATCTTGAAATGAAATCTTCAACAGCAGGTGTCAGGGCTGTACGCGTTGGTGCAGCCCTTGTACTGGCAGTCCTCATCGCAGTACCGGTCATGGCAGAGACATCGTTTGAGTCCAGCTGTCCGCAGACGATTGCAGAAGGGGACGCGTTTACGATCCGCGGGACCGGCGCGACAAACGGATCCGTTACCCTTCTTGTGTTTGGCCGGCACTATTTCCATACTTTTACGGCAAACCCTGATAATCGAGGGGACTTCTCTATTACCGTTGGACCGGAAGAGACCCGGAACTTCTCCGCCGGCCAGTATGCTTTCGTGATCCAGGACCCGGGCGAAAACGGGCAGTACGAGATCGGTACCCGTATCTCCACCTCCGGGAACATCACGGTCACAGACCGCGTCACTGCGGTTGCCGACCTTGGTACGGCAACCGACCTGAAACCGTGGGTGGATCCCGAGATTGAAATCCTCATGGCGGCATCGGGGAGGGCGGGGGTTGACGATGTCTTCCGGGTGGAGTACTTCTTTGTTGAGCTCCCTTCCCTTCATTTCGATCAGGAAAGAGATCCGGTGACCGGCCGGCTGATCCTGAACGGCAGCGATCCCCGCAGGATGGTATTTTCCGGGACCACCAACATGGCACCGGAGAATGTCCTGATCGCACGGATCCGGGATGCTGCGTCCGGAAAGGAGGTCTTCACCGATACCATCCCGGCCATTACCCCCGCGGACGGGATGGAGCCGGGGAAGCACAGTTCCTGGAACACGTGGCACTACAGCCTCGACCCGGTGCGGCTCCCGCCCGGGGAATATGTTATCACGGTTGGCTGGGATAAGGAGACGTGGTGCGGGAGCAACACAGCGCTGTTCGTTGTCCCGGATGCGGGGGCAGCAACAGGCCAGCAGATTTCTGCACCCACCCTGTTTTCACTCATGAATTCCGGGCTCTTTGCCAGGCTGTAAACCGTTCACCGGATCCTGCACTGGTGCGGGGAATTCCGTAGCGGCACGGGCTTCCCCGCCATTCCTGATAATTTTCCCGGCATCCCCGGTGAGCGAATACTGCACGGGCCTGCCGGTCTTCTCCCGGTCCTGTTCGGCAAGCACGATCCCGTCTTCCACCAGCATCTGCATGTGGTACCAGAGCGCGGGGCCCGAGACATTCAAACTTTTTTTCAGCTCCGTCCTTGGCATGGCCTCTTCTTTTTCCAGCAGGGAAAGGATGTGACTGCGAAGGGCGTTATTCCGGTGTGTCAGGATCTTCTGTTCGAGTTCCGGGATTCCGGTCTTGTGCATATAATAACGGGTCAGGCCGCCGTCTTTTGTTTCCTGCACGACATGAAAGGAGGTGAGCAGGCCGAGGTGATAGGAAAGCGTGCCGCGGTTAATGTCGAGTTCCCGTGCAAGGGAACTGAAATGGCACCCGGGACGGGAGCGGATGAACTCCGCGATCCGTTCCCGCAGGGGGTGGTCGAGCAGTGTCTTCCTGGTTATCCCGCGGAACCTGAACCAGAGAAAGAAGCCCAGGCCCCCGAAAAGGATCGTGACGATGACCTTTGCCAGTGCCGGGGAGACCATTCCCACGTAATGGAGCACCATGATCTCCGGAGGATGGAACATCCGCGGCACCCCATGCACGGAAGGATCTCCCCAGAGGAGGAGCGTGATGGTATTCAGGGAGGCGTAGATACAGATGAGGGCAATGAGAAAGATGAACCCGTACCATGCTGCCTGCCGGAGGATCCGGAGTAGTACTATGAGGCGTACCATCAACCACCATTTTCAAAACAACATATTTATTATATTTGGTAAAATTTCGTCACAGAAATTTTAAGGTGGCAGTCATCGTATCCACGGGTTGGAAACACGGTTCGCATGCAATCATGCAGAATACGAACGTGCTTTCAGGTGAAAGAATGGTAAAAGGATTATATCGGCAACTAGCATTGCTTATTGTTTTAAGCATACTCTGTATCGGTGCCCTGCCGGTCGTCAGTGCGGCAGAGGCAGGCACTTCCGCGCCCCTTATCTCCCATGCAACACCGGAGCAGATAAAGCTCATCAACGAACTCTGGGGATCGGATATTACTATCGGTGAGTACATGGAGAAAGTTCACCCGGAGCATCTCGTTGGTGTATCGGATGATGTGAAGAAGGAGATGAACCAGCGGAAGATGATCTGGCCTGATGAGACAGGTGAGAATAAAATTTCAGAACTGTCGAAACTGGTCTCCCTGACGGTAACCGGACGCATACAAAAATACAGCAGCACCCGAATCATTTATGGAGGGAAAGCACGGTTATCCTCAGGAATTGCCAGTTATATCTACGTTGAGGCATTTTTAGTGAATGCCGCAGACTCACAGGTAGATTCAACCTCTGCCTCTGCCAACTCAGCAGGTTCGGTTGATACTGGAGACAAGATGTACTTCTGGCCAGATGATGGTAGTTATCATGTTCATGCATGGGGCTATACCATCACGCCCGGTTATGAAGATTCTGATCATACCGGCTCAATCACCATCCCCTAACTTTTTTTCTCTGGACTACATAATGCTGATAATTTATTAATCACGGAAGAATTCCATGAAAATATTGTTGCATACGTGGGTAATTCTGCTCTCCTTTTTCCTGTTGGCCATCCCCGTCACCGCAAACATGTCTGGTACCGACGTCCTTATCCATTCGCCGTATATCATCGAAGATGAATCCGGGGATCCCTATTTCACCTATTCAAAGGGATTTGTCTTTGATCAGAACTGGATTGTATGGATGACCTACAGATTGAAACAAGCACCTCCGAAGAATATTTCCAGCATCATCCGGATGATGAACGTGTCCGATGGGGAAACGCAGGTTATTGCGACCTCCCCCTCCTCTGACCACCAGTACATGTTCGATACACCCTTCAGTGCCGAAGAGGGCCGCGTTGTCTGGAGTGAAAACTCCATGATCTTCCTGTACGACCGGACAACCGGAAAAGAAAAATCTCTCACCACGGATGAAAGCAGGGGCGACCCCCGTCTTTATCGGCAGAACCGGAACCCAATCATCACGAGTGACCGCATCATCTGGATCGGCGATCAGGTCTATCCGTCAACACGATCTGAAATCGCCCTCCTCAACCTGACAAGCCAGAATCGCCAGCTCGTTTTCTCCGGCCCCGGAAAAATCGGCACGCTTTCTGCGGACGGATCCCATATTGTCTGGTCGGATGAGCGCAACGAACCTGGCGGCGGGGATATTTATCTTTTCGATCTTGACAGGAATGAGGAGATCCCTCTCTGCACGGCCCGCGACCTCCAGCATTATCCCCGGATTTCAGGGGAGTATGTTGTCTGGGAAGATCTCCGCGAAGGAAAACCTGCAATCTATCTCTATAACCTGACATCCAAAACAGAACAGCGCATCAGTGGCGATAATCTCCTGACGCTGGCAAGTATGCCTTACATTGCCGGTAATTATGTTGCATGGACACAGTATGATGTCCATGACAGGACACGGGAGAAGTCCCGGACCATCGCGATCTATCGGATCAACACCGGTGAACGTGAATTGTTCCTCCAGGGAACACGGCCCTTGACATTACTGGATCTCAAGGAGAACCGGCTTCTGTATTATCGTTCAGAAGGGAAATCCCTGCAAGAAGGGTACGTCCACCTGTTCGTGATCGATACGATGGAGGAATCCCTGGCGACGACACAGCCGGCTCCTGTGACAGGCCAGGAAAACCTCCCCCGGGAAGCCACTCATCAGCGGTCGCCTGCTCCCTCGCAGTCAGCACCTGTCTGTGTCGCAGTCCCGCTTGCGGCTGCCTGCATCGCCTTTTTTATCTGGTCGCGGACTGCGTACCCGTCTACCGGACCCTGATCCTTTTTCGGAACAACCAGATCCCCTGAGGGAACACTGCCATTGGCACTCCCCGGGAAAAGAGTCTCTCCAAAAACCCCGTAATACGCCCGGATTGGCAAAAGGACGAAGGGCACTTTTTCGTGGAGTGGAAATGCGGTCCACGCCGATGGAAAAAACCTTGTTCTGAGTTTCGTTTCAAAATTGCGTTGATTTTTGCCTCTTTTCAACCTGCAAAATGGCGGGCGCCCGATGGCCAGAAAAAACAGGGGGGTGGATTGGCCATATCCCGCATTTGTGCCCGCCCGGCTGCGTTTGTGCAGGGATTTTCATTTCACCGACGGTAAATCCAGCCCGCATGAGGAGGAAGACACCCATCTTCCTGCCCGGAACAGAATAATCCGGAACCTATTTCCCGTTGGGGGTAGGATATTGGCATCATCAACCCGGGTGATTTTGTTATGTGGCTCGAACTGCTGACATTCCTGATCGGTATCGCATTCGGATTTTTTCACAAGGGAAAGGAAGACTATTGGGGGATCCTCCGGAACGGTGCTGTCCTCGGGATTATCATCGGCGTCCTCGCCGTCCTCATCTCGCTGTTCCTTGCGCCGGGCAGCACGAGCCTGAGCTTTGACTTCCTGGGGGCCTTCGGGACCATTCTTGTGATCCTTGTCTTTGTCATCCTGATGATCGCGGGCACATTCATCGGCGACCGGCTCGAAAAATTTCTGAGAAAATAATTTTTTATTCCGGAACTTTTTTTTCAAAATATTTTTTCATCGGCATCCGGCCGTACGCATATAATTTCCGGCAGCCAACCGGAGATTAGGAAATCTCATGAAGATCCTTGCCATCAACGGAAGCCCCCGTACCCTCCGGAGCACAACACGCCAGCTTGCCCAGTATGTCCTTGACGGAGCTGCGGAAGCCGGTGCAGAAACGGAGATGATCGATCTCTGCGACCTGAAGATTACTCCCTGTACAGCCTGCGAGGGGTGTTTGTTCAACGGCATCTGCGTATTCGATGACGACATGCCGGCACTCGTAGAGCGTATGAAGGAGGCGGACGGGATTGTCTTTGCCTCTCCCGTGTACATCGACAACGTCTCCGGCCAGATGAAAATTTTCTTTGACCGGCTCGCTGACGCGATTCATTACCAGGTCCTCGCAGGAAAGTACGGGTGTTCGGTTGTGAGCACGCACACGTCCGGTGGCGATGAGGTTGTTGCCTACCAGAACCATGTCCTGAATTATCTCGCAGTTGTCTCCGTAGGTGGGATCAGCGTGGCAACCGGTGGGGACTCTTTTGCTGTAGAGGCAAAAGAAGCGGATGCCCGGGCGCTCGGCGGCCGGAAACTGGTGGATGCGATCACGAATGGATTCTCCAATGCGAAGCAGGAAGCGGAGATCGCGGACAACCGGGAATTTTTCAAGGATATCGTTGTTGAGAACCGGGATATGCGTACGGAAGAGTACGAGCGGTGGGCCCGGTTGGGATGGATTAAGTGAAGATTTCTAGAGTACCGGCAGATAGTATCATCGTAGCTGGAACCTAAAAAAGAAATCCATTATCCCATTATATCTGGCGGGCTCGGTTTCTTTTCATGAGGATATTGGTCAGGATCCCCACAGACACTGCCAGGATAATCACGATTGCCCCGACCGGGCTTTCCGGTACGGGTGTGTTCTGTGAGCCGGGCAATCCCTTGCCTGTTGTCGTGACAGCGGCAGTTGAAGGGAGCGTTGCAGCAGGATTTCCGGTAACGGATGTCACCCAGAAAGACATCGGTTTGAGTTTATGCCTTACAATCAGTCCGTTACTGAAATCGGAGATCGATGCCACCCCAGATGTAACATTGCTGAATGTACCGGATGTAATATCGTAAGTACGGATGGTCCCGGTATCTGTGTTATTATAATCAACTCCCGGCTTTTTTACCCAGACCATGGTATTTCCGGAAATGAATGGAACCTCTATCGGTGCAGTTTGTGAGGTCTCGACAGACCGGGTCTTCCCGGATATAAGATTTGTCAGACGCATATCATAGGATTCGGCGCTCCTTACTGGTATACCGTTGATATAATTCGGCTCTTTAGCACTTATGACCCATGCGACGTTATCCCCGGAGATGTCACCATACCCATAAGTCCGGATTGATTTGCTTTCCGGAATAATATAATCCCCCCCGGTGGAAATCGTGTAAATATGGATCTCCCGACCGGGCTCACGGTCGACCCGTTCGCATCCCCACAGGATCCGGTCACCGTCAATGGCGAGGCCGTGGATATTATTATGAGACGTGATGATGATCTGGTGGGAACCCGTGGACCGTGTATAGAGAATGAGCTTCCGGTCATCCACACCGCCCCGCATCACGACATGATCCCCGTCAGCAACGATCTTCGTGACCCGTTGCATAGGCCCATTGGTTACATAGATCACCTGTTTTTTCCCGGTCGCAAGATTATATTCATAGACGGTTTCATTCCGCCAGTTCATAGTGGCAGATGTGTCATATTCCGTGTAATAAACACTGCCGTCAGAAATTTCCAGGGATTCGAGTTCCGTTGCATCATTGGTGAGGGGGATGCTCTTGTAAAAAGTTCCATCGGCGTGATGCACCCCGATTGCCGGAGGACTGGAACTACTCACGTAGGTTGCGATGAGGTTGTCATCGATATGGGCATCAGTCCAGTCCATCATCGATCCCTTCTGAGATATGAGTGTGTCTGACGATGCAGCGGTGCAGGGTACAGGAATCATCCCGATGATGGCTGATAAAACAAGGACAATGTGAATGACCGGGTGATGAATGGATATTTTCATGGTGCTTGATTTTCCGGTGTGCTTTAAACGTTTTATTCCTGAACTGTCTACACATGCCCGTGCGGTTAAGAGACTTCCCCACATTGCACAAAAAAAATTGCCCGTCATTCACTCTTTTTCAACAATGCATATCCCGCGACTCCGCACATTAGTGCCGAAACGATCACGACAGGATCGACCGGGCTGTCGGGTGTAGAGGATTTTTGTGGAACAACACTTGGAATGGGTGTAGTACTCTGCGTAATTTCTGAAGATACATCCGTAGGAAGCGTGCCGTTGAGCGTGGTCGCAAAGAACGACAATCGGGGTTCCCCATCCCAGATGACCAGATCCCCTTTAAAATCATCAATGTTCAGGACATGGTTTTTCAAGTCACTTGCCGTTCCGGTCAGGACATTATAATACCGGATTGTTGCAGGGACAATCTCATTGCTGTCACTAGCAGGTCTTTTCATATAAACAACATTTTTACCGGATATGAAAGATTTCGAATATCCCTCATTTTTTTCAACAGATTGGGTAATGTTGGTGTCCAAATCAATAATCCTGATATCACTTCCTCTCATCCCGTGGTATTTCCCATCCTCCTCCCAGTATGGGGCATGTAATGCCATTGTCCATGTGACTCTGTTGCCGGAAATATCGACTGTACCGTAGGTTTTATCCGATTTACTCTCAGGAATGATGTAATCAGTTCCGGTCGAGATTGTATAGACATGAATCTCCCGTCCGGGTTCCCGATCGCCCCGCTCACACCCCCATACGATATGATCGCCGCTGATATCGAGATCATGGATCGAATCCCTGGATGTAAAGATGAGCCGGTTTGAGTTGTTGGAGAGGGTATGCAGGATAATGAACTGCTCGTTGCTTCCCGTTCGTAATACCACATGATCACCATCAGATGCGATTCTCGTGATTCTCTGCTGGGGGGCAGTGGTGGCATAGATTGTCCGTTTTTTCCCCGTAGTAAGGGAAAATTCATAAACGGTTTCGTTTCGCCAGTATGCCGGCTCGGAAGACCGATACTCAGAATAATATATACGTCCACCTGAGATTGCAAGAGCATCAAGTTTACTTGTCTCTGTTGACAGGGGAATTTTCTCAGAAAGGATTCCTTCAGCTGTATATACCAAAATCTCCGGACCCATTTTTTCGGACTGAAACAGGATGAAAGTGCCATCAGTGGATATATACCCCGCAATCGTTTCGGGAACCTGTTGTGATATCTGAATGTCCGGGGATGCTGCCTGACATGGAACGATAATTACGATACATGCGAAGAGGATTGTGATAAAAAAACCAGAAAGTCTCATACGATCATTCCAAAAAAAGGGGGGATATCTTCTTCATGAGTAATAGTATGAAAAAGACCAGGTGCTTGCACTGTGGGTTGGGTTGGTAGATTGTGCAACGGTCTGTGACTGGTACAGGGTATCATGTACCGGGGTTCGGATGCCGGACGCAGTTAATGTTACGTAGGGAGAGGGATTATCGTAGTCATACTTTACTTTGTATGCTGTTTGCAGCCAGTTCCCGTCACCATAGAGCTTTGATTCAACACTCAATGAATCAACATGGGCTGCCCCATATACCTTTCCGCTGCCGGAATGGGTAATATAGGCCCCATCGAACCCAACCGCCGCCGCATCGGCAATGATACCAGAGAGCGGGGCTTTACTGTTACCGCTCAGGATCCCGGCAAGTATCGATCCATCCGGATCCTCGACAAGCTGGTTGTTCTCATCAAAGATCTTGGAACCTGGCGTTACTTCCCTGGGAGGATAGCGCTCTCCCCAGAAATAAGGCTGGCTCCGTACTTTCTCAAGCAGTTTTGAATCAACGTTTGCCTCGATTTTCGCAAGGTCTTCCTTGGAATAAGCAATCTGTTCGAGCTGCCCGAGCGTAATATCCTCACCCCAGTGTTCATTCAGCCATTTCTGTCCTTCCTCCGTGTACATACCTGAGATTTCAAAGGCGCTCACGGAAGGAACGACTAGTACCAACAGGACCATCAGTCCTGCCAGTATCGATAGTTTCAGAGATCCATTCATGGTGTTTCACTTCCGCCCCGGCCGATCTCATCTCCGGACCGGCCGGGCCTTGTGTCTAGGTCTGAGCGGGATTGGGAATATGGGAAGAATCCTGTTCCCCAAGCCTAAACAACCAGAGGCTGAGTTATATTATTAAATATGTTTTATTCAAAAATAATCTACATATATCCATTATAAAAATTCTCCGTCGTTATCCGGGTGAGATGGGGAACACTCCCTGTCTGTAACCCGTCTGGCACACCGCATGATCCATTTGGTTGATCCTAACAAGAGATCTGTGTAGAGGGTTTTGGAATAATCTATTTATCTCGATAATCGGAACACTGGATTAGTCATGAATTATACAACAATGAGAATGAGGGCGGGAGGCAGATGAACAGGAATTCCCTGATCTATGGAGCTTTGGTGCTATCCCTCATCCTGATTCCGGGAGCAGCCGCTTTCGAAAACTCGGGAATGTACACTGAAGAGGGCCAGAAGTGGCTGGACGAACACTGGGGAGAAAACATCACGATAGGCGATGTGGCTCGGATTGCCTATACAAAAGAAAATTACGAAAAGACCCGGGAAAATGTTGATTCGGCATTACTCGAGGAAGTCTGGAGCCAGCCCTACTACTGGGGCAGCCGGCACCCGTGGGGGACGGACAACAATTCGGAATGCCCATACGGCGCCAATGTGTGGGAAGAATCACGGCCGCTGAATATAAAAAACCTGAACCTCTCCCAGAAACGTGAGATGGGAATTGATAATGCAGTCCTGGACAGGAGCGGATGCCGGATTGTCGGGTACATGGACCAGTCCGTGGAACAGGGCGGGCAGAGATCCTTTCACCGCCAGATGCCGGAGCGTCTTGACCGGTTTACCTGCGACCTCTTCTGGCAGGACCGGCAGAATTCCCTCAAGCTTACCCTCTTTGCCCCGGATGGGATGATGGGGCCGTTCTATGATGACAGCGACGGGATGGTAAACGGCAGGATTTACCTTCAGGTTTCACGCCCGGAGGGCATAGCGCCGGGTGACTGGTATGCAGTTGTTGAAGGGGATAAGGTCAACGGTACGCAGCAGTTCATGCTGCTGGTGGTCTGAACGAGGGATTTGGATGAAGGAAAAAACGCAATGTCTTATTATCCCGCTCCTGATCGTTCTCATAATTGCTCCTGTCGCAGCAATGGAAACCGGTGGGTATGTGGTCGGGCCGGCATATGGGATTTACCCGGAGTACAGCGAGCTCTACTTTACCCAGCATTCTTTGGATACCGTGCTTCTCAACGATCCTTCACCGGATCCCATCAGTATTGCCGATCTCCCTGCATGGATTCTGGTTGTTCTGGGAATTACTGCTGCAACACCGGGGATAATCTATGCAGTGAAGTACATCTCTGCCGCCCATCCTCCCCTCATTGCGGGTTTCAGGCGCATCTCTCAGAAGAACCTCTTCCAGAATTCATCCCGTGAAAAAATTTTCCGGTGTGTCAAAGAAAATCCTGGTGCCGGGCTGGCGGAGATCGAGCGCTCGACAGGATTCACCTACCGGAATATGATCTATCATCTCAATCTCCTGAAAAATTTCGGAAAGATCACTTCCTCTGAATGTAAAAACACCACGGGCTTTTTCGAAAACTCGGGAAAATTTTCCCACGAGGAGCGGGCAATGATCCTGCACCTGAAACACCAGAGCGACAGAAAGATCCTGGAGGTTATTGCACAGAATCCCGGCATATCCCGTAACGAGATCAGTACTCGGGTGGGGATATCCGGACCCTCGGTGAGCTGGCATATCCATTTTCTGCTGCATGACCGGATCATTGAACAGAGAAAAGAAGGAACGATTTCCCGGCATTACTTTCCCGATCGCATGCTCAATGTGTATGAAAGTATCGTCAAGAATATGCTGAACCTTTCACGACCGTAAATTTGTTGAAGATCGAACAGCATGGATAAATTCAACGATAGCCCCGGAGGCACTCTCTTCGCAGGGCCGCAATAAAAAAAAGAGTTCAGTAATTCTCCGCCAGCAGCTCGAAATGCGCCTGCGGGTGGTCGCAGACCGGGCACTTGGCGGGGGCGCTCTTCCCGCTCATGACATGGCCGCAGTTCCGGCAGTGCCACTGGGTTGATGACGCTGACTTGAAGACTTTGCCTTTCATCACATTCTCGTACAGCTTCCGGTACCGGGCCTCGTGGTGGGCCTCGACCTTTGCGACATTGGCAAAGAGGCGGGCAATCTCGGGGAAGCCCTCCTTCTTTGCGGTTGCGGAGAAGTCCGGGTAGAGCGTACCCCATTCCATCTTCTCTCCATCAGCTGCGGCCTTCAGGTTCTCCTTTGTTGTCCCGATCACACCGGCGGGATAGCCTGCGGTGATGGTGACCTCGCCACCCTTGAGCTGCTTGAAGAAGAGTTTCGCGTGCTCCCGCTCGTTTGCCGCAGTGTCCTCAAAGATTGCTGCAATCTGTTCGTATCCTTCCTTCCGTGCAACGCTGGCAAAGAAACTGTAGCGGTTCCGTGCCTGCGACTCGCCGGCAAATGCCGCGAGCAGGTTCTTCTCGGTCTTGCTTCCCTTGAACTTCATGATACGATCACCTGAATGTTTTTCACCGGAACTCAAATACTCTCCGGTGCTGCATAGGGACTGGCAGGAGAACTGCTGTTGTGCAGGGCCTTGTGAAACGCGATCTTAATAACCGCAGGCGATATACTGACAGGTGAGAATCCCGCATGAAGCGACCCGATCCTATCCTGTTCATCGGTCTTTTTTTTGTTGCTGGTGGTATCCTGCTTGCCGCAACCCTCTCGGCAACCGGAGAGGACAGCCGCGATACCGGCAGGATAACCTACGGGCTTGACAGCCGGCTCCCGCTACCACAGTACTATACCGGCATCGATTTTGATTCGCTGGAGACAAATGACCACCTCACGGCCATTCCCTTAAAGAGTATCCGCCAGCAGGTGACCAACTACAGCTGCGGGGCGGTTGCAGCAATGACCGTGATGTCCTATTACAACAAACCGGTCAACAACACGGATGAAGGCGAGGTCCTGCTTGCCCACGAAATGTACCCGGAAGTCTCGGAAAAGACCGGCATCAACCCGGAACAGATGACCGCGTGGTTCAACCGGAACGGGTGGAACGCCACATGGCATACCGGGGGAAGCCGGGACATGCTCCTTTCCAACCTCAAGGCCGGTATCCCGACGATCGTTGAGTGGATAGACTGGGGCGGCCACTGGGTTGTTGTTGTCGGGTACGACACACGGGGAACGGAGACGGTCTGGGACGATGTCATCATCTTTGCCGATTCCGTGGACTGCCACGATGACCGGGTGGACGGCATCACGTACGCAAACTACGGGCAGTTCGATGCCATGTGGTTTGATGCACACTATTTCCCGCAGGGGATGCAGGACAGGGTATATGTAGTCGCTGTGCCGGCCTGATAACCGCGCACCCTGCTCATTTCTCTTTGATCTCTTTCTCCGCTGACCGGAACGCACCTTTCGGGACCGTGATCTCGAACATTGCGCCTTTCCCGTGCGTCCCGATCTCATGGATCGTGATACCGGTGATTGCCAGGATCTCCCGGACTAAAAAGAGCCCGAAGCCGGTATGCTTCCCGTATCCTTTCTCGAAGATCTTCTGTTTCTCGTTCAGCGGAATGCCGATGCCATTGTCAGCAAAGGTGATGACGAGTTCACCGTCTTCATTGAGCCCGCACCGGACCGTGATAACCGTCACGGTCCCCCCGTACCGTGCTGCATTGTCAAAGAGGTTTAAAAAGACCTTCGAGATCATCGGATCGGAGAAGATCTCGCAGGAGCCGCAGCGTATGTCAAGGTCCGGGAGCGGGGGCCTCACGCTCTCGATAACGTCCCGGACACTGACCCACACGGGTGCGTGGGCACCCATGTCCTGGTAGGTTTTGGCAAATTCCAACTGGTACTGGACGGTCTCGATCGACGAGGAGATCTTCTCCAGGAAGTCCACGACCACCGGATCTGGTTTTTTGAGGGCGGCAAGCTGCGCATAGCCCTGCATGACCGTGAGCTGGTTGGCAACATCGTGCCGGGTGATGCTGGAGAGGAGGTTGAGCTTCCGGTTGCTCTCCTTTATTGCGTTCTGGACCTGTTTCATCTCCGTGATGTCCCGGGCGTTCCCCAGGTAGGTCATCACCCGCCCGGTTTTATCGAGAACCGGTGAAACGCTTGATGTATGGACCCGGACCGAACCATCGGCATGGAATATCCGGTACTCAACTCCTGACACCCGTTTGCCGCCTGCGACCACCTTTCTTAATGCCTCCTCGCAGAGCACAACATCGTCAGGATGGATGAACTTCTGGAATAACTGTCCTGTTACATCCTCCGGCCTGTACCCGAGAAGTTCCGTGAAGCTGGGCGAGACAAAGGTGAATACACCATCGGGATTGATCAGGTAGATGATATCATACGTGTTCTCGACAAGGAGGCGGTACTTCTCCTCCGATTCCCTGAGGGCGTTCTCTGCCTGTTTCCGGTGCGAGACGTCATGGATGAGGCCCAAAACCCCAAAGACAGAACCGGAGGAGTCGAGGAGGGGGATGAGGCGGACATCCAGCCAGAACGTACCGGATGGCAGGTGTTCGATAACCTCATTCCGGTAAGGGATACGCCTTTCAACAATACCGCGGATCTCCACCATGTATTTCTCGGCGATATCCGGCCGGAAAAGGGAGTAGAGGTTCTTGCCGGTGAGGTTCTCCGGCATGGTGAGCATTGAGCGTGCTCCCAGCGGATTAATGTACCGGACCGTACCGCTGGTATCCAAAAAGAAGATCATGTCGGGAGAATTCTCGGCAATGAGCCGGTACTTTTCCTCGCTCTCCTTCAACGCGATCTCAGCGAGCTTACGCCTGGTGATGTCCGTTCCCTCGGCAAGAAGGAACGGGATTTTGTCATCAGCTCCCTTCACGGGCTTGATCGAGAAGTCGATATACGCGGTGTGGCCATCAGCTGCAATATGTGTTGTCTCGAACCGCACGGTCTCTCCCGATGCAGCCCTCTGTATCGCGTCTTTCAGCTGCTCCTGTATTTCAGCCGAGTGGGGCCACCAGGCGGCCTCCCGGAAGGGGCGTCCATCCACAACGGATTCCGCAATGCCGGCAAAGTCGAGGGCGGTGCGGTTTGCCATGATCACCGTTCCGTCCGGGTCGATCAACCCGATGAACTGGGACGTCTGGTTGGTAATCGCCCTGAACTTTGCCTCGCTTTTCTGGAGGGCCTGGCTGATCTCGATCCGGTCCGTAATATCCTGGAGAACCCCGGAAAAGACCAGTTCATCGCCATGCCGGACCGGGCTTGCCATCCCCCGGAACCAGATCACATTTCCTGAAGGTTTGACAAATTTTCCGGTAAAATCCCAGAGGGTTTCAGAATCAATCGCGGTATGAACCGAATCTATGAACCGGTCCCTGTCTGAAGGGTCTATCGCGCTTGCGAATGCCGGGAAGAACTCCAAAGGATTGTTGTCGAGGCCGAGGATCTCAAGCGATCTCCCGCTCACATAGTAAAATCCTATGCTGCCTTCGGATCGGGCATAGAACTGGAAGACGACTCCCGGCACCGTTGCGGCGATCTCTTCCATCTGCTGCGTCCGGGTGCGGATCTGCTCCTCAGCATCGGCAAGCTCGTCATACTGTTTCCGGAGTTCTTCCTCGGCATTAGCAAGCTGCTCGAACGCGGCAGATCGCTCGGCTTCCAGCTGCTGTTTCTCCGTCACATCCCGGATGATCCCGAGCAGCGCCGGCTGGTCCTGGTACGTGATGAGAGTTACAGTAAACTCGCAGGCCCTGACCTCCCCGTTCCGGGTAACAACACGGGCGGAGAACGAATGCGGGATGTCTTCCCCCGCCGTTCTCCGGTCCCGTGCTTCCTGCAACCGTGCACGGTCGTCGGGATGGACATGGTCCCAGATGTTTCCGGCAAGGAGTTCTTCTCCGCTGAACCCGGTGAGTTCAGACGCTCTCCTGTTGGCGAAGAGGAGCCGGTCGCCCCGGTAGATATAGATCGCATCGTTGCTGTGCTCGACAACCGTGCGGTACTTCTCTTCTTCTGCCCTGCGTTCCTCCTCCATCCGCTTTGCCTTTAAGAGGTTCCAGAGGCCCTGCATGAGGAGGAGCAGCTCGTTTGCATCGCTCTCGGTGTAATCGGTTGCCCTGTTGGCCACGCCGGCCACGAGCACAACCCGCCCCTCATCGATCACCGGCACGTTCATGTGCCGGAGGATGTGGGGATGGCCCTCGGGGTACCCTTTCTTTGCGGGATTCGGGGCCGGATAATCGTTCGTGATGACCGGCCTGCGCTGACGGACTGCCTCCCCCCACAACCCGGTCTTCCCGGTCTTGTACACGATCGGTTTTTCCTGCATCGCGCACTCGGCCATCGCCGATCTCGACCAGGCGTACATGGTGAGCTCGCTCTCGTCCTCGTTCATGAACGCGAGGTATGCAAGCGGGCTCGAGCTGACGATGCAGGCGCCTTCAACTGCATAGGAACGGAGGTCTTCATCACCCTTTTCAGCATGCTCGTAGAATCCGAGCATGTACTTGAGGCGCAGTTCGCTCTCCCGGATCCTCCGCCCGCTTGCAGCAAGTTCCTCGAACTGCTCCCGGAGTTCGTCACCGGACGCAGCAAGTTCCTCGTTGACTGCCCGGAGTTTCTCCTCGTCCTTTTTCCGGCTGGTGATATCGACGATGATGCCGCGTGTCCCGGCGACCCTGCCGCCCCTGATGACGGGAGAAGAAAAGATCAGGATGGGAAAGCTCGTGCCGTCTTTTCGTAGCGCGGAGTATTCGCGTCCGGCATTATCGCTGATCCCTGTTTCCAGGATCGTCTGAAAAAACTCCGAAGCACGGTCCCGGTCCGCAGGTGCAACAGCGCTCCGGAAATCCACGCCACGGGAGAACGTCTCTGCCGTATACCCGAACATGTCCAGTGCCCGGCGGTTGACATAGATCAGTCTCCCGGTTGCATCGGATTCATAGATCCCAAGGGGCAGCAGTTCGGCAAGTTCGCGGAACCTCCTCTCGCTCTCCCGTTGGGCTTCCTCGGCCTTCTTCCGGTCAGTGATGTCCCGGATCGATTCGATTGCGCCAGTGATATTTCCGGCCTTGTCATAGAGGGGGCTGGCTTTCGCAATGACAAAGATCCGTTTCCCTTTCGGTGCCGGCAGGCCGGTCTCTGCGGAAAGGGTATTCCCGTCCCTCCGGATATTGGAATAGCGCCGGGAAACCTCGTCATCCGGCTCGAAGATCAGGTCGATCAGGATCGCGCGGCGTTCGCTATAGAACGGTAGTGCATACTCGTACTCCCCCTTCCCGAGCATAGCAGAGGCAGCAATACCGGTCATTTCCTCGATTGCACGGTTCCACGCGATCACCTTCCCGTCCGTGTCGATAGCAAAGGTGGCATCCGGGAGGAAGTTGATGAGGTCAGAAAGGCGCCTCTCGGAGTCCTGGAGGGCGTACTCGGCCTGCCGTTTGCTGACGGCCTGCCGGATCTTGTGGGCCAGTTCGGCGAACTGTGCTTTGGGATCGCCCCCTTTCTGGATGTAGAAGTCCGCCCCGTTGTTGATCGCCTCGATCACGACCTCCTCGCGCCCCCGGCCGGTAAAGAGGATAAAGGGGATAGAGCCATGGGACTCCCGCACGGCTTTTAAAAACTCAATGCCGTTCATCTCCGGCATCTGGTAATCCGAGACAATGGCATCGAAGGAGTGCGCCGCCAGCGCCGCAAGACCTTCCCTGCCGGACAGGGCAGTCGTTACAGTAAAGTCCCCGCTGGTCGCAAGGAAGGTTTTTCCGATATCGAGCAGTCCCGGTTCATCATCGACATAGAGAAGTGACAGCATGCAGGTTGTCCCATGAGGGAGAGATTGAGTACAATGTGACCCGATGAAAAATTGTCCGGAAGAAAGATGAATGTTACGTGCTCATGCGGGCCATCAGCGCAGGGCACGAATGGGAATTCTGTCGTCTTTTCATTCAGGAAAATTGGGAAGAGGGATAGTATGTGCTCATGGTATCGGGCTCTGAAACAGACTATCGCTCTGGTCGAAGCTTCGGAACAAAAAGAACAGCGATACGTTCCTCTCCTCCTCGAATTGCGCTTCGCTCAAGTCTCGGATAGGAAAAGGGAACGGGCCTGAAGGGATTTGAACCCTTGACCTGCGGATTAAGAGTCCGCCGCTATGCCGAACTAAGCTACAGACCCGCTTACTTAGGCCTAATAATGTGGTTGATGATTGCGAATAAAGGTTGCGGATAATGCCCGGGAAAAATCACCGCATCTTCCCATTTCCGGAAGAACGCGATACAATATCCGCCCACACCGGTTGCAATTCCTTATTATCCAAAACAGATAGATCTTCAGTACAATGCCACTGGAACCACCGGTTGGACAACAGGGGCCGGTCAAATACGGGATCTTCGGGTGCGGGACCAACGGGTTCAACATCATCCTCGAACTGGCAAAGGACCATGAACGGGCAATGGTTGTCGACAGGGACGAATCCCGGGTCCGGAGCCTTAAAGACCAGAATTTCGAGGCGTACCAGCGCGACATCGCCTCGTCCGAGATGCTTGCCGGGCTCCCCCCCTTCGAGATTGCATTCGTCATGACTGGTGATGGCGACGCGAACCTTGCTGCGTTGCTCGCGATAAAGAAGCGCCACACCTCCGTCCAGGTGGTTGCCCGTGCAACGGACCCGGCGAACGGGCAGAAACTGACGGCTGCCGGTGCCGATATCGTCCTCTACCCGCAGGAAGTCGTGGCCCGGTCCGCGGTACTCCAGATCAAAAAACAGCACTCGAGCCGGATCGCGCAGCGGCTTTTCACGATGATTGCCGGCTGGGAGGGGACGCTGGGGATCATCACCCACAAGAACCCGGACCCGGATGCCATCTCCTCCGCCATGGCCCTTGCCGAGATTGCAAAGAAGGCGAACAGCAAGTCCCTTACCCCCCGCATTTTTTACGAAGGCAACATCGGGCACCAGGAGAACCGGACCTTTGTCAACCTGCTGGACATCAAGATGGAGCGCCTGACGCCGGATGCTCTCGCACAATGCACCTACCTCGCCCTCGTGGACTGCTCGGGCCCCGGTGCCAATAACGACATCCCCGCCCAGACCAAGATCAACATCATCATCGACCACCACAAGGAGGGGAACCACCCAGCCGGGCAGGGCTGTTTCATCGATATCCGGCCCGGGGTCGGCGCAACCGCAAGCATCATGACCCAGTACCTGCAGGAGCTGGACATCCCCGTGGACAAGCGTGTCGCAACCGCCCTGCTCTATGGTATCCGGACCGACACCAAGGAGTTCAAGCGCAACGTCACCCCGCAGGACCTGAGTTATGCGGGCTTCCTGCTGCCCCTGACGGACGCGGAACTACTCGACAAGATCATGTCCCCGTCCATGTCGCAGGAGACCCTCGATGTGATGGGAAAGGCCATCCATGAGCGGAAGATCCAGAGCGGGTACCTCTTCGCGAACGTCGGCTACGTGATGAATCGCGACTCCCTTCCGCAGGCAGCCGATCTTTTAATCACGCTCGAGGGCGTGAACACCGCGCTCGTGTACGGCATCACCGACTCCGCGATTGTCATATCGGCCCGCAACCGCGACATCCGGCTCCACGTCGGCAACGCCCTTGCGGAGGCGTTCGGGGACATAGGCGATGCCGGCGGCCACCCGAACATGGGGGCGGCTAGCCTTCCGCTGAACTACTTCGGGAAGGTGGAGGACAAGGAGAAACTCCTCGCAATCGTGATCGAGCCAATCCTCCAGAAGTTCCGGACCCTTGTTGGCCTCGAGAACGAGGGGAAGAAGAACGGCGCCCCATAGGGCGCATCAAGCCGGAGGGCCGGGAGGATCGGGCGAAACCAATGCAATATTCCGAATGGGAACCCCACTACCGCGAGATCCTCGAATACTTCGGGTTCGACCGGGCAGGAGATGAAGAGGCTGCCCGTATCCTCGCATCGCTCCTCGACCGCGACAACCTCATCTCGCTTGTCACGATAACTGACGGAAACGAGGTGACGGTCTGCGGGAACGCCCCGTGCCTGAAACAGGACCTCGCCGCAGTCCATGGGGTTGTCTTTGCCGCCGATGCCGCGGCAGAAGTGCTGGACGATGCCGGTATCCTGCCGGATGCGGTATTCACGGACCTTGACGGGGCAACCGACCGGCTCATTGAGATGAACCGGCAGGGAACCATCGTGGTGGTCCATGCCCATGGCGACAACATCCCGCTCCTGAAACACTGGGTCCCGCGGTTCCCGGGCAGGATCGTGGGGACAACACAGGCCGCCCCCCTGCCGCACGTGCACAACTTCGGCGGGTTCACGGACGGCGACCGGGCAGCCTTTGCGGCTCACGAGCTCGGGGCAGCACGGATAACCCTCGCGGGATTCGACCTTGACGACACGGACGTTGACCCCTTAAAACGCGGGAAACTCTTCTGGGCACGGAAACTTCTTGCCCTGATTGGGATCACGGCATGACCCGCACTGCGTTCATCCTCGACGGGTACGTTGACGAGCCCGCGTGTCTCGGAGTCCCCCCCTATGTCTCGCCCTACATCCGCACCGTGGCAGGTGCGCTCGTATCCCGCGGGTATTCCGTCCGGTACCTCACCATCGACCAGCTGAGAAAAGAGCCGCTGCGGGCTGGTGATCTGAACAAGGCTGACCTGCTGGTCATGATCGCGGGGGTGACGGTACCGGGGAAATATCTCGGGGGAACTCCCGCAACGCTCACCGAGATCCAGCAGGTCGGCCACATGGTGAAGGGGCCAAGGAAACTGATCGGAGGCCCCATCGGCTTTGGGTATGCCGGGGAGGGTGGGCAAAAAGCAGTCCGGCAGGTGATCAGCGGATTTGATGCCCTGCTCTCCGGTGAACCAGCGGTTGCGCTGGACAATTACCTGGACGGGAACGAGCCTGAAGGAGTACTGGATTATTCCCGCACCGATCCGTGGAGCATTGCGGGAAGCAGCATCATCATACAACACCCCGACTTCCCGTTCGTGATGTGCGAGCTGGAGACTGCCCGGGGCTGTCCGCACGGGGCAACGGGCGGCTGTTCGTTCTGCACGGAGCCGTTCTACGGCATGCCGCGCTACCGGACCATTGCCGCAGTTGCCGGGGAGGTTGCCGCACTCCATGCCGCTGGTGCCCGGCATTTCCGGGTGGGTAGGCAACCGGATATCCTCGCGTACGGGGCCGGGACGGGAGAGTATCCCGCACCGGAACCGGAGAAACTCGATGCCCTCTTCTCCGCGATCCGCTCTGCCGCACCGGAACTCAGGACACTCCACATCGACAACACCAACCCGCAGACCATTGCCCGGCACGAGGACGCGGCAAGGGAAGCGCTCCGGGCGATCATCCGGCACCACACCCCGGGTGATGTTGCCGCGTTCGGCATGGAGACGGCCGATCCTGCGGTTGTCCGGGCAAACAACCTCAAAGCCCTGCCGGATGAGGTATTCTCTGCTATCCGGATTGTCAACGAAGAAGGCGGGAAACGCCGAAACAATGTCCCCGAACTCCTCCCGGGCCTCAACTTCGTCTGCGGGCTTGCCGGGGAGACGGAAGAGACGTATGATCTCAATGAGCAGTTCCTCGCCCGAGTCCTGGATGCCGGCCTCTCGGTGCGGCGGGTGAACATCCGGCAGGTGATGCCGTTTGAAGGCACCCGGGCTTATACAGACAACACGCTCGGGAAGCACGAGCGCCGGTTCCGGCAGTTCAAGGAATTTGTCCGGAACCGGATCGACCTGCCGATGCTCCGGCGGGTATTCCCGATTGGCACGGTTCTCAGAGATGTGCGGGTCGAAGTATCGGGGGACCTCTCGTTCGGGAGGCAGCCGGGCTCTTACCCGATCCTTGTCGGCATCCCGCTCCGGCTCCCTGAAAGGACGGTTACCGACGCCGTTGTCGTTGACTGGGGGATGCGGTCGGTTACTGCTCTCCCCGTCCCGATCGCGATCAATACCCTGCCTGCGTCAGCCATCAAGTGGCTGCCGGGTGTGGGGAAGAAGAAAGTGGCAGCCGTTATTGCAAAGCGGCCGTTTGCCGATCCTGCCGCATACCGGAAGGTCGCAGGGGACTCTCCGGTAGACGGCCTGCTGAAATTCTGATCTTCTTTCTTGCACGGCCCCGGCCCTGCCATGCGGGTTCCCCTGAACTGGTGAAGGGGGGTCGGGCGGTGTACTTGTGCCGGGCCCCCGGCGCCCCACAACCATACCTCCGGTCCGAAGTGCACCATGTGGAGAGAAAATGAGGGGAGGGTATTTGGAGTTCAGACCTGCCGGAGTTCCGTAACCTTCAGGATGTCCGTCCGGGTCACGATCCCGAGGATCTTCCCGTCAGCCACAACAGGGATCCGCCCGATATCCTTTGCCGACATGATCCGGAGGGCGTCGATGACCGGGGCCTCCGGGGGGAGCGTGATGATCTCGCGGGTCATGATGTCCCTCACCTGCATGGCCTCGCGATCGATGGGCGAGGTCTTGTTGATGTCTGCCAGCGTGATCATGCCAACCAGCGTGTCCCGCTCGATGACCGGAAAGCCGAGATGCTTGCTTGAGTACATCATGGTGATGACCTGGCTCACCGGCACTGTGGGCCCTACGGTTGCCACCGGGCTCGACATCATGGATCCGACCGTGACGTCCTGCAGGAGGTGGCTGTACTTGACGGCACTCGACTCCATGTTCGCCCCGATATAGATGAAGAGGGCGATCAGGATCAAAAAGGGCGAGAACGCAAAGAGGCCGACAATACCAAAGAGGATGGCAAAGCCCTTGCCGATATCTGCGGCGATCTGGGTTGCCCGGTGCAGGGGCATCCGCTGCGCAAGCCATGCCCGGAGCACCCGGCCCCCGTCCATGGGGAATGCCGGGATCAGGTTGAAGACGCAGAGGATGATGTTGAGCACCCCGAGGTAGCCCAGCGTAAAGATGAGGACGCCTGCCATGCCCGGGTCGTCCGTGAACAACGGGACGGCATAGATGAGCAGTGAACAGAGGATCCCGAAGATGAGGCTTGCGATCGGCCCGACAAGGGCCATCGGGAGTTCCGCTTTCGGGTCCGGGACTCCCTCTTCCATGGTCGCGATGCCGCCGAAGATCATCAGCGTGATGCTTTTGATGGCGATCCCTTTTGCCCGGGCAACGAGCGAATGGGCGAGCTCGTGGACGAGGACCCCGAAGAAGAGGCCAAAGGCAACGATGGTCCCGAGCACCCACGGCATATACCCCGCAGTCGCAACCGAGGTGTCGATTTGGACCTGGTAGATGTCCTCCAGCATACCGACCGTGAGAGGGATCTGGCTGCCGATGATCCAGGCAAAGAGGGGGATGACAAGCAGGAACGTATAGTGGATCAGGATCGGAATCCCGAAAATGCGCCCGATCCGGAAAGATCCGTCCATAATAAAGGGTTATCTTTTTAACTCTTAAGTATATACTTTCATCTGATAACGATGGAAACCCAGATTACCGAGCTGTTCGGGCTTCAGATTTATACGGACAAGGGCATGTTCATTGGCGAAGTCGAGGATGTTGTCCTTGACGTGGAATCCAAGAAAATGGAGTCGCTCGTCGTCGGCAAGGTCAACGACCAGCTCTTCGAGCTCAAGAATTATAAGGGCCTCAAGATCCCGTACCGGATCATCAGCGCAATCGACGATATCGTCCTGATCCGCCACCTGCCCGGAGCCTTTGCCGGCGGCAGCGGCAGCGGCGACATGGAATAATCTCATCCTAAACCTTGAGGACAGCGGGAGATTCCACGGTATTTTCTCCTCCCGCATGGTACTCCTATGGAAAACCGGGAAATCTTCTCCACGATCACCGCCCTTCCTCCGGTTTTTTTGCGGCTCGACGGGCGGGCATTCCACCATCTTTCCGATGTGCTGGGCCTTGAGCGGCCGTTTGACGATTTCTTCCACAAGGCAATGGTGACGGCCTGTACAGCGCTTGTTGCCGACAGTGGGCTCAATCCCGATCTCGCGTACACCTTCTCGGACGAGATCAGCCTGTACTTCACGAAACTCCCGTTCTCCGGCCGGGTGGAGAAACTCGACAGTGTTGCAGCATCCTATGCCGCCAGTTCATTTACGCTCGCGCTGGGAAGCACGACGCTCGTTGCGTTCGATGCCCGGGTCATCCCGGCAACACCGGAGTACGCGAAGGAGTACCTTGTCAACCGGCAGGCCGAGGCATGGCGGAACCACATCAATGCCTACTGCCAGCAGGCCCTCATCGAGGAAGGGCTGGACCCGAGAAAAGCGCAGGAACAGCTTACGGGTCTCCCGGCAAAAGCCCTCCACGAGATGATGCATGAGCGGGGCTTCAACCTCGCAACCACCCCTGCATGGCAGCGCAGGGGGACGCTCGTGTACAAGAAACTCACGGAGAAGGAAGGGTTCAACCCGATCACAAGAGAGACGGTGATCACAGAGCGCAGCACCGTGGTTGCGGAGTCCGATCTCCCCTTATTTTCGAGCCCCGAAGGGCAGGCGTTCCTTGCTGCAATCGTGAAATAACCCGACACCTGCTCCCCGCATTTTCCTACTGTATACAACCCGTATCCGCCCACGGGATTTCGAGGATTTCAGGATATAAGGATTATGGGTGGTTTTCTCGTGTTATTGCATGGCATTAGATTCATATAGATTGTTGCTGCGATCCCTAAAATTGTGCCACAAATCAAAATTCTGACTTCAATATGTTCGTTTTCCAAATTAACAAATTATAAGTATAACCACGGTACACTATCACCTATCCACAACATGAGGAGGTGAAAACCTGTTCGACTGGGCCCTGTTCCTTAAGATTGTGATTGCAGTCCTCCAGGCAATCTTACAGAATCTGCCCGCGTAACCCGGCAGCCGCCGGATACGGGGCACGACCTTACTCCTTTTACACACGGACAATACGGGATAAAAAAGGGAAAATACGGGAATACAGGAAGGCAAAAAAGCCGGGAACACTATCCCGACTTCGCAATACCTATCGTCATGGAAACGCCTTCCACATCCCACTCCTTCACTGAAGCGAAACGCGATTCTTCGGGCATTGTCCCGTCTTTACTGAACCCGAATACCTTTGCCCGCACCTCGTCGCCGATCAGGGCGAGCATCTGGTCGGTATGCAGCAGGGCAAGGACACGCTTGTCGCTGACCGAAACCTCGGCAGAGATGGTGTCCTCCACCGCAAGATCGAGCTGCTTTCTCATCTCCTGGATCCGCCGGATCACCTCGCGGGCATAGCCTTCTGCCTCAAGGTCCGGTGTCAGTGCCACGTCCACGTAGACGGTGGCGTCGGTCATCGGCGCCGAGAAGATATCCGCGGGGAGCTTCTCGGTGAAGGTGACATGCTCTGCCCCGATCTCAATGCTGGCAGCGCCGTCTTTGAGGGAGAATTTCCGGCCGGCATCGACCGCTGCCTTGATGGCGTTCCCGTCTGCGGCCTCGATGAGCCCCTTGACCTTGAACGAGTCCTTCCCGAACCCTTTTCCGAGCGCCTTCATGACCGGCTCGGCATGCCAGCCGATCCGCTCCCAGCGGCCTATGACCACGGAGACCTTCCGGGCATTGGCCCGGTCCATGCAGACCGCGTTGAGGCGCTCGATTGCGTCCTTCACCGGCTGGGCACTGGTCACGACCACAACCTCGGCAACCGGCCAGCGGAGTTTCCGTTTTCCGGTCTGCCGGGCATTGGCCTGCGCCTCGTCGAATGAGCGGACGAGCTCGACGGCGTGCTCCAGTTCCCGGTCAATGAGCGTGGATTCCCCTGCATCCCAGTCGAGCATGTGGACGCTCTCCCTGTCGTTCTTACACCGGAGGTTCCCGTAGATCTGCTCGGTGAGGTGCGGGCAGAAGGGGGCAAGGAGTCCCATGAGGCGGCGCATCACGTAGTACATTGTCTCGTACGCAAAGATCTTCTGCTCTGACTCGCCCTCAAGCCACATCCGGGGCCGGACCAGCTGGACATACCAGCGGGAGAGGTCTTCTAAAATAAAGTTGACAAGTTCCCGGGTTGCCCGGTGAAGCTGGCACTCCTTTGTGGCGCTGTCGACCACCGAGGCGATGGTGTTGATCCGCGAGATGATGAACCGGTCCTCGTCCGGCATCCAGCGGATGTGGGCCCGGATAAAGGAGTCGTCCCAAACACCGCCGTTCGTGGCAGGTTCGAATTTATCGAGGATCATGTACGGCAGCGGGAAGCGGTACACGTTCCAGAGGATGTTGACTGCCCGGTTGATGGTGCCGACGCCTTCCCAGTTGAACTTCAGGTCGTCCCAGGGAGCAGAGGAAGAGAGGACGTAAAGCCGGAGCACGTCCACCCCGACTTTTTCAACAACATCGCCGGGGTTCACCACGTTCCCGAGGCTCTTGGACATCTTCTTGCCCTCCGCATCGAGGGCAAAACCATGCATGCAGACGCTCTTGTAGGGAGCCTTGCCGAACGCGATGGTGCTGGCGCCCAGCTGCGAGTAGAACCAGCCCCGGGTCTGGTCCTGCCCCTCGGTGATGAAATCGGCTGGCCAGAGGGCTTCGAACTCCTTTGTCTCTTTCGGGAACCCGAGCGTTGCCCACGACGCTACTGCCGAGTCGAACCAGACATCAAAGATATCCCTGACCCGTTTCATCGTGCCGCCGCAGGAGCACGGGAACGTAACTTCATCAACGTACGGGCGGTGGGGATCGGGCAGCGGCTTCCCACTGAGTTTCTCGAGCTCTGCGATTGTGCCTACGACATGGTACTTGTCACATTTGTCGCAGACCCAGACCGGGATGGGAATACCCCAGTAGCGCTGGCGGGAGATGCACCAGTCGCGGGCTTCCTTGATCCAGTCATAGAACCGGGCAGAGCCCGCCCACTCGGGGTACCAGGTCACCTTCTCCACCTCAGAGAGCATCAGGTCCCGCATCTCGGATGCCTTCAGGAACCACTGCGATGTTGCCCGGAAGATGATCGGGGTTTTGCAGCGCCAGCAGTGGCCATAGCGGTGGGTGACCTTCTCGTGTGCGAGCAGGTGGTCGCCCAGTGCGGTAAGGACATTCTCGTTTGCATCCCGGACAAACTGCCCGGCGAACTGCCCGGCATTGTCCATGAACCTGCCTGCTCCGTCGACCGGGCAGACGATCTGTAATCCCTCTTTCGTCCCGAGCACGAAGTCGTCCCAGCCGTGGCCGGGGGCGATGTGGACCATACCGGTATTTTCCAGGGCAACAAAGTCGGCTGCAACGACCCGGTGCTGGATCTCTTTCTGGAGCGGGACCTGTTCCCGGAGGGGGGACTCGTAGGTCCAGCCAACCAGTTCTGATCCCTTCTTCTTCTCGACAATCGAGAAGTCCTTGTACCGTCCCTTCTTCAGCACGGCCTTGACAAGGGGTTCTGCGATCCAGAGAAGTTCCTCGTTACCGTCCTTCTTTGCCAGCACTTTTGCGTATTCGAACTCTTTTGAGACCGCAACCGCTACGTTTGCCGGCAGGGTCCACGGGGTCGTGGTCCAGATGACGAGGTATTCAGCGGTTTTTCCGGTAAGGGGGAACTTGACGAAGATCGAGGGGTCGCTCTCGTCCCAGTACTCCACTTCGGCGTCCGCGATCGCCGTCTCGCACCGGGGGCACCAGTTCACCACGCGGTGGCCGCGTTCGAGCATGCCCCGCTCCTGTGCCTTTGCAAGCGTCCACCAGGCCGCCTCGATATACTCGGGTTTTACGGTCTGGTACGCGCCAGGGAAGTCCAGCCAGACACCGAGAGCTTCGAACTGGTCGTCCATCAGTTTCTTGTTCTCCACAGCGAACTCCCGGCACTTCTCGATAAACGGCTGGATACCGAACTTCTCGATATCCTTCTTGGATGCAAAACCGAGCTCCTGCTCGACCTTGACCTCGATGGGGAGGCCGTGCATGTCATACCCTGCCCGGTCGATGACGTTTTTGCCATTCATGCGCTGGTAGCGCAGGAGAGAGTCCTTGATGATCTTGTTCCACGCAGTCCCGAGGTGGATGTGCCCCGTTGTGTAGGGCGGGCCGTCGACGAAAAAGAACGGTTTACATGCCGCCCGCTGTTGTTTAACTGCCTTGTAAGTATTGTGGGTGCGCCAGTATTCCTGCACCTCACGCTCGATCTCCTTTGCGCTGAAGTTCGCGGTGACTTCCTTCACTTACAACCCCTCGTGGAATCCCTCGCCCCCGCAGGAGCTGATGGAATATGCGATAGATACGTTTAGTGCCACTGCACAAAGTAGTTTTTCTCCGTTTCTCATCTCCCGTTTTGCTGGTGCATGCTGCGGTGCAGGCTGTACCACGACGCGATGGGTACGGCTTCCTGCCGGCCATTTGCCGATGGTGCTATGTATCTCCTGCTGCCCATATTGGATCAGGAACAACAAGGAGCATCCCGATGGCTGAGACCTACCCGCTCCTCCTGGGAGGAGAGAAGAAGGAATCACAGGAGACCATTCCCGTACGGTTCCCGTACACCGGCGAATTGCACTGCACGGTCAGCCAGGCAACGAACAATGACCTGAAGGCGGCCGTCACCAAGGCCCTATCTGGTTTTGAGAAGACGCGCCGGCTTCCTGTCCATGCCCGGGCGGAGATCCTCCACAATCTCGCAGACGCGATCCACAAGAGGTCCGCAGAATTGATCGATGTCATGGTCATGGAAGGCGGCAAGACAAGGAAGTTTGCCACCACCGAGGTTGTCCGGGCGGAAGTGACGGTCAGGACATCGGCGGAAGAGGCAAAACGGGTCTATGGCGAGGTCATCCCCCTTGACCTGAGCAAGGATACCGAGGGCCGGACCGGGTTCCTCCGGCGCTTCCCGCTTGGGCCGGTAGCAGGGATTGTGCCGTTCAACTTTCCGCTCAACCTGGCCTGCCACAAGCTGGCGCCTGCTATTGCCGCGGGGAATTCCGTCATCCTGAAGCCGGCATCGGCAACTCCCCTGTCGAGCCTGTTCCTCGGGGAGATGGCGCTTGAAGCAGGTGTCCCAAAAGAGGCGGTCAGCGTTGTCCCGTGCACCGGAGCAAGGGCCGAAGCCCTTGCCCGCGACCCCCGTGTCGCATTCCTTTCGTTCACCGGCTCCTGTGCTGTCGGGTGGCACCTGCGGGAGATCGCGGGGAGGAAAAAGGTCGGGCTGGAGATGGGAGGCAATGCTGCCGTGATCGTCCACGAGGACGCAAACCTTCCCTATGCTGCGCAGCGGATCGTGACCGGTGGGTTCACGAATGCCGGCCAGGTCTGCATCTCGGTCCAGAGGGTGCTGGTGCACCGGCCGGTGTACGAGGAGCTCGTGGAGATGGTGGTCTCGGGGACAAAGGCACTGAAGGTAGGAGATCCCCGCGACCCGGCAACGGACGTGGGCCCGATGATCGACCAGCTGAAGGCCGAGGAGGCATACCGGAAAGTGCAGGAGGCGATCCGCCAGGGAGCCCGGGCACTTGTCGGGGGAACGCTTGAAGGGACAATGTTTGCCCCCACGGTTCTTGAGGGGACGACCCCGGCAATGCGGGTGAACTGTGAGGAGGTCTTCGCTCCCGTTATCTCGGTTGTCCCGTATGACGATTTCGATGAGGCGCTCCGGATCGCCAACACCGGCGAGTACGGCCTCCAGGTCGGGATCTTCACCCAGAACCTCAACCGGGCCATGCGGGCCTATGCAGAGATGGACGTGGGCGGGGTTATTGTGAATGACATCCCGACCTTCCGCACCGACCAGATGCCGTATGGCGGGGCCAAAGGATCCGGGCTCGGCAGGGAAGGGCCGCGGTTTGCCATCGAGGAGATGAGCGAACTCCGGCTGATGGTGGTCAACCGGGATGGTGGGATGGAATAAGTTCATTTTCAGAGATTCAAGTCTGAATAGTTTTCGCAATCAAAGAGATGGTAATGCATGGAGTGGATCATAGTCCTAAAAGGAGATGAACATGATTTAGATGACCTTTCAAAAGTATACTATTCCCCAGATTTAACCATAAAAAAGATTCTTGAAAATGATCATTCCTATTACGCCTTGACCTCTACCCAATTTTTACTATCGTTGCCATATGTTTCCGTGAAAGAAATTGCCCAAAATATTGTTAGGGATTTTACTGCAGGTACAATTCTATTGCGAAACTCCAGAAGACCCATTGAAATTGAATATATTACTCAAGTTGATGAAACCGGCAAGAAAGCTGTATTTCTAGAAGCAACAATATCTGCAACTTCTAGTGTGTATGCCAACCTATCTGTTGGTAGACGTGATGGAAGTGTTGAAACGCATAATGCGGCAGAACCGATAGTTCGGTGGCTTTCAATAAAACAAAAGGATAAAAACGTCGCAAAAGTTTTTGAGTACATTAATCACGATTTCGGATCAAGCCAAACACGCTATAAAATCTATGAAATCATTAAAGCGGATGGATTCACACCACTCCAAAAAGATGAAAAATATTGGAAAAAAGCAGAATTATTTCGGCGGAGTATGAATAATCCGTTGTCAAGTGGATTAGATTCGCGGCATGCATTAGATACAGCGCCACCAAAAAAACCTATGACCCTTTCTGAATCTCAAGATTTTATTAAAATGCTTATTCAAGAATGGTTGAATGCGAAAGATAGCAATTCATCCAATTGAATTGTTCATTTGAATCCATTTAATTTATATTGTGACACTCTTGGGGGCTCTGCCCCCTCCGCGTTGGCATCCCCGGTTGCGATTGTACCGTATTACCTGTCCACAAAAAGTCGATTGCTCCCATACAGATAATACCGAGGAATCGCCTGCGCCCCCGCCCCTCGGGGCGGGCTGGCGCAAGGGGGGCGATCATGGTAACAATTCAGGGCAATTTTTTGGGTATCGTGTCAATCAAATCCTGCCAAAAAATGCATGAAAACGCTTCGCATTTTCGAGCAGCCTCCCATGAAAGTCCTGCGGACTTTCACGTTCGTCTTTTTCAAACACGATCACATGGTGTAAGTTAGTGAAGCGATTGTCGGTTAATTAACCGACAAAACTATTCGCTTACCGACAATTTTTTCCTTGTTCCGGCGTGAGTGTTCCGGTCAATCAAGCGGATCGCGATGAAAATTTTTCAGGCAGGATCTGAGGGGGTGATGAAATTTTTTCCATCAGGGTCTGCCAAAATTTTCAACTCATGCAAAAAACCGCATGCAAAAAACCGGGCGGCCATGGATTCCGGCTCCCCAAAAATCCACCTTTATCTTCCGGCAGGACAACTGATCTTCCATGCAGATCGCCGTTGCCGGTGGCGCCGAGGCCTCCCCGGACGAGTACGAAACCGCCCGGGCAGTCGGCCGGCTCATCGCGGAGAACGGGGCGGTGCTCCTCTGCGGCGGGCTCGGGGGCGTGATGGAAGCCGCCTGCCGGGGGGCGCAGGAGAAGGGTGGGACAACGGTGGGGATCATCTCCGGTACCGGTGACGGGAACCCGTATCTTGGTATCGTTGTCCGGACCGGACTTGGCCACGGGCGGAACGTGCTCGTGGCGCAATCGGGGGATGCGTTGATCGCGGTGGGCGGCAGTTACGGGACACTCTCGGAGATTGCGATTGCCTTGAAGACCGGCTGCCCGGTGTTCGGGCTCGCCACGTGGGATATTAAAGGTGTTGTGCCCTGCGGGACACCGGATGAGGCGGTACAGCGGGCGCTCGAAGCGGCACGGAAACGGGTAGCTGCCCGCCTGCACCCTTAATCGTCACTGGCGTCCAAGGGTGGGTAATGAGGATAGCGCTCATCAATTCCCGGCAGGACAAGGCCGGCCTGAACATCCGGCACCACATCGAACGGCTCCTGGACGGCACGGACACAGCCGGACCTGAGAATGGTCACACATACGATTTTTACGACGTGGAAGAGCGCCTTATCCATACATCTTCCGTTGATGCGAAGACTGACTGCGACCTTGTCATCTTCCTCTCCCGCCACTCCAGCGTGAACCCGGTCCCGGTCCTGACCGTCCACGTGACCGGCAACTACCGGGACGCGGAACTGGGCGGCAGCCCCCGGACACTCGCCCCCGCAGCTCCCGCGATGATGCAGGCAACCCTCCGGGCCCTTGCCCGGCACTGCCCGGCCGGCTATCGCGTCTCGTACGAGGTGACTCACCACGGGCCCACGGATCTCGTCCACCCCTCGTTCTTTGTCGAGATCGGGAGCACTGAGAAGGAATGGACCGACCCGGTTGCAGGACGGGCAGTGGCCGAGAGCGTACTCTCCGCTGTTCCGCAGGACCCGGTCCCCCTGATCGGATTTGGCGGCACCCATTACGCGGTCCGCCAGACCGAGATCGCGCTCACGTCCCGGGGAGCGTTCGGACACATTGCCCATACCCGCGAGATCGCTACGCTCGATGAGGCGATGGTACGGTCCATGATGGAGCGGAGCGGGGCAGTTGCCGCCTACATCGACCGGAAAGCCCTCGACAAGGCGGATCTCAACCGGTTGTCCGGGATGCTTGATGCCCTTTCCCTCCCCCGGCTCACCGAGAGCGAGATCACCTCCCTTGGCCATCTCTCGTGGGACACCTACAGTGCAATCCGGAAGATGGCGGGAGCCATCTCGCCCGGTGCCCGGTGCTTCATCCACGCACTTTCCGGCTCGGGCGAACCGGTCCTTGTACGGGCAAATCCGGTTTTGCTGGCCGAAACCGCCAAAACAAACGAGCCGGACCTGTTAAAAAATCTGGACGATCTGCCCGTTGTTCACCTTTCCACGCACGATAACCGCCTGCTTCCCGAATTCATCACCTTTACGGAGAATTCTACGGAAATCATAGATGCTTTAAATACATTGTGCGTAAAAATCATACGTAGAGAAGAGATCACTGCAACGGAGAACGATTGCCTGATCATCACGAAGGTCCGGTTCGACCCCCAAAAAGCGCGCGAACTCGGAGTCCCGCCCGGACCTTCCTACAAAGAGCTGGCAGGGGGCCGGCCGGTAGTTGCTGATGGGAGGACGATCACACCAGAAATGGTGTCCTCCAAAAGTGAGATCCGAGTCCACATCCCGGGGTTGGAGAAGTTTTCATGAGGTCCATTGTTGAAGAGGCACTCACCAAGGCAAGGGACGAAACCGTGTCCCCTGTGCAGAATAACGAAGACCTTGACCAGATTCTTGCGGAGCTCAAGACCGAGATCGCGGTGGTCGGCTGCGGAGGCGGCGGGTCGAACACGATCTCCCGCATGACTGAGGAGGGGATCCACGGCGCCAAGCTCATCGCCATCAACACGGATGCCCAGCACCTGATCCGCACCCGTGCCGACCAGCGCATCCTTGTCGGCCGGCAGCGGACCCGGGGCCTCGGCGCCGGCTCCATCCCGCAGATCGGCGAGGAGGCGGCCCTCGAGAACGAGCAGGAGATCCGTGCCCTCGTCTCCGGCTGCGATATGGTCTTCATCACGGTGGGGCTCGGCGGCGGCACCGGCACCGGTGTTGCGCCGGTTGTTGCCAAGGCTGCCCGGGAGGAAGGGGCCTTAACCATCGCGATCGTCACCCTGCCGTTCGCTGCAGAAGGCTCGATCCGGATGGAGAACGCGGAAGCCGGACTCGAACGCCTCCGGGATGTTGCCGATACCGTCATTGTTGTGCCCAATGACAGGCTGCTCGAAGTGGTCCCCAAGCTCCCCCTCTATGCCGCGTTCAAGGTGGCAGACGAAGTCCTGATGCGTGCGGTCAAGGGCATCACGGAACTGATCACGATGCCGGGTCTCGTCAACCTCGACTTTGCCGATGTCCGCACCGTTATGGAGCGCGGCGGCGTTGCCATGATCGGGATGGGCGAGAGTGATAGCGAAGATAAGGCGGCAGACTCGGTCAAGAAGGCGATCCGCTCCCCGCTCCTTGACGTCGACATCAGCGGTGCCACCGCAGCCCTCGTCAACGTCGTCGGTGGCCCGGACATGACCATGGAAGAGGCTGAGGGGGTTGTCCAGGAAGTCTATGCCCGCGTTGACCCGAACGCCCGGATCATCTGGGGTGCGCAGATCGACCCGGCCATGGAGGACAAGATGCGGACTCTCCTGGTCGTGACTGGAGTACGGTCGCCACAAATATATGGTCGTAATGAGAAGCTTACCCCCAAAGTACAGAAACAGTTTGAGATCGATTTTCTCAAGTGATTCAATATGGAAATCTCCAGGCCAGAAATTAAAACGGACGTCATCCATGAGGAATTGTTCCGCAAGTACCTCAGGGTCTTAAAACTCGCGCGCACCCCCACCCGGGAAGAGTTCACGAAGATCGCCACTGTTGCGGCAGCCGGTATCCTCCTTGTCGGGATGATCGGGTTCATCATATTCGTACTATTCGACCACAAGCTGATGCTGGGATTCTGATCCCCGATGTCTATGACCCAGCCCCAGACTTCCGCCCCCACCGCACCGGATGCTCCGGTTGCCCCGGCAGCTCCTGAGGTCTTCACGAACCGGATCTTCGCCATCAAGACGACCTCCAAGCAGGAGCGGACGGTAGCGGACAATATCTTAAAGGCCATCGACACCAAGGCCACCGACATCAAGGTCACCGCCATCATCGTCCCGAACGAACTGCAGGGATATGTCCTTGTTGAGACCCCCGAGCAGCGGAACCGCATCGAGCAGCTCGTCGAGATGATCGCCCATGCCCGTGTCGTGACGAAGGGCGAGACGAACCTTGCTGAGGTAGGCCACTTCCTCATCCCGAAACCGGTTGTCTCCGGTATCGAGGAAGGCACGATCGTCGAGCTGATCGCCGGCCCGTTCAAGGGAGAGAAGGCCGTAGTCAAGCGCGTGGACTCCGGCAAGGAAGAGATCACGGTTGAGCTCTACGAGAGCGTTGTCCCGATCCCGATCACGGTCCGCGGCGATAATGTCCGCGTGGTCGAGAAGTTCTCCGACCAGCACTAATCCCCCATTTTTTGCAGGTTTTCGGGGCGCCCCCCGCACCCGGATAGAGCAGCCCGCGTTCAGGATGTTCTCCCCTGACGGGCCTGTCGGTTCCCCTGCATCTTTCCTGTAATCCCGCGGGCCGGGACGGACCCGATCTCGGAAGCAGCCTTGACGGCGATGATATCAATGATCTGGCGGGCTGACGGTGGAAGGTCAAGGGGCTCCCGCGTCATGATGGAGATGATGCCGACTGTCTTCCCGTCGGAATTCCGGAGCGGTGTCCCGGCATAACCCCGGATCCCGAACTCCCGCAGGTCCCTGCTTTGCGGGAAGGCCTGTGCCGCGTTGTCGGTGTAGTAGCAGAACCCTTTCGCGGCAGCATCCTCGCACGGTGTCCCTTCCAGGGCATAGCAAAATCCCGTGATCCGTTTCCCATCACGGATCATGGAGAGGACTTCCACATGCTTCCGGTCCGGCAGAATCCTCCCGATCATGACGCAGTCTGCCCGGAGCCAGGCAGCAAGGTTTTCAGTGATCCGGTCCAGCGATTTTGGGCCTGACGTGCCAAGCATGCTTGAGACCATGGTCTGGAACGCGATATCTGCAGCCCTGCGTTCCGTGATGTCCTCAATGGTCGAGATGATATGGGGCTGCCCTCGCATCAGGATGATCCGTGATGAGAAGCGGCAGATCGCACGATCGCCATTCTTCTTCCTGCATTGCATCTCCAGTCCCCGGATCTGCTTCTGCTCTCCCAGCCGGGCTACCATGCCGGCATACGCATCAGGATCGGAAAACAGGTTTAGTTCCGTTGCAGTCCTGCCGATCACCTCCTGCCGGGAGAAGCCGGTACCGTTCAGGAAGGCTTCGTTGATATCTGCGAACCGGCCGTCCTCTGCAGAGACGAGCGTGAGCGGGACGGGATTGTCCTCGAACAGGGTGGAGAACTTCTGCTCCGATTCCCGCAAGTCCTCTTCTGCCAGTTTCCGCCCCGTGATATCCCGGAACGAGATCAGGACAGCCGGAGTTCCCCGGAACGTAATTTTCTTCCCGATACAGGCAACCCATTTCTCGTTCTGTTCCAGGGTAACAATCTTGTAATAGACTTCGTAACTGTCGATCCCGCGCCAGATCTGCTGGAAGTCGCGGGCCGCATTTTCCTGGAAGTCCCTGCTGATGAGATCGAAGATATTGAGCGTCTCCATCATGCTCAGGTCCGGCGGGCATTCGGCAATCTCGAATGCCCTGCGGTTGGCAAACCGTACAATCCCGGAGAAGTCCACGATGATGATCCCTTCACCGGACTGCTCGACCAGGGCCCGGAAGGTCTCCCCGTTCTCGCGCAGCACCTGCTCGTTTATGCGCAGCAGCTCGTTGTTTTTTCGGAGTTCCTGGTCTATTGCCGTCAGTTCACTGTTCGCGGCGTCCAGGTCTTTTGTCTTTTTCAGCAGTTCCTCCTCGATCCTCTTTAATTTGGTCACTTCCGCAGTAACGGTGAGGTGGGCCGAACGGCCGGCGATCGTGACCGGGATCGAAGAGAATATCACATGGATCTTCCTGCCGTCTTTCGATTGCACGGAAAGCGGCACATTCTCAAGCCTGCCAGAGAGCAGGGAATGTGCAACCAGCTTTGCCGTTTCCGCAAGCGAAAGAATGCCCGCTTCCACCGGGTTTTTCCCCAGCAGTTCCTCTTCCGTGTAGCCGCTGACCGCAAGAAAGGCCGGGTTGACTGCCAGGAATTTCTGCTCAGGTGCGCTGTTGATCGCGATCGGGTACGGGCTGTGCTCGAAGATGGTCCGGAACTTGTCCTCGCTCTCCCGTATCACGCTCTCGGCCCGTTTCCGTTCGGTGATGTCAGTTGCGATGCTGACGATAACGTCCCGGTCACCCCACTTCACTACCTTTGCATGGACTTCAAGCGGTATCCGGTGACCGTCCCTGTGGAGGTGTTCCACTTCGAATGACAGTCTCCCTTTCTCTTTGAGGGAGTTCATGTGCCCGGCAATCTTTTGTGCTGACTTTGGGCAGTCAATATCACGGAGGTTAAGCTTTAAGAATTCAGCAGCAGAATACCCGTGAAGTTCCCCGTTCATCGTGTTTGAATAGAAGTGATTCCCAAGAAAGTCCACGACCGTGATGGCCAGCGGGGAATCATTGAGCATATCGGCAAGGAAGGAATTTTCCTCGCGGGCCAGGAGCTCCCCAGTCTGGTCTTCCAGGCGTATGGCAACGCCCTTTGCCCCCCAGCCAAAGACAAGGGGGACGACCCGTATGCAAAAGGCCCGCCACTCCCTGCCGATGGGGATCCACGCATCCACCACCGATTCGCGTCCTGCCAGCGCCTGTTTAACGGGATCACGGATCCGCCCGATGAAACCGGGGCTGATGGCGGTTCCGACGACATCCCGTCCTGCCAGGTCCTCCATCCTGATCCCGAAGGTATGGAGGAACGATTCGCTCGCCTCCCGGACCGTATACGAGTCATCGAGGATCAGGACCGGCCCGGAAGACTTGCTTAAAACCTGGTCGGCCGGCAGTCGTGCGGAGAGGGAGTATATTTTTGCAGGGCCGGACTTCCGCATATTGAGCTGGCCCGAGACAAAGAGGGAGTTGAGGTACTTTGTCGCGGTTGTCCGGCTCAGGTGTGCGGCCCGGGCGATCTCCTCGATGGTCAGCCCATTCGGGGTATCGCGCAACAGGCCGGTGATCGTCCGGTAGTAGTCTTCGTCCAGTTCTCTCCCCCCGCATCACCTGTCAGGAGCCTGCAAAAAGGAAGTGTGCAGAGTAAACAGGTTGCAGTTTTTCTTTGAAATACCTACGGATTGCCTATGGCATACTCCTATTATGGTAATCAAATCTCATAAAGTTTAAATATCTTTTCGACAAGTTTTCATAAACGAGATCGGTTCAGCATTCCGGAAACCAATCCAGTATCTCGCAGAACGATGACGAAACAAAAACCCATGTCGTCATGGCACCATGACAGGCACACGATGAACTGAAGGTTTTTCTCCTACTTTAGGTGTAACCGTGCCGTTACGACGCAACTGCATCTCTATCCTGTACATTGACGACGACCCTTCCCTGCTCGAGGTTGGCAAGGCGTTCCTCGAGCTGAGCGGGCAGTTCACGGTTGCGACAACAGAGCATCCCCTCTCTGTCATGGACCTGTTGAAAGAGAAGGAATACGACTGCATCATCTCCGATTACCAGATGCCCGTCCTTGACGGGATCGGGCTTTTGCAGCTGATCCGTGCACGGTACCCGGAACTGCCCTTCGTCCTTTTTACCGGGAAAGGCCGGGAAGAGGTTGTCATCCAGGCGTTCGATGCGGGTGCAGACTATTATGTCCAGAAGGGGCGGGATGTCCAGTCCCAGTTCCGCGAGCTGAGCCACAAGATCCGGCTTGCCGTTGAGAAACGCTATGCCGACCGTGCGCTTCGGGAGAGCGAGGAGCGGTACCGGAATGTTGTGCAGGACCAGAACGAGTTCATCTGCCGGTTTCTTCCCGACGGGACGTACATCTTTGCCAACAACGCCTTCTGCCGGGCATTCGGGGTTGCAGAAGAGGCGGTGATCAACCGGCGGTTCACGCCCCTGATGCCCGCGGAGGACGCCCGGGCCATCCGGGACCACCTTGCCTCTCTGACGCGGGAGAACCCCCAGGGGACGATCGAGCACCGGATCCATCTCCCTGATGGCACCGTGCGGTGGCACCAGTGGATCGACAGGGCCATCTTCTCGGAGTCCGGGACACTCAATGAGTACCAGTCGGTGGGCCGGGACATCACCGAACAGAAGATTGCCGAGCTGGGCCTGCAAAAGACGCATGATGAACTCCTCAGCGCATTTGAAAAGCTGACCGCAACGGAAGAGGAGCTCCGCTCCAGTTACCTTGACCTTGCTTCCAGCCAGCGTTCGCTTGAAGAACGGGAGCTCATCCTTGACGCCATCATCCAGGCTTCCCCGATCCCGCAGTTCGTGATCGACAAAAACCACCATGTCCTGTACTGGAACCAGGCGCTTGCCGCGTACAGCGGGATTGCGGCGCACGAGATTGTCGGAACGGACCAGCACTGGCGTGCGTTCTACCAGAAAAAGCGCCCGTGCCTTGCAGACCTTCTCGTGGACAGTGCACAGGACCGGATGCCGGAGTGGTACCTCAACCGGCCTGAGAAGTCCCGCCTCATCGAAGGCGCCTGGTCCGCCACGGACTTCTTCCCCCACATGGGCTGGGAGGGCAGGTGGCTCCACTTCACTGCCGGGCTCATACGGGACAGGAACGGTGCTGTCATCGGCGCAGTCGAGACGCTTGAGGATATCACGGGAGAGAAGCGGAAGGAAATGGATCTTGCCCGCGAACACCAGGAACTTGCCGCGTCCTTTGAACAGCTTGCAGCAACAGAAGAGGAGCTGCGGAACAACTATGAGCAACTCGCGCACCTTGAAGCGGAGTTGCGGGAGAGCCGGGAGCTGTACCGTGGCGTTGTCGAAGACCAGACCGAGCTTATCTGCCGGTTCCGTCCCGATGGAACGTCCGTCTTTGTCAACGATGCGTTTTGCCGGTATTTCAACAAGACGCCGGAGGAGATTGTCGGACAGGTCTTCCGGCCCGAGGTATTTATCGATGAACGCAAACAGGTCCGGGATACGCTCCGGGCGCTGACGCCTGACAATCCCGTTGCATCCATGAACCAGCGGACGGTACTTTCGGATGGCACCATCCGCTGGCAGAACTGGGTGGACCGGGCGATCTTTGACAGGAACGGCACCCTGGTCGAGTACCAGTCGGTGGGCCGGGACATCACCGATGTCAAAATGGCGGAGATGAAGCTCCAGAGGAAAAACGAGATGCTGCATGCCGCCTATGGGCAGCTGGCTGCCTCCGAGGAGGAGCTCCGGGCAAGTTTTTCAGAACTCGAGGAGAGCCGGCAGCGGATCCGGGAGAGCGAGGAGCGGTACCGGGCGGTAGTCGAGGGCCAGACGGAGCTCATCTGCCGGTTCCGCCCGGACGGGACATTTGTCTTTGTCAACGAAGCCTATTGCCGGTACCTGAAGCGATCCCGCGAGGAGATTTTGGGCCGCGCGATCCAGCCGGAACTCCCTGCGGAGGAACGCGAGCGCCTGTCACGCCATTTTAAGGGGCTGACGCCGGAACACCCGGTCGGGCGGATCGATCACCAGACCATCCTTCCGAACGGGGCGATCACCTGGCAAAGCTGGGTCGATCACGCGATCTATGATGAGAACGGAAGGCTGGTGGAATACCAGTCAGTGGGTCGGGACATCAGCGATTACAAAGAGGCGGTCCGGGAACTCCGCGAGAGCGAGAAAAGATACCGGGAGCAGGTGGCGGAGCCCGGAATACATAACGGGAACGGGCACCCTGTGGATCAGCGGAAGGGAGAATGAGCGGGGGCCGCCCCGGGCAGGCAAGGGCCGTTCGCAAGGCAGGTCATGTCTGGCCGCCCTTCCGGTACCGGCTCTCCGGAACAACAATCTCGAACCGGGTCCCGTTGCCCGGCACCCCGGTCTCCCGGATGGTGATGCCCGAAATCGAGAGGATCTCGCGGGCAAGGAAGAGGCCGCTGCCGCCTTTCGTCGCCTTGTAGTCCCGGCTGAATATCTTCTCCTTGGCGGCATCCGGGATGCCGGGACCATTGTCCTCGATCGTGATGGTGAGTTTTGCGGCTTCCTCGCGGGACCTGATCCTGACCTCCGTTGCGCCTTTTCCATGGTGAAGGACGTTCTCCATCAGGATGAAGAAGACATCCTCGAGAAGCGGATCGGCAAAGATCTCCAGTTCGTCAAGCTCCGTTACCCGGGAGATTCCGGAAAAGTCCAGGTGGGAGAGGGCATTGAGTAAGACAAACTTCACGTTCTGCCACCGGGGCGGGTTGATTCCCAGGTCCTGGTATTTCTTTGCTGCCTCCATGGCATGCCGGACCGAGTGGAGGATCTCCTCGCTTTTACCAAGGTAGGTCCCCACTCTCTCTCCCGCGGGACCCTGCCGGGCAAGCGAGAGATATCCCTCAAGGGAGAAGGCCGCGTTCCTCAGGTCTTCGAAAGTGAGGGCGTTTAAAGAAACCAGTTTCTCGCGTGCCTGCGTGAGTGCCTGTTCGCTCCGGCTCAGTTCCTCGTATTTCTCCCGGAGTTCTTCTTCAGTCGCGGTGAGCTGGGCGTATGCGGCATTGATCTCCTGGTAGTTTCCCCGCAGTTTTTCCTCAGTTGCCGTCAGCTGCTCGTAGGCAGAACCAAGTTCCCGGTTCTTTGTTACGAGCGCCTCCTCAGCCCGCTTGCGGCTTTTCACCTCTGCCTGCAGGTTCTCGTTCTGTTTTGAGAGTTCGGCCGTCTTCCTGCGGACTTCCCGCCGGAGTATAGCATTCATGAACACAAAAAGGCCGGCAAGGCCGGCGACTGCTGCAAGGCCCCAAAGGATCCAGGCCGGGATAACCTCGCTCGTCCCTTTCATGCCAAACCACTTCTGCATGCTGCTGCTGTACGGGGAAGAAGGATTGGCTTTTCCTTCGGCAAGGTAGCGATCGATGGCAGTAAGTATATCCTTGTTCGTCCCTTCCGGCACGGCAAAGACCAGCGATGACGGATTGAACATCACGGTGGTCTCGGCAAGGCCGTACTTATTGGCAGATTGTTCAGTAGCAAGGCTGAAGCCCACCATGGCATCCGTCTCTCCTGCTGCGGTTGTGGCAAAGGTCTCATCGAGCGTATCTTTTTCAAGGTACGTTGCATTGATGTCGAACTTCTTTGCATAATCCCTGAACTCGATCGCATTGATGTCTCCCTTGAGCACTGCGATTCGCTTCCCTTCGAGGTCAAGGATGGTATGGATCCCGGATTCGGGCCGGGCATAGACCTGCGACCAGGCAGAGAGTACAGGCTCGCGGTTGAAATCATAGAACACCTGGCGTTCCGGTGTTTCGGCTACTCCCATCATGAGATCGATCTCGCCTTCAGCCAGGCGGGCCCAGCTCTCCTGGAGCGATCCCTTCACCCAGATGATGTGCCAGCCCTCCTTCCCTGCTATGTCCTGAATAATCTCGACAAACAATCCCGCCGGCTGTCCCTGGTCATCAGTGAATACGGACGGCCTGAGCTCGGGGAGCGCCACCCTGACATCGCGTGCGGTGGCGACAGGTACAACGAGCTGGCAGAAGAGCAGGATCACTGCCGATAGCACGAACGCCTGTTTCAGCACGCGGGCCGTCCTGAGATTGGGCAGGGGCCGCATTGTTGTACGGGGACCGGTCAGCACACGTTTACCCTCGCGGGTGCATTATTGCACACGCTGATTGCTGTGAGGTGGCCCGCAATCTTTAAAACTCTTTTGGGGCGCCTTGCATGTATGCTACCACCTGAAGGAAAAGGATTCCGGCCTGTCCGGGAGACGATGTACCCTCATTTTTCCGGGAAATGCATGGCAGAATGAGGCCGGGCTCCTGGCAGGGATGAATACCTTATTTTCGTTGTGCCAGCAGGCAGATCATGCTGTGCGGGCCGTATTTGCCGGCAATTTCCCGGGTCGCCAGTTCGCGTATGGTAAACTGTGGTGCAACGAGATCGCGGATCTCATCCTCGGACGAGAAGTAGAGCGTTGTCCCGATTCCTGTTTCGCGGTATTTCCCGGTACCGCCAAACCCACCATCGCTCTCGGCAAAACAGGCCGAGAAGTACGTTGCCCCCGGCCTCAGTAACCGGTAAACATTGTTGATGTACGTCTCGCGGTCTTCAGGGTAAATATGGTGCAGGAGTTCCCAGTCAAAGGCGAACTCAAAGGTTCCTTTCACTTCGTGGACATCCCCGAGGACATCGGCGACGATGAACCGGCACAGGGCGCCCCGCTGCATTGCCTGGTTCCGGGCAAGGGCGATTGCCGTTTTCGAACTGTCGACCCCGATGATATCAAAGCCCATCGCTGACAGGCAGATCGTGTAATTTCCTGTCCCGCACCCGAGGTCAATACTCCGGCAGGGGGCAACCTTCTCCTCTTCAAGAAGACGCGTAATCGGTTCGGGCAGCGCCTCACAGATCCACGGGATCTTCTCAAGCGGCATGGTCCGGTAGATTTTGTCGATGTCGGGATAGTTCATGTGCGGTTTCCTGACAAGTATCGACTGACGGGATGCATCAAGGTTTCGCTGTCAGCATGGGCAGTCCGCTAACGACTCTTCACAAGATGTTTTTAATCCTGCACCTAACACTTCCGGGAACAGCGCCGGAACCGATCGTTATGGTCTTCTCTCTTGCAACAGAGCGGCTCGTCCTCGATGACCTCACCCTTGAGGACCTGCCGCATATCCGCCGCATTGGCAATGATCGCGAGCTGATGCGGTACGTGCTCATCTGGCTCGACACCGATGAGCAGATCAGGCTGTTCCTGCAGCACGCGATCGATGAGGCGGAAAAAATACAAGGCCGGCGCGATTACACTCTTGCGGCACGGGACCGGAGAACGCGGGAGTTTATCGGCCTGACCTTTATCGAGATAGACCCGGCGCAGGAAAGCACCGCTGAGGTGGGAATCGTCCTCCTTCCGGCGTTTTGCCGGAACGGGTACGGCTCGGAAATCCTGCGGACATATCTCCGGTTCGGGTTTGGGACGCTCGGGATGCACCGGGTGTTCGGGAAATGCGACGAGCAGAACCTCCCATCCGCCCGGCTGATGGAGCGGTGCGGGCTTGTGTACGAGGGCACGATCCGCGAGCATGTCTGGCTTCGCGACCACTGGCGCTCGACGCGGTATTACGGGATGGTGGCGGGGGAGTATGCGGCCGGGAGAGCCTGATCCGGAAATTACCTACACTCTTTTGCCAAATGAGTGGACGGCGATTTCTTGTACTACTCTCCTGCCTGTGATATTACCCTGAGGGTAAACGGTGCATATTCGCTCCCCCCATGGGGTGTCTGTGTGACTGCGCTGAAACAGTAATCGCCGGGTTGTACGGTGGGATCAACCGTAAACGCCATGTCTGGCAGAAAACTGGCAAAGCTCCTGACCGTGAAGTTCGCCGGGGTGACGGTTGCGTGGATCCCTGCAGGCCATGGGGGGCGTTCATCCTGCCTGAGCGGGCGGTGGTCCGGGTGGCAGGGTGCCGGAATAAGGGAGAGCGTTGCCGTTCCGGTATCGAGCTCCCCCGTCCGGATGGCGAACGGGGCATGGCCGGACCCGCCCTGTGGGATCACGAGCACATCCTGGCAGTAGCCCCCACCGGTCTGGTAGAAGTGCCACAGACCTGCGCCACTCATCGGGCTCCCGTCATCGAGGGCTAAGCGGACCCAGTCGTCTGTAATCGCATCCGGTGCCCCCTCAACATCGGCATGGATATGGATCCAGAAGTTCTCGTGAAGTTTTATGCCGGGCTTCACCCGTGCAGTTAGCTCCGCTTCGTATACACGATTCGGTTCTGCACTATACTCCCCGGGTTCGATACCGATGCTGACGTTTCCCCCTGTTGACAATGGTTCGGTACTGTATAGTCCGCTGACCCGGGAGACTGTATACCTGACCGTACCTTTGCTCATGTTCCGTGAATAGTATGTATAATTGATTGATTGCCAGGGGTCGGGATTGGGAACGCTCTTGGATCCCTGGTAATCGAGCATGCCCACCAGCAGGTAGTCCCCGCTGAATCCACCGACAGGTTCTGTCAGCAGGGCCTCTGTGCAATCAAGGCAGCCGGGCTTCAGTGCAGGTGAGAGCTTGCGGGGATCGTACTGGTCCGTGTTTGAGATGCCGGAGCCTGATCCGCACTGGACTTCGGTCTCCTGCGGGACGCTGAAGATAAAATGGCTGTCCGGAATTCCGGTATTTACTTCAATCGTATCGTACCGGATAATCCGGCTCACCTTGTCTGAAGGGTAATACGTTGAGATGTTCCATGCAAGGCCGGTCCCGGGATCGACCCAGGCCTGTATCCTGGAGGTTACATACCCTGAGTACTCTGCTGACCATGGTTCCGTCACGATCTCGATACCATAAAGCGTACGGCCGTTCTCCGTCATAGTCCCGATAACAGTGTAATTCCCGGACTTTATAATCCGCTGCACCATGTCCTGGTAATCATATCCGTTGAGAAATTTCCGGTCAGGATGGATTTGGTACTTCTTCTCCACCGGGTTGTAATCGATGGCCATTGTCCGGTTAACGAAATACTGTGTTCCTGACGGGGGGCTCCCGGATTCGATGAACTCCATCCGTATGCTGCCGGGAGCTTTCCACTCATACCTGACTCTTCCGTCCGGTTTTATCATATGGTATTCCGAACGGTAATCCTGGATCTTCTCCGCATTCGTAAGAAAGGTTGTCTGGAGATCAACCGGTCTGGGATTTGTTTCCGGGCCGGTCGTACAGCCCGGAATTGTTACGCAGATAACAATGAAGAAAAAAACTAACGGGATGAATGGCGGAAGATGCGAAACCATAAAGTATATATTAATTTATATTTAATATGGTTTGTGTTGCCGCTTTCTGGGCATCGTCCGGGCCGGGAAGGAGTATGATGATTACGGGAAGGTAAAGGATTGGAAAGAAAACCTCACCGGACACCAGCCAGGAGATGGCTCTCCGCGATCCTCATCGGTATTGCGTGCGGGGTTGCGGCGTACCTGTTCATTGTCAATTTCACGACAGCATTCTCTACAGCGCAGTGCGGGCTCCCGCCCACGGATATCCAGGTCATGAAGCTTGGGCCGGATGGTACCGTGCAATGGAAGAGCCGGATCGACAGTGGCGAAGACGACCCGGCCTACGAGATCGTCCCTGTTCCCGATGGCGGGTATGTCCTTTCAGGACGAAACGATTTCCGGATCCACCTTCCGGCAGCCCGGCTCATCCAGCTCAACAGCAGCGGAGGTGTGGTATGGGACCGGTCCTACCCGGAGTACCAAGGGGCGTTCCACGGTCTCTTCCCGGGCCCGGCCGGAGGGGTTGTAACCGGGGCGATCTCTCCCGGGAAAATCCTTGTCCTGGATGCGGACGGGAATGTCAGCCGTGAAATACCCTTTGCAGGCTATGAGTACTCCTCGATCATTGCACCCGATACCGATGGCGGGTACTTTGTGCTGGCAGAGAATTTCAGCCGGAGAGACTCCTCGCTTAAGAGCCTTGGTCCCGATGGCCGGGAACGCTGGAGTCGCGATGCCCTCCCTCTTATCGCTCTTCACGAACGTTCGATCCTCTCGGTATCCGATGGCGGCTGCCTTGTCGCGGGATACGCGGATGATGTGCAGGAACTCAATTACTTCCGGTTCGATAGCAGCGGCAGGGTCGTGTGGAATGCAATGCTCGGGAAATCGTGGGACAACCGGCCAATCCTGATGGCCGAGATCCGGCCGGGAACGTTCGAGATCCTGTACGAATCGGCCCGGCAGTCCGGTCCGCCTCCAATAAATATCCTGGAGACATTTTCCGCAACGTTCGATGACAACGGTACGCTCGTGCAGCAGTGGATGCCAGACATTTCCCCGCCAATAACAAAGACTCCCGGGCAGGATTACCTTGCTGTCCGGTTCCGCGAGAAAGATGCCGGATCGTCGTACGGCTACGGCACCCCGCACCTTATCGTGAGGATGAGGGAAGACGGGATGTTTGTGTGGCAGACACCGGTCCCTTCCGACTGGCGTGCGGTCATCCGGATCGTCCCGACCCGTGACGGGGGTTGCGTGGTCCTGGGATCCAGTATCCAGAAGTCAGGGTTGTTCTCCTGCTCCGGGTGAGGGCGGTTGTTTACTGGGAAATGATCTTCGGGGGTCTGTCCCACTGCTATGAAAATCTGGCAAACGAGTCATGATGATTGGAAATCTCCCGTTCAGGCCAGGACACTATCTCAATCCCCGCCATCACGATAAGGAAAAATTTTTCAGGGACCGTTTGAAAAAATTAAATAAATATTTTTTTCAATCAATAATTTCAAAGAGTTTTTCCGGCTGGATTCTATGGAACGTATGAAAATCGCGATTGCATTGATCTTTATTGTCATAGCAGGCATTCTTGTTGCCGGCTGCACCCAGTCCTCTTCTGCACCGGGTATTCCAACCGGAACAACGGCTGCACCCACCACACCAGCTGCCACTCTTACAGTACCTCCCCTCACCATAACTCAGGTGCCAGACCAGATGTCAATGGACTGTAACCAGACCTCTCCTTCAGGTAACGGAAAACCATTCATCACGATCGATCCCGTCCCGCACCAATATATTGGAGAATCCATCAGGTTCGGCGGGACAACAAACCTGCAGCCGGGAGAGTCACTCGTGACTGCGGTTTATTCAGGAGAATTCGCCCCATGCCCGAAATCGGCCGGAAATTGCAGGGGTAACGTGACTCCCTGCTGCGGCGGATACAGCGCTACCGTGTCGGTTCTCCCAGGTCCGTGTGGCATTGATACCTGGTCATGGGAGGTGAATACATCTGAGCATGGCTTCCGGCCGGATGGATTGTACATTATTTCTGCAATCGGGAGGAATGGTGCCGTGGAGAATTACAGTTTTTTTACTGTCAGCGGCATTCCACAACCCAACCTCACACTCAACCTTCCTGAGAATGATTCGGATGGATATGCTCTCCTTCTGTCGGGGCAGGTGAACACCGGGAATGGACCCGATGAACAACTCATCCTTATGATCTCTACAGATTCTGGCAGGAGAGCAAGCTACATGATTCCTGTTTTTCATAATGAAACCGGGTATTACTGGCACTTTTCCCTGAAAAAGTCCGACATCGTCCCGTACAATTTCCTCACGGTCACTGTGAGCCCGGAAACCCGCCCGGCGATAAGCATTGAGCGGACCTTCCTGTATAACAACGAACCACCATTTTTCCCGTATAATCCGTACAGCCCCTGATATCCACGATCTCCCGGACTGCCGCAATCAGATCATTGTGGTGAATTTTTTCCGGAACTGATCGATGTCCCGGGATGTCAACCGGTCCGTGAAATCGCGGAGGTCTGCATTGAATGTCTCTGCGGTACGGATCAGCGTAACCACTTCTTTTCGGACTGGCGTGGATGTTACGTAGTATTGTTTATCGATCCGCTCGCGTTTTGCGTCTTCAATTTCTGAATTGTCCCTGCCAAAAATTTCCATAAGCAGGACGATTGCCGCTGTGTGGTTCTCGCACTTGATACCGCTTGCAAAGAGCAGCGCCATGACCGAATAGTACATGCTGTAATAGGCCATTGACACGGACTGCTCGAAGAGATCGTTGTCAGGGAGCAACCGTGCCGAGACAGCTCTCCGCTTTATTCAGGTACGCGGCTTTCATCTCGTTGCTGGGAGATACCAGATGAAGTACTCCCTCTTTGTGCAGTTTTTATAAGAAATGCATTCCGCGACAACAGTGTCTCCTGCCAGAATCTGGTTCAGACCCTGAACCGGCCTGTCCTTTCAAAATATAATTCAATGCCCCGGATAATAATATGGTCTTTTATTATCTCGCGGACAAGCAGGTCGTCTGTGTCAAACCGGCCGATCTTTACGCTAAGCAGGGAATGTTTGTGTTCAAGCTGTTTTTTTCTGACCGGATCAGCGGTTTCAAGAAAAATGTCAATGTCGCTTTCTTTTGCTGCAAGACCTTTGGCATAACTCCCGAAGAGGAGGGCGAGCGAAATGTCCGGCATCTCGTGGATCGCATCAAAAATTTCCCGCAGGACCAGGTACCTGCTGACAGCCATGGACTGTCTGTACAGCTCGGCAATCATGGCCGCATTCCGGCCTTCGATGCTCCGCTTGATCGTGTATGTTTTGTTCTTTCCCTCAATCCGGAAATCAACGACATTTTCCGTTTCGAGATCCCGGAGTTTCCGCAGGACCGTGACATGGTTGGCCGCGAGTTTTTCCGCTATTGCCCGGGCGTGGAGATCCTCTTTTAAGAGAAGTACAATGATCTCGTTGGTTAAATTTTGTTCCACATGGTTCATTTTTGAACCAATAAACGATAAGGGTTGCGGTAGCGGGATACCAGGGATCCTGGGACCGGTATCCGGCTGCCCCTTGGGGGTGTTATCCCACTCCCTGAATCCGGGCCTTGTACGGCCCCGGATTACCCTCCCGGAGGGTCGTTTTCCGGAATTATCTGCAAAAACGGGTGCACTTTTGCTCAGGATTTCCAGATTCCTGCGTATATCCGTTTTTACGCAAATCGGACGAAAATGCGGGCATAAAATCAAACGCTAATGTACGCTTTTGGCGAGCAAAAATCCGAGCTAATCGATCTGATCATTGGAAGAAGGGGAAAAACCCTGCCGGACGATTTCTATGGGCGTCTTTTTTCCGGGTGACTTTTCTCGAAGTTTCAGATTTATGGTCTTGTGCGATCTGAAGGAAGATCGGCCGCTGTATTAGTGCTCAATACGGTTTTTTCCGGGCATAGTTTACCCTGTTTTAAGGCAATCAGAACTCATTCTGAACGAATCCTAAAAGAATAGTGTCGTTTTTTCACGTTATAGTGTTGGCTGGGCCGGCCGGAGGGGTAAACGGAGGCGAAAATGGCGCCGGATTGGGGGCATGCTTGTGGGTTACATTCCCAATCTCTATGTGATGACGCTCCAGGGGCTTCACCCATCGAAGATGTTCTGATGAACATCTTCTCATCCTCGAGGTTCTAACGAACTTCCCGGACCCCTCTGCTGTGGCGCCCCGGTTGCGATGACGCCGTATTACCTGTCCGGGAGTCTCTCAATTTTTCTTAACGGGTAATACGGAGGCATCGCCTGGGCCCCCGAGTTGAAGAACGCTGTTGCCTTCTTCTCCTGCGTCAGGTCTGAAGACCTTCAGCACCCCCATTGAGCAGGGCTGGCGCAAGGGGGCAAATAATTGTAAGAATTAACTGAACAATCCGAAGCAATCGAAAAATTTTTTGTATATTTTTTACTAAAATTAATTTTTACTAAAATTAAATTTTTTTTTTCAGAACTCTGAAAATATCTCCAACACTTTCGATATAGAAAATTTTTAAGAAGGCGCATCATCAGAACATTCAAACAACAATTGTCGATAAGCAGAACACA
>NZ_JAQTQD010000031.1 GCF_028712425.1 Methanoregula sp.
TGTCGATAGAATGATCTGCATACTCCGCTTTCTGGCAGTGAAATGCCCGGTCTCGGCTGGTAGGTGCAGGATCAATTCCTTTTCTCATTGCACCGGCGAAATCCGTGTGCATATGGATTAAGCTGACGCTGGGAGAATGCGTTGGAAAACCGTTGGGGATTCTGGTCTGAAAAACGGATGCTGCTATGGGGATTCGAACCCCAGTCGCGAGCGTGAGAGGCTCGCATGATTGGCCGGACTACACTATAGCAGCAAGTTGCCCTCTAATGTGGGCGATGTGGATACTTATAGTTTTTTACGAGGATACGGAACGGTTCTGGCATCGCATGGAGCGCCCCCTTTGCACAATCAACTATATCTCCGTCCTGCGGCGATTACTATAGGCAATGAGTAGTCTTGAAGACCAGATCAAAGAGCTCGAAGACGAGTTAATCAAGACGCCCTACAACAAGGCTACTTCCAAGCATATCGGCCGGGTCAAGGCGAAGATTGCACGGCTGAAAGACGAGGCCGTGAACCGGGCCATGAAGTCCGGGGGCGGCGGGGAAGGGTACAATGTCAAGAAGTCCGGTGACGCGACTGCCGTCCTTGTCGGATTCCCTTCAACGGGTAAGAGCACGCTCCTCAACAAGCTGACCGGCACGGAAAGTGCTGTCGGCGCCTATGCGTTCACAACGCTCACGGTCGTGCCCGGGGCGCTGGAACACAAGGGGGCGAAGATCCAGCTCCTCGATATCCCCGGGCTTATCGCGGGCGCTGCGATGGGCAAGGGCCGGGGAAAGGAAGTCATCGCGGTGGTGCGGAACGCCGACATCATCATCATTCTCGTGGATGTCTTCAACGAGCGGCACTTCGATGTCCTGATCAAGGAACTGTATGATGCCGGCATCCGGATCAATGTCCAGAAGCCGGATATCACCATCAAGAAATCCTCGGTCGGTGGTATCCGGCTCAACGCGGTCGGAACGCTGGACCTTGACATCGAGGAGGTCCGGTCCATCCTTGCCGAGTCCAAGATGATGAACGCCGAGATCCTGATCCGCGGGAACGCCACACAGGATGACCTTATCGATGCCGTGCAGGGCAATCGCGTGTACATCCCGGCCTTCATCGCGGTTAACAAGGTCGACCTCGTGGACAAGGAACGCTACCTGGAGATCGAGCACGATATCGGGGAGCGGTTCAGCAATCCGCCCCTCATGATCTCCGCTGCCGCAGGCTACCACCTGGAAGAACTCAAGGACGCGATCTACGACTGCCTCGGGTTCATGCGCCTGTACCTCAAGCCCCACGGAGGAGAGGCGGACATGGAAGAACCCCTCATCATCCGGAACGGCAGCACGGTCGAGGATGTCTGTAACAAGCTCCACCGGGAGTTTGTCCAAAAGTTCCGGTATGCCCGGATCTGGGGCAAATCCGTCAAGCACCCGGGACAAAGGGTCGGCCTGTCGCACCGGCTCGTTGACAGTGACCTGCTCAGCATCATTGTCGAGCACTGACTTTTTTTCCCGCTATTGAAATCCTGCGTGGTATTGTGTTAGATGAGGATGGAGCCACGGGCGCTCGGGGTCTTCCGACCCTCGCCCCACGAAGAATCCTTCGGATTCTTCTCATCCTCACAGTCTGACGACCGTTCGAACCGTGGAACTTGGCTGTATGCAATCCTTGAAAAAAAATGGGGGTCAAGGGGGCTTGCCCCCTTGGGCTGTCTTCGCAGTCATTGGACTGCGAGACGAGAAGATGTGCGGCATCTTCTCGCCCTCGAAGAATCCTTCGGGTTCTTCTCCTTCCTCATGGCCCTGATGGACCATTCGGACTCCCCCTCTGGGGACCGACCGCAGGGAGGTTGCAGAATGCCACAGGTCGTCAGACCTGCGGCAGGAGAAGGTCGTTGACCGTCTCCTGAATGCATCAGCGTTCTTCGATGAGAGAGGGGGTCACACTCGTAATTCCACTGAGTGCGTTGTGACAAGGATTTCTACAGAGCAATTTTTTACACCATTTCCGTTGTGCGGTCGCCCCGTACCGCATCATAGATCACGGCGAGCGGCGCAGTTGTCCGGATCCCGTACCCGCAGAAGTGCGTCCTGCTGGCCGGGTAGCCGGCAGCAGAAATCCTCTGGAGGACGATATTGATGCCCGGCGGGGAACAGCGCAACCGTTTGGCAATCTCGTGGTAATCGTAAAAGCTCGAGGTCGGCACTTCATCCCGGCTGGTTTGCAGGATTTTCAGCACGTCCTTTTTTGTCCCCAGATCAGCAGAACCAGCTACCTCGATAAGCCGGGACACGATCTCATCCTTCGCGATCTTCCCGAGCCAGAGCGGCCCGATGGGAATGAGCGGTTCGCCGCAGTGAGGGCAGGTGCGTGACACGGAATGGAGTCCCGGCTGTTCCTCGCGGTACGGGCACTTTTTGCACTGGTGGAGAAAGCCGATATGCGAGAGGGTTTCGTCAGCTGCCTTCGGGCCGCGGAGGATGCGGAGGTGGAGCCTTGTGAAATGCTCGCGGGCATAGCAGAAGAGCGGCTCGATCCCCCGGTCGTACTTCACGGTCTCCCGCACGACAAACCCGAGCAGGATCCGGAGCCCCACCTCGCTGTGGTATTCCGTGTTCATCGGCTCGGCACCATACCTGCGGATCCCGGCCTTCAGGTGGGCCCCGCAGAGCGGTGCAGTGTCGGTTGCGGTTACGAAGAGGAACCGGCGGCAGCCCCGGATTGCTGCATCGATCACCCAGGCCGGCGTGCCGAACGGATCGAGGTCCACGGCATCGAAGGACCGTTCCGAGAGCAGGGCATTCATGTCCCGTTCGATGACCTCGATAGGCATCCCCGAGTCGAGGACATTTTTACGGATCAGCTCGATCGCTTTCGGGTCGCGGTCTGCTATCGCAACGGGGATCCCGCATTCGGTTGCCACCCGCAGACCCCGGATGCCGGTAGCCCCCATGGCATCGAGGTATTCTTCAGGCTCAAGAAGCGGGAGGAGGAGCACGGTGATATCCCGGTTCAGCTCCATCCGGCGGTTGAAGAAGATCGGGGCGGAGCCGGGCGGGAACTGTGTCGTGTTGTCCTGTACCGGGATCAGGATCGTTGTTTTTCCCTCAGTTGCCTCCGTCAGATCCATGTGCCGAAGATGTTGCAGCGCGCAAAACTTATACATATTCCCCCGCAATGGATATGGGCAGGGCGAGTGGCTTAGCCCGGACATAGCGTCAGCCTCCTAAGCTGAACGCCGGGGGTTCAAATCCCCCCTCGCCCGTATACAATCCTTTTCGCGCACTTTTTAGTCCGGGACGACCAGAGAATGATCCAATGAGCGCTGCCGGCTTCGTTACGATACTCCGCCCGGTGAATGCCGTTATGGCCGGCGTTGCCGCGGTTATCGCGTATTTCATCGCAACCGGAACTCTCGTCCCCGCGGCACTCCTCCTGTTTGTTGTGGTCACGCTCATCACGGCGGCCGGTAACGTGATCAACGATTACTTCGATGCAGAGATTGACGCGGTCAACCGGTCCGACCGGCCCATTCCCTCCGGCCAGGTTTCGCGGGGTGCTGCACTCTGGTACGCGGTCGCGCTCTTCCTTTCCGGGATCGCATTCTGCCTCTTCACGAACTGGATCTGCATCGCATTTGCCGTCTTCAACTCCCTGCTCCTTGTCCTCTACGCGGCCCGGCTCAAGAGCATCCCGCTTGTCGGGAACATTGCGGTCTCCTACCTCTCGGGGAGCATGTTCCTCTTTGGCGGGGCTTTCGCGGGAATGGACGGGCTCATCCATCTCGTCCCCATCGCAGTCATGACCTTCCTTGCGATGATGGCCCGCGAGCTCATAAAAGACGCAGAGGATGTCGAGGGGGACAAAGCCGGGGGGGCAGTCACGCTCCCGATCATGATCGGCGTGAAGAAGACCGCCCTTACCGCCTTTGTCTTTGTCCTGCTCTCTGCCATCGCAAGCGCAGTCCCTTTCCTGTGGTGGGGTATCCCGTACCTTGTCCTCATCGGGATTGTTGACGTTATCCTTATCGTGGCAGCCATAAAGGCCCTTTCCTGCGACACGCCGGCCTGTGTCCGGCAGTCGAAGGCATCAGCGGCGCTCAAGTACGGCATGTTCGCATCGCTTCTTGTCTTCGTGATCTCAGCTCTCTTTTTCGGGTAGTCACCCCGGCCCGCAGCCCCGCCCCGGGTGGCTCCGAGCAACAAGTTTATCCCCGCACTGGCACCACAGGTAGAAGTGAGAACAATGCCCACGGTGATCCAGAAAGGAACAACCTATTTTGCGCAGAAAGGCTCGTATTTCGAAGGGAACGTCCGGATCGACGGCGACTTCGTTGTCCCGCCCCGCACGCATTTCTGGGGGCGGCTGAATGTCACCGGCACCCTTGAGCTCGGCCCGCGGTCGAGCGTTGCGCTGGATATCACCTGCGGGAGTGCGGTCATCGGGAGCCAGTGCCGGGTCAAGGGGCCGATAGTCTCGCAGGGCGATGTCGTGATCCTCGACAACGCGGTCGTCCACACGGTCCAGGCCGGCGGCCGGGTGATCCTCCGCCCCAACGTCACGGTTGGCGATGTCACAAGCGCGGACGCGATCATCGTCCACGGAAAGATAAAGAGCGGGAATTTAATCGGCAAGAGTATGAAGGTTCTCGGGGACTGACGCCGGGTCGATTCCCAGCGTTGCCACTTCGTAGACATCCGGCCAGTTGACGATCGTCTCCACGCAGCCCTCTTTTAAGGTGACGACGCCCATCACCACGAGGCCCATCTTGTCGGCCATATCGATGCCTTCCTTCACCTCGGCAAGGCAGCCAATCCCGAGAATTGCCTTCGGGCGGTACTTCTTTACCATGCGCTTGATGAAGGACGAACCGGGCACGATGAAGATCCTGTATCCCATATGCTCCAGAAGGGTTTTTGCCTCGCCCACGGTGCACTGGCCGCAGGTTTTACATTTGAGGCCTTCCGGGGTGAGGTTGGCGGGGCACTGGGATGACCGCAGGCACTGGGGCATGAAGATTGCCCGTTCTGCAACCGGGATCGCTGCGAAATTGGCAGCGTTCATGGTGTTTTGGAGCTTGATGAAGAACGAAAGCATCTCCTGGTCTTCGAGGCCGAGGAACCGGAACATGGCCTTCATCAGGCCTTCGAGAAAGACGAGGCCGGCCTTGATGAGTTCCGGCAAGTAGAGTTTCTTCTGCCGTATCGAGTAGATCGAGATGACCACAAGGATAAAGGAGATGATAAGTGCCGAGAGGAAGACGATGACCGTGACCTGGCCGATGAAGAGCATCACGTGGTTCCAGGGGGTGAGGTCAACAAATGCCATCGGGCACTTCCGGTTGTGGTCTAATGGGATGTAGTACGAGATAAGTGTGACCGGGTATCGATGGGCTGGCGGAGCACACGGTTCTCGGTGATGATGGCCGTGACAAGGTCCATGGGGGTTGCATCGAAGGCCGGGTTTTTCACTTTTGCGCCGTCAGGTATATACACCCTGCTGCCCATGGTCGTGACCTCTTCGCGTGCCCGTTCCTCGATCTCGACATCGTGTTCGCTCTTCTCCGGATCGAATGTCGAGAGCGGGGCGGCCACGTAAAATGGGATCCTGTGGTGGCGGGCGCAGATCGCGTGCATGTAGGTGCCGATCTTGTTGAAGACCGCGTCGTGGGTGATCCGGTCCGCCCCGACAACGACAGCGTCTATCTTGCCGGACCTCATGAAGCGGGCGGCCATCGAGTCGGTGATCACGGTCACGTCAATCCCGTCGCGGGCAAGCTCCCATGCCGTGAGGCGTGCTCCCTGCAGGAGCGGCCGCGTCTCGCAGGCGATGACCTTCACGTCTTTTCCAGCCTCGACCGCCGAGCGGATCACGCCCAGTGCCGTCCCCCACGAGGAACAGGCAAGCGCCCCGGCATTGCAATGCGTGAGGACCGTGCACCGGTCCGGGAGCAGGGCGGCGCCGTTCTTCCCGATGGCATGGCAGCAGGCAGTGTCTTCGCGGGCGATTGTATCAGCTTCCCTGAGTGCAATCGTACAGGCCTCATCCGGCTTATCGGCCGTCTTCATCGCCGCCAGTACCCGGTCGATCCCCCAGCCAAGGTTGATGGCAGTCGGGCGGGTTGAACGGATCAGTTCAGCGTCCCGTTTTACCCCTTCCATGAATGCGGGAAATGCATCACTCTTCACGGTGAGTGCTGCAATGGCCACGCCATAACCCCCGGCAACGCCGAGCGCGGGTGCCCCCCGGATCTCCAGCCGCCGGATAGCGGTCGCGAGCCGGTCAATGCTCCGGCACTCGATTATCCTGTATTCTCCCGGCAGGAGCGTCTGCTCGATATAGCAGAGGCAGTTTTTGTCACTATCCCACCAGAGCGTTGGCGAGGTGTCCACTTACTGCCCCACCTTTATCGCGTTGATCCATGCCCGCATTGCCGCCGCCTGCCCCGAGGCCACGCTGTCCGGAATATCCCGGGGAGCTGTTGCCGTTCCGGCTACGTAAATCCCCGGCCGGAGTGTTGTTATTGTATCAACGGCATCGTTCACCGGCCGGATAAATCCGTTCTCTTCGCAGGTGATACCCAGTTTCTCTGCAAGAGCCGGCCCTGCCTCGGCAGGACGGATACCGATCGAGAGGATCACGAGGTCCGGGTGGAGGACCTGGACTTCCCCCGTCTCAGAGTTCTCGACCTGCAGGATCATGCCGCTCTCTTTCCCGTCTGCGAGCACATCGGAGGGCATGCCCCGGAGGAACCGGATACCCAGCGACTTCGCCCGCTCGAAATACTCCTCGTACCCCTTGCCATACGCCCGGATGTCCATGTAACAGATCGTGACATCCGTCTCTTTGTGTTTCTCCTTGATCAGGATCGCGTTCTTTAAGGCCTGCATGCAGCAGACACAGGAGCAGGAGGGGCACCCGATGGTCATGTCGCGGGAGCCCACGCACTGGATGAAGACAATGGACTGGGGCTCCCTGCCGTCGCTCAGCCGTTTGACCTTCCCCCCGGTCGGACCGCCGGCATTGATCATCCGTTCGAGTTCGAGGCTGGTGATGACATCGGGAAGCCGGAGGTAGTTGAAGGGCGTCTTTTTCCTTGCATCGAAGACATCGTAGCCGATTGTGACAATGATACTTGCCGCATCAAGGACAAGTGTCGTCTCCTCGTCCTTTCTCTTTATCGAGCCCGGGCCGCAGACATCGTAACAGAGCCCGCACTCGATACAGTGCTCCTGGTCCTTGACCACAATGTCCGGCACCGCCTGTGCATGCGGCTTGTAAATGGCCTTCCGCACGCCGACCCCGGCATCGAACCGGTTGTATACCTCGACCGGGCAGATCTGGATGCAGTCCCCGCAGCCGGTACAGGTGACCTCATCGATATACCGCGGGTGTTTCTTTATCGTGACCCGGAAGTGACCGGCCTCTCCTTCGATCCGCTCGACCTCGGCACAGGTATGGATGCTGATGTTTTTGTGCCTGGACACGTCCACCATCTTGGGTGAGAGGATGCACATGGAGCAGTCGTTTGTGGGGAAGGTCTTGTCCAGCTGCGCCATGTGGCCTCCGATGGAGGGCTCGCGCTCGACAAGGTCGACGTGGATGCCATGGCCCGCAATATCGAGGGCTGCCTGGATGCCGGCAACCCCGGCACCGATAACAACAATGTTAGCCATGGCGGGCGTACTCTCCGGCGAGTTCGGCATAGGATGCGGCATTCTTCAGGATGTGCTGCTGCTGCTCGTCGCTGGCCTGCTTGACGACTTTTCCGGGAACGCCGACAATAACCGACCGTTCCGGGACATCCATGCCCTCTTTTACCACCGCACCGGCGCCGATAACCGAGCCCTCCCCTATCTTCGCTCCGTTCAGGACGATAGCTCCCATCCCGACAAGGACGCGGTTCCCGATCGTACAACCGTGGAGAATTGCCCCGTGGCCGACCGAAACGTCGCTGCCGATGATGACGGGGAATCCCTTGCTGGTATGGACCACGCAGTTGTCCTGGATATTGGATCGGTCGCCGATCCCGATCCGGTCCCTGTCGGCTCGGATCACGGCGCCAAACCAGATCCCGACGTCCTTTCCCAGCGTGACATCCCCCGTCACGGTTGCATTCCCGGCCTGGAAGAGGGCAACGCCGGAGATTTTCGCATCCATAGCCATAATAACATAGGAAATTAAGAATGGAGGAACATGAAGGTTATGGTAGGGGGTACGTTCGATCCCCTTCATGACGGGCACAAGCGCCTGCTGGACCGCTCGTTCGATCTTGCCGGGAAGGGAGGACATGTTGTGATCGGGCTCACCACGGACACCTTCGCGAGCCGGAAAATCCACCCGATACGCTCGTATACCGACCGGAAAGCCGACCTTGAGGCATATATCCTGTCAAAGGATGACGTTGCCAGCTGGAACATCGAGCCGCTGAACGACCGGTTCGGATCGGCGGTTGACTCCGATTTTGATGCCATTGTGGTCTCCGAAGAGACACTTCCGGTTGCTGTTGAGATCAACAAGGAACGCCGTGGCAAGGGCAGGCAGAAGGTGGACATCCACCAGATCACCTGTGTCCTTGCCGAGGACGGCCACTGGATCTCGAGCACGCGGATCTACCGCGGCGAGATCGATGTCCACGGGCACGTCCTGCACTAAAAGCAGGGCGGACGTTTTTAACAAGAATCTTACCAGGACCAGTCGTCCATCGTCCGACCGGTGAAAAAAGGGATTATTTCCTTGAAACAAGGACTGCACCGATCAGTGCAATGACTGCTGCAAGCAGCGGCACTGCAGCGGAAAGGGGCGCCTGTGTTGTCGGCTTTGCCGCGGGTGCTTCGCCTGTTGCTACAGCGGCCGGGCTTTCGGTGACCGGTGAAGCAGGTCCTTCAGTGGTCACGATTGCGGCTGACGGTGCGGATGTTCCCGTCTTGTAGACAGAGTCAGCCCCGTACTGGTTGGCTACGGTAAGGCTGACATCATAGGAACCCTCGTGGAGGTAAATATGACGGGGGTTCTGTTCCGTGGATGAGGTCCCGTCGCCAAAGTCCCAGCTCCAGGAGGTCGGGTTGTTGGACGAAAGGTCAGTGAACTCGACAATGAACGGGGCCTTGCCGACCTGGCGGTTGGCCTTGAAGTCGGCTACCGGGGAAAGGGTGGTAGAGATGTAGTTGACCTTCGATGTTGTGTCCGATCCGTCCTTGTTAGACGCGGTCAGGGTCACGGTGTAAACACCAAGGGTCGTGTAGGTGTGGGTCGGGTTCTGCTCGGTTGAGCTTGCGCCATCGCCAAAGTCCCACTTCCAGGCAGTCGGTGCGTTCAAGGACTTGTCCGTGAATGCAACTGCCATGGGGGCTCCGCCCTTTGTCCTGTCAGCAACAAAGTCCGCCCGGGGAATGGAGAGAACGGTTATGTACTGGTTCTTTGTGCGGGTGTTGGTCTCGTAAGGATTCGATGCCGTCAGGGTAACATCGTAGACACCGGTTGCCCGGTAGACATGGTCGGGGTTCGGGCCGGTTCCGGTTGTACCATCGCCAAAGTCCCATACCCAGTTGATGGGGTTGCTGGTCGAAAGGTCGGTGAAGCTGACAACCCGTCCAACGCCAACGGTTGTCTTGTCTGCAACAAAGTCAACGGCTGCACCGCCACCGACAGTGATCAGGTCCTTCTTGATCACGGTGTCAGAACCGAAGTTGTTCTTGGCCGTGAGCGTGACGGTGTAGGTGCCTTCCTTCATGTATATGTGGGTCGGCTTCTGTTCCGTGGAGGTTGCACCGTCGCCGAAGTCCCAGGACCAGGAGGTCGGCATGTTTGTCGACTGGTCAATGAACTGAACGGTCTTGGGGACAGAGTACATGGCGTAGGGCGTAGCTACCGGGTAGAAGTCAGCCTTCGGGGGCATTCCGACATTTACATACCCTTTCTTGATTTCGGTGTCCTTTCCGTTCTCGTTCCGTGCGGTGAGCGCAACCGTGTAGATGCCCTTCACCTGGTAGGAGTGGGACGGGTTCTGGACTGTTGATGTTGCCGTGTCGCCAAAGTCCCAGGACCAGGCAGTCGGGGCATGGCCGGACTTGTCCGTGAACTGGACGTTCTCGTTCGGGTTCACCTGGAGGGGTGAGCCGACAAACTCTGCGTCAGGGACGCCGCCGACGTTGACGATCTGGGTTGTTGAGGCAGTCTCTGTGCCGCGGGTGATCGTGAGTTTCACGTTATAGGAACCGGCGGTCGAGAAGGTGTGGGACGGGTGCTGCTCGTTCGAGGTGATACCATCGTCAAATTCCCAGGACCAGGCAGCCGGGCTGCCGGTCGAGCGGTCAGTGAACCGGACCGTGAGGGGTGCCTTTCCGGATGAGGGGAAGGTGTCGAACTTTGCGGCAAGGTCACCAGAAACGGTGATATACTGGTTCCGCATGGCATCCGAGATACCGAACTCATTGGAGACCGTCAGGATGACATTGTAGTTTCCGGCAGTCCAGTAGGTGTGCACCGGGTTCTGCTCGTTTGACCCCTGTCCGTCACCAAAGTCCCAGGTCCACTGGTTCACCTGGCCGGTCGACTGGTCGGTGAATGCAACCGTCATCGGTGCGCCACCGGTGGTGGGGCTGCCGACGAATGCTGCCCTCGGGGGCATGCCAACAGAGATATGGTCTACCTTGATAGCGGTGCTGGTTCCGTAGGCATTCTTCACGGTCAGCTTGACCGTGTAGGTGCCGCGCCTGAGGTAGGTGTGGCTCGGGTTCTGTTCCGTTGACGTGACACCGTCACCAAAGTCCCATTCCCAGGTCATCGGTTTGGAGCCAAGCGATGTATCAACAAAGTCGACTTTCGTGGGGATTGTCGTGAAAGCATAGTGGGCATCGAACTGTGCCACAGGGGCTAATCCGACGGTGATGTACCCTGCTTTCGCGGTATCGGCTGCGGATGCCCCGGGGATTGCCAGGGCCAGGAACAGGACTACCAGTCCTGCGTACAACAAAAATGTCTTGGATCTCATCATGATCACTAACCTGAATTTATCAATGAACAGATATTTAATGCCATCAGTTGGTACTGGTCCAAAAACCAATGGTTATCTGACTAAGCAGCCTTAAGGAAAATACCTTTCTGTCATCTCCCGCGGAAACACCGAAACGCTGGTGGTGGATCTTAAAAAAAAGGGCCACGGGCGCCACGAGAAAAAAGAATGTCAGATGATATGGCTGGGTATGTCGCCGGTTATGACCCAGTCGCAGTAAATGCAGTGGAGTCCCTTCTCCTTCACCGAGAACCTGCTCCGTATCGGTTCGTGCGTGTTGGAGATACACCCGGGGTTCGGGCAGCGGACGAGTCCCTCGATTAACGTTGGCGTTTCAACGCCTTTCTTCTCAAAGACCTTGAAGTTTCGGATGATGTTGATGGTGGCCTTTGGCGAGATGAGGGCAATCCGGTCAACCTCTTCCTTGGAGAGTTCGCGGTTGTTCAGCTTGACGATGTCTTTCTTTCCCATGTTCCTGCTCGGGACATTGGTAGCAATGGAAAGCGCTTCCTGGGTTGTTCCGGTAATTCCGAGAATTTTGACGACATTAAGCGCTTCACCGGGACTGATGTGGTCAATTACGGTCCCGTTCTTGATCCGGCGGACGAGGAGACCTTCGTTCTCCTGGGTTTCATTGTTCTTCATTGCATCACCTGCATCAGCATCGCCATCCGCACCGGGACGCCGTTTCTCGACTGCTCGAAATACTTTGCGTGCGGCATCTCGTCGACCCGGGGATCGATCTCGTCAACCCGCGGGAGAGGGTGGAGGACGATCAGGTGCTTCTTTGCATCCGCGAGGAGTTCCGGCGTGATACGGTAACTCGATGCAACATTGAAGTAGGATGCCGAATCGGGGAACCGCTCGCGCTGGACCCGTGTCACGTACAGGACATCCACTTCGGGAATGATGTCGGTGATATTCTCATGGGCGATGATCTCCATCCCCTGCTCCTCCAGTCGCGCATAGAGCGTCTCGGGTAGTTCGAGTCCCCGGGGGCAGAGCGTGTGGAGTCGTGCGTTGTACAGCGAGAGGGCGGAGGCAAGGGAGTGTGCAGTCCTCCCGTAGCGCAGGTCGCCGATAAGCGCGATGTCGATGCCGTCGATGGGCATGGACTGGCGGATGGTGTACAGGTCAAGGAGGGTCTGGGACGGGTGCTGGCCGGCCCCATCGCCGGCGTTGATGACCGGGACCGTGGAGAATTCAGAGGCAAGGCGCGCTGCTCCTTCTTTCGGGTGCCGGATAACGATTGCATCCGCGTACCCGCTCACGACCCGGATAGTGTCGGCAAGGGTTTCGCCTTTTGCAATGGAACAGGCTTCGACACTCCCTACCGAGAGGGAGGTGCCACCAAGGCGCGCAATGGCGGACTCAAACGAGAGCCGTGTCCGCGTGCTGGGCTCAAAGAAGAGGACGGCAAGGATCTTTCCTTCGAGTGCATGGGAATCAAACTGTTTCCCGTCAATCCGGTCTGCATGGTCAAGCAGGCTGTCGATCCATTCACGGTCAAAATCCCCGATTGATATGATGTGGCGCACCGCAGCTCCTCCTGTTGTCTTCCGGATCAGTATATTTTTCTCATGCCCTAATTACCTATCCTTCGCCCCCGCCATACCTTTTGCCGACAGGAATGCTATTAACGAATGGTTACGCATTTTGTATCAGTATCTGTACCATTGTGCGGGGTTTCACCGTGGATTTCATACCGGTTGCACGGCCTGTCCTGGGCTATGAGGAGATTTCGGCAGTCACTGCGGTGCTCGAATCGGGCATGCTGGCGTCAGGGAGCAGGGTTGCGGAATTCGAGAAGCAGTTTGCAGGATTCTGCGGCGTTTCCCACGCGGTAGCCGTGAACAACGGGACGGCCGCCCTCCATGCCGCATTGCTGGCAGCCGGTGTTGGGCCGGGCGACGAGGTCATTGTCCCGGCCTTTACGTTCTATGCAACGGCATCGTCGGTGCTGATGTGCGGCGCCACACCGGTATTTGCCGATGTCGATGACCGGTCGTTCGTGGTCGTGCCGGGGGAGATCGAGAAGAGAATAACGCCGCGGACAAAGGCCGTCATCGGTGTCCATCTCTTTGGTCTCCCGTTCGATGTCCCTGCGGTCCAGGAGATCTGCCAGCGGAAAAACCTGGTCCTGATCGAGGATGCGGCACAGGCGCATGGTGCCGTCCTGAACAAAAAGACTGTTGGCTCATTCGGTGACCTTGCCTGCTTCTCGTTCTATGCAACAAAGAACATGATCACCGGGGAAGGCGGGATGGTGACGACCGGTGATAAGGGACTTGCCGACAGGCTGCGGCTGGTCATCAACCATGGCCAGAGCGAAAAATATCTCCATACCTGCCTGGGATACAACTACCGCATGACGGACATTTCTGCTGCAATCGGCCTCGCCCAGCTCAAAAGGATCGGCGAATTCAATGAATCGCGGCGGAAGAATGCGGCCTTCCTCAGCAGCCATATCCGTGCGAAGGGGCTCGTCACTCCCGCCGAATTCCCCGGGACAAAGCCGGTCTTCCACCAGTACGTTATCCGGGTCACAAAAGACTTCCCGATGAGCAGGGCGACATTCATGGATTACCTGAAAGAGAACAATATCGGGAGCGCGATCCATTACCCGGTCCCGCTCCACCGTCAGCCGGTTTTCAATCTTAAGAATGAGCCGGATCCCTGTCCGGTATCGACACGGCTTGCCGGAGAGGTACTGAGCCTTCCCGTCCACCCCTCTCTCACCGGGGAACAGCTGGCATATATCTGTGAAACGATCAACCGGGTGAAGTAAGATGGATGTCGGTATCATCGGTGTCGGAACCATGGGAAAGAACCATGTCCGGGTCTGTTCCGAGCTCAAGAGCATTGACCGGGTCTTAGTCTATGATCTCAACAGTGCTGCCGCGCAGGCCGTCGGTGAACAGCACGGGGCCCGGGTCTGTGCCACCATGGACGAACTCCTGGCTCATGCGGATGCAGTCAGTGTCTGCGTGCCAACGCAGTTTCATGCAGCAACCGTTCGCCAGGTCTTCTCTGCAAAGAAGCATGTGCTGATCGAGAAGCCGATCTGTGCTTCCGCAAAAGAGGCCATTGATCTGATGAAGTCGGCCCCCTCCGGAATTACCCTCGGAGTAGGCCATATCGAGCGCTTCAACCCGGTGGTAAGCGAGATCCGGAAGATCGTTGACAAACCTCTCTATATCGAGATGAAGCGGCATAATCCGGCATCGGCCCGGTTTGCGGGCGGCACAGTAGTGGAAGACCTGATGATCCACGATATCGACATCCTCTTGAACCTCCTCTGTCACCCGACTACTATTCACAGCGCCGGGACTCCCGATGTCTGCAGTGTGCTCATGAAGTGCGGGAATGTCCCGGTTGCGCTCTCGGCAAGCCGGAAGGCCTCGAAGAAGATCCGGATGATCTACGTGGAGCAGGAAGACTGCACCATCGAAGGCGATTTCATGACGCAGGAGGTCACCATCTACCGGAAGCCGGGCCAGTACCAGTTCGAGGCCGAGCGGTACGTGCAGGAGAATATCATCGAGAAGGTGATGGTGAACAAGCTCGAGCCCTTAAAGCGCGAACTCTCCATGTTTGTCGACTGCGCCCGCGAAGGAACACCCTTCCCCGTTACTCCCGACCAGGCAATCGACAACCTCAGGGTGTGCGAGCAGATCCTCTCCGGGATAGCCTGACGATTAATAGGAACAAACGTACGGGTGAAGTGATGCTCTCGGATGTTATCAGGAAACGCGGCCCGATAAAAAAGATCGGCGTCCTTGGCATGGGATATGTAGGTATTCCGGCAGCGGCACTCTTTGCTGATGTCCCGCACTTCGAATCGGTGTACGGGTTCCAGCGCGATTCCCCGTCATCGGGCTACAAGATTGCGATGCTCAACCGCGGCGAGAGCCCGCTGAAAGGCGAGGAGCCAGGCCTTGAAGAACTACTGAAGAAGGTCGCTCGCGCAGGGAAGTTTTCCTGTACCTCTGATTTCTCGAAGATACGGGAACTGGATGCCGTAACGCTCTCCATCCAGACCCCGTTTTTGAACAAGGAGGACCTGCTGCCAGACTTCTCTGCGCTCTTCGAAGGCATCCGGAACGTGGGCCACAACCTCAGTCCCGGTATGTTGGTCGTGCTCGAATCGACCATCACCCCGGGGACGACAAACGGCGTTGCCCGCGAACTGCTGGAGAAGGAGTCCGGCCTTGTTGCCGGGAAGGACTTTGCCCTTGCCCATGCTCCGGAGCGGGTGATGGTTGGCCGGCTCCTGCGGAACATCCGGGAGCACGACCGGATTGTCGGCGGCATCGATGAAACCAGCACGCAGCGGGCAACGGAACTCTACTCCCCGGTCCTGACTGTTGGGAAGGTTATCCCCATGACCGCAACCGCAGCTGAGGTCACGAAAACGGCGGAGAACACCTTCCGCGATCTCCAGATCGCTGCCATCAACGAACTCGCCCTCTACTGCGAAGCAATGGGGATTAACGTCTACGATGTCCGGACCGGCATTGACAGCCTCAAGGGTGAGGGGATCACGAGAGCAATGCTCTGGCCGGGTGCCGGTGTCGGCGGCCACTGCCTCACTAAGGATACCTACCATCTCGAACGCGGCGTGCAGGTACTCGGAAAGGACGAGCTTGACTTCCCGAAGGGCGAGCCCTCCCTCTACGTTCTCGCCCGGCGGATCAACGACTTCATGCCCACCCACATGTTCCGTCTGACAAAGGATGCGCTTGCCCGGGCCGGCACGCCGCTGAAGGGAGCGAAGATCGCGCTCCTCGGCTGGTCGTTCCTTGCGAATTCCGACGACACGCGCAATACTCCGGCCGAGCCCTACCGTGACCTGCTCGTTGCGGAAGGAGCAAAGGTCAGCGTTCACGACCCGTATGTTGCGGAGTATCCGGGCGTGGCGATGGTCCCCTTTGTTGAAGCGGCGCTGGAAGGAGCGGATGCTGTCGTGATCTTTGCCAGCCACCACCAGTACCGGACGCTTGACGCAAAGGTGATCCGGAGCCTGTCCGGGAAGAAGCACCCGGCGATTGTCGACGGGCGGAACCTTGTTGATCCGGATGCGTACATCCGCGAGGGGTTCATCTACAAGGGGATCGGGCGCGGGGATAAGAACTCGCACGCGATTGTGGAGTAACCCCAACCCTTGTTTTCACCTGACAGGTTCACGCCAGTTCCGGTACCGTGCCCGCCCATTTCTCCACGGTTTTCAGGATTGCATCGTCCGTGTAGGATGAGACCGTAATCTTTTCCCGGGTAAGGCTCACGAAATAAAGTTCGCCCGATGGGTCGTGACATTTCAGGATGGCTGAGAAGAGGTCGGCATCCGGATGGTGCACGATCTTCCCGCGGTGGGCGGCGATGTTGGCGAGGCTCGTGATCATAGCTGCTTTCCCGATCTCGTACCCTTCAACCGAATCGTACACTTCGGAACTGGCGCCCACCTGTTTCCCTTTTACATCGAGATATACGAACTTGGCCGTATAGCGTTCTCGGATCGCTTTCACCGGTGGATGCACTCTCCTCACGGTATGATATGAAGTGCACCCGAACGGATTTTCGATGGAAATCTTCCGGATAATCGAGGCAAACGTTCGGATATCCGGAATCGGGCGCTTCAGCCGCCGCGATGCGCTGCGGGTGCCGGGGCGTATGCGGAAACGGGTCATAGTACAATCTTCCTGAGTATGGGAATGAGCGGGTGCAATAAAATGTTGGTGGTTCGTGTTGGGGGTCGTGTAGGTACAAAGTGTACTGTAGCGCAATTGCTGGTTTGGCTGACGATTTTTCCTAGTTGATGATAATGTCTCTCGAAAATATGCAGTTTTTTCTACGCTCTTGCAGGGTTGATTTGCGTGGGTGAATGCGGGGCCAGATCAGTTTGTACCCATGCGACCCACAACATGTCTTGAGAATTTTTAAGGGAATTTTGTTAGTTTTACTTCTGAGTTGTATGAAAATCTTTGTGTGGTTGGTTGTAGGGGGTCACGTGGGTACAGAAAAATAACACCTGTGATGACGGAGTCATTCCCGAGCTACCGTTATGAATGAGCCTCAGTCTGTTGTCAGAATTAATTGAGTGTAGGAGAGAAGAACGAAGTCGAATAATGATTAGTTGTATATAATGATGGCAATATTTTTACCTGTAAAGGTTTTAAACATTTACAGTGTTTACATCATGATCATGCCAGCGCTGAAGCGTTTGCCGGTCTCTGAAAAGATCTGGAAGGAACTCGGGGCCATGAAAGGAGCAGGCCAGACCTATGATGATCTTCTTGGGGAACTCATTGAGCGGGCGAAGAAGGCACGGCTCGAAGAAGACCTGCTGGTCTGGGAAAACACTCCCGATTCGGAATATGTGCCGCTCTCGGAGATTAAGGATTGACTTTTCTCGTTAAAGTCCGGAACACTGTAATCCATTTTATCAATTCGGTACCGGAAAAGTCACAGAGGATTATCACCGAGGCTCTGGCCCGCCTTGAAGACGATCCGTTTCCCGGCAGCGGAGGAAACAAGGAACGTATCAACCTGCGAAAGGGCCGAGAGGTGTACCGGATGCACATTGCACGGAAGTTCACGGTATTCTATTCCGTGGATTTACCGAATAAAATTGTCAGAGTTCATGAAATTCTAACCATCGAACAGGCACACAAGAAGTACGGCCGGCTCTAGGCTGCAGGCCGAGCTTCCCTACTCTTATTACGATGCTTGCAGCCGCGGTCGAAGGCTGAAGCCTTCTTCAGGCAATCCTCGCTGATGCGACGATTGCCTCCCCGCAGGGGCGCACCCGCGGCGGCCTCACGGACGTTTTTCTATCGCATGAACAGATAAGTGCGTAGCGCAAAACCCAACAGGTGTTTTGCGCGTATGGAATCGTAATAATGAGTGAAATGTTTCACCCCTCATCAAGATCTCAAAAAAGTAAAATAATGCATGATATATCAATTTAATTATTAAAGCGGTGTAACACAATCGATTATTCGAACCATAATTTATTTGTTTGATATGAGGTTTTGATGCAAGAAATTGATGTTTTTCTTTCAGCATTTGAGAGTAGGGATGCCATTGGTATCGGTGTAATTATCGTATTATTTCTTATTGCAGGATATCGAGGGTTTAAGGATTTTCACTTTTTATCGCATCCACGTTATCGAATTAAAGCAATCATTGGAGCCGGCATATTTTTTGTAACCTTATTTGTATGGTCGATGAGATGGATTTCTGATTTTACCTTCTTCATCCTGCTCCTCCTTTGGGTAGAAATTTTGCTATTAATGATTCTCTCCTTGAAAAAGATCATATGGCCGTTTTCGCATATTTTCAGTAAAATTTTGTTATCTATAAAAGCCGGAGATGACGAACGCGCAAAAAATTTGCTATCTTGTTACAGTTGGTTCTGCATAGATCCATTGATGCAATACGAATGGCGTCTACTTTGTGCACGAAACCATCTGATAAAAGAAAATCCAAAAAAAGCATTTGAAACAATCCTATCTTTTGATGAAAAATATCTGTTTGAGGAAGAGAAAGCATCCTTTAATCTTACAAAGGCAGAGTATTTCGTACTGTTGGGAAATTATAAGGGTGCGTTGGAAGTACTTTTTAATTTAAAAAATGTTGAAGGAGATCTTATTTTAAGACGGGCACATGCAATTGCTATTTGTTATGAGATGAGGGGAGATATCGCTGCAGCCTCAGATACTCTTATCTCTGCCATATCATCTTTTACAAATTCATCAAGTGAATCGTTGCCACCTATCTTTAATGATCTAGGCCAAATGCGGAAACTTGAGGGTAATAGTGCTGAGGCTTTTCATTATTATGAAAAAGCTGCCCACTCCGCTGTTGCAGCAGGGAGTAAGCATCTCCTTCATGTTAGTTATCAAAACCTGATTGAAAGTAATGCATTAGAGGGGGATTTTACAACTGCGGAGAAGTGGATTGACGATTATCGTACCCATATATATTTCACCAATGTCAATGATTTGCTAGAGTTTTTTAATTTACAGTTAGCGTATTACCGACAAAAAAGCGATAAGGACAAAATCATTTTGATTCTTGAAAAGGGTCGCTCTGCCTTATACTCGAAATTGACGGATCGTCAGAAAATAAAATATGATATTGATGAATTACGTATTCGTTGGAATTCGCAACTCCTAAAGCCTTCATACCTTACACACATTGAACAACAATTCGATAAATATCTCCAATTAGATCTCACCTTAAGATATTATTCATTGAACGAAATTAATCGAGTTTTAAGAGAATTAAAAATATCTGGTCAATTGGGGATTTTTATAGCCTTTCATGAGCGGGTTATTTCTCATCTTAATGGAATGGAAAGTGAAATCGAAAAACATCTCTTATCCTTGCCTGAGTTTTGTGTCGACGAGAAATGTTATTGGGTAAAAGAATTAATGGCCCTCCAAAAAAATAATCCCAATAATTATAATCACGAAAAAGTCCTCAAAAGCTTGATTGACTTAAAAGAAAGCCGGATGAAATATGGAAATTATTTGGCCGGTTTAGATGCTGGACTGGATATTTGTGATGAGGCGATGTATCAGCAGAAAAAATTGATTGTAACCAACTATCTTCAGCAAACCCTCAAAGAAATTGCGACGTTACCGGTGTATTCAATCAGATCAGAATGGTATATTCGTATTGCTCGATATGCCTATGATGTTGGACAGACGAGATGTGCCAACGAGATGTTTAACAATTTTTTAAGATCAAATGTGAGCATCGACCACTTTGCTTTTTGGATAAAGGGATACCATGATTTTTTGTCGACACATTTAATCCCTTAGAATAATCAGCCCAATTGTATTCAAAAGGGTGATTGCGAGGAATCCCTTATTTCCTCGCGATCGTCACATACCCCGAGTGACACACTGACGTCGAAGGCCGCGTCCCCCTTTTCGACCGGGTCATCTCCCGCTCGATCAGTTCGTGGGTGTGGACTTCCGCAAACTTCTCTGAAGCAGCGTCGACCACGATTGCCATCTGTTCCAGAAAGGGCGTGTAGCACGCAAGGTATCCTCCGG
>NZ_JAQTQD010000012.1 GCF_028712425.1 Methanoregula sp.
GATGCATCCATCTGTGCAAGCGCTGTCTCAACCAGTGCCCGGCTGGAGAGCATCTCGCAGTTGTCCCTTGTGGCAAACAGAAGATCCCACTTCTCCGCATGTCCCCCGGCTGCCGCCGACTCGAGTTTCATGGCCGGCTCACCGTCATAGGTCTTCTCCCGGCAGATCCCGAGCAGGGCCGCTGCAGCGTCGAGCACACGGCCGGTGCTCGTGGTCTGCGTCACATTAAAGCCCGATGCAATCTGTTTTTGGAGCACACCCCGTTCGATGTCCGACCATCCCCGGGATGCAAGGAGAGCCCCGATCCGCTTGTCCGGCAGGATGCCGTAGAGCATCCGCTCCGGGAACTTTGTTGCAAGGTCGCCACCCGGCATGGGAACCGGTTCGAGGTGGGCGACCCTCCGCAAATCCGGCACCTGCCCGGCAAAGATCTCGCTGCCCCAGACCGTCCCGTCATCCCCGTATCCAACGCCATCGATGGCGATACCGATGCAGGGCTCCGTGGTTGTTGCCGCGATATGGGCCCGGTGGTGCTGGACGGGGACCAGTTCCAGGCCGTGCTCGGAGGCGATCTCGCGTGCGAACCGGGTGGAAAGAAACTGCGGGTGGAGGTCATGGGCGATCACGTCGAACTTCGCCCCGAGGATCCGCTGGAGGTTTTTGACCGTCTCCTCAAGGTATTCGAGCGTTGCCGGGTTCCGAACATTTCCCACGTGTGGAGATGTGACGGCAAAGCCATCCTTGTAGATCGTTGCATTAGCGTTCAGCTCGGGGCCGACGCCAAGGATGCAGTGTTTCCCGAGATCGATTGCCGTCCGTTTCGGTGCAATCCCGCGGGAGAGCCGGATGATGTACCCGTCCCGCACCACCGAATCGTCGCACCGGTTCACGATCTGCCGGTTGTGGGTTAAGAAGAAATCAGCATCCCGGCAGAGTTTTGCCATCGCAGTGTCGATCTCCGTGATCATCGGGTAGCCCGGCATATTTGCGCTCGTCATGATCAGGAGCGGGTGTTTCAGCTGGGAGAAGAGGAGGTGGTGGAGACCGGTGTAGGGGAGCATGCAGCCGATGGTATGCAGGTTGCTGATCCCGGCATGGGCGTCCGGGTCGCGCTTCTCCAGCACCGCTATGGGGTGGACCGGGTTTTCCATGAGGGCCCGGTTTTCCGGTGATACGATGGCGAGCCGGTCGAGATAATCCGGCCGGACCATGACGGCGAATGGCTGCTCGATCCGCCCGAGCCGGTGCTTGAGCGTTCCTGCTGATTCCTCCACGCAGGCAAGATGGAACCCGCCGATCCCCCGGATCGCGAGGATGAATCCCGCGTCAAGGAGGCCGGATGCCTCCTTTACCGGGTCTGAACATGCGACTTTGTAGCCGAGCTTGTCGGAAAGTGTGAGTTCCGGCCCGCAGGAGGCGCATGCAATCGTCTGCGCATGGTGGCGCCGGGAGTGTGGGTCATGGTATTCCGCTGCGCAGGTAGGGCACATAGGGAACTCCGCCATCGAGGTCCGCTCGCGGTCATAGGGGATCTCCTTAATGATGCTGTACCGGGGCCCGCAGTTCACGCAGGAGGTGGCCCAGTAGTTATGGTACCGTCCCCCGCTCTGGAAAATATCTGAAATGCATTCGTCGCAGATCGCGATATCGGGAGGGATCATGCCGGAGAAGGAACCCGAACCGCTCTTCAGGATCACGAACCCTTCTGCAATCGGGGCAGTTGTCCCGGTACATTCAACGGAGTCGATCCGGGAGAGCGGGGGACCCCGGGAAACGGCAGAGAGAAATGCGTCGAACTTCTCCGGCTTGCCGCGGGCAACAATCTCCACCTCGCTTCCGAGGTTCTTGACCGTGCCGGAAATCCCCCGCCTGAGCGCCTGTGCATACACGAACGGGCGGAACCCGACACCCTGCACAATTCCCCTGACCGTGATCCTGCCCGATTTCTGCATGGTCATGCCGCAAAAATTTATTGATGCTCGCGGGGATATATGTATAGGGTTTTCACCGTGCCGGGACATATTCGCATCGTTAACGATCCAGTAGAGCTGGTCCCTCTCCTGATGACATTCAACGACCCCAGTTTCAAGAAAGTCTACGAACTCTTAAACAAGTCGTGGATGACCGAGAATGAGATCCGGTCACACATCGACGAAGACTCCGTCCCGCTCTGCCTCCAGATCTTAAAGAAAGGTAACCTTGTCGAGGAGCAGTGGCGGATGCCAAAGCCTGGCAAGAAGCCCGAGAAGGAATTCCGTGCAACCTACAACAAGTTCCGGGCAAACTTCCAGTGCAACCTCTCCGATCTCTCTGATATCCTGTACATCGCGCTCTCCAACGACGAGAACCTGCGGGCGGTAGTGGAGAATATCGAGGAGGAACTGAACAAGGGCAACAGTTCCATCAACGACCTTTCCCGGAAATTCAGTGTCAGTCCGGTATTCATCAAGGGCCTTGCCAAACGGATCACGCATATGGACGTGAAGGGACAGGGGCTGGTGCTGCTTGACACCGGGCGTTAAGGACCCCCTCTATTCTATCCTACGGAGCAAGCGCGAGGTCTCGCGCCTCCAGATCCTTGTCGAGATCGCCGAGCACCAGCCGGCCGTGCGCCAGCAGGAGATTGCCGGGAAGCTGGGCGTGACCCCGCAGGCGATCTCCGAGTACATCCGCGAGCTCGTGGACGAAGGCATGGTATCGGCAAGCGGCAGGGGCAATTACGAGGTCACGAAATCGGGTATCGAGTGGGTCCTCGCCAACGCCGAGTCACTTGAGTCCTATGCCCGGCACATCCGGCGCGACATCATCCAGCAGGTCTCGGTCTGGACCGCAATCGCGGCCGAGAACGTAAAGGCCGGCGACGAAGTCGGCGTGTACATGAAGGACGGCTTTCTCTATGCCGCAAAGAAGCCTTCGGCGGCAACCGGGTCGGCAATCGCGGATGCAAAGAAGGACGAAGACGTCGGGATCGCACGGCTGAATGGGATCATAGACCACCACGAAGGCGTTGTCCATGTCTGCAAGGTGCCCCGGATCCAGCACGGGGGCTCGCGGAAGGTGAAGCGCGACAAGCTCCTGGACGTTATCGGAAAAGCCGGTTTTGTCGGTGCGGTCGGCCTCGAGGCGTTCATCGCCCTGAATGCAACCGACAGGAAGCCGGACATGTTTTTTGGCGCACGGGAGGGCGTGATCGAGGCTGCGTTCCACGGGATCGACTGCACTATCGTGGTCGTGGACGAGGAGTTCACGGATTTTCTGAAGCGGCTGGAAGGCGTGGGGCTCTTGTACGTGATCCACGACCTGATCGCCCCGTGAACCGGCCATGAAGATTATTATCCAGCCCCAGAAAGGCGACAGTTACAAGCTGCTCTTTTACGACGGCAGGAACGTGCGTGGCGCCGGGTACGTCGACCTGCAGGACACCCCGCGCGGCCCCCGGCCCACCAGGTACCGCGTGAAGTGGGGGACAAAAAAGGAGTACCGGCATACGCCCTCAAAGGACCTTGTCGCGAATCTGCGCGAAGCGGATATCCTGCTCGTGAAGCGCGACCACCGCTTCGAGACATTCCTTGCCGATTTCCAGATGAAGTCCGGCACGGTCGATGCCTGCCGGATGTGCCTCCTTGACGAGAAGTTCACGCAGCTCGATGCCAACAACACCGTCCAGTTCGGGAAGAACGAGAAGATCTGCCTGGACTGCGGCAGGCGCGAGCTCCGGCGCGAGGTCGCCCACCTGGGCCGGCTTGGCCGGGATGGGGTCAAGCACCTTGAGAGCCTTCTCATCCAGTTCCGGAACCTGGACCGGGTGCTTGCAACGCTAAACCCTGAGAAGATGACAATGGGTGCGGCGCTCTTCGACAAACTCGAGGCCCACCCGGTGATGACGACCGCCCCGCTCAACGAGCTCCCCCTCCCCCGGCAGTTCATGGATGCCTGCGGGGTGAAACAGCTGATGCCAGCCCAGCAGCTTGCTGTCGAGGCAGGGCTGCTCTATGGAAAGGACCTGCTGGTGGTGGCGGCGACGGCGAGCGGGAAGACCTTCATCGGTGAAATGGCCGGGCTGAAGAACTATCTCGAAGGCCGGGGCAGGACGCTCTTTTTAGTCCCGCTCGTGGCCCTCGCGAACCAGAAGTACGAGCGGTTCACGCAGCGGTACGCGAAATTTGCGAAGACCGGGCTTCTGACCGGTGTGAGCCGGCTGAACCTTCCCGAGACAAGAAAAGTCGGGGACCGGAACCCGCAGGCCCCGATCATCGTCGGGACCTACGAGGGCGTGGACAACATGATCCGGCGCGGGGAGAAGATGAAGAACATCGCAACCGTCGTGATCGACGAAGTGCAGATGCTCGAGGACCCCGAACGGGGCCACCGCCTCGACGGCATGATCGCCCGGCTGAAGTACCTCTGCCCGCAGGCCCAGTACCTCTACCTCTCGGCAACCATCGGGTCCCCGAAGATTCTGGCAAAGAAGCTGGACTGCAAGCTCGTCCAGTACGCGGAACGTCCGGTGGGGCTCGAACGCTACCTCCTCTTCGTCGAGCGCAAGCAGAAGATCCCGACCATCAAGCAGATGACAACCGAGGAATACAAGCGTACGTCCTCGAAAGGCTACCGGGGCCAGACCATCATCTTCACGAATGCGCGGGCCCGCTGCCACACCATCGCTGACGCCCTTGGCATGCGGGCGGCGGCCTACCATGCCGGCCTGAGCACACAGGAGCGTCGGGATGTCGAGACCCGGTTCCTGCAGGGAAAACTGATGGCCGTAGTCACGACAGCAGCGCTCGGGGCCGGTGTCGATTTCCCGGCCTCGCAGGTGATCTTCGATGCCCTTGCCATGGGTCGCGACTGGCTCTCTGTGCAGGAATTCAACCAGATGGCCGGGCGGGCAGGGCGGCCGGATTTCCATGATCTCGGCCGTGTTGTTATCCTGGCAGAACCCGGCGGGAGTTACTCAAGGGAGAGCCCCTGGACGGAAGAGGAAGTGGCAATCCGCCTCCTGAAAGGGGAGATGGAGGAGGTTGCCCCCGAGCATGACTTCGAGCAGAGCTCCGAGGAGTACGTGGCAAACGCGGTTGCCTGCGGGGGCGAAGAGGCCGATCTCAACCGGATCAACAGCATGATGGTCGGGAGCATGGAGCCCGTGCTGCCGGACCTCATCGCCAACCGGCTTGTCGAGAAGCATGGCACAAAGCTCGTGATGACGCCGCTTGCCCGCGTCATGGCCGAGCACTTCATCGGCATGGAGCGGTTGCTTGAGATCGTCCGGCTGACAAAGACTATGGACGACCCGGTGGAGATCATCGCGGAGCTGGAGAGCGGCGAGCTGGAGAAGGAGGTAAAGCCCGATCCCGGCAAGGTGAAGGAACCAAAAAAGGAGAAGCCGCAGAGGGGACAGCACGGGCGAAGGCGCCGGTAACAAAGACGGGAATCCCAGGACAACCAGCGCCCATTCCGGCGATCAATCAGCATTATATGGTTGGCCTGCCCAATGGTTTTCCATGACAACCCCAAAGGAGGAGGAACCTGCGATCCAGAAGGATATACAATATCTCACCCGCACCCTGACTCCGGATAATCTTGATGCAGGCATCATGTTTGCTAAGAAACGGGGGATCCGGTCCTGCACCCCGCCGTTCGATGCACAGGAGAGCGGCCCCGGTGTCCGCGAGCGGTTAAAACGCGTCCAGCCGCCAAAAGAAGAATGAAAACCTCTTACGCTTTTTTCGACCGGCACACCCAGATATCGTAGATAGGGTCGGCCGGGTTCTCGCTGATCTCCACCGTCCTTCCCATGCCTTCGCCCCATTCGCGGATTATTCGGGCCTCGGGCTCTGTTCCCACCGTGATGAGGGTTTCTTCTGTTACCGCGAAGAGTTCGGAGACGATCTGCTCCCACATCTCCTGCGAGAATGAGTTGATCTCGCCCATCATGATCCCGATCCCGCGGGGGACGGGAGGGGTGAACTGCGAGACGGTCGTAGCATCGATCCACATCGTCTCATCCGGCAGGAGACGCCCGGTCGAGAGGCCGAGCGAGAGGAGCGACGGGTCGTTGTCGAACGAGAGGGGCGTATAGCCAAGGTCACGAAGCACGAGTGAGCCGACACCAGACCCGCAGCAGGCATCGATGCAGGGGGTGCCGTTCCCCCTGCCCCAGATCTTTTCGATCAGGTTCTTCAGGATGCTCCGCCGTCCGGGATTGAGATCTTCGATTGTTGGGGATACCTCTGACCTGAGGGCAAGGCTGAAGTATTCCCTGACAGCCGCAGCCCAGACAGCCCGGTCCTCCTGGTAGATCTCCCCATTTACGTTCTCGAACTTCTCGATTAAGAGGGCTGTCGGGTTCCTGAAGAGGAACGACCCCGTGACCCAGCAGTCGCCGTGCTTAAACGCGAGGGCAAGGGGTTCCTCCTGTTCGTCCAGCAGGAACCGGCCCTCGTCACCCCCCGCAAGGGTCAGGGTATCGTTGTACCGCGGATCGGCGAGGACCGAAAACTGCGGCTCAATAAACACGATATCGTCAACACCCAGGATCTCCGCTGCCTTCATCCTTAGTCCCCCCGCTCGATCCGCATCCCGTGCGGCGCCTCGATAGTCCCGTCAATCTTTGCGTCCTCGTGAAGCACTAGCGACTTCGCCCTGACATCGCCGAGGATACGGGCCCCGCGTTTCACGAACACAGTCGATCCGCTCTCCACGTTGCCATGGACCGTGACGCCGTCCACCACCGTGATCCGGTTCTTTGCCCGGAGGCTGCCGAAGATCACCGTGTCCTGCTGGACATCGATGGACCCTGCCCGGATGTTCCCGTGCAGCCGGCACCCTTTCCCGATCTTCATGGTCGAGGGAACAGAGAAGACCTTCATGTTCAGTTTTGACCGGGCGGGAATCATGAGCGGGACCTCCTGATTCTCCTCATCCTCGTCCGAGAAGAGATCGTCGAGAATACGGTCAAGCTCCTTCTCGTTCTCGATATGGAGGAGGGTCATTAAGTAGATGATGATGAACATGTAGACCGGCATCGGATTCCGTATCGCGATGTCGCCTTTTGCAGAAAACCCGTCAACGATCTCGACCTTTTCGCCGATGTCAAGCGCCCCGTTCACCTCCAGTTTCCCGAAGATCTTCACGCCCTCGCCGATATAGGCGTCCCGTTTTGCGATAACATCGCTTCCGATCTCGCACCAGTTCCCGATCCGTGTGTCCCGGGCTGCCCAGACATACTCGCGGATCTTCGAGGACTCGCCGACAAAGACGTCGTTGCCCCGGAGCCCGTAGTCGATCTGGCAGGACTCCCCCACCACAATGTCGCGCGAGGTCTTGAGGCTGTGCTCCTGCAGTTCTGTCCCATCGGGGAGGAGGCAGTGCCGGTGCCAGTCTTGTGCGGATCGTTCTTTCATGGGTCTCCGGGAGGGGTTATGCCCCGAACTTGTGCGATTTGTTGATGAGGTCGAGGGCTATTGGTAAAAGGTCAACTCCCCGGATCCGGCCAAGGCCGCCCTTTGCGCAACTGAACTCATCGTACCGGACAACATCGTCCATCCGGACGCCCTCGCCCCGGATCAAAACGGGGACCGGGTCGGCGGAGTGGTCCTTGATGCACGAAGGGGTCGAGTGGTCACCGGTGATAATGATGATCGTGTCCTTAAGGCCCAGCAGGGATTCGAGCAGGGGGTCGACCTTCTCGATGAACGCCTTCTTCTGCTCATGTATCCCGTCATGGCCGGACTCGTCGGCGCCCTTGATGTTCATTAAGACAAAGTCTTTTGTTTCAAGTTCTTTGATCGCAGCTGTAACTTTACCGGCAATGTTGCTGTTCTGCGAGCCGGTGATGCCGGGAACCTCGATATGGGGGAGGCCGACTGCTTTCCCGATCCCGGTGATGAGGCTCGCCGCCGAGATGACCGATCCCGACAGTTCGTATTTTTTCTGGAAGGGCTCGAAGTCCCCCATCTCCCCGGCGCCCCGCATCAGGACGATGTTTGCCGGGGCGAGGCCCTGTTCTGCCCGCGCCTGGTTGATGGGGTGGTCGAAGAGGATCTTCGTGGACTGTTTGACGAATTCGTTGCAGATCGCTGCAGTCCTGTCTTCCTTCTTCCCCTTGCGGAGTGGTGTGATTTTCAGGGGAGCGACGCCTTCCTTCTTCGGGTCATTGGAGGAGACACAGTGGGAGAGACCTTCGCCTTCGAGAGCAAGGGCAGCCCGGTGACCGGCCCCGGACCGGAACGTAACCCTGACACCGAACTTCAGGAGATCAATGCCCTCCTGGATGGCTTTGCTGAGCGCTTCCGTGTCGTGAATGCGCCCCGCACGCCGATCAATGACCATCCCTTCGGGAGAAAGGGTCGCGTAATTGCACCGGAAGCCGATCATTCCCGCCTTCATGTCGATGCCGGTGCCGACGCATTCGAGCGGGCCCCGGCCAGTGTAATATTTGTACGGGTCATAGCCGAGCAGGGCGAGGTGGGCGGTGTCGGAGCCCGGGCGGATGCCGGGGGCAATTGTGTCCATGATCCCGCAGATCCCTTCGGCAGCGAGCTTGTCGAGGACGGGCTTTTTCGCCATGGAGAGCGGAGTCCCGCCCCGGAGCGCCGGGCAGGGGCGGTCGGAGATGCCGTCAAGGACGATGAAGAGGATTTTCTTCGCGGTCATTCTTGTGCAATGGTTGGGCGGGAGGGGTAATATGGTTTCTTCCCTCTGGAAGAATATCCTGATGCCATCCGCCAAAAATTTTCAATCGTCCCCGGGACCCTGCTTGTTATTTCAGCGGCTCCTGGTTGATCGGCCGGCTCCCTCACTACAGACACGCAGAAAAATTGTATGTTGTTCAATAGTTATGTAAGTTCAATACCCTGTGATCGCCTCGTTACCTGACACCATTTTATTGCGATTGAAAATGGTCTGGCAGGGTGTGGCCCGTATTCACGGTCACACCGGTACACGGTACAGCATGCATAGTACGGATCAGGCTGATCGTTCAGCGTCCGGCACGATGGCCGAGAGGATGACCGCGATGACCGCAAGGACGAGCCCGGCTCCTACGGTAACTTGGAACCCGTACACGAGTGTTGCGCAGCTGATACTGGCAAAGTCCACAACGGCTCCGGCTTCCCTTGTGGCGAGCGTGAAGATCGCGGCATAGGATGCCGTCCCGAGCATGCCGGCGAAATAGACGATGGTCATCACGATGGAGGACGCGGTACTCTCCTCGCCCCTGGGTGCCTTCTCGATGATCCTGGTTGACGCAGGCGCGGAACCGATCCCGAACGCAAGCCCCATCAGGATGAAGCCGAACAGGAGCGGCACAATGCCGTATTCGGGGGAGACGACCGTGAAATACGCGCTGTACACGGCAACAATGGCACAGGCGATGATGGCGAACGGCCGGCGGCGCCCGGTCTTGTCCGACCATCTCCCGAACGGGACACTGGTGATGGCGATGACGGCCGGGGGGACCAGCAGGAGGAGACCGCAGGTCATGAGGTCGAACTGCATGCCGCTTGTGAGATAGAACGGCAGCAGGTACAGGATGCCCGTGAAGACGATGTTGATTAGCAGGAACGCTGCAAGGACTGCCGAGAACTGCCAGGATGCAAAGATCCGGATGTTCAGGAACGGGTCCTTTGTTGTCAGTTGCCGGGCAACGAACAGGGCCGTGCAGACCAGGGCGAGCATCACGTAGGTAAGGATCCCCGAATCCGCTGCGCCCCGGGCAGGCAGTTCCTCAAGAGAGAAGACCCAGAAGACCATGCTGGCAAAGAGCAGGATGGCGCCCGGGTAATCGAACGATGCCGCGCCACGTCCCCGGTCCGCTTCATCGGCCGGAATCACCCGTGACGCGAAGAGGACGCCCACGATCCCGATAGGGATGTTGATTAAGAAGATCCAGTGCCACGAGAGGTACTGGGTGATCACCCCGCCGATTGCCGGTCCGACAGCAAACCCGATCGAAGCGGCTGCGGCGATAACCCCGAATGCAGTCCCGAGCATATCCTTTGGGAGGTAGCGGATGCAGAGCAGCGGGGCCACAGCAGCGATCATCGCAGCTCCTGTACCCTGCAGGGCCCGTGCGCCAAGCAGGACCTCAAACGACGGGGCAACCCCGCAGACTGTCGAGCCGATCGTGAAGACCGCAAACCCGGCGAGGAAGAGAAATTTCGCACGTCCCTGGTCTGCGATCTTCCCGAAGACCAGGAGGAGCCCCGCCATCATCAGCAGGTAGGTGATGATCACCCACGCGATCGTCCCGGTATCCGTGTCGAAGTACGTGGCCATGGTCGGGAGAGCGACGTTCACGATCGAGCCGTCCACTCCGTCCATCACAACGCCGAGGGATACTGCACCGAGCAGGAGTTTCTGCCGGACGGGATCGGTGATGATGTAGGACATGAGACTATTTTGTTGGACGGGAAATCTCATTAAGATTCGTTGTGCCGGAGCAAGGGGTACCTGGCCAGCCCTGAGCGTAGCCGGCCTCGAATTCCAGAAAAAGAGAATAATATTATGAGGTGTCGACCGGTGCTGCGACCGGCTCGACCTTGGACTTGATAACCTCAACCCGGCGGGTCGGGTAGATGGTCTTGACAGCCTTGAAGAGATCGCGGGAGATCTCGCCCGAGACGATGCCTGTGAGGAGCGTGGTTAAGTCCCATGCGCCTGCCTGTGCGGCAATGCCCTTCATGATCTCGCCGCGGATCGCGTGCTCCTGCGAGAGGTTGGCACGGGCGAATGTGTACGTGCAGACAGTAAGGCGGACCTTTTTGCCATCCTTTGTGGTGATCGGCACGATGGTGTCGATGCGGGAGCTCCGGCGCTTGACGAGCGAGCGGAGGTAGTCACGGGTCACCTCGTGGCCCACGAACTCGGTGTATGCCGAGTCGCCGGTCACGGTGTTGATCTTGAAGCTCATCTTCATGTGCTGCTTGGCGTAGTCGTTTGTGATCTCGCCGAGCGTTGCGTGCATGATGCGGCCGACAACGCTGTCGGCATCGTTCGCAATGGTGTCGCCGATGTACGCCTTGCCGAGGTTGTCGGGGGTGTGCACCTTGAACCAGCTCTTGGCCTTCCAGCCTTCAACTCTTCTTCCTACCTGTTTCTTCTTTGCCATAGTATCACCTGTCGGATTTCGCGGTGAGAGAACATGCGTCCTCTGCCACTGCCAGGTTCATCAGATAATCGTCCACGGATGCAATGACCGAACGGAGTTGTGTGCCCGTGATCGTGGTCACGACCCGGCTTTCTTCCGCCCGTGTCTCCATGCTGCGTAAGTTGTCGGGCGTGAGCGCCGCGGCAACGCAGGCTGCGTTGCTGTGCAGGGTCGTGATAGTTCCTTCGACCTGCATCATGCTGCAACCGCCTCCCGCCATCCTTGTGCAAACTCCGAGATCTTGTCGCAGGGGATGGTTGCCCCTGCCCGGAGCGTATGCCCGCCGCCATTCCCGCCGCAGGCTTCCGCAATGGCCCGGACCTTCGGCCCGAGTTCAACGGTGCATCCCGCGGGATTGCGTGCGGAGATCCTGCACAGGCTGCCGCCCGAGGTCTTTGCAAAGACGAGCACCGGGCAGGTTGCGGGGATATCGCGACAGAGGATGTCAGCAACATCGCTTGCAACGCTCGTGTCCTTCACCTCGAATACCCCTGCGATCCCCTCGTACGGGCTCGCGGACTTCACGGCATCGATGATGCGGACGCGGTGCTGCCGTGCAATCTCCCATGCACGGTCGATGTCGTGCGAGGAGCGCAGGCAGAGCGAAGCGCCGATGTCCCCGTTGCCGGTCTTGCCGCAGGCATCGATGACCGCGGTGAGGGCATGGGCGTCCTCAATCACCTCGCGCTGGAGATGGTACGTGTCGCCCCAGATGCTCTCGAGACCGGCAAGGGTGGCCTTCGGTGCCGCTTCGAGCACCACGCGGGAGACCAGCGTGTCGAGCCGGAGCGGCTCGTCGCCCTTGGTCATATCCCGGGACTCATCGATCATGTCAGCGATGAGCTGCTCTGCGCCGCTGATCCCGTCGAGATAGGGGTGCGTTGCGGTATACCAGCGCTCGACCATGTCCCGGCCCGGGAGCAGTAAGCCCCGGTCCGGCACAATGATCCCGTTCGAGATCGCTTCATTGAAGATCGCAAGGTTCCTGCCCCGGATCTCCTGCCCGTCCCCGATGATGCCGGGGATAACGAGGCCGGCAAGGTCGCGGTTGTCGCCCATCTGCTGGGCAACAATGTACGCGGTCCCTGCTGCTGAAAGCTCGCGGTCGCCGTCAATATTGGCAAGGCGCGGGTTGGCATGGAATTCCCCGGTAAAGAGCGGGAGGTGGTGGTCCACCACCATCGTCGCTTTCGGGAGGTCTGCTATGCCTGCGCCGATATCGCAGAGGAGGTATGCACTTTCAGCGGTGATGTCCGCTGCTGTTACGTCCTGTCGCACCCGGAGCCGGAACCGTATACCGGCACGGAGCATCGCGTGGCAGAGGATGGAAGCGGCTGCAATGCCGTCTGCGTCATGGTGCGCGAGCACCTCGACGAACTCCTGCCTGCGGATCTGTGCTGCAACGGTTGCAGCCTGGGATTCAAGCGACACGGACATGGTGGACGAACTCCTGATGGATTACCTGGAGAGGAGGATCTCGGCGTTCTCCGGCTTGTAGACCCAGCCGGCGGGCAGTTTCTTGCTCGACGTGTAGTACTTCACGAGACGGCGAATCTTGGACTCGACCAGCTGGAGCTGGCGCTTGTTGTGCAGGTCACGCTTATTCTCGCCAAGGTGTTTCCTCATGCCAAGAGCCTTGCTCATCAGGTCGCGGAGGTCCTCGGGGATCTCTGTTGCGACCTTGTTCTCGCGGAGAATGGTCCCGATCCGCTTGCCGGTTGCCAGCTTTACGTCGGGTACGCCGTGCCGGTCCCTCAGGACCAGGCCGATCTTTGCGCTCGATACGCCTTCCTTCCGGAGGTCCAGGATGATCTTGGTGATCGCCGCGGGGTCAGCAGTTGACCAGGCGGGCGCCTGTTTCCGGTAGGGGCGGACAGAGCATGACTTGCCCCTTCTGCGGGCGTGCATTCGTGCCATGGTGTAGCCTCCTTGAATAGACGAACGTAAGTCCAGAAAAGTGCAGTGCAGGTTCTGCTACTGACTCTCTGTAATCCCAAAGCCATGTTCAGGCAGTGCGGTGGTCGCACGTCGGACTTACATCTGTCAGCACATTGAACAGTGCTGGCTTACTATTGGCGGGGAGGGGTAATAAAAGGAACGGGAGAAAATCCTGTAGCCTCACACAATCAGTAGGCACTGTTTGCCCTTCCGGATTCCGGATCAGTCTGGGGCGTGTCTGCCCGTAAGTCTCACCACGTATGGCACACAACCTCCCGCTATCCAGCAGAGGAATACCATGAAGAGCCGGATATCGAGATCGTCAGCTCGGCGCGGCTTCCGGCCATGAACCTGCGGGGAAATCTGAAATAATCTGTGTCTGATCGATGAAAAAAGAGTGAGGATTATACCACGGTGATGGTTACCGCATCTGAGGTGACCTTGCCGGTGTTACCATCGGCACCGGTGAACGTTGCGGTTATTGCACCAAGGGTATATTTCCCCGGTTTATCTGCGGTAATCTGGTAGGTCGTGATGAAGGGAGCTTCCGGGCCAAGCTCAGTAAGCGTCCCCGTGGCCGTGGAGCCGGTCAGACCTGATGGATGAGCCGGATCATCGAACTTGACATCGGTGACCGTGTCTCTCGTATCATTTTTCAGGGTAACGTTAACAATCACATTTTCCCCGACACTTGTCCTTGTGGTTGAGACGGTCTTGGTGATCCAGATAATACTGGAATCTTTTCCCTCATCTCCATGGGATGCCAATACCGGTTGAACGGCTTGTGTTATGGTGAGGATTGTGACCGGAAGGGTGGATGCCGTTTCGGTGATCCGGACGATGCCCGTGTCTTGGGTATCCACTGCACCAGAGGTCGATACCGGCTGGACGGGCGATGTTACGGGAAGGGTAGTGGCCGGTATTGCCGTCTGTTGCTCACTGGTGCATCCCGCAACAAAAATTGCAGAGATGATCATGATCGCAAAGAGAGCGGGAAATAATATTTGTCTCATAAAAACGTTCATATGTGCTACATTTTTAATCAGGCTGGATAAGTGTTCCCATTTTATTCCGGACCACTCACGATCAAAACTATTCAGTCGGTCCGGTTATATACTGGAATCAATCCCTGTACAATATTCCTCACCCTTTTTTCCCTTGCAGGAAAATATGGTGGTACGTGATAGACAAGATCCCTCTTGAGATAGAGAGTGAGGAATCGGCAATCAGGTTCCGGGACTGCTTCTCGGTCCTGTACATCCAGTCTGCGGCACTCCTCTGCCGGCTCGGGTACGGGATCGAGCAGGCCGGGCGCCTTGCCCCCCTCACGCGGGAGCGTCCTGTCCGGTCCTGCGCCACTTGCCCGGCGGCACGACAATATCGAACCGTGCCCCGGTACCAAAGGTCCCGGTCTCGGTGATGGTGATGCCCGTGATATGGAGGATCTCCCGGCAGAGGAAGAGCCCGAGGCCGGTGTGGTTGCCGTAGCCCCGCTCAAAAATCTGCTCCTTCTCCTCCGGGCGGATGCCGACGCCATCGTCCTCGCACCGGATCACGAGGCTGCCTTCGTGTTCCTCTGCAGAGAAGCGGACACGGGACAGGCCCGGCCCGCCATACCGGATCGCGTTGTCGATGAGGTTGATGAAGACCTTTTCGAGGAGCGAGTCGGCATAGATCTCGATGTTGGAAAAACCGATCTCCACCGTGACTTTTCCGGTCGGCAGGATGCGGCTTGCCCCGGAGATCACTGCGTTTACGTTATACCAGACCGGGACGCCCGCGCCCACGTCCTCGAAGTCCCGCGTGAAATTGATCTCCCGGTCGATCAGGGCAGCGATCCGCTGCTCCTTTTCGATGAAGTCGCGTGCCGTGTCGTTATCGGCATAATCGCGCGAGAGCTCGAGGTAGGTTGCAAGCGCTGTGAGCTGGTTTAAGATGTCATGGCGGGTGATGGTCGAGATCAGGGTGAGTTTATGGTGGGCGTTTGCCAGGGCATCCTCGGCCTGTTTCCGCTTGGTGAGGTCCCGGGAGATGCCCATGACGCCTTTGATCGTCCCGTGGGTGTCCCGGAGGGGGACAAGGAGCGTGTCCTGCCAGATCTCTCCGGTCGGGAGCGGGAGGCTGCCCTCGATCTTGAAGGGTTCTCCGGTAGCAAGGATCCGGTCCAGCGACTGGCGCTCACCCGTGGGCCCGGGGAAGAGATCGGACCGCGGTCTGCCGACAATTGCGCTCTTCGGCAGGCCGAATGCCTTTGCTGCAAAGTCATTGAGATAGGTGACGGTGTCGTTTCGGTCGATAATGAAGATAATATCCTGCGCGGATTCAGCCAGCATCCGGTATCGCTCCTCGCTCTCTGCCATCTTTTCCCGGGAAGCGGCAAGCTCGGTAAAGACCGGATCGATGGATACGGCAAGCCGGGTAAGTTCGTCGCCCTCCCGGAATACGGTCGTATCCCCTCCTTCTTCGCTGACTCCCCGTTCTTTCACCGACCGGATGATCGTGTTGATCCGCGAGAGGATGATCCGGTCGACAAAGACAAGGATGAAGAGCGTGAGGAAGATACCGGCAACCGTGATATTGGTAAGAAATGTGGCAATCCCGGACAATCCCGTCTGGTAGATACTTCGCGGGCTTGTTACGGCAAGGTAATAGTCTGCCGGCTGCTCCTGGTCGCCGAGCGGGATATATGCGCTCACGAAGTCACTGCCGGATGCCTCCACAGCAACCTGTTTTCCGGCTGCGAATTGTGCTTTTACTCCGGATAAGGTGGCGTTGTTCGCGATCTCTGTTGCAGCAACGATTGAGATGGTGTCACCCGTGCGCTCCGAGAGCTCGGAGAGATAAGCCCCATTGATACGGCGTGAAAGGTGGAGAATACCTGCCGCAGGACCGCCACCATCGTCCATGTGGATGGGGTGGGAGGAAAAAATGACCGGCTCCGGGGAAGTCTCCAATAACCCGTACGTCCCGTTCTGCAAGCTGAGGGTATTCATCGCCATGTTGAACCGTTTCATATCGTTGATGTAGGTGCCGGAAGCGGGTTCGATTATGTGGGCGGTGTGATTGTACTGCATGGAGAAGATGAGGCCGCCGGTCCGGTTGAAGATCAGGACCCGGTCCAGAGGAAAGCGGGAGAAGAAGTCCGCACCCATGTTCTCGGTTATCCACCCCGGGTTCTCACCCTCCATGAAGCGGTAGGTCTCCGACCAGACGGAGTAGTCACGGACTGTCGAAAAACTGTTCTTCAGGTCGGTTTCAATGGCGCTCCGTGCCGTTGCGGCGGCATCCTCCATCTCGATGGTTTCCAGTTTCTTGTAACTTGCCTCCATCGAAATGGCGGAAAAGAGGGCAACCAGCGAAAATGCAAAAACGAGAGCAATCCCGATCCCAAGCAACAGTTTCGTCCTGAGGTCCATCCGGGTATGCTCTCCCCTGCTATCGTTTCCCGGAGCAACCCGGGCTGACTATTGACAGCTATAGATATCCGTGGCGGAATAAATCCCTGACGGTTGCCAATCTTCACCCGGCATTCAGGGCAGTGACGTACTCCGGTACGGACTCCCCCACAGGCGATTGCCCGCTCATCTTCCTCCACCTTTTTACCCTCCGCAGGCAAAACGGATCATTAACGATGGACAGGATCCCGATTGAATCCCCGGACGAGGAATCCGCGATACGCTTTCGCGACTGCTTCTCGGTGCGGTACATCCAGTCGGCGGCAGTGCTCTGCCGGCTCGGGTATGGCATCGAGCAGGAAAAGAAAGGGCAGGACTTCCTCACCGAGGAGCAGGTGATCCGGCACGAGGCGTTCGTGCTCAACGCGATCCTCTCGACGGTTGCGTTCCTTGAGTCCACCATCAACGAGCTGCACGCGGATGCCGCGGATGGTGCTTACTTCTATGCTGAAGAGCAGCACGAGGCGGTCCTCAAAACAATCGCGGACGGGTGGAAGAACGAGAAGAACTTCGACCGTGCCCCCCTCATCACCCGCTACCAGAAGATCCTCGCGATTGCCGGTTCGGCCCCGTTCGATGAAGATGATGCGGCATTTTCAAATGTCCGGCAGTTGATCGAGATCCGCAACTATCTCATGCACTACAAGCGGGAGTGGATCGTTATCGGAGAGGGGAAGCATCCTAAAAAAGCGGAGACCACCAGCGAACGGTTCGGGAGGATTCTTGCGAAAAAATTCGCCATAAACCCGTTTGCTGCAAAAAACCAGCCGTTCTTTCCCGACAAGTGCCTGGGTCACGGGTGCGCGGAATGGGCCATTGTCAACAGCGTCATCTTCACCGATGCATTCTTCCGGAAACTGGGCCTTCCGGCTCCCTACGAAGGTATCCGTGACGAACTTTCAACGCGATAAAAAAAGATATTTTTGGCCGGATCAGCGCCGTCTCTTCTTCTTGTATTTCGTATCGTCAGCCATGGACATCAGGTCGATGATATAGGACCCTTCTTTTCCCACGCTGACAACCCGCTCGTCGGTTTTTGCCATCTTCTCGAGGTTGAGCTCATAGGACCCCGGGGCAACAATCCGGATGGTCTCGACCCGGTCGTACATCTCCACCGGCTTCTTCTCTTTTGGCTCGATGACCTCCAGCACCTCTTCGTGGCTCTCTTCGGCTATCTCATCGATCGACTTCTCTTCGAGCACATCTTTGTGAAGCTCCTCCTCCTTGACATAAAGGAACTTCTTGCCGCCGCAGCTCTCGCACCCTTTCAGGATCTCGGTGGACCCGTCCTTATACTCCCGCCCGCATTTCGTGCACTTGTGCGGCATTCCAGAATCACCCGAAATACTCGATCATGGTCTCGTACAGGTCTTCTACGTTCTTCCCTTCAAGGCCCGAGATGGCGATCACCGGGTGCTGGGGGAAGGCGCTCCGGATCCGGGCCGGCGCCGCGTCCGGGAGGTCGATCTTGTTGGCCACGATGATGACCGGCAGGTCCCGGGCCTCGATGATCCCGATCATCATGATATTGACCTGCATGAACGGGTCGGTGGTGGAGTCGAGCATGTAGATGACCCCGTCGATATCCTCGCGGAGCCAGTGCATTGCCTCGGCAACACCTTCCGTTGCCTCGCGGGCGCGGATGATCGCCTCGTCCTTCTCCATCCCGAACTCGAGGAATTCGTGGTAATCGATCTTTGTCGTGACGCCCGGCGTATCGACAATGTCCATCGTCACCGTGTTGCCGTTGGCGCCGGAGATGATGATGCCCTCCTTTCTCCGCGCCCGCCGTGTCTCGTGCGGGATCTCGCTGACCGGGCCAATCGCGTCCCCGGTCCAGTCGCGGGCAATGCGGTTTGCAAGCGTGGTCTTCCCGGCATTCGGGGGACCGTAGATGCCAATACGGGTCCGCTTCTTCTTGAAGAACCGGTTTAACATACCGGAGAATTTTTTCCTGACTGTCCCAAAGGTCTGAGAAAATATCTTCACTATCCACCTCGACAGGAGAACGATGTGACCGGGAACAGCCCGTACACAGGGATCACCATAGTGTCTCTACTACTGTTTGGACAGGAGGGTTATTAGGTTTCTCGTCCCGGGAGCCTTTCCACCGACGGCAGGATATGCCCGGTATTACTGTGCCGCATCAGGGATTGCAACGGCCAAATTGTATTTATACAAGGGGAAGGGAGTATGCTAATTGTAATCATCAGCAAAAGCACTTCAAGGAGGTGACTCATGAAAAAGACAAACAACACAATCCGGGTGGAGACCCATGTCCCCGTCAGGGAAGTGATGCGGAAGAACCCGATCATGATCGGTATTGAGGCAACCGCGGCAAAGGCCGCGAGGGCCATGTGCACCGAGGAAGTCGGGAGCGTCATCATCCTCAAGAACACGAAGCCGATTGGTATCGTGACCGAGGAGGACCTTGCCTGCAAAGTGGTGGCAAAGGATCAGAAACCCAGCACAGTACGTGTATCCGATATCATGAGCACGCCACTCATTACGGTGAGTGCGGAGAAGACGGTAGTGGACGCTGCCACGATGATGGTGAAGCGGAAGGTCAGGAGGCTTCCCGTTGTCGACAAGGAGGGGAAGGTCATCGGGATCGTAACCGTCCGGGACCTCCTTACCGTATCCAACGAGCTCAACGAGCTCCTCAACGACATCATCGAGATCAACCGTGAGGAGATCGTGGAGCAGGGGATCTGCGCCCACTGCAGCCAGATGTCTGATGATCTGAAGCGGGTGGACAACGTGATGCTCTGCCCCTCCTGCCGGGAGGAGGAAAACCTCAGATGAAAACAGCACAGGATTTCATCGTCGAGATCCCTGTGCTGAAACCGAGCGACCGGATAACAAAGGCACGGCAGATCCTGCGTGATGACCGGTTCCGTGAAGTCTATGTCGTGGATGCAAAGAAAGGCCTCCTCGGGTACATTGACATCACGGACGGCCTGCGGGTGACCGCGACCAAATCGGACGTGACCGTCGAGGGTTTTGTCAGGGATGCCCCCGTCGCAAACCCGGCCGACACGGTTGAACAGGTGGCAGGGATGATGAAACAGTTCCGTACGGACAGCGTCGCGGTTGTCACCGGCAAAAAGCAGGTGGCCGGAGGTGTCCTCCTTGCCGACATCTTCCCGGTCATCATATCGAAAAACAAGCTTCATGGCCCGGTCTCACGGTACATGACAAAGAAGATTGTATCAGCACAACCATCTGACAGTATCCAGAAGGTATACACCCTGATCATGGACAGCGGATTTGCGGCCTTCCCCGTGGTGGAGAAGAAGAAGGTTGTCGGGGTCATCTCCCGGCGCGACCTGATCAGTCATTCCCGTGCACGGTCGGCAATTGCACAGCGCAGCAGCGCGACGGCCGGTGACCTGATGACGCGGGACGTGGTCTCGGTCTCCCCCGCGGAGCCGGTCAGCACCGCTGCGGAACTGCTCGTCATGCGCGATGTCAGCCTCCTGCCGGTTGTTGACAGGGACCAGCTGGTCGGGGTTGTCAACCGCCACGATGTCCTTTCGGCACTTGCATAACGGGAAGGATGTGGCCTGAACATGCTAAAAAACCGGGATGGTTTTCCCCGGAACGTAGAGAATAATTAGATTTTTGGAGGATATGGATGCACCAGAATGGCCGGACCACAAAACAGGGCAACCGGCTCCTGAAGATGCAGGGAAAACTCGACCGCGGGCCGGTGGAGTTCAATTCCCGTATCGCGGAACAGGAAGGAGAGATCATGGCAATCGCGACCCGCGATGTCATATCGCTGCCCCAGACGCAGAGCATCATGGCGGCGGTGGAGCAGATGACGGCATGCGGGTTCCGCCGGCTTCCCGTGACCGATGCAGGCACGAAGCGGCTGCTTGGGATTGTCACGTCAGGTGACATCATCAACTTCCTGGGCGGGGGAGACAAGTACCAGCTGGTCCAGGTGCGGCACAACGGCAACCTGATTGCCGCTGTGAACGAGGCAATCCGCACGATCATGACACCGCAGCCCGCAACGCTCGGGAGCGATGCCCGGATACTCGATGCGGTCGAGGTAATCACCACAAAGAAGATCGGGGGACTGCCGATCGTGGACAAGGGGGGCGTCCTTCTCGGGATTGCAACGGAACGCGATGTCCTGTCGGTGCTTGCTTCGGGGAGGAGCCCGCTGCATGTCGAGGACATCATGAGTTCTTCACTCAGGGTCACTGCCCCGGACTGCCCGATTGCAACGGTGACGCGTGACATGACAAAGCACCGCTTCCGGCGCCTGCCGGTGGTGAGCGACGATGTGCTGTACGGGATCGTGACGGCAACCGACATCATGCGCTACCTCGGGAGCCGGGAAGTGTTCTCGAAGATGGTGACCGGCAATGTCGCCGAAGTGACAGGGCTCCCCGTCAGGAACCTGATTGCCGGGGAACTCTTCACCACAAGCCCGGAGAAGACCATCAACCAGGTGGCACAGGAGATGCTCAAAAAGAACATCGGGGCACTTCCGGTCATCGAGGACTCCCGGCTTGTCGGGCTCGTCACCGAGTTCGACCTGGTACGGGCGTTTTCCGGGGGGTGAAGGCGGTGCTGGCGCGCGATGTAATGACGACCACCGTGTTCGTTGTTGAGCCCAACGCAACGATCGCCCATGCCCGGAACCTGATGGTCCGGCACCGGATCTCCCGCCTGCCCGTGATTGATGCGGGGAACCTTGCCGGCATCATCACCAAGAAGGACATCGCGTACCGCCTCCGGCAGGGCGAACCCGCCTGGCGCCGCCGCCCCCTTGACCGGATACCGGTGGGAGCGCTCATGACTGAAAAGCCCCTTGTTGTCGCACCTGACACCGGTGTACGGGAGATCGCGCGGATCTTCTCAAGAGAGAACATCAGCTGCTTCCCCGTTGTGGATGAAGGTGCGGTGGCGGGGATCGTGACCAAGACCGATCTGATGAAATCCGCCCTTGTCCGGGCCTTGGACTGCCCGGCTAAGGACGTGATGGAGGATGTGGCAACGGTCAGCCGCTACCACTCGCTCGACCATGTGGTCGGCGTGATGAGCGAACGACACGACAAGGTCCTGGTTCTCGACGATGACGGCACCCTTGCGGGGATCATCACCGAGACCAACCTTGCCTTCTACGAAGACGAACCGAAGATCTCGGGTGTGGTTGGAAAAGACATAACGATACGGAGACGCGGGACAGCGGCCGGAAAAGCCGGGCAGACCCTGATGGTCATCCCCCCGGTGGCTGCGGAGGACCTGATGACGAGCCCTGTCATCACGGTTGACGCAAACACCCCTCTTCCGGACGCGATTGCACTGATGGAAAAACACCATGTCAACAGCGTTGTTGTCATGGACAAAAGTACCATTGCTGGGATACTGAAACGCGACGATATCATAAAGGAAGTGGCGAAATGACAAAAGAAGTTTTTATCAAAGACGTAATGGCAAAGCCCACAACCATAGCAAAATCAGCCAAGATAACCGAAGCGCTCGACAAGATGCTGGATGCCGGCCTCGACCCCCTGATCGCGGTCAACAACAATACGGTGGTCGGCACGGTATCGCGCCAGGCGATAGCGGAGAAGCTCGGGAGCAAACAGAACTCCGGTATTGCCCCGACCGCTATCCACGTGGCGAGCGTTGTCAAAGAGGACTTCACGAGCGTCTATCCCGATGAGAGTATCAACGTCCTGATCCCCCTCCTGCAGCAGTACAAGCTGGTGGTGGTTTACGACGCCGATCACAAGCTGATCGGGCAGGTCAGTGCCGGCGACCTCTTAAAGAAGTACCCGCCCGAGAACGGCCTTGATGAAGCCATCGAGAAGGCAGTGACCATCGAAGCGGACGAGCGCGTTGTCCACCTCCGGCGCCGGATGATGGATGACAACATCACCCGGTTCATCGTGACCGAGCACGAGAAGTACACCGGCATCGTCACCGAGACCGATGTTGCAGTTGCGATGCGGGAGTTCCGGAAGCAGGTGGATGGAAACCACCAGGACCACCGGATCCGGAACCTGCTTGTCAAGGACATCATGAGCACCCCCCTCATCTCGGTCGAGAAGACGACGAAGGTTGCCGACGTGGTTGCAACGATGCTCAAAAAGAACATCAGCACGATCCCCGTCATGGAAAAGGGGAAGCTGGCAGGCGTTGTGACGCGGCGCTCGCTTGTGAACGCCCTCTAAAAGCCGGATCTCCCTCCCCTTTTTTTTAAAAGGCATTATGAGGAACAGGTACGGATAATTCCTCTATGACACCCGACGAGACGGGAAGACCGGAACAGCGGGTCCAGGCATATCGTCTTGTCCTCATCTTCGGCATCATTGCGGCCCTCGGGGACGTGGTATATGAAGGGGGCCGGAGCGTTGCCGGGCCTTTCCTGCTCGTCCTGGGTGCATCGGCCTTCACGGTCTCGTTCATTGCCGGGTTTGGCGAGTTTGTCGGGTATGCGATCCGGATCGCGACCGGCTATCTCGCAGACAAGACACGGCAGTACTGGATCTTTGTTTTTGCCGGCTACCTGCTAATTGGTGCAATCCCCCTCCTCGTCCTTGCCGGCAGCTGGGAGATCGCGGCCTGCCTCCTGATCGCCGAGCGGATCGGGAAAGCAGTCCGCTCCCCGGCAAAGGACGCCATCCTCTCCCATGCAACGACATCGATCGGGAGGGGCTGGGGGTTCGGCCTCCACGAGGCCCTTGACCAGATTGGCGCCGTGGCCGGGCCGCTCCTTTTCGTTGCGGCGCTGGCGGCCGGGGGGGAATACCGGGGAGGCTTTGCCCTGCTTGCCATCCCGTTTATCCTCCTTGTTATCGCGCTCGCCGCTGCCTGGAAGAGTATGCCCGATCCGCTGGCGTTCGAGGCAGGTGTCCGGGCGCCACGGACGCAGGATACAAAAGCGGGAAAGAACCGCCGGCTCCGGCTCTATGCTGTTTTCACGGCCCTGACCATGGCCGGGTTCGTTGTCTTCCCGCTCCTCGCCTTCCATTACAAGGCACTTGGTATCATTCCGGATGCGGAGATCCCGCTCTTCTATGCCATTGCCATGGGTGTCGATGCGGTAGCCGCCCTGGCGATCGGCAAGGCATATGACCGGTACGGTATCAGCGTCCTCACTCTCGTCCCGGTTACCGGCATCCTGATAGCCCTCGTTGCGTTCTCCCCCTCATACCCTGTGGCACTTGCAGGGGCTGTACTGTGGGGTATTTCGATGGGTATGCAGGAGACCGTCCTCCGCGCTGCTGTTGCAGACCTCACTGCCATGGGCGAGCGCGGTTTTGCCTACGGTATCTTCAACACCATCTATGGCGGTGCATGGTTCGCCGGGAGCATGGCGATTGGCGCCCTGTATATGGTAAACCCATTCTATGCTGCAGGATTCATGGTGCTGCTGCAGGCCGCCGCACTGCCGGTCCTGCTGTGGCTGGTAATGGATCGCCATACCCCATGACCTGTCCAGGGATCTGACACCATTCCGGGGGAGGGATCCAAAGGCCAGTGCATGGCAATCCGTCACCTGTATGTAGTTTTGGTACGCATGTTGTGGGAGAGGATGGTTGCTTGCCAGAGGATGTAACGTTCCGCACAATGACAAAAGAAGAGGTTGGCACGGCGGTTGCATGGGCTGCGCGCGAAGGCTGGAATCCCGGGCAGCGGGATGCCGAGTGCTTCTGGCCACTGGACCCGGAAGGATTCTTCTGTGCAGAGGCGGACGGGAAGATCGTAGGCACGGCATCGGTTGTCAACTACAATGATCGCTTCTCATTTGGCGGGTTCTATATCGTGGACAACACGTACCGCGAGCAGGGCATCGGGAAACAGCTGTGCCGGCATGCGATGCGCCATGCCGGTTCCCGGGTCGTTGGCATCGATGGCGTGGTCGCCATGGTGGAGAAATACCAGCAGCGGATGGGCTTTTTCATGCATTACAACAATGCCCGGTACGAGGGGAAAGGCGGGGGAAGGATGCCGGCCGGGCTCGTGCCGGTCCGCGACGTTGACTTCCGGTCTCTTGCCGACTTCGATGCTGCCCACTTCCCCGCCCGCCGCGAACGTTTCCTCGAGCACTGGATCAGCCAGCCCGGCCATTCCGGGCTTGCGCGGCTGAATGGGGACGAGGAAATTATCGGGTACGGGGTGCGGAGGCCCTGCCAGCCCGGGTACAAGATCGGGCCGCTCTTTGCACGGGACCGGGCCACCGCCGAGATGATCCTTGACGGGCTCCGGGCAGGTATCCCCGATGAACCGTTTTTCCTTGATATTCCGGTACCGAACGAATCCGCTGTCGCACTGGTGAAGGACCGGGGCATGAATGCTGTCTTCTTCACGGCCCGGCTCTATTCCACAAAGGATCCCGTCCCGCTTCCGCTGGATGAGATCTTTGGCGTGACAACGTTTGAGCTGGGGTAAGGCCGGCTCTTTTTTTTCCAGAATTATTTTTCATCGCGTTCGACCGGTCGATTTGATGGGTTCCCCTGCCCGACCCCCCTTCAGTTCCAATGGAAGAAATATTCAGGGAAATCCGTCGTGTTTTCTACTGGAAATTATGGTAGTTTTAGTAACTGCAAAAAGGGGGGTCGGGCAGGGGAAAAAATTTTGGCGCCGGAAAAAATGGCGTGAAATTTTTTTTTCCATGCGGGATTCTCAGCGGGCAGTAACGTTCGATCCTGCTGAAAGGGCGATACCTTTTCTGACGCAAATTCCTTGTGTTGATAGCATAGTGAGGGCTGGTTTTTCTGCACCTGGCAATGTGGAATTCCGGAAAAATTTTTTGTAAACGCGGTTTGGGAAAAAGAAAATTTCCCCTGCCCGACCCCCCTGTGTGCGATCACCAGATGATTAATGGTTATAATAATTCACTGGGTGAATGAGAGCTGGAGATAAAGGAACAGACAAAAAGAATTATTGCTCGTCTTTGTGATAGAGCGCAAGAAATACAATGGTGTCATCGCCCCGGTCGTAGCAGCAGGATAACCGGAACGGGGGGATGTAGACTTCCCGGGTCTGCCTGCGGTAGTATCGCATGGGTTTTCCCACGAAAGGATCCTCAACAATTCTGAGGATCTGCTGCTTCACCCGCTCCTTGAGCCCGGCATCCCTGATCTTGCGGAGGATCTTCTCAAAGTGCGGGTGGTAGGCAACGCTCACCATGACTTCATCTCATCGATGAAGTCGCCGGATTTCATCTTCCGGAATGAACCTTTTTTGTATTCCTGGAGTGCAGCCTCCGTCTTCTCTGCAAAGACGATATCGTCCCGCAGTGACGGTTCGAGATCCGCGAGCGGTTTTAGGATAATCCGCTCGCCCTCCCTAATGATGAGCAGCTTCTCGCCCTCAGGCAGGTCGGCCCGCATCGATGCCGGAATGACGACCTGGCCCTTGGAACTCATCGTGGTGATTGCGACATCCATAATGATATGTAAGATATGTCTTACTTGAGACCTTATCAGGATTTGTATGGCTCTCATCTTACTGCCCCGTGATCGAGATTCGTGAAATATTCGTGGCCATAGATTGTATGGTGCCTTCGAGGACAGCCAGCGATAGTGTATCCGGTGGGGGAATCTCGTTTCATGGTCTGCCACCTGTTTTCAGCAACTGCACCCGGAGCTGTCGCGGGAATCCCACTGGCTTATACTGCTTCCCATGTTCCCTTCAGTAACCTGAAGGAAGGGGCTGGTAATGGCAAGGTACGCGACAAGCACGCGTTCCGAAGACCGGGCAAATTTCACAGTATTGCGCAGTTCCCCGTTCATTCCGTTACGGGTAAATCCGATCTTCTCGGAACAGACCTTCCACTCGGGATCATGGCTGACTGCGGAACCGTAGGTCACGCTTTCTACCTGCTCACCGTAGATGATGTAGAATGTCCCGGTTGTTGTTACCGAGAAGACTTCCGCACCTTCCACGGAATGGAATGTATCGGTCCTTGTCTTGTTTACCCAATAGAGCGGGACCGTCGTGTCTCCCGTCACCGGCAGGACAAGATCGATGCGCTGGATCGTATCGTTACTCTCAGTCAAAGAAATATAGGTGCGGTCCCGGGGATGCAGGGCCAGGGCATCTTCTCTGCTCAAGGAAGTCCTGCTGTTCCGGCTCCCGACATAGCGGGGAATAAGGGTATAGGTCCGTATGCTCTCATTATCCGCAAGGACTTCGGTAACGTTCGAACCGGTCGTGACAAGGATGAGACGGGTGTCCGGGAACTCAAACATCCCGATAACAGATCGTTCACCGCCCACAACCTGTGCCCGGGCAAGGAGCGTATCGATAACATCTTTTTTCGGCGGGTAGTCCAGCATCGGCGGTATCGCGGGAGCGGGATCCGGCTCGGCTTCGCCGAATTCATGCAGCAGGCTCTCCGTATAGGTCGGGACGACCGTGCTGGTAAAGGTCATTGTAATCGTATCTGCCCCGCAGGTGCCGACAGGCAGCCTGAGCTCAGGACCATAGAGCAGGACAGCAGATCCCACAAGGATAATGCAGATGCATACCGTAAGGAGAACCGGGGTGCTCTTCTTCCGTACAGGAGGATGAACCGTGCCGGCATCCCCGGTTTTGTCGTTTTGTCCGGTGTTCATTTCATCATTGTTCATCGTTGTTCACCATCGCGGGCATCGACCAGCAGCGGGAAGGGCTCGGTTTCGGCCCCCGGTTTCACCACATAAAAAGCCCAGACCGGGATGCAGGCATCCTGCGTGATTACCCGGGCCGGCGGAGGGGGATCATGCGTACCTTCCAGAATATAGTATCCCGTTCCGACCTGCACGATCCTGCTGCCATCCATACAGCACTGGGGCTTCCGGAGCAGATCGCCATCCCGGAGTTTCCGGAGGGCCGCATCAGGAGCAATGATCGGGTTTGTGCCGTTTGGTTCCAGGACGCTCCACTGCCCGGAGAGGCCGACAAGTTCCCCCTCTTCCCCCAGTTCGACCGAGATCCCCGTGTTCATAACGGGGGTGTTGTTGACGTACTGCCGGTACGTGACCAGCGTGTACTGGGGGAAACGTTCTTCGGTCATACCGGTCGCCAGGTTGTACTGGTTCAGGAAGACCTGTTCGGTCTTCTCACGCACGGCACCTTCAGGCAGCCCCCCGTAAGCGGCCAGGGCTTTCTCTGCAAGAGCGGGCGCATCCTCAACAGACGGGATCGCGCTCTTCACCGTCAGGGCAGTACCGGAATCCATTGAATTCCGGTCGAGCGAGACAACGCGGTACTGCGGTACGGTTGCCGGGGACTGCGGCAACGGGCAATCCAGGGCGATGGACTCGTTATCCTCGGGCAGAGCTGCAGGGGAAAGGGCATTGTCCGGGGCCGGTGGCCTGAAGTACCCGCTGTCTGCGATGCCGGTCATTTCCAGTCCCAGAACCATGCAGCCTGCAAGGAGGACTGCAACCACGAGCCCTGTGCCGGCAAGGATCGTTTCCCGGGTCTTCATGACGTTACCCTGACCTTAAAGGAGAAACTGGTCTGTCCGTTCGGGGTTTCGATAGTGGTGCCGTAACAGTACGAACCGGGAGCAACCCGGGGAGAATCGGTATCAATGACAGTTGTGAGATTATAGTTCCCGTAACTTCTCCCGGTAAATTGATCTGGTGAGACGGATATCCCGGGCCACCCCGCACTCCGTGGCTGCGGAGTGTCAAGCGATGACATCTCCATGGTGTCGCAGTCCAGCTCCTTAAACCAGACCCGGACGGGCCCGGTCTCCCGTTCGCCCAGGTGGAGCGTCAGGTTCCCTGACCAACGGTCTCCTTTCCGGATTGCAATGTCGTGGCGATCAAACTCCGGCCGTGTCTGGTAACCAACCCAGCTGACCGGCATATCTCCCATCCGTATCTGGATCCAGTCATCGGCCACAGCATTCGGCATGAAATCCGTTTCCGCATGGATCCGGAACGTTCGGGTTGTGGTATTATGACGGAACCCTTCCGGGAGGATAGAAACCGTGAACGGTACGGTGACCACGTCAGTAGGGTTGATGGCGAAATGGTCCGGGTTAATCCGGGTCCCGATGCCCGGCGAGGGACTGACCAGTTCAGTACTCAGGGGCATGGCGACTTCGGTGACCGTGAGAGTGACATTTCCCGGACCAAATCCTCGGGAATAGAATGTGTAATTGTACGTGATGGTATCCGGACCCCCTACCCAGTACAGCGGGCCGGAAAATCCCCCGACCGGAGCATAAAGGAGAAGGGGTGTTGAATTGAGCCTGTCTTCAAGCGGGAGCGGATCCTTTGGGAGCGGGGGAAACGAGTGCGGGGCTTCGAGTCCCGGCACGGATATGTCATTTGGCGTCCCGGGCACGACTGCCATGGCGACCAGTATTCCTGCAGGGATCCCGATAGCGATGATGATGAGGGCGTGGAGGGGTTTTGCAAACACTGGCTGAACTCCCGGGTTCTATGACGATACAGGATATATTGCAAGATTATTTAATAAATATTATCTCTCTTTTCTGCCATAATATACAGATTTATTACAAGAGGCGGAGCCGGCCATCCGGTGACCCTCACATATCCCTCCGGAAGTAAGGATGATCTCACCGGATTCCTGTCACGTAACCACAATTAAATACACATACATACACAGACTTGATCATGGCAACGAAGACCATCAGTATCACGGAGGAGGCGTACGAGAGGCTGAAGAGTCTCAAGACCGATGAGAAGACGAGCTTCTCCGATGTGATCGTGAAGCATTACCCGAAGCGGAAGAAACTGTCTGAAGTGCTCAAAGAGATTGGAGACTGTACCGATCTTGCGGATTCCGTTGAGAAGGTCTCACGTGAGATGCGAAAGGCGAAGCTCCGTAAGGTTGAGTTCTGATGCCGGTAGCTGATACATCGTTTCTGGTTGACATGATGAGGCGCAATCCTGCCGCGCTCAGCGTCTACCGTGGATATGAAACGCAGGGTATTGCGCTCTCCACTACTGTCATCACTGCGATGGAATTGTTCAAAGGAGCATACATCTCAAAGAACCCGCAGAATGTGGAAAAAGCTGAGCAGATCCTTGCCTTGTTCACGATACTCCCTTTCGATGAGATGATGTATCCGGTATTCGGCAGGCTTTCAGCCGGGTTATGCCTTTCGGGAAACCCTCTCGGTGATTTTGATGAAGTCATTGGGGCAATGACTCTTTGTCATGATGGCGAGATTATCACCCGCGACCGGCATTTTGAGAAGGTGCCGGAACTGAAGGTCATCACGTATTGAATGCGATGAGCCGACCAGAGTGCAAAACACTTATTACCCCTCCCCCACCATATAATAAAGCACCATTCATGGAGCAGCGTTATGTTTACGCTGCGAGTGTCTGCAAAGATGCGAGATTCCTCTGTTGAGGTAGCCAAGCCTGGTATGGCGCAGGTTTGCTAAACCTGTGTCCCGAAAGGACTCGAGGGTTCAAATCCCTCCCTCAGCGCTTAAAGAGAAAATCTCACGATCGAGGGGATTGGATGGCTCAGGAAGAAGAGATAAAGTATTTCGTTAGGGTTGGTACCACGGATCTCGACGGTACCAAGTCCGTGAGGGTTGCTCTCACCGGCATCAAGGGTGTCGGCAGGCATACCGCGACGGTCATCACCCGCATGGCAAAGGTCGACGAGTACGCACAACTCGGCCGCATGGACGAGGCGTCCGTTAACCGCCTCCGCACAGTTGTCGAACAATACAACAGCAAGATCCCGTCCTGGATGGCGAACCGCCCCAAGGACATCTACACCGGCGAGCAGAAGCACCTCTTCGGCGGCGATGTCGCAATGGCCCGGGAAGAGGACGTCAACCTGATGAGGAAGATCCGCTGCTACCGTGGCATCCGCCACGAGACCGGCCAGAAGGTCCGCGGCCAGCGCACCAAGTCCACCGGCAGGACCGGATCGACTGTAGGTGTCAAGCGTAAGTCTGCCGGAGGCTCATAATCATGGGATACCCAGGCAAGAACTACAAGTCTTACCAGACGCCCAAGCGCCCGTGGGAGAAAGTCCGTATCGAGGCCGAGACCCGTCTCGTCATCGAATACGGTCTCCGCAACAAGCGCGAGGTCTGGAAGGCACAGGCCTACCTGCGCAAGTACCGGACCGGTGCCCGCCACCTGCTCGCCCTCAGCTCGGGCGCTTCCGATGCTGCGCTCTTCGAGACCAAGAAGGCCGAACTGATCTCTTCCCTCCAGAGGAACGGGATTCTCGGGCCCGACGCGGACATCGATGCAATCCTCTCGCTCAAGGTCCAGGCCCCGCTCGAACGCAGGCTCCAGACCATTGTCTACCGCAAAGGTCTCGCCCGGTCGCTCAAGCAGGCACGGCAGCTGATCACCCACGGTCACATTGCCATTGAAGGCCGGCGGGTCAACATCCCCGGGTACCTTGTCAAGAGGACCGAGGAATCCCAGATCGCCTACTTCGGCAAGTCCCCGTTCGTGTCCGACTCCCACGCGGAGAAGACCCGGATCATGAAGCCCGCGACTGCACCCAAGGCAATGCCCCAGCCCGAAGGCCACTTCCGTGGACGGGGGAGGAGGTAATCCATGGCAGCAAACGAAAAGGAAAAGTGGGGCATAGCCCACATCTTTGCGTCCTTCAATAACACGATCATCACCATCACCGACCTGTCCGGCGCAGAAACCGTGACCAAGTCGAGCGGCGGGATGGTCGTCAAGCAGGACAGGAACGAGAGCTCGCCCTACGCCGCAATGCAGATGGCCAGCAACGTTGCGCAGACCGCCCGCGAGAAGGGCATCGTCGGCGTCCACGTCAGGGTCCGCGCACCCGGCCAGGGCAAGCAGCGCAGCCCCGGCCCCGGCGCACAGGCAGCCATCCGTGCCCTTGCCCGTGCCGGCATGCGCATCGGCCGAATTGAAGATGTCACCCCAGTCCCCCACGACTCCTGCCGCTCGAAGGGCGGACGGCGTGGAAGGAGAGTGTGATGGAGATCGAATTCGCCAGTCTGGACGACTCCCTCGCACGATTCACGCTCTCGGGAGCGAGCCCCGCCTTTGCCAACGCGTTGCGGCGGGCAATGATCGGTGAAGTGCCAACCCTCGCCATCGAGGATGTGCGCATCTACGACAACACGAGCGCACTCTTCGACGAGATGCTGGCACACCGCCTCGGGCTCATCCCCTTAAAGACCGACCTCTCGGTCTACTCGACCCAGGACACATGCTCGTGCGGAGGGGCAGGCTGCCCCGGCTGCACGGCCACCTACACCCTCAGTGTTGAGGGCCCCCGGATGGTCACCTCCAGTGACCTCATCCCGCAGGACCCCGGCGCAGCACCGGTGTATGACAACATCCCGATCGTGAAACTCACGAAAGGGCAGAAACTCGTCATCGAGGCACGTGCCATCCTCAACACGGGAAAGGTGCACGCAAAGTATCAGTCAACGCTCGTATGCGGGTACAAGAACCACCCCGTCATCACGGTCAGCGACGTCTGCGACGCCTGCGGCATGTGCATCGAGGAGTGCCCCCGCGACATCCTCGTTGCAAAGGGAAAGAAGGTCCAGGTTGCAGAAGGAAAGCTCCCCGAATGCTCCATGTGCAGGCTCTGCGAACGGGCATGCCTTGCGAGCGGCATCGGGGAGGAGCCGGCAATACAAATATCCGCCGAACCCGACCGTTTTATCTTCGTGGTCGAGAGCGACGGTTCCCTGCCGGCAAAAGAGATCATGAACCGTGCCCTGTCGTATATCAGGGAGCAGGCAGACGAGCTGGATCAACAGCTTGGCGAATTATCAGGGGATGAAAAGAAATGACAAGAGTTATCGAGAAGACGAACCCCCGTCTTACCACCCTCATCTCGCTCCTGAAGAACAAGTCCCGCGAGAACGAGGCGAAGATCTGGCGCGAGATTGCTAGCAGGCTCGAGACCCCGAACCGGAACTATGCCGAGGTCAACCTGTCCAAGATCAACCGGTACGCCCAGAACGGCGAGACGATCATCGTCCCGGGCAAGGTGCTCGGGAGCGGCGTGCTGGAGCAGTCCGTCAAGGTCGCAGCGCTGAACTTTTCGGCGTCGGCGACAAGCAAGATCAAGGACGCGAAAGGGCAGTGCATGACCATTGAACAGCTCATCAGGGACAACCCCAAAGGCAGCGGTGTCCGGATCCTGAGGTGAAGAAGACATGGTAACCGTAATCAATGGAGACGGCCTGCTTCTCGGGCGCCTGGCAAGTATCGTAGCACAGCGCAGCCTTGCCGGTGAAGAGATCGCGATTGTCAATGTCGAGAACGTCGTGATCTCCGGCAGCAGGGCCCGGGTCCTCGGGAACTACAAGCACAAGCGCGAACGCGGTGCATCCGGCTCCCACTGGGGACCGTTTGTCCCGCGCCGGCCCGACCACCTCATGAAGAGGACCATCCGCGGCATGCTCCCGTACAAGCGCCCCCGGGGCGTCGAGGCAATGAAGTCCATCAGGTGCTATGTCGGGGTCCCCGCCGACCTCGCCGGCAAGGAGATGGAAGTGATCGAGGAAGCGCACATGAACCGCCTGAACAACCCGAGCCACGTCACGCTCGGCGCAGTCAGCACGTTCCTCGGAGCAAAGTTCTAAGGTGGCCATTATGGTTAAGATCATCAACACAAGCGGAAAACGCAAGACGGCAATCGCCCGTGCGACCTTAAAGGCCGGCAAGGGCGTCATCCGGGTCAACTCCGTCCCCCTTGATGCGTACGGAAACATCACAACCCGGATGAAGATCTCCGAGCCGCTCCTCCTCGTCCCCAATGCAGTCAACGGCATCGATGTCACCATCGATGTTGCCGGCGGCGGTGTCATGGGCCAGGCAGAAGCGGTCCGGACAGCACTCGCCCGGGGCATCATCAAGTGGCACAACGACCCCGCGATGAAGGACATCTACCTGGAATATGACAGGACGCTCCTTGTCAACGATTCCCGGCAGAAAGAAGCCAAGAAGCCGCACGGCCCTGGTGCCCGCGCAAAGTTCCAAAAGTCTTATCGCTGAACCAGAAGATATGATGAGAGGTCAGATATCTTGATACCCGTACGATGTTTCACCTGTGGGAAACCGATCTCCACAGCATGGGAAGAGTTCCGGGTCAGGAAAGAGAAAGGCGAGGATCCCAAGAAGATCCTCGACGATCTCAATATTTCGCGGTACTGCTGCCGCCGGATGCTCCTGACGCACAAAGAGATCATCGATGAACTCAACCCGTACCAGTAAGCAGGAGAATGACGAAAGTATGAACGCGGGGTCGTAGGGTAGCCTGGACCATCCTATTGCGTTCGGGACGCAGTGACCTGAGTTCGAATCTCAGCGACCCCATTTCAATCATTAAAGAAGACCATAACACCTGATTTGAGGACACGAATGCAGACGCAGAACTATACCCGGTATGAACGGGCAAGGATCATTGGAGCAAGGGCTCTGCAGATATCAATGGGTGCTCCGTTACTTATCACCACGACACGGATCGATCCGCTGGAGATCGCCATCGAGGAATTCAACAACAACACCATCCCCATTACCGTAAAGAGGAAGTAGGAGAGCGGGCCATGACCATCATTGAGGTAATCGAGCTGCGGACGATCCTTGACAGCCGGGGAAACCCGACGGTCGAGGCAGACGTGTACACGGGAAGCGGCCACGGGAGATCGGCTGCCCCGAGCGGCGCCAGCACCGGTTCGCTTGAGGCAAAGGTTAAGCCACCTGTGGAAGCGGTAGACAACGCCCTGCAGAACGTGATCCCGGCGCTCATCGGAATGGACGCGCTGGACCAGGAGAGCTTTGACGAGCAGCTCCGGGATATCGATGGCACCGCTGACTTCACGGAGATCGGCGCGAACATCGCCGTTGCCCTCTCGCTTGCAAACGCAAAGGCGGCAGCATCTTCGATGGGCATGCCGCTCTTCCGCTACCTTGGCGGCGCGTTTGCCAGGGAGATCCCGCTCCCGCTCGGGAACGTCATCGGGGGAGGGGCGCATGCCACCAACTCGACCGAGATCCAGGAGTTCCTCATCGTCCCCGGGGACGCGGCAGACGCAGAAGAGGCAGTCTTTGCAAATGCTGCCGTCCACCGCACGGTGAAGGCGCTTTTGAAGAAGAAAGGTATTGCCGCCGGCAAGGGTGATGAGGGTGCATGGGCGCCGCAGATTGACGATGCCCTCGCATTTGAGCTCATTGCCGAAGCGGCCGGAATAGTCGCTGACGAGATGAAAGTCTCGGTTGATATCGGCCTTGATGTCGCGTCGAGCCAGATGTGGAACGGGAAGGAGTACCAGTACCGGAAAACCAAGCGCTCGACCGAAGACCAGGTTGCCTATATCGCAGAACTCGTGGACAAGTACAACCTTGTCTACGTGGAAGATCCCCTCCATGAGGACGATTTCGATGCGTTCGCGGAGCTCAACAACCAGGTTGGCGACCGCTGCCTGGTCTGCGGTGACGATCTCTTCGTCACGCAGGTCGAGCGCATCCAGCAGGGCATCGAGCGCGATGCCGCAAACTGCGTCCTTATCAAGCCCAACCAGGTGGGCACCCTTACCGACACCTTCGAAGCGGTGCAGCTCGCCCACCGGAACGGCCTGGACACGGTGATGAGCCACCGGTCCGGCGAGACCACCGATACCACCATCGCCCACCTTGCCACTGCATTCTCCTGCGTGTTCTTAAAGTGCGGGATTGTCGGCGGGGAGCGCATTGCAAAATTAAACGAACTGATACGCATCGAGGAACAGCTATGACCCAAGCAACAGAAATGGAAATTGAACTGAAAGAACCGCTCATCCCCGTCGAGGAGTACCTCGCAGCCGGCGTCCACATCGGCACCCAGCAGAAGAGCGAGGACATGAAGAAGTTCATCTACCGCGTCCGCGGCGATGGCCTCTACATTCTCGACATCCGCGAGACCGACAACCGGATCAAGACCGCCGCGAAGTTCTTAAACCAGTACGAGGCCCCGAACATCCTCGTCGTCACTTCCCGGCAGTACGGCCAGTACCCGGCCAAGAAGTTCGCCGACACCATCGGCGCCATGTCGGCAACCGGCCGGTTCATCCCGGGCCTCCTGACAAACCCCGTCCTTGAGGATTACATCGAGCCGCAGGTCATCGTCATCACCGACCCGATCGGCGACGCGCAGGTCATCAACGAGGCAGTCCAGTGCGGGATTCCCGTCCTTGCACTCTGCGATACCAACAACATGACCAAGTTCGTGGACCTCGTCATCCCCACCAACAACAAGGGTCGCAAGGCACTCTCGATGATCTACTTCCTCTTAACCCGCGAGATGCTCCGGCTCCGCGGTATCTCCACGGCGCTCACCCCCGAAGACTTCGAGAGCGACTTCTAACCCCGGTCTTTTCTTTTTTCCTGCAACCGATATCTGGATATAACAGGAGAACCAGAGGGTTGATGCGATGAAGATGCGTGCATGCGCAGTGGCTGGCATGTTCTATCCGCGTGAGCCTTCCCACCTCGAACAGCTGCTGGAGAAGTTCTTCTCGGCAGTTCCAACCGTGGCAGGAAGGCCGCTCGGCATCGTCTCACCCCACGCCGGGTACATCTATTCAGGCCATGTGGCAGCAACCGCCTTTGGCGCCATTCCCTCCGACTTCTCCGGCACTTTTGTCATCATCGGGCCGTCACACCGCGGGTATATCACCTGCGTTTCCGAGGTCCCGTGGGAGACGCCGCTTGGTGTCGTGGACACGGATGAGGAGTTTGTGCGGGCCCTTGACATTGAGACTGATGAACTTTCCCACCGGGACGAGCACTCACTCGAGGTCCAGGTGCCGTTCATCAAGTACCGCTTCCCCCGGGCGCGGATCGCGCCGGTGATGATGGGGCAGCAGGACTACCCGGGAGCGGTACGGCTTGGGGAGAAGATCCTCGATGCAATCCACAGGACAAAGCGCGACGTCCGGATTGTTGCTTCGAGCGACTTCTCGCACTACGTGCCCGAGAAGAAGGCAAAGGAGGAGGACCTCTTTGCAATCGATGCGCTCAGGAGCCTTGACACAAAGGAATTCTACCGGCGGATCGCGGAGAAGCGGATCACAGCCTGCGGCTATGGCCCCATCACCGCCATGGTGACGGCCTGCACCGGCATGGGTGCAAAAGCTGCGGAGCTGATCCGGTACGCGACAAGCGGTGAGACAACGGGCGACTATCAGTCTGTCGTGGGCTATGCCAGCATTGCGGTGATCTAGGTTGGCGACATGGAGTGCGCCGGGCAAGGTCTTCCTGTTCGGCGAGCATGCGGTGGTATACGGTAAGATGGGCATAGCCATGGCAATCCGGCCCCGCGTGTTCGTCACTGTCCGCGATACAAAGCGGCCCTCGCGGGCAAAGTCCCCCTATATTGACAACTGCTTTGAGCAGATGGGCGTTATCGGGAGCGTGTACATCAACTCCCAGATCCCGAGCTCCTCGGGCCTTGGGTCCTCTGCGGCGGTCACGGTCGCAACGCTTGCGGCCATCAACGACGAGTTCAACCTGAACAAAACCCGCGAGGAGATCGCCAACATGGCGTTCGAGATCGAGAAGACCGTGCAGAAGGGGCGGGCGAGCCCCACGGACACTACGGTATCGACCTATGGCGGGATTGTCCTCATCACGGGCGGCTCGCGGCGGCGGCTCCCCCCGCAGAACATGCACCTTGTTATCGGCGACTCGCTTGTCTCCCACAGCACCTCGCGGATGGTCGAGCAGGTGGCCGATCTTAAAAAGAGGCACCCGGAGATTGTTGATCCGGTCCTCGATGCGATCCAGGCCGTCAGCATGAGTGCCATCCACCAGCTGAGCAATCCCCGCGAGCTTGGGCGGTACATGAACATGAACAACTCGCTTCTCGAAGTTCTTGGCGTCGGGCACCCGCAGCTGGCAAAGATGATCCTTGCTTCCCGCCAGGCAGGGGCGTTCGGCGCGAAGATCACGGGGGCCGGTGGGGGCGGGAGCATGGTGGCCCTCTGCCCCAAGCAGCTCAAGCACCGCGTGGCAAAGGCAATCGAGTCCTGCGATGGCCGGGCTATCGTGACCGCTATCGATACGGAAGGCGTGCGAAAGGAGAAGAATGTCTGACAGGGTACTTTTAAAACTCGGCGGGAGCATACTTACTGATAAGAGCGCCGACTGCGCAATCAACCGTGAGAGCCTTGCCACCATTGCCGCGGCAGTTGCGGCGGTAAGGACGGAAGGGACGGTCATCATTCATGGTGCCGGTTCCTGCGGACACCCGGAAGCAAAGCGGTACCACCTTGACAAAGGGGCCGTTTTTGGGGAAACCGAAGGTATCTATGTCACGCACCGTGTGGTCAGCGGGCTGAATGCCGAGGTCGTATCCGCCCTCCGCGAGAAGGGCGTTCGTGCAATCGGTGTCCACCCGCTCCACGTGGGTGTGGCAGACAAGGGAAGGCTCGTTGCGTTCGAATGCCGTCATCTCGAAAAAATGCTGACGCTGGGGATGGTCCCCGTGATCCATGGCGACGTGGTGATGGACCTCTCCCGGGGTGCCTGTATCGTATCGGGCGACCAGCTCGTGCGATACCTCGCGGCTGCTCTCAGGATCAGCCGTGTCGGGCTCGCCACCGATGTACCGGGAGTGCTGGATGGAGGACGCGTTGTGCCGGAGATCACCCGGCGCACCGTTATGGATCTCCAGATCGGCGACTCGATGCATACCGATGTCACCGGTGGAATGAGAGGGAAAATTGAAGAGCTGCTCGGCCTCGCGGACGCGGGGACGGGCTCGGACATATTCCATGTCTCGCGGGTGGCGGACTTTCTTGCAGGGTCCGACCATGGCGGGACGAGCGTAAGAGGAGAGTAAGGAATGAACGATGCGGTGAAGCTGACGTCCTCGCGGAAACTTGACCACCTGCGGATCTGCGCAGAAGAGGATGTCGAGTGCGGGGATGCCGGGTTCAACGATATCCGGTTTGTGCACAATGCCCTGCCGGAGTGCGACATGGAAGCAATCGACCTGTCTGCCCGGTTCCTCGGCCACACCCTTTCCTCCCCTCTCTTCATATCGGCGATGACCGGCGGTCATCCCGGTACAAAGGACGTGAATGCCCGGCTCGCCCGGGCGGCAGAAAAGTTCGGGCTGGGGATGGGCGTAGGCTCCCAGCGTGCAGCCCTCGAGAACGAAGACCTTGCGGACACGTTCTTGGTTGTCCGCGACGAAGCGCCGCATGCGTTCCTTGTTGCGAACCTTGGGGCAGTCCAGCTCCGCGACCACGGGATTGAATGGGCGGAGAAGGCCGTTGAGATGATCGAAGCGGATGCGCTTGCCATCCACCTCAACTTCCTGCAGGAAGCAATCCAGCCGGAAGGCGACCACAATGCCGTGGGCTGTTTTGCGGCAATCGCAGAACTCTGCCGTGACTTCAAGACCCCGGTCATCATCAAGGAGACCGGGTGCGGGATCTCGGCAGCCACCGCACGGAAATGCTGGGGTGCCGGCGCCGGGGCTATCGATATCGGCGGCTGGGGCGGGACGTCCTGGGCCGCTGTCGAGGCGGTCCGGGCCGGGAAAGGCAGGAGCGCACGGGACAAGGCGCTCCTCACCCTCGGGCAGGACTTTGCCAATTGGGGTATCCCGACCGTGGTAAGCCTTGCCGAAGTGCTGGCTACCGGGGGACCGGTCATCGCATCCGGCGGCGTGCGGAGCGGGCTCGATGTTGCAAAGGGTCTTGCATTCGGTGCAGACCTCTGCGGCATGGCGCTCCCCCTGCTGAAACCGGCCATGGAGAGCGATGCAGCGCTGGAGCATGCCATTGAAGCCATACACCGGGAACTGACCGTTGCGATGTTCCTGACAGGCTCGGCACGGGTCGCAGATCTCAGGAAAGCACCGGTCCATCTCACGGGCCGCACGCGCCAGATGATCGACAAGGATAATCCGGCATGGATCAAGCGGTAACGCAAGGCCAATAAAAAAGAAACCAGAACGCCGGCAACGGGGGTTTTTACTAAAAAGACCCGCAGGCGAAACACCAGGAGATACAAAGAATGGATATAGAAATCATCGCAGTGGGCGGATACGACGAGGTCGGGCGGAACATGACCGCTGTCCGCTGCGGAAAGGAAATTGTCATTTTCGACATGGGGCTCCGCCTCGACCAGGTGATGATCCACGAGGATGCGGAACTGGAGAACATGCACTCGCTGGATCTCATCAGGATCAAGGCGATCCCGGACGATACCCTGATGAACGGGATCGAGGGGACCGTCAAGGCGATTGTCTGCTCCCACGGGCACCTCGACCACATCGGGGCAATCCCGAAGCTTGCCCACCGGTACAATGCCCCGATCATCGCAACACCCTATACCACGGAACTGATCCGGCAGCAGATCTCGGGCGAGCAGAAATTTGGCGTGAACAACAAGCTCTTTGCGCTCAAGTCGGGGCAGCGGTACACGCTCTCCCAGAACCTGGTGCTCGAGTTTGTCCGGAACCAGCACTCCATCATCGACACGGTGACACCGGTGCTCCACACCCCGCACGGTGCGATCGTGTACGCGCTGGATTTCAAGCTGGACCGGACACCGGTCATCGGCGAACCGCCGGACTTCGCCCGCTTCCGCCAGATCGGGAAGGAAGGTGTGCTTGCCCTGATCGTTGAGTGTACGAACATTGCGAGGAAAGGACGCTGCCCGAGCGAGCGGATTGCCCGCGACATGGTCCGGGACACCATCACCAGTTACGAGGACGACAAGAATGCACTCGTTGTCTCCACGTTCTCGTCACATATCTCGCGTGTCAAGACGATCGCGGAGTGCGCCCGCGAGATCGGCAGGAAACCGGTCCTCCTTGGCCGCTCGATGGAGAAGTACGCTGTCACCGCCGAGCAGATGAAGCTGGTCTCGTTCCCGGAGACCACGAGCGTCTTTGGCAACCGGCGGACGGTAGACCGCACCCTGCGCCGCATGATGAAGGCCGGGAAAGACAAGTTCCTTCCTATTGTCACCGGGCACCAGGGAGAACCGGGCTCCATCCTCACACGGATGGCAACGGGGGACACCCCCTACCTGCTCGGCAAAGGCGACAAGGTCATCTTCTCGGCAAACGTCATCCCGAACCCGATGAACCACGGCCAGCGGTACATGGTCGAGGCCCGGCTGAAGATGCTCGGCGTGCGGATCTTCGAGGATCTCCATGTCAGCGGGCACGGGTACCGCGAGGACCACTATGAGTTCCTGCAGCTCCTGCAGCCGCAGCATGTCATCCCGGCGCACGGGAGCCTGACAATGACGGCAGACTATACCCAGTTTGCCGGAGAGCTCGGGTATACAGCCCATTCGACTGTCCATCTCCTGAGGAACGGCCAGAGGGTCAAAATCAATTAACGGGGAACAACAATGTCAGAACTTTCACCGTATCTGAAATCGGTCGCAGAGCAGATCGATCACATGATCGACCGTTACTATGTCGACAAAGCCGGCGAACTGAACAAGGCATCCGCCCACCTCCTTGCAGCCGGGGGCAAGCGTCTCCGCCCTGCCGTTGTCATGCTTGCGGCTGACGCGGTGAAACCTGGCAGCTCGGATGACATCATGCAGGCGGCTCTCGCCCTTGAGGTGACCCACACCTTCACGCTCATCCATGACGACATCATGGACGATGACAGCCTGAGGCGCGGTGTCCAGACCGTGCACACGAAGTGGGATATGCCGACGGGAATCCTTGCCGGCGATGTCCTCTATTCCCGGGCATTCGAGCACATCTCGCTCGTCACCGCAAAGGACGATGCCAAGGTGAAGGCCATCAACATGCTCGCCCGCGCCTGCGCCGATATCTGCGAGGGGCAGCACCAGGACATGTCGTTCGAGCACCGGGACGATGTCACGGAAGGCGAGTACATGGAGATGGTGAGGAAGAAGACTGGTGTCCTCTATGCCGCTGCAGCCGGTATCGGTGCCGTCCTTGCCGGCGGGAACGGCGTGCAGGTGAAAGCCCTGTATAACTTCGGTCTCAACACCGGTATCGCCTTCCAGATCCAGGACGATCTCATCGATCTTCTCACACCCTCCGAGAAGAGCGGGAAGAACCAGGCATCCGACCTCCGCGAGGGCAAGCAGACGCTTATCATGATCAAGGCACGTGAGAAGGGCCTTGACCTGCAGAAGTACCAGCGCGAGCTCTCGAAGGCTGATATCGACGAGGCCATCCGGGAACTGACCGAATCCGGGGTAATCCCTGAAGTGAAACAGATTGCCGCCGATCTCGTGAAGGACAGCAACCGGCACCTCGGTCTCCTCCCCGCGTCAAAGGAGCGGCAGCTCTTAATGGACATCAGCGAGTTCTTCGTTACCCGGAGTTACTAGGATGGCCGGGGACGATCCCAAAGAGGCACTCTTCCTGTGCGCACTGCAGAACGCGGTGAAGCATGGCGGCGTGCCCCAGGCCGGTGCGGTCATCGGCATGGTGATGGGCGCCCACCCGGAGCTCAGGAGCCGGGCCAAGGAAGTCTCGGCACTGGCAAAGGACGCCATTGCCGAAGTCGCGAAGCTCTCGCCGGAAGAACGGGTTGCAACCCTCCAGGCCCGTGCACCGGAGAGGATCACGGCGATGTCTGGGAAGCACGAGAAGAAGAAGGTGCTCCCGGAACTCGAAGGTGCAGAAAACGACGTTGTGATGCGGTTTGCCCCGAATCCCTCCGGCCCGCTCCATATCGGGCACGCCCGTGCAGCAGCGCTCAACGATGCCTACGTGAAGCAGTATGGCGGCCGCTATATCCTCCGGATCGAGGACACCGACCCGAAACGCGTTGACCCGGAAGCATACCAGACCGTGCAGGAAGATATCAGGTGGCTCGGCCTTGGCATCACCGAAGTCGTCACGCAGAGCGACCGTCTCCCGATATACTATGATCTCTGCAAACAGCTGATCGAGAACGGCGGGGCGTATGTCTGCACCTGCGACAATGAGGTGTTCAAGGAGCTCAAAGCTGACAAGACGGCCTGCCCCTGCCGCGGGAACCCGGTTGAGAAGAACCTTGAGCTCTGGCAGAAGATGCTCGACCACACCTTCAAAGAGGGCGAGGCCTCGGTCCGGATCAAGACTGACCTTTCCCACCCTGACCCGGCCATGCGGGACTTCCCCGCGTTCCGGATCCTCGATGCACCCCCGCACCCGAAGGTGAAGGCGCACGTGTACCCTCTGATGAACTTCTCGGTGGTTGCAGATGACCACCTGCTCGGCGTCACGCACGTGATCCGGGGCAAGGACCATATCGCCAACACCCGCCGGCAGAAGTACATCTACGACCACTTTGGCTGGCAGCAGCCGGTGTACCGGCACTACGGTCGCATGGGGATCGAGGGCGTTGTCCTCTCGACATCGCAGATGCGCGCCGGGATTAAGGAAGGGCTCTATTCTGGCTGGGACGATATCCGGCTTGGCACCATGCGGGCCCTTGCCCGGCGCGGTATCCTGCCTGAAGCGGTGAAGAATGCAATGATCGCCATCGGGATCGGTGACGTTGACATTTCGTTTTCGTGGGATAACCTCTACGCGGAGAACAAGAAACTCGTTGACCCGACAGCAAACCGGTACTTCTTCGTCCCCGATCCGGTCGAGGCGAAGATCGAGGGAGCAGAGCCGCATACAGCTCATGCGCTCCTCCACCCGTCGGACGAGGCGAGGGGAAAGCGGACGCTGGAATTCACCGGCACCGTGCTCATCCCGAAGGCGGAGCTGGTGCCCGGCACCGCGATGCTCCGGTTAAAGGACCTCTTCAACGTGAAGATCGCGTGGAACGGCGACACCCCCTCCTTCTCCTATGGCGGGGACTCGCTTGCTGAAGCCCGTGCCGCAAAAGCCCGGATCATCCAGTGGCTGCCTGCGCAGGCGACTATGCCCTGCACGCTTCTCACACAGGAAGGCGAGGTGAAGGGGGCCTGCGAGCCCGCGGTGAAAGGAGAGGCCGGCAAGGTCATCCAGTTCGAGCGGGTCGGTTTTGTGAAGGTCGATGCTGTTTCTCCAGACGGTGTCGTGGCATACTGGACGCATAAATAACTCTTTTTTCCAATTGATGACTCATTGTTGGGGGGCGGCCCCTCTCCCGGGTGAGTACTATCAAACGCAGGTTCCCCGGTAGGAAGATACGAAGAGAGCAGCCCTCACCTTTTTCCCCTTTTACATCCCATCATTCAAGACGTACATGCCGGAAATCATGAGCGCCAGCAAGAAAGGAGAATTCAAAGAGTCCCGCGAGAAGCTGGTCTTCCACAGCCTCTGTATCGACTTCCTTATCCTCATCCCTGAGACTGTTGCTGTCATCCTCTCGGGATCGGCCGCGCTCCTTTCCGATGTCTTCAAGTATGCAAACGAGGTACTGGCCACGCTCTTTGCCCTCCTGATCATCCGGAGGATGAAGGCCGGGGGGAAATTCACCTACGATTACGGTATGGGGAAGTTCGAGACCCTGACACGGATCATCACTGGCAGTGTAATGGGGATTTCCATCCTCATCCTCGTCCTCTTCACTATCCACCGCATCCTGCATCCGGAAGCGTTCGAGATGGTCGCCGCCTATATCGGTATCCCGCTCATGATCATCGCAAGCATCGCCGATTACCACCACTGGCATACCTATCACCGCCGTTCACTGGAAGATCCCTCTCCGATTATGGAGTCCCAGTGGCGCCTGCGGAGGGCCAAGACGTTCTCCAACCTCCTGCTGCTCTTCGCCCTCACGCTCTCGGTCATCTGTATCCAGTACGAATGGGCGCATTATATCGACCCGGTTGTCTCGTTCATCATCATCGGGTTCCTCCTCTTTGCCGGGTACCGTGAATTCTCCTCATCGCTTCCCGATCTCTTTGACAAAACCCTTGACGAGGAGCTCCAGCTGGTCATCCTAAAGGTACTCTCGGGTTCGTTCGACAAGTACGACGAGTTCCATGGGGTACGTTCGCGCCGGTCCGGGAGCCGGATCTATATCGAGATCTTCCTTGGGTTTGACCCGGAGCAGAAGATGGGAGACGTCCAGGAGTTTGCCACTACACTCAAGCGCACGCTGGAGAACCAGATTGCGGGAAGTGTTGTCTCGGTTGTCCTGAGCCACGAATAATGAGCATATCCCTGTCCAACCAGTTGCCTGACGCCCGTTTTTGCATTGCAGAGTGTAATCCTAAATAGTAATCCTGATCAATAATGGATGGATATGGCAGGCAGCAGTCCCGCATATTGCGGGGGAGATGCCAATGGCGGGGAAGCGGCGGCAGAAAAGCATAAGACGGTCGCGGCCAGTCTCGGATTTGACATCCTGCTCTGGATCCCGGAGATCATCGCGTTTGTCCTCTCCGGGTCCATTACCCTCTTTGCCGATGTGATGAAATGCGGCAACGAGATCCTTGCCACGTTCTTTGCGCTTCTCATCCTCATCCGGATGCGGAGGGGTGACCGGTTCTGCTACGATTACGGTATGGGCAAGTTCGAGACGTCCACCCGGTTCATCACGGGTGCGGTCATGATGGTCTCGATCCTCATCATCACCTATTCAGCACTGACCAGGATCTATAATCCGGAACCGGTCGGCATTGAGGGAGCCATGATCGGTATCCCGCTCATGCTGGTCACCGCAATCATCGATACCTACCTCTGGCAGAAGAACTACCGCGTCTCCCTGCACGATCCGTCGCCGATCATGGAGTCCCAGTGGCGGCTCCGGAGGGCCAAGGCCTTTGCCGATGTCTCGGTCCTTCTGGCCCTGGTGCTCTCGTTCCTGCTTGGCAACCACGCCCTCTCGGTCTACATCGACCCGGCAGCCTCGTTCATTATCATCGGTTTCCTCATCCTCGCCGGGTACCGGGAGATATCTTCATCCCTTCCGGATATCTTCGACAAGACCCTGTGCGAAGAGCTCCAGATTGTCATCCTCCGGCACCTCGCGACATCGTATGACAGGTACCATGAGTTCCATGGCGTACGGTCCCGCCGCTCAGGCAGCAGGATCTACATCGAGATCTTCCTTGGATTCGATCCAGACCAGAAAATGGGGGATGTGCAGGATTTCATCGACTCCTTAAAGCAATCTCTTGAGGCAGAGATTCCGGGGAGCGAGGTCTTTGTGATACCAAAACGGCGGTAATCCTGCGGCACGTAGTGGGGACTGTGGAACCGGATACGGTATGTCTGCGAAGGTGACGGGCCCTTATGCAGTGCGGGTGAGCTGCGTTATGGCAGCAATCCAGACCGCCTTTGCCTCGTCCTTGTCCATGCCCATCAGGACATCCATGAGAAGGCCGTTTGCCAGTGCATCGCAGGCAAGGGCAAGGACCCGCGGATCGAGGTCGCGCGAGACAAGGCCGGTCTCCTGCTGGCGGCGGATGAACCGCTCGATCACCCAGATATCCTCTCTCCGGTCCTGGACGAGCACGGCCCGGATGCGCTCGTTCCGGGTTGCAAGGAGGAGCATCTCGGCATACATGCTGTTGAACTGCGGGACATAGTGCAAGAGAGCATCGAACAGTGCGGCACTGCCTGCCTTCAGGTCACGGCCGGCATATGACCGTTCGAGCGTTCCCTTGAATTCGTCGCGCGCCAGTTCGGCAACTGCGGCAAACAGGTCTTCCTTTCCGGGGAAATACTGGTACAGTGCGGGTTTCGTAACGCCGAGGCTCTCCGCGATCGAGCCCATGGTTGTGCCATGGTATCCTTTTTCGAGAAAATGGGTGAACGCGGTCCGGATGATCTTCTTTTTGACGTCATCACGGTATTCACCAATAATGCGTGGCATAACGTACCAATATGTTCCTGCGCGGGCAGGGAAAACAATACCGCCCGGTTCTCATTACTATGGGTATGAATAACTTACCCATGGTAAGGTTAATACTTGTGGGTAATGCACTTTTGTACAGGTGATTCTGCGCCTAATCAGGGTGCGGCAGATCATACAGGTATGGTCTGGATCCATATGACTGTGCCATCAAAGGGAGGTGACCTGTTCCGCTGTTCAAAGAGAATAAAAGCGATTGAATTATATATGTGGCATTCTCAATAGTGGTAAGTACCTTGCAACGCAAGATACTGTGCCAAACACAAAACATGTGCAGGCCCGGCACCACTACCCTCTGTATCTGTCCCCGGGGCTCCGGCACCGGGGGCGGGCATGCACTCTGACCAGGGAGATCCCATGAATATCCAGTTCAAAAAAGGCGTACTTGAGATATGCGTTCTCTCTGTTCTGGCCCGCAAGGACTGTTACGGGTATGAACTCGTCAACGAGATATCGAAACGGATCGACATCTCGGAAGGGACCATCTACCCGCTCCTGCACCGCCTGAAGGATGAGGGCCATGTCACCACGTACCTGCAGGAATCTGCCGGGGGAGCGCCACGGAAGTATTACCGCCTTACCGAAAGCGGAAGGAAAGAAGAACATGAACAGAAGGAAGAATGGATGCGGTTTTGTGCATCGGTGAACGCGCTCCTGGAAGGGAAGAACAATGCTGCAGAATGAACAGGAATTTGTCCGGATCTTACAGAACCGGCTAGAGGGCACTCTTTCCCCCGAGGAACTGAACGATATTATCTCTGATTATACCGAACATTTCCGGATCGGGAAAACTGAAGGCCGTTCGGAAGAGGATCTCTTCCGTTCGCTGGGATCGCCGGAGGATATTGCGCGGGAGATCCGTGCCACCCACCTGGTGAAGAAAGCCGAGGATGTCAGGAGTTGCCGGAATATCCTCCATGCAGTCCTCGCAACCCTCGGGCTCGGGCTTTTCAACCTGGTGTTTGTCCTCATCCCATTCATCCTCCTCGTACTGCTGCTGTTTGTGATCTTCGTTGTCGGGATTGCATTCATGGTCTGCGGGCCGGTTGCGGGAATCTTTGCCCTGCTCCAGCTGGCCGGTATTCCGGTATTTGCGATATGGCTCTCTCCCGCAGCAGGAATTTTCTTCTCGACCGGTATCACAACGTTCGGCCTGCTGCTCGTGATAGGGAATTATTTCCTTGCACGGTTCTTCTACCACATCGGGATACGGTATCTCAAGTGGAATATCGGTGTGATCACCGGAACGGAGCGTCTCGCATGACTGACAGCAGAGAAAAACCGGGACTGCAGGTTTCCAGCCATGATACCCTGAATATCGGCAGCACCAGGGTAACCCGCATAGTTCTGTGGCTTGGTGCGATCACCATCGTATCGTTTCTTATCGGGTTTGGCATCCTTGCCCTCTCGGGCGAGCTCCCGCAGTCAAAAGGCCAGGATTTCTCACCCTTCCGCCATACCGCTTTCCTCTCGCCCGGTAAAACAACGGTTCCGCTTGACGGTGCCGGCTATGGTGATGTAGCCCTGACCCTCGGGGCCGGCGAACTCCGGGTCCAGGGAGGTGCACCGGATGATATGCTGATGGATGCATCGATCTTCTCGAAAGTGCCGGAATGGGAGCCTGAACTGGTCCAGAGTGTCAACGGGTCGCGAAAAACCGTTGCCCTGACTGACAAAGGACATAAGACAAAGGAATGGTTTTCCGTGGATTCCCCAAACAGCTGGACAATCGCATTAAACAACGGGGTTCCTGTAAACCTTGAAGTGAATGTCGGGGCCGGCGACTGCCGGATCGACCTCGATGGAATGACGCTGGGATCCCTGGACGTCCACAACGGCGCCGGGGATACGACCATCACCCTTGGCAGGAGCCAGAACCAACCGTTCGATGCCGTGATCCGGAATGGGATCGGCGACCTTACCCTCCGGGTGCCGCGGGAGAGCAACACGCGGATCCGGGCAGTGACCGGCCTCGGCGAGATCAGCAACAACGGATTAGTACAGGACGGCGATATCTTTGTAACAGCGGGGTTCAACCCGGCAATCGCGGTCAATGAGATTACCCTGAACCAGGGGGTTGGTTCAATCAGCCTTGAAGCACTATGATCAAATATCACAATACCAGGATGGGGATTATGGGAATACTGAGGACAATTATCGCGCTGGGTGTCCTGTTTGCACTGGTCGTCGCCGTTATACCGGCAGTGCATGCTGCCGATGCCCCGACCGTGACGATCACAAATTACGAGGTCTCTCCCTCGGTGCTGATGCCGGACAGTCTGGGGACCATCACGGTCACCCTCACGAACACGGCATCCAGCGCATCCACGACCGAGAAGACCGGAAAACTCGCAGCGGACGACTATTCCGTAATCACGACTGCGGACATAACCGTCAATATCGAAGATGTCCGTCTCGAGGGAAACGGTCTCCGTGTCCTGACCAAGAGCTATGACAAGGCAGGAAGCCTTGGCCCGGGCCAGTCCATCCCGCTTACCTTCTCGTTCCAGGCACCCGCACAAAGCGGGCTCTACTACCCGGAGGTCTGGGTAGCGGTCAAGGGAGGGAGCAGCACGAAATACCCCATCCCGGTCAATGTCAACACCGCTCTTGGGATCCAGAAGAAAGCGATCCTGATCACGGAGAGTTCGCTTGATGGCAGTGTCAACCCGGGTGATGAGATCCCCGTGACCCTGATCGTTACGAATTCCGGCGAGCTGCTTGCCGATGATGTTACCCTGACCGTCACAAATGTCAGCGGGAAACTGGCGCCAAAAAGCGCTGACCTGTACCACCTTGGTACAATCGGTCCCGGCGAACAGAAGACCGTGTCGCTTGTCCTCCTCTCTGACAAACAGGCCGGCTACGGCCTCGTCCGCGTGCCGGTGACGATCAGCTACAATACCATCGACGGAAAGCCTGTCTCCGAATCCACTGGTATCGACGTTGTTCTGAAGGGTAAGGCTGAACTGGGTTTCGTCTCGGTTGACACAAGCCCGGCGCGGCTCACGGAAAGTACACCGTTCGATCTCACGATCCGGATAGAGAACACCGGGACCGGTGAGGCGAAGCAGGTATCGGCGAAGGTAGACCTTCCTGCTGACGGGACAAAGGAGGCATTCATCGGCAAGATCAAGCCGGGCAACGATGCCCCTGCCATATTCCTGCTTGAGGGCCTGAAAGGCGGCAATTATCCCTATAACCTGACGATCACGTACACGGATGATATGGGGGTCCATACCTATACCCGGCAGATGAACCTGCGGGTGACACCCACAGATAACTCCGGCAGCATCATCCTCGTACTCCTTGTGCTTGCAGTGATCGGGTTCCTGGCCTGGCGGTACTGGTACCTGCCCAGGAAGAACGGTGACGGTACATTCCCATGGGAAAGAAAGAGTTGAGGGTCGCCTTCCTGCTCGCCCTGCGTTCGCTCCAGCGGGGAAGCAGGTCGAGCGTGATCCTGACCATCCTTATCATCGGGATGTGCTTCACCAACATGATCTTCCTGCCCGGCCTCTTCAACGGGATCGGGCAGAGCATCACGAAGCAGGTCGTGGACTACGAGATTGGCAACGTGCTCGTCAGCCCCAAGTCCGGCGAACGGTACATCTCCGACATGGACGCAACCCTCGACCTCATCAACGGCATGCCTGGCGTGGAGCGGGCCACACCGCATTTCAGCAAGGGGGCTACCCTGACGTACCGCAAACGGGTGCTCGGCGCCACGGTGCGGGCGATCCGGCCCAATGACGAGAAGCTCATCTCACCCCTGTACACCAAAATGGTTGCCGGCAGTTACCTCGGCGATGCGGATACCGGTGAGGTGATCATCGGCAAACCGCTTGCCGGTGATGCGTCGGTGAAGGAGAAGGACGAGTTCCAGGCCTCGCTTGGCGGGGTCCGGGTCGGTGACTCGATCACGATGGATTACGGCAACGGGTACGTGAAGGACTACCGGGTGAAGGGGATCTTCTACACCGGCTGGTACCAATCGGACACCGCTGTTTACGTGAGTTATACGGATATGGCGCTTGCGGACCCGCGGGCTGCTGACAATGCGGAGTATATCACGGTCAAGATCAAGCCCGGGTATTCCGAGAAGTTCGTAAAAGACGAGCTCCAGCAGTACGGTGTCTCTGAAAAAGTCCAGACAACCGCCGACCTGCTCGAAAAGAGCATGGGGCGGGCGCTCCAGAGCTTCGCCATCATCAACATGGTCTCGCTCATCGTGGGCATCATTATCACCACGGTGGTGCTCTTCATCGTGATCACAATCAAGACCATTAACAGCCGCCGGCAGATCGGGATCCTCAAAGCAATCGGGGTGGACAAGGAGGTCATCATGCACAACTACGGGTTCCAGGTGGTCATCATGTCGGTGCTCGGGATCCTGTTCGGTCTCGTGCTCACGCTCCTGATGGCAGCGTACCTTGCGGCACATCCCATTGTCACGCCCGAGTGGTCGGCGACCCTGTACCTGACACCCTGGGACCTGGTCCAGAACTCCCTGATCCTCTTTGCCGCATCGCTCGTTGCGGGATATGTGCCTGCGTACCAGGTATCGCGCGAAGACATCCAGTCCGCCATGAGGGCCTGACATGATCCAGATATCCGACCTGACGAAAATTTACCGGATGGGGACTGTCGAAGTACGGGCGCTCGATGGTGTCACGCTCGACATCGCAAAGGGGGAGTTTGTCGGCATCATGGGAGCGAGCGGGAGCGGCAAGACCACCCTCCTGCACATGCTCGGCCTCCTGGACGATCCCACCAAAGGGAAGATCAATATCGAGGGTACCGACGTGCTTGCGCTCTCGGATTACGAGAAGACGATGTTCCGGCTGTACAAGCTCGGGTACGTCTTCCAGGACTATGCCCTGGTCCCTGACCTGACCGTGATGGAGAACGTCTCCCTGCCGGCAATGCTCCGGAAGGACCGGAGCGAGGAGCAGATCAGGAAGGACAGCGACTTCGTTCTGGAGAGGATCGGGCTTCTCGACCGGTGTGACCACCTCCCCCGCGAACTCTCGGGAGGCCAGCAGCAGCGGGTCTCGATTGCCCGTGCTATCGTGAACAAACCCGACATCCTGTTTGCCGACGAACCGTGCGCGAACCTCGACACCGAGAACTCGCGGATGGTGCTCGACCTCTTCCATGACATCAACGAAGAGATGAAGCAGACCATCGTGATGGTCTCCCACGAGGACTGGCACAAGGAGTACTTCCACCGGATCGTCCGGCTCAAGGACGGGAAGGTCGTGAGCGACGGGACCAATCCGTCAGCACACTAGATCCCCTTTGGCGGATCCCTCACCTTTTTTTCCTGCTGATGCCGACTATTCCGGCAGTGATGCAAACTCCCGAAATTCCCGTTGAGAAGATCCTCCGTTCGCGCCGGAAGACGATAGCGCTTGAGGTGACCCCTCAGGCAACCCTCGTCGTGCGTGCACCGCACCGGCTGCCGCAGGCATACATCGATCGCATGATCCTTGAGAAGAGCATATGGATCAAAAAGAAGATGGCCGAGATGCGGGCACGGCCGCAGGCTCCGGTGCGGCTGTATGAAGAGGGGGAGGTCTTCTGGTTCCTCGGCCGTGCGTATCCGCTGCACTATACGGACGATCCCGTCGGTGCGATCGTGCGCACCGACAGGCTTGAGGTCTCCCGAACCCTCCGTCCCGATATCCGGAATGCCCTGCAGCGCTGGTACGTGGAGGAGGCCAAAAAGGAGATTGCTGCCCGCTGCATGTACTTCTCGATGATGACCGGCTACTCTCCCACTTCGATCCGCATCACCAATGCAAAAGGGCGCTGGGGTTCCTGCACGTACAAGGGAGGGCTCAACTTCAGCTGGCGCCTTGTCCAGGCCCCGCTTTCGATCGTGGACTATGTCATTGTCCACGAGCTCGTCCACCTCCGGCAGCACGATCATTCAAAAAAGTTCTGGACAAAGGTCGAAGCGCTCATGCCGGATTATCAGCAGCGGCGGGAGTGGCTTCGTGAGAACGAGCGGTTGCTGAGGATTTGAGATCCCCCATCCATTAGCCGCTCTCTTATCATTCCGCCCGCCCAACAGGTAGAGATGAATTCCTTTTTTATCCGGCAGGAACTCCCGGACGATGCCCCCGGTATATCCGAAGTCCACCTCCAGGCCTTCGGCCAGGACGGGGAATCGCGACTCGTCGATGCCCTTCGCAACGATGGTGTTGTCAATCCCGATCTCTCCTTTGTTGCCGTGCATGGAGAACGGATCATCGGGCATATCCTCTTCACCCCGGTCCAGATTGTATCCGGAACGGTCGCATCACCGGCCCTTGCACTTGCCCCGCTCGGTGTCCACCAGGACTACCAGTGCAGGGGCATCGGGGCAGCCCTCATCGAGGAGGGGCTGGATGAGTGCCGCCGTCTCGGCCACCATATTGTGATCGTGGTCGGCCATCCATTGTATTATCCCCGGTTTGGGTTCACGGCTGCCAGTGACGCCGGGATCACAGCACCATTCCCCTGCCCGGATGATGCCTTCATGGCACTCTCCTTAAAGCCCGGGGCACTCGACGGGATCGGGGGGATGGTCCGTTACCCGGCTGCGTTCGACGCGGTCGGGGCCCATACCTCGTAATCAGTAACCTGGAGCGTCCCCCTCTTTTTTCCCCACGGTTGCAAGATAGATCAGAAACTGGGATTCCCCGTCTATTCCGAGCAGGCGGTCCATGATGTCATCATCGAACGCTGCGATGGCGCAAACGCCGCATCCCACAGCTTCGGCAGCGAGGTACAGGTTCTGGCACACGTGGCCGGCATCGAGATGGAGATCGCGATATCCCCGCTCGCCATAGCGCCATGTCATCCGGTACGGGACAGCAGTCCAAAGGAAGACAGCACCGCTCATGAGGACGAACTGCTGGTTGAAACAGGCCTCCGTGACCTTATGGGGGAGTTGCGGATCGATGTCGAGCTGCTGGAGCCGGTGAGAGAGCGCAAGGAACCGGTACAGTCCGGGCTCCAGCCCGTCCACGTTATTGAGCAGTAAAAACGTCTCGAATGCATGCCGTGCCCCGGCCGAGGGAACCGTGCGGAAGGTCGCCTGTGACCCGTATACCTTCTTTGTGCCCTGCGTGCACCAGAGGAGGAACGAGAGTTCATCCAGGGTGACAGGTTCGCGGGCATAATGCCGGATACTCTGCCGTTGCTCTATTGCGGTCCGGAGATCCTTTTCTGGAATGTCGAGGGATACCGGTGGCGGGAGATCGATGACCGGCTTTTTCGGGTCAGCAGGCACTTCGAGCGGGGGCTGGGGCACACCCCGCTGCTGGTCGCTTGCTCCGATGAACCGGTATTTCGTCTTCTCCATAAACTCACGGCCGGTCCCGCGAGGGGCTGCATCTCCTGCTCTCATCGCAACGTCTCGTTAAGAGAGCATATCCTCTCCATGCCATGAGAGTATCGGTGGCGGCAACCCCGGACCGCACAGCATATACCCTTTCCTCGCCAACCCCTCCTTACGATATGACGCACGGGGTACCCCTTCCCGCCGGCATGGACCTGGCGGATTACCTGCATGACGTAGTACTGCACGCAGGCCCGTCCATGCAGGAGGAGCCAGTATCCTTTACCGGAACGGTGGTGAAAAAATTTACCGGGGAGTTCTGGACCTCCCGGCAGCGGCAGGGAGGGTCTCTCCACGAAATATCATACCGTGCATGCTTCAAGCCGCAACTGCCACGGTTCTTCATCTCGCTTTTGACAAAGAAAGGGGATGTTGTTTACGATCCCTTCAGCGGCAGGGGGACGACCGTCATCGAAGCTGCGCTCATGGGAAGGAGCGTGGTGGCAAACGATATCAATCCGCTCTCCCGGGTAATGACCGAGCCCCGTTTCTTCCCACCGGAACTCGAACAGGTGGAGAAGCGGCTCGCGCTGATCCAAAAGGAGGGGAGCAGGGCGGATATCGATCTCTCGATGTTCTATCATCCCGCAACAGAACAGGAGATCGCTGCCCTCAGGGAATACCTTCTGGCGAGAAAAGAAGCCCACCGCGACGACATGCTTGACCGCTGGATTGCGATGGTTGCGACCAACCGTCTCACGGGCCACTCGAAAGGATTCTTTTCGGTCTATACGCTCCCGCCAAACCAGGCAGTCTCTCCCTCAAGCCAGGAGAAGATCAATAAAAAGCGCCGCCAGGCACCGGAATACCGCGATACCCGGCAGCTCATCCTCACCAAGACAAAAAGCCTGCTCCGGACGCTTACCGGCGAGGAGAAAAGGAACCTTGCACGGGCGGGAAAGAGTGCCCGGCTGCTCTCGGAAGATGCCCGCAAAACAAAAGAGATCCCGGATGAGTCGGTTCACCTGACCGTCACATCACCCCCGTTCCTTGACATCGTCCAGTACCGGGAAGACAACTGGCTCCGCTGCTGGTTCAACGGTCTTGACGAGCAGGCCATCGGGAAACGGATCACCATGGCACGGACTCTTGACGGCTGGTCGTCTGTCATGGGGCAGGTCTTCAAGGAATTGTTCCGGATCACAAAGCCGGGCGGGTATGTTGCCTTCGAAGTAGGGGAGGTGCGCAAGCGGACAGTCCGGCTTGAGGAGCACGTTGTGCCCCTTGGGATCCACGCCGGGTTCACCTGCGATTGCATCCTGATCAACCAGCAGGTCTTTACGAAGACCTCCAATATCTGGGGTGTTGAGAATAATGCCTGTGGCACGAATACCAACCGCATTGTTGTATTCCGGAAATCCTGATGCTGCACAATGAGCACCGGATGCGGGATAAAAGCAGGATCCGGCAAATCTTGATATTTGAACAACCATAATTTCATTGTTGATAATGGCGGGACAAAAGCACGCTATCGGGAGGGGATGCGAAACGTGGCGGATGATACTCCTGCCGGTTACTGCGATATTCTTCCTCTCTCTCCTCCTCCCTGTCACTGCCGCCGATGACGCGAGTAACTCAGACACTGTTGCGATCCGGCAGGCCCATCTTGCCTGGACTGCCCTTGACAAGGAGTACGATCTCTCCACTGCCGTCATGTACTGTAACACCCTCTACGGCTCGGACATAACAGAGATGAGCCGGCTCCTGGCAGAATTCAGGAAGCAGGAAACCCGCATCAAGGATACCGCAACCAGCACGGAGGTTGACGCGCTCATCGAAGAGATGCGGAACTCGACCAGCCGGTTCCGGGAAGAGACATTCTCCGTGATGATAAAAGGGCAGGGAAAGTGGGACGTGCTGGAGAGCCAGATCCTGGATGCAAAGAACAACAATCCCTACATCCTCCAGAAAAAGGAGCAGTACTGGGCGATAAGAACAAAGGCCCAGCTCGCGGCATTCGACACCTGGGCCAGGGAAGGGCAGGAGCGGCTCGATATCCTGAAAGCGCAGGGGTACGACACCACAACCGCCCAGCGCTCTCTCGATGTCTTCGCCTCGAAAAAATCTGCCGTGAGTGCAGTGTTCGCAGCCAAATCCGAGATATCGATCAGGTCAGTAAACCAGCAAATCCAGCCGTTCTCGCAGGATTTCATCCGGAAACTCGCAGAAGTCCAGGAGCAGGTGCCGGACACAGTCCGGTTCCAGTTCTTCATTGACCAGGGATTCCGGGCAACGGCGCTGTGTGACAAGGCGAATGCCGAACTCATCCCGATCCTGCTTGATATCGATGATAGCGAAGCGCTCGTGAAAAAGACCAAGAACGATCTTACGAATGCACAGCGGATGCTCAACACGGGAAGCCTTGAGAATACAAAGACCCCGCTGAGGCTTGTCCAGAAAGATCTGTCCGACCTTGCCCAGATGTACCGTGACATTGCTTCCACCATGGACCTGGGAAAAGAACTGAATGATGAACTCAATACCCTTGCCCTCCGGCTTGACAATACCGCTGACCAGATGAGGGATGCACTATGAAGACGTCCAAGGGGATCTTCGTCCTCTCTGTAATCCTGTTGCTGGTGCTCTTCCCGCTGGCTGCGGGATGCCTCTCCGTCCCGGGCCCGGAGAGCCAGAAAAAGACCCCGGCGGTAACTGCCGCCGTGACCCGCTCACCCCAGACCACGGCCCCGGCAACAACCGTTGTGCAGGGGACGGTTGTGACAGAACCTGCAGCTTTGAGGACAACCACGCTTCCCACCCCTGTTGCGACAACAGCACCCACAGTCTCCCGCTATGCGGCTGAGACCTGCACGGGGCAGGGAGGATCCCAGGTCCACCCCGGCCAGATGTGCCCCGGCACCTGGCTGGCTGCAACCAACACCTTCAGCTGCTGTTCTGTGAAACCTGCTGACGCCAAAGGGAGCAATAATACCATCTCTGCCGCCCCGTTCACCCTGACGGTGAATATTGATGATAATCTTGGCAGCATCCGTCCCTGAACCCGGGCAAATCATGTTTTTGTGGCACCAGAAGTCACGGTCTCTTTTATGACCTCACCCGTGCTGCCGGCAGAAAGCACGCATTAAGTATCACCACATCCAAGTGGTACGCATGGTCACCCGTATCGTCCGGTACGCTCAGATTATCGATATCCTGAGCAAGTATGGTTTTGGCATCGGCCTTGAGAAGCTCTTTCCCGGACGGGTGCGGCTCAAACTTCCCGGAGGAGAGAAAGCGGCCGAAGGCACGTCTCCCTACGAACGGATACGGCTTGCCCTTGAGGAGCTCGGCCCGACCTTTGTAAAGTTCGGGCAGATCATGAGCACGAGGACCGAACTGCTGCCGCCGGAGATGATCGATCAGCTCAAGCGGCTGCAGGACCATGCGAAACCGGTGCCTTTCTCCGAGATCATGGCCATCATCGAGGAGAATTGTCCCGAGTGGGAGGACTATTTTGGTGACATCGAGGAGACACCGGTGGCATCCGCCTCCATCGGGCAGGTCCACCGGGCGTACCTCCGGGACGGGACCAAAGTCGCCCTGAAGATCCAGCGCCCCGGCATCCCGGAAATAATCGAGCTGGATATCGGGATCCTCCAGTCCATGGCCGAGCGGATCGAGACCGTCCTCCCTGAGACACGGCTCTATAATCCCAAGGGGATGGTGGACGATTTCGCTCACCAGATCGTCAAGGAACTGGACTTCACCCGGGACGCCCGGAACGCGAACCGGATGTCCCGGAACTTCCAGAACTTCCCGGGGGTCAGGTTCCCGAAGATCTACTGGGAGTATTCAAAACCCCATTTCCTGGTCATGGAATTCGTCGAGGGTGTCAGAATCGACGACCGCGAGGCCATCATGGAGATGGGCCTTGATCCTCACGCGATTGGTGTCCGCGGATTTCATGCATACCTCAAGATGATCTTCGAGGACGGTTACTTCCATGGCGATCCCCATCCGGGCAACCTGCTCGTGACAAAGGAAGGAGACATTGTTTTCCTGGACTTCGGGATCGTCGGCATCCTGCGGCCGGAGAAACGGCAGAACTTCATCAACCTCCTCTTTGCCCTGACAACAGACAACATCGAACTGATGATCCGGTCGCTTGAAGGCTTCGGGATCGTGATCGCCGAGGAGGATCGCGAATCGCTCCGCGATGATCTCTATATCATGATGCATGACTTCTCGGGAGGCGAAGGGGACGGCGTCTCGCAGCTGAACTTCGGGCTGGTGGTTGCCGAGCTGACCGAGGCGATGCGGCGCTACCGGCTGAAGGTACCGATGAACCTGATGCTGCTTTTAAAGGTCTTTGTCATGGTCCTCGACATTGGCGTGCGGCTCGATCCGAAGTTCAACTTCGGCAAGGAGATTACCCCTTACCTCTCCAAGCTTGCCGATGTGAACACATTCTCTGAGGGCTACATGAAGCGGGCCTCAATGGCGCTTCTCGAGGGTGCCGATGCACTGCTCGACATGCCCCGGAACATCAACCTGATGCTACGGAGGCTCTCGACCGGGTCCTTCAAGCTCGAGATCGTGGAGAACGATATCCAGAAACTCCAGATGGCCCTCGACCGGTTCAGCGACAAGCTCCTCATGGGGATGGTGGTTGCATCGCTTGTCATTGGCTCCTCGCTCGTACTCCAGGTCTCGTCCGTCACCCTTCCCACGCAGATCTCATGGATTGCCATCGGTGGGTATACGGCTGCCGTACTCTGCGGGTTCTATGCGATCTACCACGTCATTTTCCTGAAGTTCCGGATGGAGCGGTAGAAAGGTCCCTCTCTCACATCTCTTTTTTCAGTACTCCCCAGGCCCTTACTTTCTCCCGGAATGGCATGGCAGCATAAGCGGGGCTCGTTGAAGGCAGCACCCCGGAGGGCAGCCCGGGGACTTCACAAAACCGGTGATAGAGCCGGCCGGCAGTACTCCCATTCAGTGCAATCATCCTGACCGAAGGGTGCTCCCAGATAAACCCGGCAATATCGTTTGGTACCGGGTTTTTTATCCGGTTATCGGCACTGCCCGGCCGCTCGCAGGAAGCGACAACGTCCCAGAGCGCAATGCCGCACACGGTGAGGAGTGCCGTACGCTCCGGGTAGGGAGTGGATGACGGGATGGAAAAGAGGTCTTCCATGATTGCCCAGAACCGGTTCTTCGGGTTGCCGTAGTATTCCTGCCGCTCAAGCGAGAGGACACTGGGAAAGCTTCCAAGGATCAGGATGCGCGGACGGGAAGAGGAGAGCGGGGGGAGGCCGTACCCGGGCATTGAAGATTACGCCGGCCTATTGGGGCTCTTTGAAATACAGGTTGCAGTGACAGTGGCCAAGGTTTGCCACCTCATCCTTGTGATAGACGCAGGGGCATTCGATAGCCCGGTCCTTCTCCTCGTCACCGCTCCGGAGCCGGCAGGGGCAGTACGGGTGCCCGAACTTTGCCTTGTTCCGCACGAGCCCGCGGATCACGGTAGCAAGCTGCTTCTCATCGGTGTTCAGGCACCATCCATGCTTGTGCGCATACGCCTGCGCCCACTTGAGCATGTCCGCTTCTTCTGAAGGTATCTCTGTCATGGTATCCATTCGGGCAGTTTTGTCACCATAGTGTGGGCATCAGGCACATTAGACTTTGCGATCAGTAGCTCACCTGGTTCAGGTTCCGGTGCTCATCGCTTTCTCACCGGACTCTTCTTTACCGGTCTCTTCACAGAAGCCTTCAGCGCTGTTGCCGTTGCGGGGACTTCCTTTGACTTTCTACCGGTTTCTGACGGGGCTCTTTTCGGTGATTCGGTCTTTGTTATCCGTTTCACAACGCGGTTGTATGTGGCCATCACATCGCCCTTGTCGAACCGGTATACATCCTTGTCGAGCGACTCTTTTGTCTTCATGTCCCACAGGCGCATCGAGTCCATGCTGATCTCGTCGCCAAGATAGATCGTCTTCCCCGCACGCCCGAACTCGATTTTGAAGTCCACAAGCGTGATCCCCTGCGCAGCCAGCAGTTTCACGAGCAGGGCATTGATCTTCAGGGCGGTTTTCTTGATTGCAGCCAGTTCCTTTGGTGTCGCAAGCTTCAGCGCCACGATCAGGTCGTCGTTGAGCATCGGGTCATGACGGGAGTCGTCTTTATAGTCGATGACGATGACGGGAGGTTTGAATTTCGTTCCTTCCTTAAACGGGTAATTCCGTACCATGGATCCCGCAGCAATATTCCGCACGATCACTTCAAGCGGGATCATGGAAAGCTCCCGCACCAGCATTCGGCGCGGGCCGAGCATCTCCAGAAAATGGGTCTTTACGCCGTTCTTCTCCAGGTACTGGAAGATGAACGCCGAGGCTTCGGCATTGTAACTGCCCTTGTTTTTGAGCTGGTCCTTCTTTCCCCCGTCGAACGCGGTGATGTCATCGCGGAACTCCACGATCAACTGTCCTTTCGCATCCGTACGGTACACGGACTTTGCCTTTCCGGTATAGAGGAGACCCTTCTGTTTCACGGTTCACTACTCCCAGCCTTTATCTTTTGTGCGAGCCGGTTTATCAGGGGTTGCATGCCGGGATCGAACCATCCCCGGTCAATGTACCGCTGGTAGATACAGAGCCGCTCGACAAGACGGGCATCTCCGGCAACAGACCTGAGCTCGTCAAGTGCCGGCCACGGGTGCTCCGGGTTCACGTAATCGATGGTCAGGGGGGACACCCCGCCGAGATCGTCCACCCCGCATTCTATCAGGAAGCTTGCGTCGATAAGGTTGGGCGGGATCTGGACCGAGATATCGGGCTGGAGGATATCCTTTGCCATCCGGATGGTTGCGCAGACTTCGTCCGTTGTGGGAACAGTGCTCCTGCCAAGCGGCGTCCCGGGCTTCGGGCAGAAGTTCTGGATGATAATCTCCTGGATGTGCCCGTAGCGCTTGTGGAGATCGTGGATGGCAAAAAGCGAGTCCTCACGGTCGGCCATGGTCTCGCCAATCCCCAAGAGCAGGCCGGTGGTGAACGGGATCTTCAGTCTGCCCGCGTCTTCCATCATTGCGAGCCGTACATCAGGTGATTTACCTTTTGAGGCTGCGTGGGCGGGGATCTCCGCGGTGGTCTCAAGCATCAGGCCCATGCTCGCGTTCACGGGCCGGAGGCGCTCCATCTCTTCGTACGTGAGGATCCCCGCGTTCGTATGGGGGAGGATGCCGCATTCGATAGCCTTCCGGCACATGGCCTCGCAGTAATCGAGGATCGTCTCATAGCCAAGCGGAGCGAGCATCTGGCTAAAGCCCGGCTCCTCCTCCGGCCGTTCTCCAAACGTGAAGAGCGCCTCGGTGCACCCTAGAGCAGCGCCGTTCCGCAGCGTCTTTTCCACTTCTGCCGGTGCCATGATGCAGCCTTCCTGGACCGGTGTCCGGAAGCAGCAGTACCCGCACCGGTTCCGGCACACGGTCGTGAGTGGAAGGAAAACATTTCTTGAGAAGGTGATCGTGCGGCGATCCATGTACATGAAATTATCCCTTGGATCTCATGAAAGCTGGTGTCAGGCCCGGCCTCCTGGCCGGTTCCTGCCGGAAGGGTAATCCTAATGAGGTTTCGGGGTTAACCATCTCTAACCTGTTATATTCTGCTATGAATGATCATGGCAGAACGGGACTTTGCAGATGTCACCATTCGAAGATCATGGCGAGGAGGGAGATGCGAGGGGCGACGATGACCGTACCGCGTCACTCCCTGATGAGTGTGCTGCCCTTAAAGCTGAGAACGAGTTTTTGAAAAAGAAGCTCCAGCTGGTCGGCAGTGTCACGAGGCACGATGTCCTCAACCAGATGACCGCGATTGTCGGGTACAATGAACTTCTCGAGATGATTGTGACAGACGAGAAACAGAAGTCCTATATCGAGCGCGAGAAGTTTGCGGTTGACAAGATCCGGCGTCTCTTCCAGTTTGCCAAGGATTACCAGAACCTTGCGGGGGAATCCCCCCGCTGGCAGGGGCTGGACAGTGCGATCCACCGTGCAATGGGAATTTTTGACAATCCTGCGATCAAGGTCACCGCTTCTGTTGGCCGGATTGCGGTGTTGGCCGACAGTTTCCTGGATAAAGCGATCTACCAGTTCCTGGATAATACAGAACGGTACGGGGGCTCGGCAACAGAAGTCCGGATCATGTTTGAAGACCATGGCACCCACGCAGAGGTGATTATCGAAGATAACGGGTGCGGTATTCCTGCTGTGGAGAAAGACCGGATCTTTGAACGGGGCTATGGCAAAGGAACCGGATGGGGGCTCTTTTTAGCCCGGGAAATCCTTGCGATGACCGGCCTGACGGTAATGGAGAACGGGGAGCCGGGGAAAGGCGCCCGGTTTGTCATCACGCTCCCCAGAGGCACGTACCGCGAAGGGGAAGAGGCACTCCCGCTTTCGGTCCGGTAGATCTGCGAACACAGCTTCCCCCTGCCCCCGGCAACCAGAGGCTTTTTTGTCCCCGGCAGCCAAGATCCAACGATGCAGGAGCTCGTCCGCAAACTCGTCCACCTCGTCTTTGGTCTCCTTGTTGCAGCAATGGTCCTGATCGCCGGGCAGGCGGCTGCTACTGCAATCCTTGCCACGGGGCTTCTTATCGGCGTTGTTCTGGTGGACCTTCTCCTCCGCGGGTACCGCATCCCGCTCTTCTCGTTTCTTGTCAGGCACCTTGACCGCAATGACCGCCTTCCCGGCCGGGGGGCGCTCACCTTTGCCGTCAGTGCGCTCGCGGTCGTCGTTCTCTTTCCTGTCACCATATCGGTACCGGCAATCGTTACCGTCGCGGTGCTTGACAGCGTGACAACGATTGCAGGGCTGAGGTTCGGGAAACACCGTATCTACAATGGCAAGTCATGGGAGGGCACCCTTTCCGGCATTGCTGTCACAGCTATCGTCCTGCTCCCGTTCCTGACCCCGGCCGGGGCTGCTGTTGTAGCAATACTTGCAGGGATCATCGAACTCATCTCACCGGTTGATGACAATCTCGTCATCCCCGTGGCTGCCGCGGTCCTGCTGGCATTCATGCCGGCATTCCTTTCCTTTGCGCCATGAGAGACGGAGTGTGAGAGAAAAAAGGTGGAGGTCAGGCGGTTTCTTTCAGCCGTTCCGGGTCCACGGCCACGTACACGTCTGCCTCCTTTGCCACCGGGCGCGTGAACCGCTTGTCATACACCTCGAAGTCAAACGTGTATGTCCGGGGGAGATCCGATGACCAGACGTTTGCCCAGACCCCTACGATCTCGTCAGGCATTTTTCCTTTCGCCGTGAAGACAGCATAGGTCTGGGGCGGGATATGGCGCACCTCCATGCCTTCCGGTACCTTATCGGCACGGTTCACGCCGCACCCCAGCAGGTACGAGTACGTCCCGGTCCAGTCCTTCTCGTAATCCGAGTAGACTGCATACATGACCGGGGGGTTCACCCGGTGGGGAACCCGTGCCGGCCCGTTGTTCATGAGGAATGCCTGCCAGCAGCCCGGGATGGTGCCTGCCGCATCTGCGTTCGATGTGCGGCGGGCAATACCGACCACGGTGCGGGCGGGCAGCTTCCGTATGGTATAATTCTGTCCGTCCATTACCGGAATCTGGGACGGCTAAAATGTTAAACCATTCATTTCATTCACGGATGCATATCAGCACCTATTTTTGGTTGCCCTGCACACGATTTCTGGTATGTGCCCGCATGCGTTGATCCCGTACAAGCCGAAGAACCCGAAGACAAGGCTCTCCTCCCTCCTGTCGCAGGAAGAGCGCGAGGCGTTCGCGTTTGCGATGCTTGAGGATGTAGTCAGCGCAGCAAAAGATGCCATGTGCAGCCCGGTGGTCGTGGGAACGGAACTCTTTGATTCGGAACTCGTGCAGGTGACGGTGAAGGATGCGGACCTGAACCAGACCTTGAACGAGATCCTCCCCACGGTAGAGACCGGCCTCCTGATCCTGATGGCAGACCTCCCTCTTGCCGATGAGGCATCGATCCGGCGCGTAACATCCACGACAAAGGATATGGCGATCGTCCCCGGCCGGGGCGGGGGCACGAACGTCATCTTCATGAAGGAGCCCAAAAAATTCCATGTCGATTACTACGGCACAAGTTTCCTCAAGCACATGAAGATCGCCGCAGATGCCGGGCTCTCGGTCGAGGTTATCGACTCATCCCGGCTCCATACCGATATTGACGAGGAGGACGATCTCGTGGAGCTCCTGATCCACGGCACCGGGAAGAGCCGGGCGTACCTCGAGAGCCTCGGTTTCTCCCTTGCCACCGAGACCGGCCGGGTCCGCTGTGCCCGCAAACGATAACAATATCACATCCGGTATCCGATTAGCATGAAATGACCGGACACTCGTGCATGCCCCTCATCGAACTTCTCCGTGCACCCCGGCCGGACCTGGGGCGGGCCATCACGACGTTTGTCTCCTGCTTCAACACAGCCTATGGCGATCCCGCAAAGGACCACTGGGACATCCCGGTTGCCGAATGGGAGCGCTACGAGTTTTTAGGTGACCGTGTCCTGAACCTGATCGTCGCCCAGGCCCTGTTCACCCGGAGAAACGCTGCGCTCAGCGAAGGGGAGATGACCCGCGCAATAAGCGGGATCGTCTCGAACCATGCGCTCGATGCAATTGTGCGGCAGCAGGTGGATATGACAGTCTTCTCCCGGCTCATCCCCCCGGCGATTGCAGGGCAGAACACGTACGGTGAACGGGTAACCGGGGGGGCGTTCGAGGCATTCATCGGCGCCCTTTACTGTGAGATCGGGCTTGACGAGGTAACATTCTTTGTCAACGGCCTCCTCAAGGAACCGATCGATAATGCCAGTCCCGAAGAGAATGCCATCGGGATGCTGCAGGAATATTTCCAGAAACGCTTCAGGACTGTCCCCACCTATCGGGAGACAAAACGCGAGGGACCGGACCACCGGCCGGTCTTTACCTTTGAGGTGCTCTTCAACAACCAGGTGCTGGGTGTCGGTAGCGGCGAGAGTATCCAGAAAGCGGAGCGGGAAGCGGCCCGGGCCGCATGCAGGAAGCTTGGCATTACCCTGCCGGATCCGGTGGCGACACAGGGGCAGTGATCCTGGCACTTCCTGGCGATTCCAGAACCCGCTTCAGCGCAGCACCCGGTATCCTGCTGCCGAAAGGATCCGGTCAACCTCTTCCTCCCAGCAGGCCTCATCAGCAATGGTGATCGGTGCGATCTCCTTGTCCCAGATAGTGCGGAGTACATGGTCCATGGTCGTGAAATAGCGCGTGTTGTCCATCACGCGGCCAAGCCGCTCTCCCTTCCTGCCACAAACAAGGATCCGGAAGCAGCCATACTGGCGGCAGAGATCAGGGCGTGTCTGGTGGACTGTGCAGATAACCGTACCTGGCTTTTGCTCCCTCAGAAAGGGACAGGCCATCGGCCGGTTCTTCAGGATATCCTGCGATGAGAAGAGGTCCCGCTTGTCCGGATCGATCCGCACCTGCCGTTCCTCGCCTGTAGCGGAAAAGATGAGACGGTACTCGAAGGGCCCGGTCTGTTCACGGATGCTGATCACCGAGCCCATAGAACTACAGCATTCGCCACACTGCTGGCACCGGAATACCATCTCTCAGCACCTCCTCCGCGTGATATCACCGGGCAATTTCAAGGAATCGCCGGGTGCCGCGCATTGTATTCCGGCTGATCGGATGCGGCCCCCGTCGCAGGCACAGTCCAGGGTTGTTCTCCTGCTGCATTGCCGGTTATCACTACCTTCCCGTTTCAATTATCCCCTTTTTTCCTGATAAAGGGCGCTTCTATCGTCAGGCAGCGCTGCGACAGCCACTGGCACAATGATCCCCTCAAGCCCTGCAGGAAGATGCCTGGGCATGGGTACGGCATTCGCATCCAGACAGAACCGCCTCCGCCAACGAGGCGCCTTATGCGGGATGAAGCAGAGTATCCCCCGTGTCCGCTGGATTAATATGCAGTCGCGGAAAAACCCTCTCTTACGTGTTGGTGGCGGGGCAGACCTGATGTTTGAATCACTCTTCTCAAAGCGTGCAGAAGGCATCTTAAAAGCGCTCACGCTGGAGTGGTCCTGCCCGAAGTGCGATGGGAGGAACTTCCGGATCCTTTCGGTAAAAGATCGCATGGCCGGGGAGTATGTGGGCAAGTGCCGCTACTGCCGCACGAAGTGCCGGGTCAGTTTCCCACCATCTGTATCGGCTGTTGAGGGTGAGGCAGAGTTCCGGGAACTGATCGATGATGAGGACTTTACCCCGGAGGAGCAGCTCGACATGATCCGTGACTTTGCCGAGATCGCCTCCCTTGTTGTCGACAATGCACTCCCGGGCGTTATCCAGGAGAAGAAGAAGGCGCTTGAGGCAAAGATTACCTTCGCAAAGCGGCGGAGACGGTAACGTCACCACTGTGTCCTGTTTTTGGCAAATGCCCCCATGAAGAGGCACTCGGTGGCATCGATTGTTTCGACACCGAGATGATCGCCAAGCGGGAGGCCGATCCCGCGGATGATCGCGGCTGGCGTGCACTCATCGGCTTCTCCCATGACGAGTTCCGCAGCGGAAGCGATGTTGTCTCCAACCGCCCGCTTTGTGACCTCCAGTTTGCGCCCGAAGAGGTCAGACCTCCCCTGGTCATTGATCACCGAGGGGATTCCCGAAGAACCGATCGCAACGCCGCTGCACCCGAGGCGCATGGCATGCGTGCGGCTGTCAGCGATGATGACCCCGATCCCGGCACCGGTCTTATCTTCGATGGTCTTGCGGATGGAGAGGGCACTCTGGTCCGGGTCAGATGGCAGGGGTGTAACACAGCCGGGAGGAGCATTCGAGGCATCCACCCCGGCATTCGGGAGGAGCGTACCCCCTTTCATGCAGAGCAGAAAGCCCGGTATGCCCCCGACAATCGAATCGCTCTCCTGTATCACCACCTCTGCCATGCGGGGGTCAATCCCGTACTTCTCCCCGAGCTCCCGTGCTTTTGGAGTGGGCGTGATGGTTTCGAGCCGGACGATATTACCTTCCGCTGTCGCAACTGCAGTTTCTGCAAGGACAAGCACATCCCCTTCCTCAAATCCCCCGCAGGTCTTCTCTGCCGCGTCAATGATCCGGTCGGCTATGGACTCCCCGCTTCTGATGATGCCGGTTGCAAGACCAAAGACTTCATACGAGGAGTTCACGGGCCCTTCACCATCTGCAGAAAGACCTTCACGGTATCCACCGTCTCCTTTACGTCATGGGTCCGGATGACCGAGGCCCCCTTCTGGAGGAGGACTGTTGTCACGGCAAGGCTTGCTGCGAGGCGCTCCTCCGGCTCCCGGTTGATCAGATTCCCGATGAAACTCTTTCGGGAGATGGCCCCGAGGAGCGGGCGGTCAAACGCGAGGAACTCATCGAAATGCCGGCAGAGTTCCCAGTTGTCATCACAGGAACGCTGCGGTGTCCAGATCCCAATGCCCGGATCGAGGATATAGTTGTCGATCCCCGCTGCTTCGCACCGCTTTATAACCGTTGCGAGTGCCGTCTTTGTTTCCGCAAGGCCCACAGCATCGCCCGGCGTGTAATCGGTAGCCATCAGGAACGCGGGCAGGCCCGCCTCCGCCACGCGCCGGGCATAGGCATCAGAGGCAAAGCCGGCAATGTCGTTTACGGCATGGACCTCGTGCTTCAGGCAGATGTCCAGCACCCACGGGTTCATGGTGTCCACCGAGATGGTGAAGCCGGTGCCATCAAGTTCTTTCAGCGCAGCCTCGATCCGCTCCCCTTCCTGCGTACCGCTGATGGCCTGCGCATTGGGTGCCGTGCTCCGGGCCCCCACGTCGAGCATGTCTGCTCCCTGCTCAATCATCTCAACGGCTTTTTTGTGGATCTCGTTTGATGGGATATAGGAATCGTGATAAAAGGATTCAGGGCTGACGTTTAAGACCCCCATCACGCGGGGTGGCGCGTCACCACCGATTGTGAGTTTGTTTACAGTACACGGTCGCATGCCCGCTCCTGTGCTGACCGGAAGGTATTCTCCATCAGGGTTGCAATCGTCATCGGCCCCACGCCTCCCGGTACCGGGGTGATGGCCGAGGCAATTTCCTTCACTGCGTCAAAGTCCACGTCGCCGACCAGTTTTCCCTCAAGCTGGTTGATGCCGACATCGATGACAACGGCGCCCTCCTTCACCATCTCTCCCGTGATGAAATGCGGTTTGCCCACAGCAGAGACAAGGATGTCGGCCCGTTTCAGTTCTTCGGCCAAATCCTTTGTTTTGCTGTGGCAGATGGTGACGGTTGCATCCGCGTTCAGGAGGAGTGCAGCCATGGGGCGGCCGACGTCGATGCTCCGGCCGGTAACGACTGCACGGGCTCCTGCAACGGGGATCTGGTACTCGGAGAGGAGGGTCATGATCCCCGCTGGCGTGCAGGACGAGAACCGGGGTTTCCCCAAAAAGAGGTGCCCCATGTTCTCCGGGTGGTACCCGTCCACGTCCTTCTCCGGGCTGATCGCGTTGATAACCCGCCCGGTGTCGACCTGCGTGGGAAGGGGGAGCTGGACAAGGATCCCGTCAACGGAACCATCGCGGTTCAGCGCCCTGACCCTGTCCACAACCGTCCGGGTTGTTGCGTCAGCGGGGAGTTCAACCCCGACAGACGTGATCCCGACCTTCTCGCAGGCCTTGTGCTTCATCCGCACGTACATCTGCGAGGCCGGGTCGTTGCCCACGATGACCGTGGCAAGTTTCGGGTGGAGGCCGGAGCCTGCAATAGCTTCCCTGAGTGCCTCAAGGCGCTTCTCCGATGTCGCTTTACCGTCGAGGATCGTGGCCACCATGTCCGGGTCTCCGTTGCTTATTCGGGATAGAGTGTGAACTTTGATGACAGCGCTTCAACCTTGCCGCGCACGTCGCTGATGTTCTTCTCGTTCTTGCAGTCCTTGATGACGCTGGCGATCCATGCCCCGATCTGGCGCATCTCGGCCTCCTTCATGCCCCGTGAGGTGACGGCCGGCGTACCGACCCGCAGGCCGCTTGTGACGAACGGGCTCTTGGTCTCGTTCGGGATGGTGTTCTTGTTCACGGTGATGCCGGCTTTGCCCAGTGCAGTCTCTGCCTCAAGGCCGGTGATGCCCTGCTCGGTCAGGTCGAGGAGCATGAGGTGGTTGTCGGTGCCGCCCGAGACAAGCCGGAGGCCGTTTGCCATCAGGGTCTCAGAAAGGACCTTTGCGTTTTTGATGATCTGCTGGTTGTATTCCTTGAACGAGGGCTTGAGGGCTTCCTCGAAACAGACCGCCTTTGCCGCGATGGTGTGCATCAGGGGGCCGCCCTGCATGCCGGGGAAGACCGCCTTGTCAATGGCAACACCGAGATCGGCATTGCACATGATGGCGCCGCCCCGCGGTCCGCGGAGCGTCTTGTGGGTGGTTGTGGTTGTATAGTTGACCACGCCGACCGAGGTCGGGTGGAGTCCGGTGGCAACGAGGCCGGCGATGTGGGCGATGTCGGCAAGGCAGACAGCGCCAACGTCATCGGCAATCTCCTGGAATGCCTTGAAATCGATGGTCCGCGGGTAGGCTGAGGCACCGCAGACAATGATCTGGGGCTTCTCCTTCTTTGCCATCTCTGCTACCTGCCCATAATCGAGCATCTCGGTCTTTTCGTCAACGCCGTATTGTGCCACCTGGTAGAACTTCCCGGTGAAGCTGACCGGGGAACCGTGGGAAAGGTGGCCGCCCTGGTTGAGTTTCATGGAGAGGATCTTGTCTCCCAGCTTGATGGCTGCAAAATAAACCGCCATGTTCGCCTGGGTGCCCGAGTGGGCCTGCACGTTCGCGTGCTCTGCCCCGAAGAGCTTCTTGAGCCGGTCGCGGGCAAGGTTCTCGGCCATATCGTGGAACTCGCATCCGCCATAGTACCGCTTGCCGGGATAACCCTCGGCATATTTGTTGGTCATGATGGACCCCATTGCTTCGAGCACTGCACGCGAGACAACGTTTTCGGACGCAATCAGCTCCAGGCCGTTCACCTGGCGGAGCCTCTCCTTTTCGATGATATCGGCAATTGCCGGATCTGTTTTTGCCAGATAGGACATATAGAGAAAAGTTCGCTCGGATCAGGTAATACCATTTCGTTCTCACAAGGGATCCCAGGACACCCATGTTGAGACAGAGAAAATCCGCATGGTTCCGGATGCACCGTCCTTCCGGCGCGGAGAAGGTACTGGAACGAAAGCATTGCCCGTAATTTGTAAAGCCGGCCGCTCATTTTTCCTGATATCAGATAAGAACCGCAAATTTCACCCAAAATACACGTGTCAGCCACAATGCTTTTTACCTAATCAGGCGATCATTACTATATTATAAGAGGAATGCGCTGCACGAGTACTATACGAGTATGGCACACGAAGATGCAAAGATCAAGTACCTTGAGCACGAACTCGATCAACAGGAGAAACTGATTCAGATGATGGAAGGTTCAGCAAGCGAGGACCGCATTGCCGCCCTCGAGAAGAAAGTAAAAGAGATGGAGGCGCTTGTAAAGGGTCTGACCCAGGAGCTCCTCGACCTCAAGTCCGTTGCGATGAAGATGTCCAAGCAGTCCGAGGAGCGCCGCCTCCAGGAGCTGAAGCGCGGCCCGATCGTCCAGGGATCGCAGGGCGCAGCCGCGGCAGCATCCGGACCGTCCTCCCCCGGCAGCACGATCATCCGCCCCAAGAGCCGTGCTCCCGAGGAGCCTGCCGCACCCGCCGAGCCGGTCATGGACATGATCATGCAGCCCGACGGCACCATGAAGCTTGAGCCCCGGCGCGGGGACAAGGACTATATCGTGGCCCGGGCCGGCTATGGCCAGGGCAAGAAGGGCTCGCGGCCGAAGCAGGGCGAGCTCATCTATGCAACCGAGGATGAGAAAAAGAAGGATCCTGCAAAGAAGTAAGGAGCCGGATCTTTGCATATCACAGGTCTGGAGATCGACAATTTCAAGTCTTTTTCAAAAAAGACAAAAATTCCCTTTTTAGAGGGGTTCACCGTAATATCCGGGCCCAACGGTTCCGGCAAAAGCAATATCATCGATTCTATCCTTTTTGTCCTCGCGTTATCGAGTTCGCGCAGCCTGCGGGCAGAGAAACTGACGGATCTCATCAACCTCAACTCCGGCCGGAACACGGCCGAGGTTGCGCTCGAATTCTCCGACGGGACGAAGATCCGCCGGCGGATCAAGCGGACCGGCAACGGGTATTACAGCTACAACTACCTCAACGAACGCCTCTGCAAGCAGAGCGATATCGTCGAATTCCTTGCGAAAACCGGGATCATCCCCCACGGCTACAACGTCGTGATGCAGGGCGATGTCACCCGCATCATGGAGATGAGCGATACCGAGCGCCGGAAGATCATCGATGAGATCGCCGGTGTGGCCGAGTTCGACACCAAGAAACAGCAGTCTCTCGCCGAGCTCGACATTGTCCGCGAACGGATCGAGCGCGAAGAACTCCTCTTAATCGAGCTGTCAAAGCGTGCAAACGAACTGAAACGCGAGCGGACGCATGCCCTCGAGTACCAGAAGTGGCAGAACGAACTGACGTTCTACCAGAACTGCCGCTCCGCAGCCCAGCTCCACGAGCGGGAGAAGGAGCTCAGGTCCCTTTTACAGTCGGCCGAGGACCATACCATCCAGCTTGGCCGGATCGCCTCCGACCGGGGGATCGAGGAGAACGAACTCTCCTATCTCAAGGCTGACTTAACCGATATCGATGACCTGATCAATAAAAAGAGCGGGGCCGACTACCTGAAACTGATCGCGGAGCTCGAAGAGGCGAAAGGTGGGATCAAGCTCGCCGAGCAGACCATCGTCCGCCTCAAAAAAGAGAAGGAGACGAACCTCGAGGCCATCAACCGCGTGTTCACGGACTCCAAGCGTGCCGAGACCCGGGTTGCCGAATGCACGGACCAGATCCGCACCCTGACCATCGACCGCACCAACATCGCGATGGAGGTCGCAACATCAAAGGCCCAGCTGGAGAAGATTGAGACCGAGATCAAGCAGCACAGCGAGGACACCGAGGGCGCCCGTGACAGACTCTTCAGCCTCTTAAAAGAGGTCGAGGAGAAGAAGGGGCAGCGCTCGGGCATCCTCCACCAGCAGGACATGTTCATCGAGAAGAGCCGGATGCGGACCTCCGAGCTCGACCGCCTCACCGGCCTCCTGCGGCAGCTGGACGAGGAGTACGGCGCAAAGCAGGCACAACTCACGGACAGCGAGAAGAGCATTAAAGACCTCCAGGAAGAGAAGAAGGCACTGGACCGGAACCTCTCGGAACTGGAGAGCACGCTCTTTGCCCAGCGGTCGTCCCTTGAACGGCTCCGCTCCGAGATCCGCGACACCGAGCAGGACGCGATCCGGCTGGAGGCGGCCCGCGATGCGAGGGGCGAGTCGGGCGGGAAGGCGATCGAAGCCGTGCGGGCCATGGAGGGTGTGCACGGCACCATCTCCGACCTGGGGAAAGCCCCTGCGGAATACACGACTGCCCTGAATGTCGCGGCAGGCAACAAGCTCCAGTTCGTGGTCTGCGACACCGACCAGATCGCGGCGGACGCGATCCGGTACCTCAAAGACGAACGGCTCGGCAGGGTGACGCTCCTCCCGTTAAACAAGCTCAAGCCGCCGCAGCTCCCCCCGATAAAAGAGCCCGGGGTCATCGATTATGCGGTAAACCTGCTGGACTATGACCCGAAATATGACCGGGCTTTCTCGGTTGTGCTGGGCGGGACGGTTGTTGTCGATACGCTGGAACGGGCCCGGAAACTGATCGGCAAGTACCGCATGGTCACGCTCGAAGGCGAACTGATTGAACGGAGCGGGGCGATGACTGGCGGATCGATGAAAAAGCAGTCCGGGCCGCGGGGTTTTGGTGCTGCTGTTGACGACGAGATCCTCCGCATCCGCTCGCATCTTGGCGAACTGCAGGGCGAGGCTGCAACCCTCGAAGCCGGCGTAAAGCGGCTCACGGAAGAGGTGGACGTAAAACGCGGGGCACGGAACGAGATTGACCAGAAAGTGGCCCGCTTCGGGATGTTCACCGAGGAGTTCTCGCGGAGGTTCGACGCCATCATGGTCGAGAAGCAGACCATAGAGGCGGCTGTCGCACGCCAGCAGGAGGAGACAAAGAGCAGCGCCTCCGAGCTCGCAGCCCTCGAAGCCGAGCTGGACAAGGCAACCGGGGAGATCAACGGCCTGAACGGGGAGATCGACGCCATCAAGAAACGGCTTGACGACACCAACATTCCCGCCCTTACCGAGCAGATGGAGAAGAAACGCCGGGAGATCGAGGAGTCCGAGCGCCGGCTCCGGAACAAGGACGCAGATATCAACGATGCCCAGCGGGAACGCCAGCACTTCAACGGGCGCATCGGGGAACTTGCCGATGAACGGAAACGGCAGGAAGAGGCCAACCAGCGTATCGACGCCGATATCACTGGTGCGAACGGGCAGATCGCCACCCATAAAGCGCAGATCGCAGCACTTGAGGAGAAGCAGAAGGAGTTCTCGGGAGAACTGGACGAACTGCGGGGAAAACGCGGGGAGGTCTCAAAACAGATCCAGGACTCGGAACTGAAGCTCCTAAAACTCGATGCCGACAAGGAGCGGATCACTGCCCAGCAGGTGGCTATAGAGGAGCGGGCAAAGACCCTCGGCATCGAGATCGACATGCTGAAGCAGCAGGTCGGCGAGATGGACACGGAGCTGACCCTCTCGGAGATCGAGGGAAAGATCGCCGAGGCTGACGGGGCGCTCCGGAAGATTGGCGCCGTGAACATGCTCGCCATCGAGGAGTACGACAAGGTCCAGCGTCAGGTAACCGAGCGGACAGAGAAGAAGGAAATCCTCTCGACCGAGCGGGAGACCCTGATCCAGCGGATCGAGCAGTTCGAGAAGATGAAGTACGAAGCCTTCACCACGGCGTTTAAGGCCATCGACGCGAATTTCCGGGAGATTTTTGCCCGGCTTACGAGCGGGAGCGGCAACCTTGTGCTGGAGAACGAGGAGGACCCGTTTACCGGCGGCATGACCTTTTCTGTCAAGCCCCGGGACAAGAAGGTCCATCTCCTGAACTCCCTCTCCGGCGGGGAGAAGTCGCTTACCACCCTTGCGTTCATCTTCTCGATCCAGCGGTACATCCCTGCGCCGTTCTATGCCTTTGACGAAGTGGACATGTCGCTGGATGGTGCAAACGTGGAGCGCATCGCATCCATGGTGGAGGAACTGGCGCCGAACACCCAGTTCATCATCATCTCGCTCCGTAAACCGATGATCGAGGCCGCCGAGCGGATCATGGGAGTAACGCTCCGGCCTGACAAGAGCACGCTCGTCACCGGGGTAAAGGCCAATGGCTGAAGAGGAGAAAGGGGGGGAAACCGGAGAATCCCCGCTCCCCCCTGCGGAAGAGCCGCAACCCACGATCAATGGCGGGGGCGAGGCTCCGGCTCCCGGGCCAGCTGCCCCCGGGGTTGTCGAGGACCCGGTAGAGATCCTTGTGGGTCTTGCCGAGCGCGGGGAGATCGACCCGTGGAACATCGACATCATCGAGGTTACGGACCGCTTCCTCTCGGAACTCGAACATCGGCGGGAACTCAACCTCCAGATCTCCGGGCGGACCCTCTTCTTTGCCTCGACTCTTGTCCGGATGAAGTCCGAGCAGCTGGTGATTGTCGAGAAACCCGATGATTTCAGTGACGGGGAAGAGGACGGCCTGTTCGGGGAATTCGGTGACGGGGAAGAGGACATCGACTACACCGGCCGGCTCGGCCCCATCGAGCGGCTGGAGCACGAGATCCAGCGCCGGCTCGACCGGAAGAGCATGAGAAAGAGCCCGACCACTCTCTTCGAGCTCATCACCGAGCTGAAGAACATCGAGAAGGAGGAACGCCGGCGCCGGAGGATGGCGGAAGGGGGACGGGACGACTACACAGACTCCCTGATCGATGCCGATGACGTGGTCAGCATCGCCCACGAAGAGGGATTCCAGGAGTCGTCTATGACCCGGCTCGCAGAGTATCTCGAAGGGCTGGAGCTCGACGAGGAGATGACATTACGCGAGCTCTGCGAGAGGATGGAGTGGGCTGTTCCCGAAGTCTATATTCCCCTGTTGTTCCTTGCCCTCGATGGCCGGTGCTCGCTCCGGCAGGAGGAGTTCTTCGGGGATATCTGGGTACAGATCTGCCGGCTGGAAGACGAGAACTCCCCTCCCGGCAACACTGCCGGGCAGGTATGACCCGTTGTGCCCATACTTTCATCACCTCCCGCGTGAATATCGGATTATCCAAAAAACAGCCGATACCGATATGTCGCCCGCCCCGGATATGCTGATGAAACGGATCCGTGAGAAGAAGGAACGCCTTGATACACTCCGGCCCCTGGACCGTGATCTGATCCTTCGCCTCCATGACGAGATGCGTCTCCTGCATACCTATCATTCCAATGCCATTGAGGGAAACACACTCACCCTCTCCGAAACAAAACTGGTCCTTGAGGAAGGGATCACGATTGGGGGCAAAACGCTGCGGGAACATCTCGAAGCAACCAACAATGCCCGCGGTTACGATCTCATCGCCCGGTTGTCGTCAGAAAAAGTCCCGATAAACCATGTCACCATCCAGCAGATCCATGAGGTTGTCACACGGGGGATCCTCGAAACTGCGGGCCAGTACCGGACCCGGAACGTCCGGATTACAGGTGCCCCCAGGACACCTCCGGACTGGAAAGATGTTATCCCCGGGATGGACCACCTGATCGATGGAATATCCCGGGATGATCGTCCGGTTGTTGAGATGAGCGCGTTTCTCCATCACCGGTTTGTTGCCATCCATCCTTTCATTGACGGGAACGGGAGGATTGCCCGGCTGCTCGGGAACCTGTTCCTGCTCCGCCATGGATATCCTCCCATTGTCCTCGAACAAAAGAACCGGCTGCAGTATTACCGGGCGCTCCGGGATGCAGATCTGGGCAATCCGGAACCATTCACGCGATTCATTGCAGGAGCGGTCAGTGCTTCCCTGACCCGGTATCTTGCCGTGGCCGGAGGAGAATCATCACTAATTCCCCTGCGCGAACTGGCAGAAGGCTCCCCGTATTCACAGGAATATCTCAGTCTTGCGGCAAGAAAGGGACTCCTGGATGCCGTCAAGGTTGACTCCACTTGGCACGCAAGCCGGGAAGCGCTGGCCCGGTATATTCGAAAACACGGCAGAAAATAGCGGAACCGATCTCTCGTTTTTCGGGAGGGGGATCCCCGTCACACATTCCGGTACGTGTTCTCCGGCACATGGATCTCGAACCGTGCTCCCTTCCCCTCAACACCTGTTTCGCTGATTGTCATGCCGGTGGTGGAAAGGATCTCCCGCGCAAGGAAGAGCCCGAGACCAGTGTTCTTGCCATATCCCCGCTCGAAGATCTTCTCCTTCTCGGCTGCCGGAATACCGGCCCCGTTGTCCTCGTAGGTGATCATAAGCCCGCTGTTATCCGGGTGCGCGGCCAGCCGTATCTCCGTGACCTTCCCGCCGTGACGGAGCGAGTTGTCGACAAGGTTATGGAATACCTTCTCCAGCATCATGTCGGAATAGATCTCCACGTCCCCAAGCTCACTTTTCAGCTGTACAGACTTTGGGACCGAGGCCGTTGCGAGAAACTTTTCAGCACTCTGCCATTCAGGTTCTTTTGTCCCAAGGTTCTGGTACAGGCGGGTAAACTCCACCTGCTGCCGGATGAATGTGATGCTCGGGGCGATCTTTTCGATGAGCGCCGGGTAATCCGGGGTGGCGCCCTCCCGCTTTGCAAGCGCAAGGTGCCCCTGGATTATTGCGATCTTGTTGAGGACATCGTGTCGTGTTATCCCCGAGAGGAGGCTGAGCTGCTTGTTTGTGCGCAGCAGCGTCTCCTCCATCTGTTTCCGCGCCGTGATGTCGCGGATGGACACGAGGAATGCGGGCGCATTGCGGAAGACGATCTGCCGGCCGATCCCCTCGATCCAGACCCGTTTTCCATTGGTCGTGACTGCCATGTAATGTACCGGGTACCGGTCACGCCCCTCCTTCACGTTTATAAGATCCTGCCTGACGGCATCCCGTGCTTCCGGGACAACGAATTCCAGGATGTTTCTTCCTTCTTCCGAACCTCCTGTTCTCCCGTCCTTGTCAGGAGCAACCAGCACCTTTGACGCCTGGTTGGCAAAGAGGATGCTTCCTTCCCGGTCGATAATGAGGATTCCATCGAGCGAGTTCTCGACAAGGGTCCGGAACTTCTCCTCACTCTCCCGGAGCGTCTCTTCTATGCGGCTGCGTTCGATCTCGGCAGCGGCTTTCACCGCCATGATGTCGAGGATGTCCCGGTACCCGGCCGGGGATTTTTGCGGGGTGCGGAAGAACGCGGAAAGAACTCCCATTGTCTTACCGGTGGAATCCCGCAGGGGGGTTCCGATATATGCGGAAAACCCGTGTTCGATAACAGCTCCCGCCTCGGGGAAGAGCTGCATAAGGTTGTCGCCATAGAACTGGAATCCCTGTTCTGTCACGGCATTGCAGGGGGTTCCCGGCAGGGAGCAGGAGAATGCAGCGACACGCTTCCCGTCGAGGATCATGGAGCGGGCCCCGAGTGTTTTCCGGTCCGGTGACACTTCGCTTAAGAGAACACAATCGGCACGTAGCCAGGCGGCAACGTTCCCGGTGATCGTATGGAGGGAATCTACGCCGGTAGTGCCGACCATGCTCTTCACCAGCGTGTTGAGGGCTGCTTCTGCCTCCTTCTGCTGGTTGATGTTCTCAATATTGGAAAGAATGTGGGGAACGCCGTTCATGAGGATGACGGTTGAGGTGAAACGGCAGATCTGGACCTGGCCGTTTTTTGTCACGCACCGGATCTCCATGCCCTGGACACGGCCCCCTTTCCGGAGAGCAGAGGCAAACCGCTCGTATTCCTCACTATCGGCAAAGATGCGGATCTCGCTGGCGGTCTTCCCGATCACCTCCTCCCGGCTGAACCCGGTGTTTTTCACGAACTCATCGTTGACGTCCACGAACCTCCCATCCCTTGCAGAGACCAGCGTCATCGAAACCGGGCTGCTCCTGAAAAGCATGGAAAGGCGGCTCTCGGATTCCCGCAGGACGTCCTCTGCCTTCCGCCGCTCGGTGACATCACGCATGGAGACGAGCATGGCAGTGCTTCCCTCAAAGCTGATCTTCTTGCCAATGCACTCGACCCAGATCTCCCGCTTTGTTGCCGTGATGAGCTTGTAATGGACCAGGTAGGCATCGATCCCGAGGGCAACCTGTGCAAGATCCTTGAGCACCGCGGGTTTCGATTCCAGGGCAATGAGGTCCATGACATTGAGCGTGCCGATTGCCGACCGGTAATCGTCAATATCGACAATCCGGCCAGCTGCCATGTTGGCAAAGAGCAGCTTTCCCGTGAAGCTGACGATAATGATCCCTTCCAGCGAGTTCTCGACCAGCGCACGGAACTTCTCCTCGCTCTCCTTAAGTGCCAGCTCCATCTCCTTCCTTTCGGTGATATCGCGCAGGATGCCGGAGAGACCAATAATCTCTCCCGATGCGTCGTGGATTGGTGCCCCGTTGTCCTCAAGCCAGTGGATATTCCCGGCCTTGTCGCGCATCTTCAGGGGGGTGACCATGGGCTTCCCGGCGGCGAGCGTCTTCTCCAGGTCGGAAATCGCGTTTGACACGGTCTCAGCATTGAGGAAATCGGTGAAGGGATGGGACAGGACCTCTTCCGGGCTGAACCCGTATCTCGCGATCTGCGGGCCGACATGGGTGATGATGCCATTCCTGTCCATCATGTAGATCACATCGGTCGTGGACTCGGTCATGAGCCGGTATTTCTCCTCGCTCTCCGTTAGCGCCTGCTCCCGCCTGTGCAGCTCCTCGTAATTGGTCCGGAGTTCTTCCTCGGTTGCGGTCAGTTCCTCGTAGGCGGCATGGAGGTCCTCGTTCTTGCGCACGAGTTCTTCTTCAACCCGCTTGAGCTGGGTCACTTCAGCGGTCACGGTGAGGCTTGCAGACCGGCCTCCTATTCTGAGGGGCACCGTTGAGAAGCTGACATGGACCCGCCTGCCTGCTTTTGCCGTGAGGGCAAGGGGGACGTTCTCGATCTTGCCGGCAAGGACTGCACGCGAGACTAGTTTTGCGGCCTCGGGGATGGTGAGGAGCCCGAGTTCAACAGGGTTCTTGCCAAGGACCTCCTCTTCAGAGAACCCGCTGATTTTTAAAAATGCCGGGTTGACAGCAATGAATTTCTGGTCGGGCATGCTGTTGATGGCAATCGGGTAGGGACTTGTGTCGAAGATGTTCCGGAATTTCTCTTCGTTCTCCCGTATCACGGACTCGGTCTGCATCCTGTCGGTGATGTCCCGGAGCGAGATGAGGATGGCCTCCTTCCCCTCAAACGTGATGGATTTCCCGATGCTCTCGACCCACCGCACCCGGTGGAGCGCGGTGACGATCTTGTGTTGCGCAAGGAAGCCGTCAATACCCTGCGCAACCTTCGAGAAGTCCTGGACCACCGTCTCCTTTGAATCCGGTGCGATAAAATCGAGGACGTTCTGCCTGCCGATTACCTCCAGGTACTCCTCCTCTTCGATGAGGTTTCCGGCAGCCTGGTTGGCAAAGAGGATCAGCCCGGCCGGGTCCACGATCAGGATCCCGTCCAGCGAGTGCTCAACAAGGGTCCGGAACTTCTCCTCGCTCTCTTTTAAGGCCTGTTCTGTCTCCCTGCGGTGCGTGACGTCCTTGAAGATCCCGCGGGTGTACTGGGGTTTCCCGTCGGCGATCTTACAGCTGGCAAATCCCTCGGCATAGACCTTCCTGCCGTCCTTTGCCCGGAAGATGACATCGATGATGCCCATGTCCTCCCCTTTGAGAACCTGCGGGAAAACGGCCATGCAGTGTTCCCTGCTCTCCTCATGGATGATGTCGAAGAGCGAGAGGGTGGGCAGTTCCTCCTCCCGGTAGCCAAGGGTGTCCTGCCATTTTTTGTTGGTGAAGAGGAACCGGCCCTGCGGATTTACGCTCTGGATCATGTCGCTGGCATTCTGGAGGTCATGGAACCGCTGCTCCTGCTCGGCAAGGGTCAGTCTCGCCCTCCGCATCTCGATGGCCCGAATGACGACATGCCGGAGTTCGGCATAGACAGCTTCGGCATCGCATCCTTTCTGGAGATAGAAGTCGGCCCCGTTGTTCAGGGCTTCGATCACAACCTCTTCCCTGCCACGGCCGGTGAAGATGATGAACGGGAGGTCGCCGTATTCAGAACGGACCTGCTTGAGAAAGACAATGCCGTCTGTATCCGGCATCTCGTAATCGGAGATGATGGCGTCGGGACGCTGTTCCCTGAGGAGGGCCAGGGCTTTTGCGGCGGAATCGCTCGTCCCGACAGAAAATTCCCCTGTGGTCTCCAGGAATGTTTTGCCGAGCTCAAGGAGGTCGGCGTCGTCATCGACATACAGGATGGTATACGGCGGGGGCACACAAACCTCTTGTTCTTGTTGATGGATTACGGATCTACACCTGCTTTTAGATATAGGTATTGCTATTGCCGGTTACCGTTATATCGAATTATCTGCACTTGAAACCGAAAAAGGGGCCATATTACGTGTTTACAGTACCACTCCCCCGTTCTCTGCTTCCGGCTTTCTGGTGCAGGATGGTATCCGGAACATGGGGGATGCCAGCCGGATCCCGGCCGGGATGGTGGTTTCTCTTTGCGATCCAGCCGGAGGAACTCTGGAATGTTTTTGTCCAAACGTGCGTGCGGACAACGGCATCGGATGCTGCGATGCTGGGGTACGGTGCCGGGTCGGATTGTTGCGATGGAGCAGGGCTCTCTCCTTCCATACACCACATCAGGATAATTTCGGCAGGCATATTATCGTAAAAATAAAAAATCCGGTCAACCAGCGTGGAAAATCGATCTCCCATCATTCAGTAATACGTGCAATCCACCAGCCATCACCAGGAACTGCAGCATCCTCCCGTTTTTCCGTGTTGCATGGCAGGATTGATCAGATTGACGGGGAGTAACGACGAACACTGCAAGCCTCTTATCCGGAACAGCCCGCGTGAACCCGGCCGGCGGGGCATATCCGTCCGTATTCCGATCCTGCCAATGGCAGTCATCCTCACGCTCATCCTCTGTATCGCACCCGGTGCCGGAGCGTCGATAGCGCTTCCGGCAGTCGCGGATCCGGGGCTGATCACGGTGCCGGACCCCCTGCCCGGAAGCCCTGACTCCCCGCTTGCGTTCCGGTACGATGCTGCAACCGGGACATGGCAGGGGCAAAATACCGTGCAGCGTACCGATATTGCCGTGACAACGGACGGTCTGGTTCTCCTCGCGTCGCCCAACGGGACGGCAGTACTGCGGCTTGCGGGTATCGGGCGTGAGAGCCTTGCGGATTTCCCCGCAGGCACCATCCGGGCGGACGGGGACCGGCTGGAGATCGGGCGGGGCACCGCAACGGAGTGGTACGTGAACCATGAGACCGGGATCGAGCAGGAGATGACGCTCGGTGCCCGCCCGTCCGGTACCGGGGATCTCCAGATCGCGTTCGACCTCTCCGGCGACCTCCGCCCCGCACTCCTTGCCGGGCAGGTCCTCCTCCTCTCGGACGGGCATGGCCCCGTGCTGACGTATGGCGGGCTTGTGGCAACCGACGCGGGCGGGAACGTGCTCCCGTCGGAGATGGTCCTTGACGGCACCCGGCTCTTCTGGCAGGTGGATGACCGGGACGCGGTGTACCCGGTCTCTATCGACCCGGTCATTGCCCCCGCTTCATCTGCAAAAGTGCAGTTCACCGGCGGTGCAGCAGATGATGAGTTTGGAATTTCTGTTGCGCTGTCTTCTGACGGGAGCACGGCGCTTATTGGAGCAGATTATAACAGCACGGCCGGGGACTATGCCGGAGCCGCGTATGTGTTCGAGAAGAAGGACGGCACGTGGGAATCAGGGGCGACGGCGCGGTTCACCGGCAGTGCAGCAGATGACGTGTTTGGGTATTCCGTTGCGCTGTCTTCTGACGGGAGCACGGCGCTCATAGGAGCAGTTGATAACAGCACGGCCGGAGACTATGCCGGAGCCGCGTATGTGTTCGAGAAGGGCGCCGGGTGGGAGTCAGCATCAGCGTCAGCAGCGACGGCGCGGTTCACCGGCGGTGCTAAAAATGACTCCTTCGGGTGGTCCGTTGCGCTGTCGTCTGACGGGAGCATGGCGCTCATCGGTGCACCTGGAAACGACACGGCCGGATCCAATGCCGGAGCGGCGTATGTGTTCGAGAAGGGCGCCGGGTGGGAGTCAGCATCAGCGTCAGCGGCGATGGCGCGGTTCACCGGCGGTGCAGCAGATGACGTGTTCGGGTATTCCGTTGCGCTGTCGTCTGACGGGAGCACGGCGCTTATTGGAGCATGGTATAACAGCACGGCCGGATCCAATGCCGGTGCAGCGTATATATTCGAGAAGGACGGTGTGTGGAAGGATGCGTCAGCGTCAGCGGCGACGGCGCGGTTCACCGGCGGTGCAGCAGATGACGTGTTCGGGTATTCCGTTGCGCTGTCTTCTGACGGGAGCACGGCGCTCATTGGAGCGGTTGATAACAGCACGGCCGGGGACTATGCCGGAGCCGCGTATGTGTTCGAGAAGGGCGCCGGGTGGGTGTCAGCGCCAGCGTCAGCGGCGACGGCGC
>NZ_JAQTQD010000032.1 GCF_028712425.1 Methanoregula sp.
ATGCAACGGCCGGGCCGGAGGTCGCTGCCGGTGTCGAGACCGCGATGTATGCGGTCTTCGTCATGTTCCCGGAGCCGTACGCGTTGGATGCTGAGAGGGTGACCGTGTAGGTCCCGGCGTTCGCATAGGTGTGGACCGGGTTCTGCTTTGTGGCGTTGGTGGTGTCGCCGTCGCCGAAGTCCCATGACCAGCTGGTCGGGGAGTTGGTCGAAGTGTCCGTGAACTGGACGGTGAACGGGGGTTGTCCGGTGGTTGTTGCGGCGCTGAACGCTGCAACCGGGGCACTGGTTGCATCGTTGACCGTGATATACCCGGTTTTTATCTCGGAGTTGCTGCCAAGGTCATTGGATACCGTGAGGTTGACCGTGAACGTGCCACTTGTTGAATAAATATGGGTGGGATTTTGCTCGGTGCTGTCGGTCGTGCCGTCATTGTCGAAGTCCCACTGCCAGCCGGCGGGCACGCCGGTGCTCGAGTCGGTGAACGCGACCGTGAGCGGCATGGTGCCGCTTACGGGAGTTGCCGTGAATTGTGCAACGGGAACTGCCGTTTCTGCCTGGTACTCGACCTTGAGGATGGCGAGGTAGGGTTCCATCCCCCAGCCTTCGTTCTCGCTGCGCATCAGGACGGTGTTGTCAGTGGCTGAAAGATACGGGGTGATGTCGGTTGTGTTCAACCTGACCTCCCCAGCACCCGATGTCCAGTAATTTGGAATTGACGTCCCGTTAAACAACATCATGCCTTTGGCATTCCCGGCAGTGATTGAAGTGATAAGTTTCGCTGACTTTATTCTGGTCATATTGATGTCAGCATCGGTGAACGGGGCGTACGCGGTGGCGGTCTCGGGGGTGGTATAGAACGCGGCATTAGCAAAGAGCATGTCGAACCCTTCGTTGACGAAGATCTGTTTCTCGGTAGCATTGAGATCTTCGTAGGTGACTACGAGGGCCGAACCCCGGGGGTGCACCTCAACGGTTCCATATTCTGAGTTGCCATTTGGATTGAACTGGTCGGTTACATTGGCGACATGGACCCCGTATGCCATATCAGCGTAATTCCCCCAGCCTTTCCATTCCCAGTATTCGTGCTCAACAGGTACGAGGACTCCATTGAAACCGATCTCCGTCATCGTCCCCATTACGTGCTGGGTATCCCAGGTATATGTCTGATACACATGGGCATCTCTGATCTTCGCACCTTCGGGGATGGGGAGGTCGCCGGCGGTCCAGCTGGCCCCGTTCGCTCCGTACTGGCTGTTGCCAAGAGAGACGATGGTGTCCCCATGAAGCAGGTAGGTTCTCTTGGTTGTTATGTCGGGGCCGGTGGACCAGCGGTGGCCGGCATAGCCGTTGGCGATCACAGTTTCGGTGGAGGTTACCTCGTTGTTGGTTTCATCGCTCTCGGTAATCATATCACCTGAATCTACAGTAACCGTAATGGATACTGAGTCATTCACGTGTCGGTCCACCGGATCTGCGGCATTGACCCCGATACTGTCACCCGCGGCAAGGGATGCCACGTCAACGTCTGTTGTGTTTCCGGTAACATTGAACCTGACTTTGAACGCCCCAACGTCTTGTGTGCCTTGATTTTTTATGGATGCGCTGACAGAATTCTGCGTATTGTACCCAAGGAAGAACGGACTGATAGAGGAGACGACAAGGTCCGGGCTGCCTGTTACGGAAATGGGGTCTGTCATCACTGATGAACTGGATCCGCCGGTGTTGGATACGGTAAGGTTAACGGTAAAATTACCTGCTTTTGTGTAGGTATACGTGGGATTCTTTGAGGTGCTGTCTACGATGCCATCGTTGTTGAAATCCCATGCATACGATGCAATCACCCCGGTCGACGAATCGGTGAACTGGACGACCAGGGGCGCGGGACCTGATGTAGGTGTTGCCGTAAACCCGGCAACCGGGGCTGACGGCGTTGTCACGATAATGTAGTCCGTCTTGGTTTCAATATCTGAGCCCCCGGTATTGGTGACGGTAAGTTTAACCGAGTACGTGCCGGGAGTTGTGTACGTATACGATGAGTTCTGGACCGTGCTGTCGGTCGTACCGTCATTGTTGAAGTCCCAAGCCCAAGATGTTGGTGTGTTTGTAGAAGTATCGTTGAACTGGACGGTCAGCGGGGCATCGCCCGATACGGGATCTACGGTGAACGATGCGACAGGGATTTCCGATGCTGCATTCACGGCAATATAGCTGGTTTTTGTTTTGGTATCGCTGCCTGCGGGACCGGTGACCGTGAGCGTGACCGTGAAAGTACCGGCCAATGTATAGGTATGGGAGGGATTCTTCTCCGTGCTGGTTGTCTCGTCACCAAAGTCCCATGCATAGTCCGTGATTGTCCCGGGTCCTGATGAGTATGACACAAACTGGACCGTATGAGGGGGTGCCTCGCCATATTGCTTATCAGCAGAGAAGCCTGCGTTTGGCACAATGGTATCCGGCCCGCCATGGATCGTGCCATCCTGCCAGATTCCCATCAGCGGAGCAGTATCGCTGCCGAGGCCGTCCGGGAGGGCGAGTGCATCGTCGCCGATGCCATTCTTATCCCCGTCACTTCCCGTGTAATCGCTGCCCCAGTAATTGCCAAGGATATTCAACTGTGGGGCACTGCTGTACGTATAAGCGATGGTATCGGGAGACTCCCACGAAATGACTGTAGGGGGTGGGGTACCCCAGGTTGTCGCAGTTGCACCATTGCCGCTGATTATATTCTGGTAAAACCGGTTGTTCTCGCAATCGCCACCCAACTTGTAATATAAAATAGAAAACCCCAAGGCATTGTTCATAATTGTGTTTTTTATAATCGTGTGGTTGGCAGATGGTTCTTCAAGAGATATTCCCTCTGCGTTACCCTCCATTATTGTATTGTTTTCAACCAGATGTGATGACCCCGCGATGTATATACTGTCATATGCACCCGTTGCACCGATTACGACATTGTCCCGGATTATATTGAATGCTGAAGTACCTGTGATTTCTATTCCACCTATATCAGCAGAGGGATTGAGAATCACATTATTCGAGATGACATTATTGGATCCCAAAGAGAGAATACCAAATTCAGTATTCTGGATAACCGTGTTCCTGACGGTACAATCTGAGGATGCGAGTTGTATTCTGCCAAGATTAGTAAATTTCAGATCTTCTATCGTGCAGCCGGAAGCATAAATCCAGAGAAGATATCCGTTTATCGTAACCTTGTCTGCACCTTCACCCTGAATCGTGAGATCCGCCGTATTGACCGTAACGTCCGATGAAAGCGGATAATACCCGGCCCTGATATACACCGTGTCTCCAGATGATGCAGCATTAACGGCCGACTGGATGTCAGTATAATCCCCGCTTCCGTCAGCTGCCACCGTTATCGTGGCAGCAGCAACAGGTGTAGCCAGCAGCAGGATGAAGAGGAGAATTCCGATCAACAGGGCGGGAAGCGCCCGACAGCGGACTGTTTCTTTTTCTTTCTGGGAGTCTGTTCCCCGGGCAACCCTGGATTGAGTAACACGAATATAAAAAATCATAACATCATATAACACGTATCTCTTATTATTATGATCAATTAAAATTTTTTGAAATCGATCTATTATTTAATAATAAAATTAGTAAATCCATCTAAGAATTTCATACGTTTTTTATAATACGTATTACAAAAGCGGAACAATTCTTCGGAATCCTTGACCGATATCCCTACAGGACTGGCAACTAGAGGATCGGGAAACAGGTTCCCGGTCCACCATTGCGTCCAGTCCCCGGTGTCCCAGGTACCGGTAACATGAGGGTATCCACATCTGGATTGCCAAGGGTTCACGGATATGAGGTTATGCTGTGTCCAGATGTCCCTCATTCTTTTAACAGGAGGTAATGGGCGGTAGGCGCCCGCCCGATTCCCTTCCGGTGTTCTTCTGGTTTTACTGCTGATGTTCACTTGATGGCATAAACCGCGAGTGGGATCTTGTACCATGAACTCGTGTTAGAATACATGAGAACATCATTATTTAGGTTCCCCGGTGTATTTGTGCTAAGTTCTGTCCAGTTCCAACTGAGCAGTCCTGCATAATAACCCTTTGTAATCACTGGGGGATAGCATCCGGTGCCTGAACAACCAGGGCTCAGGTTGTGGCTTGCCGCATCATTCCACCAATATTTGCCGTAACCAACGATGGATCCTGATGTTGAGTTACTCTGGTAATCAACCCATAATTTCGCTGTGTAATTTGTAGGTGTTCCAACATTCTTGAGCCAGGTCTGGTTACCCGTGTAGGTACTCATGTTTCTGGTGATGGGATCGTGACCTTCATTGATCCAGTACTTGGTATTTGAACCGCCAGTCTGATCCCACCCGTAGACCAGATCGACCTTCTTGATCCGGCCATCGTACTTCCCGCCGGGCTGCAGGTTCAATGACTCGTTCCACGATGCAAATGATATATTGATACTTGTTGTTGACGTTGGTGTGGTTTTTATAAGTGATTTCACATCGAAGATCAGGAGATAATCACTCGTGACCCGTGAGACGTTTTTCGTGTAAGCCGAGGTAGAAATTGCATTGGAATAATTAGTTCCTACATCACGCCAGTATTCCAGCCGCAGTGCCTGGGCATTTGCAATCGTTGTCTTATTTCCTGCTGAATCTAACCCATTCCTGTACAATATAGCCGTAACATTTCCACGGTAATTCGCGGTCATGTTCCCCATATAGACCATCGCATACACCTTTGCCACACTGGCAGGTGTGCTACGGGTGGCTGCTACGGGAAGCGTAAAGTTGGCCCAAGCCTTATCACAGACAACATCATCTTTTGTTGCCCATGTGTCTACATATTGCACATCTATGCCTCCGGTCACAGTACCGGAGAGGTTTGTTTCCGGTGCAGTGCCTTTCCAGTAGTCATCCGCCGACACTACGCCGGCCATCGACATCACCGCAACGATCACCAGCGCCATCATGAGCGCGAGCGACCTGCGCGGCCGGGCGCTGCCCTTCAGCAGGGCGGCAAACCTGCCGTGCCTGCTTTCTGTTCGTTTCGTTTCCATAGAGATTTCCTCGTGTCCGCAGGACCGGTCACAAAGGAATGTGCATAATCATCAGCTGAACCGGTTGCGAACACGATCCCATGAGCGTAAGATCTATTAATACGTTTTTGATATTTGTAACACTTGGTATGAAGAAAATAATTTTTGTAATACTGAGCCGGAGAGAGGGATAAGTGGTGCAGTATATGGACAGTCCTATGCAATAAACGAATTTGTATACAAATTATGGTATCTTCCGGAGGGGATTTTTCCAGCGGGCGGGGGAAGCGGGGCGGGGGCCGGACGGTTATGCATGCGGAACCGTGAACGGGCACGCGAACCCGGGCAAAGGAGTGGCGTCGCGGGCGGGTGGCGCGGGATACGTACCGAGGGGGGACTATCGCGGGGAATTCATGATGGCAGGAGAAAGAGCATAAGGTTCCGGAAAAAACTAGTACAATAGGCAGGTTTTCTCAATGCAGGTCCAGTACGTGTATGATGAACACGGGAAAAAAACCGGTGTCATTGTCCCGATTTCCCCCAGGGAGAGAGTATCAGGTAAAATCAAGCGCGTAAAATCAAAGGGCCCCTTCGAACCGTCAAGGTTCCGGGGAATTTATCGCAATCTGGGGCTGGATTTCGAGCGCGAACTAACGTGCCTGCGGCAGGAATGGGAACGCACGTGAGACGGTACCTCTTTGATACCAATATCCACATTTACTATTTTGCCGATGTCCTCCCGGAAGGGGAGATAGGATCTATTGAGCGCATCCAAAAAAACATCATTCAATCTTTCCATTATTACAAAAATTGAATATTTCGGATTCGAAAAATTTTCCCGGGATAATTTCTCACAGGAACTCCAGTTCATAGAGAATGCAACCATCATTCCCCTGACGGATGAAATTGCAGATATCGCGATTGACCTTCGCAGGAAATCACGGGTAAAACTTCCCGATGCGGTAATTGCCGCAACCTGTGTATGCCACGATTTCATCCTCATCACACGCAATGAGAAAGATTTCCGGGATATCTCAGGACTTGATATATATAACCCGTTTTCCGCTACACACGGATAACCGTATCATTCTCCACCTTAGGGAAGTACATAACGGCTTGGATCATAATCCATGCGACTGTTGCATACCTCATTACTCAGTATGGCTGGCATCCAATAACCGGTTATGCCATTTCGGTAGTGTACATGGCATGCTGTAAAAAGTGATGATGCTCTGGAAAAGAAGGATTGAATTGCACAGGTATGTACACATCTTGGCTTGGCCTTACCTATAGGATGGTCGAGATCCTGTCGATCCTCGCAGGATTGGGGCGGTCTTGCCCACCCCCCCGGGGGCCATAAAGGACGACGCCCTGCGCCGCGATCCGTACTATGAATATTCCCGGCTTGCTGAGGATGGCAATAGCTGAGTGATTCCTGCGCGGCTTTGCCCTGCCCTTCAGCAGGTACGAGAACCTGCCAAGTCTGCTTTCTGTTTGTTTCGTTTCCATTGGATTTACTCCATGTCCGCAGGACCATGACCGGGCACGCGAACCCGGGCTAAGGAGCGGCATCGCATTGATCCATGAACAGTTACGGAAAAAGATGAGCGGCTGTAGGCGCGTGCCCCACACCAAATATTTCACGAACCGCCTGTTGATATCGGCCAGGGTATTTTAAAAGACCCTATCGAACGCACCCCCGAGTGAGCGCAAAAGAGCACAGACCCTATAAATAGGTTTTTTGAACAGGACACCAATCTAGGTACAGGAACATGCGAACCGATACCGATATCTATGATATCATCATTCGGAAGCGGCACGAGATCCTATCCCTTGCAGAGCGGAGGGGAGCGAAAAACGTCCGTATCTTTGGATCCGTGGCACGAAAGGAAGCCGGCCCGGACAGCGATATCGATCTCCTTATCGATCTGGACCCAGACCGGAGCCTTCTGGATGTTGGCGGACTGGCAATGGATCTGTCGCAGCTGCTTGATCACCCGGTAGATGTCGTGACCGAAGCGGGACTCCGGGAGCGGATACGTGCCCGCATATTAAGTGAAGCCCGCGCATTATGAGAGACGATCCCGGGCGTGTACTGGATATCCTTGAGGCGATTGATAGAATCGATAAAGGAGCGGTCAAAGGAAAGGATTTTTTTTATCACGATGAAATGACCCAGGTCTGGGTGATCCATCACCTCCAGATCATAGGAGAAGCAGTAAAGGGGATTTCACCGGAATTCCGTATGGCACACCCGGATATCCCGTGGTCGGAAATTATTGGCATGCGGAATATCCTGGTCCATCACTATTTTGGTATTGACCGGGATGCGGTCTGGAAAGTCGTGGAACATGATTTGCCTGTGTTAAAAAAGCAGTTTTCACGCCCGGTATAATACTGCCATGCGTGCCGGACAGAATCATGAGAGAGTGACAGGGAAATCACACAATCCGTTGAGGAATCCGATCGGAGCATGACAAATGATCCGATCACAAGATCCCGGTAAAATTAAATGAGAAAACCGCTCTGTTGCTGGAAACCCGCCACTACATACCTCATTAACAAGTACGGACATACTGGTGGTGAGAGTGAGAACAAATGCAGGATCTTATCACCACTGCTGAAATCTGGAAAGAGGGAGGTATGTACACCTCGTACTGCCCGGAACTTGATATCGCCAGTTGTGGTAATACACCGGAGGAAGCGCGGAAAAATTTACAGGAAGTCATCAGGATCCAACTGGAAGAGACGGCAAAACTGGGAACACTGGATGATCTCCTCAGTGAATCCGGGTACACGAGAGATGGGGATGTTATGAAGACCGGCAAAAAAATCATATGTTTTGAAGAGATTCGGACCCGCCCGAGCCGTTCATCGGGGCAAAGAACGTTGCACCGGGAGAGGAAAATTCCCTGTCGTTATTCAACGATAATCTTCCGGACCGGTGTCTTATCATCTAGTATCCTTTCGATCTGTGGCCGGTGTTCCAAAACCTGTCTATACTCATGGGTACAACTGCGCACGACAGCATACGAAAAACGGAAATACCAATACTTTTTATTACCAAAAGAGAATATGTTCATATTTGAAAGGGGGTGGTGGACAACACAGAGAGTTCAATACCACGCGCAGTCTGTAGTTTGAAGTCTGTTACTTGTTTTCTCATTTCCGTCTCCTTGTCCGCAACGCGGGGAAGAACACTTCGGGAATATGCGGGTGCTTCCGCAGAACCAACCGGCGGGATGCGGGGAAATGGGCCCCCTCATCCTGTCCGGTGAACCGGGAATATCCGGCATACTCCTTGGTGATAATCATGTGCTGTCTAACGATCACTAAAAAAAGACCAGGTCAGGTTAAATAAGAATTTATTCCATGCCCATGGCTTTTTTGTAATCGGTGAGCATGCGCACGATCATTTTACTGTGCTCCTCCAGCATCTCCTCGTCATCGGGTGAGGTGATGAGGGCCACCACGTAGACCAGGATAAGGGCGTTGTCCAGTTCGAAGGTTCCCGGGTCCTCGATCTTGTCCGAGGGAAGGCTGATTGGCGCAAACATGCGTTCTTCTGCCGAGAAGGCGATGGACAGGTCCGGTGTGACCCGGGAATTGTTCCGGTCCCCGGCATTTGCCTGGACGATCGCGAGGGCTTTTTTCAGGGCCGCATTCGCCGGGCTGTCCGGAATCAGGGAGATGGCATGCGCACATTCCCTGACCGCGTTCTCGTACAGGCCGAACTTGAAGGCAAGGAATGCCGATGCGATCTCGTGGGCGGTCCCTGACGGGAACCGGGGGTAGTGCGTCCGCATGCGGGCAACATAATCGTCAAGATATTTCTCCATCAGCTCGTTCCTCCACTATGGTATTTTGTCTAAAGGCCGGATAACCCTGTCCTTACCCGGGCTGCGATCCCGGGTGAGTGCAACCGCACGGGATTAAAGGCCGGTGCGGCAGGCAGTTTCCGGATAATAGTGTGAACCCGTGTTACATGAACATATCCATGAAATCCAAACGGCATATATTGAACCCCGGGTATCAATGGTTTTTATCAGCAAAGACACTCCAATACTTGTCCTGACCGTATGGGTTCAGTTATCTTTTCCGACGTGCACGCAGATGTTTCTGCGATTGGGGCGCTCTCCTCCTGCATCCGCACACCGGCATTCCGGAAGACCTTCGGGCCAATCGATCTCCTCGTCAATCTCGGGGATCTCCTGCACCGGGGGAGCCGGCCTCAGGAGACACTGGAAAAGATCCACACCCTCTCGCGGGAGTGCCGCCTCGTCTCCGTGCTCGGCAACCACGACCATGCCTACCTCAACGGGATCATGGTCAGCGGCAGCGATGCCGCAAGCACCTACCGGCACGAGCAGCTCCGGGACTCCCCGCTCCTCTCCATCTTCGATGCAATGCCCATGGAATATACCGATCATACGATGCTGTTTGTGCACGGGGGGCCGCTCGAACTGGGAGACCAGACGCTCCGGCTCAAGTGCTGGCAGCGGCTCTCCCACCAGAGCGGGGACTTCTTCACCGGATACCATTATACAGCACAGATGGCGTTCGATGCCCTTGAACAACGCGGGCTTTCCCATATGGCCTGCGGCCACCAGCACGAGCACATCTGCTGCCGGAAAACCCCAGAAGGGATCATCGAACAGGAGCTGGACTTTGTTCCGTTCAAGCTTGAGAACGGGCACCGGCAGATATCCCTGGAAGTTGCACGGGTCCCGCTTGACTGCCCTACGCTCTTCCGTGTTGGCGGGTGTCATGGCGATGAGCCGGAGTTTGCATACTCCGATTATTCCACATTCTCCTTTATCCGGCTGCTGGAAACGATCTGATCGCGCTGTCCATCCTTATCCGGGATGTCACGGGTGCGGACTGGATCTTCCCAAAATTGCCTGCTTTTTCCTGTTGCATATAAAGTCAGACGCGTATTTCTCCAAAATGTGCGAAACGTTTAAATAATGTTACCGCAGTGTGGTTACTATGCCTCGTGCAGGCGAAGGACGTTCGATACGCATCGATCCTGAGGTGTATGAGGCGCTTCTCACGCTCAAACGTGGGAACATGACATTCTCGGATGTTATAGCAGGTCTCCTCCATGATGCCTGTGGCTGGGCAGACGAGTTCCCTCGCGGCCAGAAGGAACTGGAGGATTTTATTGAGATACCGTCACGATAAAAACGGGTAAAGTATGATACCGGGACAAAAGGAACCGCCGTTCCCGATCACCCTCACGGGGCCGGCAGTTCCGGGTCCTGAAGTTGCACGTTATCCCCACTCATCCCCGCAATTTTTTCCCTGAGTTGCAGCAGCAGTTCCGGGATCTGTTTTTGTGTCTTCTCCCGCCACTGCCCGAGCTCGGAAAGCCCCTGTTCTTCCTTTACCCTCATTGTGGCACGCTGGGTCTTCTCGCGTTCAAGGGACTGCATCTTTACAAGCAACGGGTGGGAGGCGATGGCGGACTCTGCCTGCTGGCACTGTTCTTCCAGTTCACACAGGGATCTTCCCGCAAGCGCTATCTCCTCCCGGAACCTGGCCGTGTCGGAAAAGATCGCCCGTTCCTCCTTGTTCTTGATAACAACGTCGCCGTCAGCGATCATCCGTTCGGCAAGAGGACAGGCTGCCGCGAGGGCTGCATCCAGCCGCACGGTATCCGCGATCTCGTGGTCCGAGAGGACCTCCATTGCCGCGTTCAGGAGACCGACCTCTGACGGGTGACGCTGTTTTGTCGCAATCTTCTCGGCCTTCCTGAAGACATGGGATGCGGTCATCGAAAGGGCAGAATAGGTGCGTGCAGCATCGTCGCGTTTCCTGCAAAGGCCGGCATGTGCTTTCCGCTGTTCGTCAATGTCCTTCATTCGGGGATCCCGCAAGAGCGAGAGCAGTTCCTGGTCGATTGTGGCAACCCGCTCCCGGATCTCGGCGATCCGGGCATGGGACCGGTTCACCTTTTCATCGGATGCTTCCAGGTCCGCCATCAGGCCAGTAATGGTCTCGTATTTCTCTCTTGAGACTGCGAGGCCTGTCATCTCCTTACGGTATGCAGCAAGGACGGGATTCATGCTGTTGATGCCGCGGCCGAGCGTGTCGATGCCGCTTCTCACGGCTTTCATCTCGTCCGGGAATATTGCCTGCAGGTATCGTCCCTGTCCCTGGACCGTATGCAGGCAGTTTTTGATGCACTCAGCAGCAACCGGGTAGAACTCCCCGGGATCCTCCAAAAGTTCCTTGTTCAGGTTGACTTTCATGGCCTTAACAAACTGCGGAAGGGAATTCTTCGCAATCGTCCTGAGCTTGGGATGGAGGGATTCATCATGCTCTGCACCGGCAATGTTGGTTACGATAAGCTGAAGCGTTGCGATTCCATTCCGGATCTCACGCATCGGCTCGCGGGTAGCAGTGACAAGGGTTTCCTTTGCGGTGCTTTCCTGTCCGGTGATCCACGCAGGCACCTCAGTGAATGTGAGGTTTACCTGCGGAGCGGATTTTCCGGTGCCGAAGATTTTTTGGATGAAAGTATGCAGGGCCATTGTTCAACACTCGTTTATGTAAGTGTCCGGATTCAGTCATCCATGGCGATCTGGCGCAGCCGCTTCTCGCCATCGATCTCTTTTAAGACCTGGACAACTGCCGGCGGGACAAGTTTCTTCCATGGCTCGCCCGCAAGGATTCTCCTGCGGATCTCCGTTCCACTGAGTGTATCGCGCTCATACATGGCCGGGGACTGGACCCTGAATCCTGCCTCGCGGAAAAGCCGGACAACGAGCGGGTTCGAGGAATAGCAGATATCGAACGGGGGGGCCATTGAGCGGACATGGGCGACCCAGAGAGCATTGCGCTGGACGTCCTCGATCGGGATAACGTAGTACGGGCAGCCGAGCGACGTGAGGGCACGCGTGATCATCAGTACCCGCTCGCCCGCGGTGAACGGGTTGTCCACGTGATGCGAGAGCTGCGCGCTCCCGATCCCGATGATGATCTCGTCGACTTTCCCGGCAATGTGTCCGAGCACCGACTGGTGCCCGTTGTGGTATGGCTGGAATCTTCCGATATAGAACCCGCGTTTCATCGCTTTCCTCCTGCTCCTATGTTAGCAATCCGCGCTGCAAACGCCCCGCCCGTGAACCCGGCATCGATATTGACAACTGCGATGACAGAGCAGGACTGGAGCATGCTTGCGAGCGCGGCCCGGCCTTCGCCCATGTACCCGTAACCTACGCTGACGGGGATACCGATCACGGGCTTGTCGACAAGGCCCGCGACAACAGCCGGGAGCGTTCCTTCGCGCCCCGCGCAGACCACGAATGCATGGGCACCCAGCAGCGGCTTGAGCGCGGGAAAGAGGCGGTGGATGCCTGCTGCGCCGACATCGTATGCTGTCAGCACCTCGCAGCCCATCTCTTCGGCGATGGCCCGCGCCTCCTCGGCAACCCGAATATCCGAGGTGCCGGCAGTGATGATAGCCACAATGCCCCCGGTGCGCTCGGGTGCAGGGCTGTTGCCGGCAAGGAGAACCTGCGCTTTTTCACGGTACACAGTGGCAATTCCTTCACGGGATGCCAGGTCCTGGATACGGGCAGCCTGCTCCGCGTTCACCCTTGTAACAATACATCGCCCTCCCGATCCGGCCAAGCGGAGGACGATCTCCGCCAGGTGTCCGGGGTCTTTTCCTTCGGCCAGGACAACCTCCGGCATGCCGCAGCGCACGCCGCGCCCGGTATCGATGCAGGCAAAGTCGCCGATGCGGTCGAGGCGGAGTCCCTCAATGGCTTCGGCAGCAGCGGCGAGCGTGATCCTGCCCTCCTTGTACTGGTCGAGCAGGTCCTGTAACTGCGGGTTTCCTGGCATGATTGTAATAATACAGATATGGATCGGCGTATAATAATACGTTCATTGCGATGTCGTACCTGGTTTACATAGCCATCTTTGGTACTGCAGCTGTGGTGTTCCTCTGGCTGCGCGATGCACGGATATTCTGGCGCACCGGCCTCCCCGGATACCGGAAGGCCGCGTACTGGGGAGTCCTTTACGGCGCGCTTGCCCTGCTAGGTCTCCAGATTGCACGGTACGTGACGGACTTCGAGATCCTCGGCCTCGGTCTCATCCTCGCTGCGATCTACCTCCAGACAAACCGGGAGAAGGAGAAGGTCTGGAAGAACGAGGACACATTGACCCGTTTCCTGGGCAGCGTACCCATAAACAGGACGAACAAGAAATAATGGAATAAACACAGATCAGGATAAGGATTTTTCATCATGCTCCAGAAACCACGAGGAACCAGGGACTTTTTACCGGATGAGATGGAGGCGCGGAGGGCGGTTGAGTGGCGCCTGCGGGAAGTTGCGCGGCGCTGGGGGTACCGGGAGGTCTGCACCCCGGAGTTCGAGGACCTTGAGCTCTTCACGATGCGCTCGGGCGAAGGAATCATCAACGAGATGTACGTTTTCGAGGACAAGGGTGGGAGGAAGCTGGCCCTGCGCCCCGAGATCACGGCCGCGGTCATCCGCATGTACATCAACGAGGCAAAAGTCGCCCCCAAGCCCCTGCGCTGGTGCTACTATGCTGACTGTTTCCGGTACGAACGGCCGCAGAAGGGACGGTACCGCCAGTTCTGGCAGTTCGGCGTGGAACTGATCGGCGCCGATTCCGCGATTGCTGACGCGGAAGTCATCATGCTCGCGTCGGACATGCTGGATACAACCGGCGTGCGCTACGAGCTCAAGGTCGGTCACCTCTCTTTTGTGAAGACTCTCTTGAAAGACGTGGAGCCTGAGACCCAGCGGAAGATCCGGCAGCAGCTCGACAAGAAGGACTTCGAGGGGCTGGAGCAGACCCTTGATGAAATGAAAAAACCTGATCTTGCAGAATCGCTCAAAACGCTGGTTGCTACGCAAAATCTCTCCGAGGCCTTTGAAATCGTGGGAGCAATCCCGGAGCGCGAGCGGATCGAGCAGACGATCGGGTATCTCGATGCGGCAGGCATCATGTATTCCCTTAACCTCGGTATTGCCCGGGGACTTGATTACTACACCGGCATTGTCTTTGAAGGCTTTGCCGACAACCTCGGGGCCGAGAACCAGATCCTGGGAGGGGGTGTGTACCGGCTCGCCCATCTCTTTGGCGGGGACGATGTTGCCTCATGCGGCTTTGCCATAGGCTTTGACCGGGTGATGGTATCCCTGGGCGAAACAGCACGCACAAAGGACACGGTTGCAGCGATTGTCTGCACCCCCGAGACACGGAACCGTGCGCTCGAAGTGGCGCGTGCGTTCCGCTCTGCGGGTATCCGCACCGAGATGGACCTCATGGACCGGGGCTTCGGCCAGCAGCTCTCGCATGCCGCAAAAACAGCCGACTTCGCCGTGATCATCGGCCAGCGCGAGGCGGCCTCGGGCGAAGTGACGCTCAAGGACTTACACACGGGAGAGCAGAAGACCGTAACGCTGGATGCCGCAGTTGCCGGGGTGGTTGCGTCTGGTTCTCGCGGATGACCTCGCAAAGCAGCAGCGGAGCATCAGCGTAGCGGAGTTCTTCGAGAAGAACAAGCACCTTCTCGGGTTCGACTCGCCCACGCGTGGCGTAATCACAACCATCAAGGAAGCGGTGGACAACGCCCTGGACGCCTGCGAGGAAGCGCAGGTGCTCCCGGACATTTTTATCAGCATCAGGAAGACCGGAAGCGACCTCTTCCGGATCATTGTCGAGGACAACGGCCCGGGCATTGTACCAAAGCAGGTCCCGTTCGTGTTCGGGAAACTCCTCTACGGTTCCCGGTTCCACCAGATCCGGCAGACCCGCGGGCAGCAGGGTATCGGCATCTCGGCGGCAGTCCTCTATGCCCAGCTGACAAGCGGCCTCCCCACCATCGTCATCTCCCGGACAGGGGTAAAGGAGCAGGCCCACCGGTTCGAGATCCAGATTAAGATCGAGACAAACGAACCCGATGTCCTGAAGGAAGAGGCGATTGACTGGGACCGGATCCACGGGACCCGCGTCCAGATTGAGTTCAAGAGTACGATGGCAGCTAAGAAGAAGCTGCTCGAGTACCTGAAGTATACCTCTGTTGTCAATCCCCATGCCCGCTTCCGCGTGGAGCTTGATGAAGAGGCGTTCACGTTCGAGCGCGTCAGCCAGGAGGTAATCCAATGTCCTGTCGCGATCCAGCCTCATCCCCATGGAATCGAGCTTGGCCAGCTCAAGCGGATGGTTATAGCAAGCGACAAAAAACTCCTTGACTTCCTTGTCGAGGGCTTCAGCCGCGTGGGGAAGAAGACCGCGCAGGAGATGTGCGACCGGGCGGGGCTCAAGGGTACGCTGAAAGTGCAGGGGCTGTCGGCCGACCAGCAGAAAGCCCTGCTTGCCGCCATGCAGGAGGTTTCTGTCCCGGCACCGCCAACGACCCAGTGCCTTTCTCCCATAGGTGAGGAGCTGATCCGGCGCGGGCTTGACAAGGAGTTCCAGATGGACTTTGTCTCCGCCCGTACCCGTCCGAGTTCCGTCTTCTCCGGTCACCCGTTCGTGGTCGAGGCCGCTATCGGGTACGGAGGAAAGCTCCCGGCAGAAGGGAACGCGATAATCCTCCGGTTCGCCAACCGCGTCCCGCTTATGTACCAGCAGGGTGCCTGCGCCATCACGGAATGCATTACGAATGTCAACTGGAAGTCCTACAACCTCTCGCAGCAGGGGTTGCCTACGGGCCCCGTCCTGATCCTCGTCCACGTCGCCTCGACCAACGTCCCCTTCACGAGCGAGAGCAAGGACGCGATTGCAGGCATCCCGGAGATCGAGAAGGAGATCGTGCTCGCCCTCCAGGACCTGGGCCGGGAACTCAAGACCTTCCTGTCCCGGCGTGACAGGAGCAAACTGGCCGAGGACCGGGCCCGGGCAGTCTGCGCCATCATCCCCGAGATATCGGCAAAGGTCAGCGAGATCGTGGAGAAACCTCTCGTAGATACCACACCAATTGAGGGAAAACTGATGCGGAAACTGATCGCCAAGAAGTCGACCCGCGATGGGAAGGTCGTCATCGAACTTGCGAATTACAGCGGGTTCGAGGGCGAGATCTCCGCGTACGACATCTCCGCGGATAATGCAGCGGACGCAGTGCCGAAAGCAGATTTCGTGAGTGAAATGGACGGGCAGTTCACCAAGGTCTGGAAGATGACAATCCCTTCAAAGTCAACCTGGCAGGTAACCTATTCGGGGAAAGGCGGGGGGATTATCGAGATCCGGGGTATAGACGACAACAAGAAGATGGTGGTGGACCTCGATGTCTAGAGAGGAACTTGAGAAGAAAGCGATTACCTCGCTGCTCGGTATCGCGAGCGCGTGGTACGACCAGATGAAGGCCGGCGAGATCCCGTCCATATCCCTTCCAAGCAGGACGAAATACAACATCGAGTACGACGATGCGAGCGAGGTCTGGAAGTACGGCGACAAGGAGAGCCTTCGGAATGCCGCTTCGGCCAAGAGTGCGACCCACCTCTTAAAGATGGCGTATGTCATCGGCTTCATCAAAGAGCAGCTCCGGGAGAACCGCTCGTCAACACTAAGAGAGATGTATTATATCTCGGAAGGCTGGAAGCGCGCAAAGTTCTCAGCGCAGGATGAAAGCAACTACCTGATTGAAGACCTGGAGATCCTCTCCGATGTCCCGCGGGAAGGATTCCATCTCCACCCCGAGGAGAACGGGGCGTCGATCTACGGCCCGATGCGGATCCGGGAGGAGACACGGCGCGGGATGAAGACGATCCACTGCCAGGACGATGTCGGGCAGGCGGGATACACCATCCCGAACAGTGTCGAGAACATCGAGTTCGTGGACCATGACGCAAAATTCGTCATTGCAATAGAAACTGGTGGTATGTACGACCGTCTCATCGAGAATGGATTCGATGAAGAGCACAACGCGATTCTCGTCCACCTCAAGGGGCAGCCGGCCCGGTCGACACGGAGGATGCTCAACCGGATGAGCATGACGTGGGACCTGCCCATTCTTGTTTTCACGGATGGCGATCCGTGGTCGTACCGTATTTACGGCTCGGTAGCCTATGGTGCCATCAAGAGCGCGCACATGTCGGAGCTGCTTGCCACGCCGAAGGCACAGTTCCTCGGATTGAGGCCGAGTGATATCAGGGATTACAATTTGCCCTCAGACAAACTGACAGAGAAGGATATCGAGGCTTTACGGTCTGAACTTACCGATCCCCGGTTTGCTACGGATTACTGGAAGAAGGAGATAAATCTGCAGCTGGAGATGAACCTTAAGTCAGAACAGCAGGCGTTTGCGGCGCGGGGGCTGGACTTTGTTACGAAGAAGTATTTGCCGGCACGGCTCGCTGATATGGGGATCATCTGATTGTTGTCATGACCATTGCAGTCTGTTACCCGGATAAGTATTCAGTCGAGGAGACGTTCCAGCTTCTGAAGGTTCCATGGGAATGGTACAAACCGGGAAAAACGTATGATGTGGTCATCGCGCGAAAGGAGGATGTGATCGGATATAATGGGCCGCTTATCGATATCACTGATCACGATCCATTCCGAATAATCGCATGCCTCCTGAATTGTGGAGAGGAGCATCTTCACGAACCGGTCTGCGATATTGAACTGGATTTCATCCGGCAGGAATTGAAAAAATATACACTCCTTGTTGAGATCCCTCCTGCACCCTGGGGTCATCCCTATATGGTAGCACTCACGCATGATGTAGACGTTACCTCTGTCCGAGAATGCCGGTGGAGTACGGTGGGATATGCGGCCTACCAGTGCCTGAAACAGGGACATATCTATTCTGGTCTTCGCTTTTTTGCGGCACGTCTCGGATTGGGAACTGATCCTTGGAAACTTTTCGAACGCTGGCAAGCATTTGAGCAGGATCTGGGCGTTCGATCCACATTCTTCTTTGTGCCAAAACAGAGTGAGCCTGGCCGGTGCGCACCCCCGTACCGTGCCGTCTTCTATACTCCTGATGCAGAGGTTCTCAAATGCCTGGTCAGGTCAGGCTGGGAGACTGGGGTTCATGGTCTCGACAACTGGATCGATATGGATAGTGGTAAAATGGAGATGGAAGTCCTTGGGATAGCCGGTGTTGGGAACCGGACCCACTGGCTTCTTTTCGAGCCTTACAGCTGGAAGCTGTTGGACAACGCCGGCTATACCTATGATTCAACATTCGGTTACAATGACGATGTCGGCTTCCGCGGAGGGACACTTCAGGTATTCCGGCCGCGCACAACATCCCTATTACTGGAACTGCCGCTCCATATTCAGGATATCGGCCTTTTTACCAAATCCTGCTGGGCTCCTGATGATTCAGGCTGGAAAAAAAAACCCTGTCTCCATCTAAACATGGATGGTGCGGCTGATTATTGCGCACGAATCTTCGAATTCGCAAAGAAATATGGTGGGGAAGTAACGCTCTTGTGGCATTATGAAAGTATTGCTCCGCCACGGGACTGGTCAGAATTCTACCGAATGCTGGTTGAACGTGCAAGAGCGGATGATGCCTGGCTGACTACCGCTGAGAAAGTTGTTACATGGTTCCGTACACGACGCCAAATGGAAGTTGTGTGTACATACGATGGAGATGTCTTGGTTGCCGAAGTAAAAGGTTCTGCAATACCGGACGCGGGGCCGAATTTCAGGTTGAGACTTTATATTCCCCCGGAACAAATCCGGTCAGTGGATGCAGAATTTATCTCCGGTCAGGGATACATCGACATCTGCCTTACCAAGTCACGGATAATGGTGCATATAGTTTGATAATTGAGAAACTGTTTCGGATCATAAAAAACCCGGCTCTCCGCAATTCATGGGTGGTAAAAAGCCGGATTCTGCAGGAGGGACTCATTACCTGTTTCCTGCTGTATAACTCCGTTGCCTCAAAGACCGGACTTTTTAAAAAACGAATCGGGAGATCATGTGGAAAGAGAAACGTCATCGATCCGCATGCCGTTGTGGCATCCAATAACCTAATCCTGGGAAATGACTGCCACATCTGTGCAAATGTAGTTTTGGGACCAAGCACCCGTATTGGTGATAATGTGATTATCGAATCCGGCACTATCGTGGGATCTGAAGGCTTTGAGATTCGGCGGATCGGAGATCGGCTCATTCCGGTTGTTCATGTCGGTGGTGTGAATATCTGCAATAACGTGGTTATTGGGTCGCATGTTTGTATTGACAAATCCCTGTCTGGGAAATCCACAGAGATTTCAGAGCATAGCTGGATAGGAGATTATGACCATGTTGCACATGGAGTCAGGATCGGGAAGCATTGCACGATCGCGTCTTCGGTTATGATTGGCGGTAAAGTGACTATAGGCGATGCTGTTA
>NZ_JAQTQD010000051.1 GCF_028712425.1 Methanoregula sp.
ATCGGCCATCACGGGCAGGTATGGATGGCAATGAAACGGAGGGGGGATAACTGCCATCTACCCCTGTTGTTCCAGGACCCTTTTTAAGACAATGGCGCTGTTGTGCCGGACATCGTGCGCGGAGAAGAGGAGCGTGACGGGGGTTGTGCGGCTTTTTTGCGCAAGAGAACTGACCAGGTCCGGTTTTTCCGCGAGTTCTTTTGTGTATCTCTCCGCGAATCCTTCCCATTTCGCCGGGTCGTGGGAAAACCATTTTCTGAGCTCGGTGCTGGGCGCGATCTCCTTCATCCAGAGGTCCAGGCGGGCCATCTCCCGGGTCACTCCCCGGGGCCACAGGCGTTCGACAAGTACCCTGAGCCCGTCCTCTGGCGTGGGGGGATCATACACACGTTTTACCTGGATCATCCCTGCACAACCTCGAACTGGTCCTTCCCCGCCCCGCATTCGGGGCAGACCCAGTCTGCCGGCAGCTTCTCGAACGGGACGCCGGGGGGAATGCCGCCCTTTTCATCCCCTTTTTCCGGATCATAGATATAGCCGCAGACAAGGCATACGTACATTTCCAGGATATCACCCATGCATTTACTCCTATGCAGTTGTTATCAGCAGGTCAATTCAGGAAGCCTGCTACTCAGGAATACTCCTGTTATTCAATATTTAGGACAACGCTACCGGAAATTTTGAAGAGCCCCTTTGGAGCCGGCTCACTCCCGCGACTCAAAGTACCGCAGCGCTTTTGGGGCGTGCTTCTTGATCTCTTCAAAGAAGTATTTGCCGAGCTTCGCATCTGAATCTGCAATCGAACCGAGTATGGTGGCGATCAGCCAGTTCGGCAGCTCCGGGCTCTTGTCAAGCACATTCATGACAACGACCACGGTCTCATCCACATCGATCTTCTTTTTCCACCTGTAGGGCATTCATATCACCTCCCTTTTGCCCGCTCTCATCCTGTCCTCTTCTTGACCGCCCCGTCGTACACGAGCCAGTTGCGTTCCCAGTCAGGATTTTTTGCCCTGAGACTGCCGAGGACTTTTTCCCGGAGATCCTTTGTCGTGATAGTGTCGATGACACCCTTCTCAATATCCTGCGCGGTCTCCCGGGCATACCCGGCCGGCGCGCCGGTCTTGACCATGCTGACCACGATCTTCTCCGGCACGAACGGTTCCTTCCTGCCATCTCTCTTCGTTACCTGAACCATGGCTGACCACTTCTCCCGGATGCATTCAGTTGTGCATCCATTCAGATCATCTTCGTTCCCCAGAGCCCGTGCTCATAACGCTGCGTCTTCTCGTTTCCCCGCCGGCAGAAGAGCGTGTACCGGAACCCGAACTCCATAGTGACCGGGCAGGACGGGCAGATACAGCCCTTTTCCTCCTGGATGCACAGGAAGCTCTTCCCCGTCAGGCAGAACAGCAGTTCCCGGGCATTTTTTGCGCAGGAGGTATAGGTGGGGCAGGAGGGGCACGTGCACAGGGCTGCAAATTTCTCATCGGACTCTTCCCTCTCCTCCCGGGTCATGCCCCACATCGAAAGAATGGTCTCTTCGAATTTGTCCACAGGTTCACCTCCCGGAACTCTGTTGCCCGGTAAGCGGGAGACATCCGCCGCCCCGGAACGCTCCCTTTCCTGCCCTGCACCTTCCCTCAAAAACGCCCATGTGGCACCAGCCCGGCCCTGAGATCCTGCCGGGACCATCACTCGATGGCAATCTTCCCCCGTCCGGCTTTCGCCGTTTTTTTGAGGTGAACTTCGAGCACGCCATTCCTGAACGTGGACGTTGCTCCATCCTCGGTCACCGGTTTCGGGAGCGGGACCACCCGCGTCATCGAGCCGAATGAGCGCTCGCGCATGTAGAACCCTTCTTTCTCCTCCTTCTTCTCGTCCTTTCGCTCCCAGGCGATCTCAAGCGCCTGCGGGTTGACCAGGCCGATCGTGATCTCCTTCTTGGTCACACCCGGGATCATGTCCGCCGTAACCACGACTTCCTTGTCATTCTCCGTCACGTCCACGCGAAGGTCGGCGGACCGCAGCGCCGGGAGCATCCGGGTCCCGGAATTTGTAGATCCCGGCAGCAGTGCAACGGGTGTTGTGTCGTACATCTGTTGCGTGAGCGCATCCATGTACTTCCGCATCTCTTCAAGTTCATCAAACAGTGAACGGTAATACCATCGTACCATAGTAAGCCTCCCTGGTCCCGCAGGCAGTGACCCGGTTCCCGGAGATTCTGATCGCGATGGGATACCGGGGAGGGTCACTGCCGTGCAGGATTCTCTGGCCCGTACCTGCCGGAACGGGCCGGTTGTTCGACAAGGCGCAACCATTCTCCCTCCGTGTCCATGCACGGCTGCCCCCTGTCTGTGCACTCATCTTTGCGGAAAAACATCAAACTATGCCGGTGCCACAGATTTTGAGGCATTTCCTGAAACCATCCGCAACATGGTAATTTCAGGGGCTCCCATGCACCAGCAGGAAACGAGCACGGAGCCAAAAGGTCATGAACCAGGGGTCGGGAAACGCAATCGGGGATCTGGTATCCCTTCTGTGGGCACGGTCTTTTGAGAGCTACCTGTCGTCTTCAGCGTTCATCACGTTCCTGCTGGACCATGAGTTATGCGACGAGTGGAGGAAATTCCTTGAGCTGGGCCGGGACAATTCTGCTCTTTACGGGAGTGCGGTGTGGAGATATGCGTTCACCCGGTTCCTGGAGCACCTGCACCACCATCTCCCCGAGCGGTTCCTCTTCCTGTTCTCCCGGCTTCTTGCCGATTTTTCCCGCGGGCTCTCGTGTGACCTGCCCGTGAACGAGATCCGCTCATCGCTTATCAGGATGGGATATCCTGCCGAGAAAATTGACCCGGCACTCGTCGTGCTGAAAATAAAGCAGGTTCCGGTGTCAGAGGAGTAAGAGAGCAGGGCCCGGGTTTCATACAACCCGGGGATCCTGTGCCATCCGGTCCTCGTCGTCAAGGATCATCTTCAGGGCTGTGGCCGCATTGTGGTTATTGTCGGGCGATGCGTGCAGCAGCGTGAGCCCGTCATGGTGGTTGTGGTCCTGCAGGCCGGAGAAATAGTCGCGGTTTTTCTCCAGCTCAACCGAGTACAGGAGGACAAAGTCGCCCCAGCTCAGGGTATCGTCCCGCAGCCGTGCCAGGAGACTCTGGCTCGGGGCAAGGTCCTTGAGCCACAGGGGGAAGGGGCCCCGCGACCGGCCAACGCCCCTGGGCCAGGCCGGCTCGATGAGGACCCGGAGACCGTCATCGGCCGATACCGGGTCAAGGATGTGTTTTGCCCTGATCATATCCGTCTCCTCACCGGTCTCTCAGGCTTTCTCTCCATTGCCCACCACGCGCACGGTCCGCTTTCCCCGGAAAACGTTGCGTGCAACAATGCCGGCAAGCTTGTCAAGGGATTCGTTCCACCCGGCCCGTGTCAGGTCATTCATCTCACCGGCAGGAAGACCAGCGTGCCGCAGGGTAAGCCGTGTCCTGCCGGACTGATCCTCGAAAGTAACTGTCACAATCATCTCAAGAGGGATATCCGGGCTCATACCGTTGGAGGTTGCCGGCACCACGTTGCCTTTCTCATCGGCGAAATTGTCCGTGCAGACGAGCCGTTCCGAAAGGACAATCTCCCTGAATACCCCGGTGCTCCAGATATCTCTGCCCTCGGGGGATCTCATACAATAGAGGTACGATCCCCCGATCCGGAGATCGATTGTGCACGAAGGGCATGTGTAGTCCTTTGGCCCCCACCACATCCTGACGAGCTCGGGCTCCGTCCAGGCCCGCCAGACAAATTCCCGCGGGGCATCGAAGAAGCGGGTAATGAGGATCTCGTCCTCACAGGTCTTCGAGGGGAAACTGCATCCCGGTGCCGCGAACTCGATCCGGTGGCCCGGGGCGTTCATGAGATAGAGCCGGGGATTGTTCAGTAAATCCAGCGCATTGATCCTCTGTTCAACAAGCGCATCATACGAGAAAAAATCATTCTTCTCGTTTCCTTCTTCGGTCCAGAAGACCTGGATCCCGTTCTGGTACTTTTTGCTTCTGGTAATCTGCTCCATGATATGTCTCCATCCGGTTCCCGCCTGCCTTTTTTGGGAGTTTTTAAAGAGCAGGCGGCGATCGTTTATCGTTACGTCACCACTGCGGTTGCCAGGGTCGTCACCCCACCAGCGCTTCTTTCATCAGGTTTTCCTGCTTTTTTGTCAGGCCTGTGGGGATCCGCACCGTTACTTTAACCAAAAGATCGCCCCGGGTATCGGAGTTCAGGAAGGGCATCCCCTGCCCCCGGAGCCGGAAGAGAGTCGGGCTCTGGGTGCCGCGGGGGATCGTTAAGAGGGCACTGCCGGTGAGTGTCGGGATCGTGATCTCTCCCCCGAACAAGGCAGTTGCAAGGCCGACAATGGCATTCGTGGAGAGGTCTGATCCC
>NZ_JAQTQD010000013.1 GCF_028712425.1 Methanoregula sp.
CCGAACTCACCGTACATCTCGGTGATGGCCTGGGTCTCCATACCGCCACCCAGCAGGGTGTCCAGTTCCGGGACGCGGAACGAGAGTTTCCTCACGTCCTTTCGCTGCTCGAAGATATCCTTGCCGGTCTTGAACCCGCCAACATCTGCAGCTTCGCGGGCAGCCTTGATGATCTTCTTTGCCGTGGACTCCGAGATCTCCGAGACCTCGGAGAGCTCTGCCGGCGATGCCGTGGCAATGCTCTCGACCGAGAGGTAACCGGCTTCCCGGAGTTTATCCGCAGTGCTCGGGCCGACGCCCGGTAAATCTTCAATCTCGAGTGGTCCTTCAGCCATTTCTTATAACACTCCTATGGCACAACAAGATGTAAAAGATTAGCACATAAACCCCCCAGCGTGCGCAGGGTGAAAGTGCCGTTCATTCGTCCAGGGCGTTTTTCAGGGTCGCTATGTGCGCTGTAACCGTCTCGGGCGTGATCGCCACCGGCACGATCTCTTCCGGGAGGATACGGCTGCCGCGAACGGTGCCGGTGACCTGCAGCTCCGTCCCGGCCGGGAAGTCCGCATCGATAAGGTACCGCTCGCTGCCATTGTCGATGAAAGTGCACCCCGGGCCCGGGATGATGGTCCCGGAGAAAACAATGGGCCGGGCCCGTTCATTTGGGACCCTCACAACGCTCCCGCGTCCTGCCGCAAGCTCGATGTTCCCGAACCGGCCGGGTTTCGCGGTGGCATGGAAGACCTCGATTTTGTCCCCGGTGGCCAGCGGGACGAGCGCATGGTCGCCCCAGAGCACCACGTTCAGGTTGTCGCTCCCATCCGTAATGACGATGTTCTTCACCCAGGACGGGGCACCGTTCCGCGTGGTGAATGACCGTGGCTGCTGCACCTGCTTCACCTCGCCCGTAACGGAATAGATCCCCTGGTCGCCCACCGAACCCGGAGGCGTGAACGGGACAGATATCTCCAGGTCCGCGGGTACGACGGTGCTCTTCTCGTCAAGGCTGTAACTTCGCCCCTCGTCGCGCTGGTTTGGTTTTGCGCCGGTGATGTGGAGGCAGGACCCCGGAGACACTGCAAGGAGGAGTTCCGGTGCCCATGCAACAAGCCGTGCAGTCCCCGCGGCATCCGCGACAAGAGCCTCCACCATCTCCCCGGTCGATCCATCGCGGCGGGTATAGCTGCGGGGCTCCCCGCGGAATACCAGGAGAACGTCGAGATCGACCGGCTCGTTCGAGAGGCTGCCATTCCCGTTTTTTCCCTGCGGGATGTTGATCTCGATACTGACTTTCCGTAACGCCAGTGCATAGATCTCGCGGGTATTCTTCCCGGGGTGGCGGCCGATGACCTCTAAGACCTCTCCGGCAGTCACGTCCAGTGCGGCCCCTGCCTTCTCGTCCCAGAGGACAACGCGGGTGGTCCCGGTCTCGTCGCCAAGGAGGAGCGTTGCGACCCAGCCTTTCTCGCCATCGGCACGGTCGAACTCTTTTGGCTCGGTCTTGTCAACAACTTTCCCGAAAAAAGAAAAAAGGCTGGACTTTGCACTGAGCCCCTTGATCTTCACGTGCTCCCGGCCCAGCTCGCCGACCACCATCATCGCGGCGGTCGGCTCGTCCACGAGGTCGCCGCACTCGTCGATCTTCTTCTCTACGCGCTGTTCGAACTCCTCTTTTGTGATGAGGTCGTCGACCAGTGCATAATGGAAGAGCACAGGGCAGGTCCTCCACTACTCGTTAAAGGGATGGCTGCTTGTGATCGTGAGGAGGCGGTGGAGGTTCACAGCTGCATCTTCCGCATGCGTTCGATTGCTTCCCGGATCCGTGCCACCTCGCGGGTGATGGCAAACCTGACATAGCCCTCCCCGCTTGCACCGAAGCCAACGCCCGGTGTTGCAACGATCCCCGCCTCGGTCAGGAGCCGGCCGGAGAATTCCATGCAGTCCTTTACCGGCAGCCAGACATAGAAGGTCGCCTTCGGGACCGGAACATCGAAGCCAAGGTCTTTCAATCCCTTGCAGAGCACGTCCCGCCGCTCCTGGTAGATAGAGCAGGCCTGCTTCACGCAGTCCTGCGGGCCGGAGAGTGCGGTGATGGCGGCGTGCTGCACGGCATCGAAGACACCGGAGTCCACGTTTGTCTTGACCCGCCCGAGGCCCGCGATGACATCGGCGTTACCAACCGCCATGCCGATCCGCCAGCCGGTCATGTTGTAGGTTTTCGAGAGCGAGTGCATCTCGATACCGACTTCCATGGCCCCGGGGGTTTCGAGGAACGATGGGGCCTTGTAGCCATCAAAGGAGACCTCGGAGTACGCATTGTCCGAGACCACAACAATACCATTGTCGCGGGCAAAGTCCACGACTTCCTTGTAGAACCCTGCCGGGGCAATGGCACCGGTGGGATTGTTCGGGTAGTTGATATACAGGATCTTTGCGGCTTTTGCCACGTTCTTCGGGATGTCGGAGAGGACGGGAAGGAACGAATTCTCCCGCAGGAGCGGCATGTCGTGCACCTTTCCCTCGGCAAAGAGGGTACCGGTCCGGTACACCGGGTAGCCGGGGCTCGGGGCGAGCACGTAGTCGCCGGGGTTGACGAACGCTTCGCCAATGTGGGCGATGCCGTCCTTGGAGCCCATCAGGGCAACGACTTCTTTGTCAGCGTCGAGCGTGACACCGAACCGCTTTTTATACCAGCCGGCAACGGCGTTCCGGTAAGCCGGCATGCCGGCATAGTCCGGGTAGTGGTGGTTCTTTGAGTCCTTTGCTGCCGCAATGAGGGAATCTACGATATGGGGCGGCGTTGCAAGGTCCGGGTCGCCGACACCGAGGTCGATGAGATCGACACCTTTCTTCCGTTGTTCGGCTTTCATCGCGTCGATCCGTGCAAAAAGGTACGGCGGGAGATTGCTCATGCGTGATGCGTACATAGGTACCCACTATTTTGGCGCTGGACGCTATAGAATGTAACTCCCTTCAGGGAACGGGTCTTTCACCGGCCGCCAGTACCGGGAAACATGCTTATCTGCCAGCAGGAATAAGATCAGCGGCATGGAACGAGAGCATCAGGCACAACAGGGAGCGGAGATCTGCGTGATCTGGTCAACGGTGCCACCCTCACGGTCGGAGGACCTGGCACAACGCCTCCTGGAAAAAAACCTGGTCGCCTGTGTCAGCATTCTTCCGGTCCGGTCGCTCTACCGCTGGAAGGGGGAGGCATGCGATGACCGGGAGCACCTGCTGATCATGAAGACCCGCCGGGAGCTTGCGGATGCGGTCATCCGGACCTTAAAAGGCATGCACCCCTATGAAGTCCCGGAGATCATTGTCCTGCCCGTCACGGCCGGCCACCTCCCCTACCTTGCCTGGGTGAAGGGGGAGACACGCGAACCATGATCCATATCCATCACGCCATCCAGGTCACTGGCGGCGTTCCCCGGGAAACCGACGATGCCATCGTCATCGAGGACCGGTTCGAGCTCCTGCTCAATGACCGGCCGGTGGCCACCATGGTTGCGAGCCGCGACCAGCTGCGGGAACTGGGCGCAGGCTACGTGATCAGCGAGGGACTGGTCCGGTGCGTGGATACGGTAATCCTTGACGGGGACAGGATCCTGGTCTGTTCCGGTACCGGTTGCGAAATGAACGGGAAGAAGCAGGAGACGGGATCCTCCGGCGGGCAGAGTTTCCTCTCTCCCTCGAAAAAGGTGGCGGGATCGCCGGATCTCCGCATCACTCCGGAAGAGGTGATTGCCGTCACCCGGGAGATAGAGACCGAACTCTGGAGAAAGACCGGGGGTGTCCACTGCTCGGTCCTCTTCTCCGGTGGCAGGCTCCTTGCAAAAAGCAGCGATGTTGGCCGGCACAATACGGTGGACAAGCTGGTGGGCCATGCGGCCTTGAACGGCATCGATCTCTCCCGGTGCGTGATCGGCTGCACCGGGCGGCAGCCGGCAGGCATGGTCCGGAAATCCGCCAATGCCGGTATTCCCATCATCATCTCGCGGGCTGCCTCGACTGACAAGGGGATCGCGGAAGCGGAAGCAGCGGGGATCACCCTCATCGGGTTCTCGCGGGGCGACCGGTTCACGATCTACACACACCCTTCGCGGGTAGTACTCCCCGAAAACGGCACGACCGGGTTGTAAACCTCCATGCGCAGAATTATCTGATAGAGATGAGTAATGTGAGTACCAGGAGTCAGGGACGGGAAGAACGTGGCAGGTGAACCGATGGCAGATCCGGTGGCGGGGGCAAAAACGGCCCTCCTCGTGCTCGGGTGTCCGCAGGTGCCGGTACAGACAAGTATTGCGCTCTATCTCATGAACCGGCTGAAGAAAGCAGGGATCACGCCGGTCGTTGCCGGGAACAAGGCGGCAAACACCCTGCTTGTGGTTGCAGACCAGGAACGCCACTATCTTGGCGAAGTGCTCGATCTGGACCGGGCAGTAGGCCTCATCACGGACAAGAAGCGCACGTTCGACCTCTGTTTCGTCTTCATCCACAACGATGCCGGCGTCAGCTATGCGGCGACCATGGGCGCGATCACGAACGCCAGGCTGTACGCGCTGGTGTATGGCGAGCATTACGAGGAGCAGGAAAAGAAGATCGACTTTCCCTGCACGGTGGTTGCGGCAAAGGCCGTGCACAATCCCCTGCCCCTGAAGAAGGCGATTGACGAGGTGGCGCCATGGGCTGCGTAGAGTCGATGAACTACGAGATCGTCCTCCGGGATGCTACGTTTAAGGAGTCGCGGGACTATATCCGGGGCCATTTCAGGGAATCGATTGATGTCCAGCCTGGCTTCAAGGTCTTTGACGTCCATGTCATCGGCCTCCCCCCGATCGCTATCGGGCTTGACGGCGATTTTGTCATCTTCCCGTACACAAAGCCCTGCCACGGCACATTTCTCCTCCGGGTCGAGGACAAGGCAGAGGCTGCCCGGCTCCGGGCACTGAAAAAGTAACGGCCTGACTCACTCCTGTTTTCTTTTGCTCTCTGTTTTGCGGGAACCTCTGCCTGCGAACCTGTACGTCGCACGTGCCTGAAGACCGGGAACTGAAAAATACAGAACCAAGTGATATCCTCTATCCCTATATAGCAGGTTGATCAATAAGGAACTATACGGGGTGATCATGGCCGGCAAGGGAAAGATCCTGCTGATGGACGACGAGCAGATTATTCTTGACGTGACAAACGAAGTCCTCGGGTTCCTTGGCTATGAAGTCATGTTTGCGCAGGACGGGGAGGCAGCAGTCGCGCTGTACAAACGCGAGAAGGAAGCCGGTGTCCCGTTCGATGTGGTCATCCTCGATCTCTCCGTCCCGGAAGGGATGGGTGGCAGGGAGGCGATGGAAAAACTGCGGGAATACGATCCTGCGGTGAAGGCCATCGTCTCCAGCGGGTATGGCAATGATCCTGCGGTCACCGCATATACCGATTATGGCTTCTCCGCAAAGCTCACCAAGCCCTATAAGATCACGGACCTGAAGGCAACACTTGAGGAGATACTGAAAAAATAAGGGAATACTGGCACCGGCCCGTCAGCTGCCGGCTTTTTTCCTGATTTTGTCTATTGCTGTGGCTACTGCCCGGCGGACATATTCGTCCTTGTCGTCGAGGAGGGCATGGAGCGCTTCGAGCGCACGGGCATCGCCGATATTCCCGAGTGCATCGGCGGCACCCCAGCGCACGTACCAGTCGCCGCTCTTCAGGCACTGGATGAGAGTATCGACCGGTGCCTCGCTCCCGAGCTTCCCGAGCGCCCAGGTTGCCGGGACCTGCACAAACGAGTCCGGTTCCTTGAGCGCCTTGGAGAGGCAGACCGCGGCCCGCTTGTCGCCGATCTTCCCGAGGGCGTCGGCAGCGCTCCAGCGCACGTACCAGTCCATGTCGTTCACCGACTGGATCAGCGGCTCCACGGCCCGCTTGTCGCCAATCTCCCCGAGCGCCCAGACGGCCCGCACCCGCACCCACCAGAGCGGGTCCTTCAGGGCAAGGATCAGCGGCTCCACGGCCGGCTCCCCGATCTGCGCGAGGACGTAAGCGCTCCGCCACTGGGTGTCGCTGTCCTCGTCATGCAGGGCAGCGATCATGTGAGAGATCGCCACCTCTCCCATGCCGGCAAGGACCCGGGTTGCATGCCACCGGACATCGTGGTCTTCCTCGGACAATGCCCGGAGGAGCTGGGGGATCGCCCGTTCGCCGATATGGCCCAGGGCAAGGCCGGCCAGCCAACGGATGTCATGGTCGTTCTCCCGCAGGGCGCGGACCAGGGGCTTGATTGCCGGTTCCCCGATATCCCCGAGGGCAAGGGCAGCCCTCCACCGGATCCCGAGGTTCGGGTGCCGGATGGCCTTGATGAGCCCGTCCATGTCCATACCGCTTGTCGTGTGGATGGAGTAGGCCTTCCTGTCGGTGCCTGTATGCTGCATTTCCAGTCTGTTCACCCCTGTTCTGATGATTGGTTTGAGGATATTTGAATATGCCGAATGAACGGGATCCGGGGGAATCCGGGGCAGAATTACAGGAAATACAAACGGGTTCCGGGTTTTTTCAGGCACGCCGCCTGCACTCATGCCAACGTATATACGCACCATGGCAGCACCGTATCATACGGGGATACCATGCCAGAAGAACGGGAAGTGTCGGTCCTTGTCGGCGGGAGAGCAGGGGATGGGATCAACAATGCCGGTGCACTCGTTGCCCGGCTGCTCAGCCGGCTCGGGTACCGGATTTACCTGTATTTCGACTACCCCTCGCTCATCCGCGGGGGACATAACTTTGCCGTGGTCCGTGCCGCCAGTCGCGACGTGGGGACCTGCCGGGAGAAAGTCGATTTTGTCCTTGCCTTGAACCAGGAGACGCTGACACGGCACCGGGGGATGTTCCATGAGGGTACGGCGGTTCTCTTCAACGCGGACGTGGTGAAGTCAGAAGGCCAGGGCATCCCGGTCAGACAAATCCTTGCCGCAGAGCAGGCACCGGAGATCATGGGAAACTCTGTCATGATCGGTGGTTTTGCCAAAGCTGCCGGTATCCCCTGGGACCTTGTCGAAGACGTGTTCAGGGCAGTGCTCCCGAAGGGGACGGACCTGAACCTGAAGGTTGCCAGGAGGGCATACGACCAGCTTGCCGTTGCCCGGGCAATCCCGGAACGCGGGGACCCGCCCCTTCCCCTGCTGACCGGAAACGAGGCGATCGGCCTCGGGCTCATCCGGGGCGGGCTGGACGCGTATATCTCCTACCCGATGACGCCCTCCTCAAGCCTGCTGCACTTCCTTGCCGGCGAGAAGGAGAAGTTCGGGATCACCGTGGTCCACCCGGAGAACGAGATCGCCGTTGTCCTCATGGCGCTCGGGTTTGCCTATGCCGGGAAACGTGCTGCGGTCGGCACTTCCGGGGGAGGATTCTGCCTGATGACCGAAGGGCTCTCCCTTGCCGGGATGGCCGAGCTGCCGCTTGTTTTCGTGGTCTCCCAGCGGACGGGGCCTTCTACGGGCCTTCCCACGTACACGGGGCAGTCCGAGCTCGCGTTCGTACTGCATGCCGGGCAGGGGGAGTTCCCCCGGCTGATCGTTGCCCCCGGCGATGCCGGGGAAGCGCTCGCCTGGTCCGCCATTGCGCAGGAGATCTCCTGGCAGTTCCAGGTCCCGGTGTTCGTCCTCCCTGACAAGACCTTGTCGGAAGGGACTTACAGCATTGACACTGCTGCACTCCCCTCGCGGGAAGACGGACTCGCGGTTCCAGGCCGGGCCGCATCCGCATCACTCCCGTACCGCCGTTATGCCGATACACCCGATGGCGTCTCGCCGCCTGCATTCCCCGGCACCCCGGGGGCGGTCGTGAAGGTGAACAGCTATGCCCACGACGAATCCGGGTATACAACGGAAGAAGGCGACATGGTCTCGCTGATGACAGAAAAACGGCTCCGGAAGCAGGAGGCTCTCGCCCGGGCAATGAACACCTTCCCGCAGGTCAATGTCCTTGGAAAGCCCGATGCACCGGTGGCCCTCCTCTGCTGGGGCTCGACAAAGGGTGTCTGTGCTGAGGTGGGAGAGACCCTCGGGCTCCGGGTGGTCCAACCGGTTGTCCTCGAACCATTCCCGGTGACCCAGCTGCGGGTAGCGCTCTCGGGTGCGACAACACTCATCTGCGTGGAGGAGAACGCCACCGGCCAGCTGGCAGCGATCGCGTCTGAATACGGCATCATTGTTGACAAAGAGATCCTCCGGTATGACGGGCGCCCGTTCACGTACGAGAGCCTGCTGGAAAAAGTTCGGGAGGTAGTTTCATGACCGGTCGGGACCTGATCACGGGTGTCCAGAACACCTGGTGCCCCGGGTGCGGGAACTTCACCATCCAGCATACGCTCAAGGCGCTTCTTGCCGAACGCGAGAAGGAAGGCCGGTCGCTGGACAATGTCGTCCTTGTCTCCGGCATCGGCTGCCATGCCAAGATCGCCGATTACCTCAACATCAACAGTTTCTACTCCCTCCACGGCAGGACGATCCCGGTGGCGACCGGGATCAAGCTGGCCAACCCCGACCTGACGGTGATCTGCTGCTGTGGCGACGGGGACTGTTATGCCGAGGGGCTGGACCACCTGATCTTTGCCGCGAAACGGAACATCGACATCACGGTGCTGGTCCACGACAACCGGGTGTACGGCCTTACCACGGGCCAGTACACGCCCACGTCCCCGCTGGGATATAAGGGGAAGTCAACGCCGTCGGGCACCGCGGAACTCCCGCTCAACCCCGTCGAGCTGATGCTTGCGAGTGGCGCAACGTTTGTCGCACGCGGTTACACGAAGAAGATGGACCAGCTCAAAACTCTCATCCGAGAGGGGATTGCCCACAAGGGATTTTCGTTCATTGACGTGCTCCAGATCTGTGCAACCTTCTTCCCTGTTGCCGATTACTATACCTCCCGGGTGTATGAACCGGCCGCCCATGATCCCGCGGATTTTGCAAAGGCCTGCCTGCTTGCCCGGGAATGGGATTACAACTCCGATGCCCGGATCGCGCTCGGAGTCCTGTACCGGAAGGAGATGCCCGGATTTGTCGAACGGGTGGCAGTGCCCATAAAGACGGCTCCCGAGAGAGAACAGGCCGTCCAGGCTATCATTGCAGCACGGATTTAACCCGGGCGGTTCCATGGATACAAAAAAGCGCCCCGGCACAATAAACCCGGGGGATCGCGAGGGCGGGATAAGAGTGGAAGAAGGGGAGCATTCTTGAAGTACCGGGAAACGGGCCGGAAGACCGGACCAGCGCGACAATCCGCGGGCCCGCGGGACCGGATGCAGACAGCCACCGGCCGCCTGATCCTCCTCCCTCTCATCCTTTCCGGTGCATGGATCCTGGAGATATTTTTCCTGCAGGGATGGCCCCGGGTCTTCCTGCACCCGGAACCCTTCGGGCTGCTCTTCTATACCCTGATGACCTGTATCTTTATCGGGATCCTTGTCCCCGTGCTACTCATGCGACAGGCATTCCTCCGGGGGGATGCCAACATGCACCAGCTCGGGTTCCGGTCCGTGCGGCGCACCCTCCTGATGGCCGGTCTTACAGTACTGATCGTCTGGGTGGCGGTCGTCCTCCAGAATCCCGCTGGCACCGATCGCATCGCGTTTCTTTCCCTGTTTCTCCTCCTGCTGCCAACCGGTATTGCCTCTGCCATGGTCTGCTGCGTCCTTGCCGGAACACACGTGCAGGCGTTTGTCCGCGAACGGGGGGCGCTCGTGGCCATCCTTGCCGGGACGGCCGTATCGGCGCTGCTCTTTGCCCTTTCCCTGCCCGCCCACTTCCCGGATGCTGAGATCCCGGTATCCTTCCTCCGCTTCCTCTCGGCAGGCGCCCTCTTTGCCCTCTTCTTCTTTGCTGTGCGGGATGTCTGGGCGGTCTCGGTTGCTGTCACGGGGATCCTTGTCTGGCTCACGGCCGGGTGGCTGGACCCTGCACAGGTCTTTTTGCAGTATCCCGCGGTCTTTGCTGCAGCCCTCATAAGTGCAGGAACCCTTGCTGCACTCCAGTGGCACCTGTCCCGGCATTACGTGACCATTGCTGTGCCGGCCGACCGGTCTTTGTAAAAATATCACTGATGAAGGAAGACTCGTCCCGTACATTATTGAGTATCATCGGCATCGTCTCATCCGTTAAGATGGCTTCCGGCTTTGCACCTGATGTCAGGTCAACAATAGACTGTATGTGTGAAGCAGTATTTACCGGTTAAAATTCCAGCCTGACTGAGATAATATTTGCATATTCTTCTGTTATCCGTTTCATGATCGGATAGGATTCCTTGAGATCGTAAATTACCATGCGGATTGTGTCGATGTTGGCTCTTCCAATCCCGTGAATATACAAAAAATGCAGTCCGTAGCGTTTGTTGCGCCGGATCTTCTCTTCAATCTCACGTCTCACTTAATCAGATGACATCCCGGTTGATACAAAGACAGTGAGTGTTCCCTCTTCGACAATGAGATTATAGGTCGTGAGAATATCCCCTTCAGAATACCCCGATCGCTCTTTCTCTTCAAAGATTGTTTTGATCAGGGTCTCGAAATACCCAGCGCTGCAGAGGTCGCTGATATTCCTTCCACACTTAGAATATCTCCAGATGATCTGCCTTTTCAATTCAGAGATTTCATCTTTTCCCGCCCCATCTGCAAATCGCTTTTTCAGATAGAGAGATGCGCGTAATGCGGTATAATCATCAGGAGGTATCTTACCCTTGAAAAATGCGAGAATCTCTTGTTCATCATGTGTCCGTTCCTTGGATTCAATATCTTCAATACGGCTCTTCGATTTATCCTCAAGCAGGAGTGCCCCGTCTTCGACAGCCTGGGGGATCAAGGGCCGGATAATGTCTTTTTCAGATGTTGTAAGCTTATTCAGGTTTATCCCAAGAGTCTGCCCGCCGTTAAGGCTGGTGAATTTTTCAGAGGTATTGTCGCTGTTTATCTTAATATTGATAAAAGTGAAGGAATTTCCCTCGATCTTAACGAGATGTTTCAGCTTATCCAGAATTGCCATCAGGGACATTTTCAGCCGATAATGTCGATGAGTTCGATAAGTGATGGCAAGTCGGATTTGATATAGATTTCAGATCCTTTTCGGATTCCCGCGAATTCTTCAAGGGTGATATCTTCCCCATCCGGAGTGATGACACGCTGTGCCGGATTGTCTGCTTCAATAAGGTAACCGTCGCTGTCGATTGTTTTGCCAAAGAAGGACAGGATCTCCTGCTTCGATGCAGCATCGAAGGTGATGACGCCCTCCTGCAATAATGATGACATAATACTCGTATCCCGTATATCGTTCGATACCCGATAAAGGTTTTCTCTTGACAACCTGCTGATTATTACAACGATTTTTGGTTGTGCGTTATCAATATGGGGATTGATTTATTATTTATCTTGTGTTTGATTGCATCAGGTTTTGAGCTCAATAGCTTTAAAACCCAAACCTTGTTTTGCACCGAATGTCTGAAATCTGAATCTAACCTCTGAAAAATATCGACTTTTGCACAAAGCCATAACCACCACAATCCTTAACAGTATAGATCGGGTATCCGGTACTGATGACGGGATCGCTCATCACCCCGGAAGTCTTTGCCTTTGTCATTGTACCTGTCCTGATCTTCCTTGCCCGTGTCTGCGACATGAGCCTTGACACGATCCGGGTCATCTTCGTCTCGAAAGGGATCCGCTATCTCCCGGCAATCGTCGGCTTTTTCGAGGTGATCATCTGGCTCGTGGCCATCGGGCAGGTGATGAACAACCTCACCAATGTTGTCTGTTACCTTGCGTACGGTGCTGGATTTGCCACCGGCACCATCATCGGCATGGCCATCGAGGAGCGCCTCTCGCTCGGCCTTGCCATCGTCAGGATCATCACGGATGAAGACCCGGCCGGGCTTATCCAAATCCTGCGTTCGCACGATTACGGGGTGACGGTCCTCGACGGGGAGGGCGGCAAGGGACAAGTCAAGGTCATCTTCACCATCATCAAGCGGCAGGACCTGCAGCATGTTGTTGCCATCATCAAGGATTTCAACCCCGATGCCTTCTACTCGGTCGAGGATGTCAAATCGGTGGCAGAAGGAGTATTTCCTTCCCACAATTCCCATGCCCTCCTCCGGTGGGCAGACCTTTTGAGCCTGCGCCCGAAGGGGAAATGAGGGAGTATCCCCCTTCACTCCCGCAACCAATACCTTCTTTTTGTTCCAGGGCGACGATGACACAAGGAGTGTATATGCCGATCCAGCAGATCCATGTGGAAAATTTCAAGAGTTTCTCCGAGCTCGACATCAACCTTGCACGGTTCAATGTCGTGATCGGGTCAAATGCGGCGGGGAAGTCCAACTTCATCAGCATCTTCCGGTTCCTGCGGGACATTGCCACCGCGGGAGTCGTGAACGCGATTGCGATGCAGGGCGGTGCGGACTATCTCCGGAACGCGAAGATCGGCATATCACGCGACCTCGTAATCCGCGTCCGGTACGTTCCCGAGAGCATGCTTGAGTACGTAGAGAACACGGGAGAGGGCCCGGCACTGCTGGGGATGCGGGCCTGCGAGTCCTGCTACGAGTTTGCGCTGCGGTTCACCGGCCACCAGGACGAATTTTCCATTGTAAAGGACCGGCTCGAGATCGGGTGCGATGTCTCGGCCTGCCGGCATAACGGGGCAGAGGTTGTCGAGGATCGCCTCATCGGGAAGGGGAAGATTGCAATCGAGAGCGAGAACGGAAAAATCCACTACTCGGTCACCATACCGCCGGGCTGCCCGCTTCGGGAGGAGGAGATTATCCCCCTCTTCTTCCGGAACAAGCAGCTGCCGGAGAAGACGCTCCTGTTAGAAACCATCTACGGATTTCCCCTCCCCCACCTTGAAAAATTCTTTGACCGGATCGCGGTATACGACATTGACCCGAAACTCCCGAAGAAAGGAGCGGTCATCACCGGGAAGCGCGAACTGGACCCCGACGGGGGAAACCTCGCCCTCGTGCTCAAGCGGATCATCGATGACCCCGAGAAGAAGCGGAAGTTCTCAAACCTCCTCCGGGACACCCTGCCATTCGTGGAGGAGTTTTCGGTCCAGAAGTTCATGGACGTCTCCCTCATCCTCACCCTCCGCGAACGCTATGCAAAGGAGCGGGACCTGCCGGCCTCCTCGCTCTCCGACGGGACGATCATTATCTTTGCCCTGATCATCGCGCTCTATTTCGAGGACAAGCCGTTTATCATCATCGAGGAACCGGTCAGCCACATCCACCCGTTCCTGGTCGGGCGCCTGATCGCCATGATGAAGGAGGCCTCCAAAAAGAAGCAGATCCTCCTCACCACCCACAGTACCGAGGTGGTCCGGCACACCGGGCTTGACAACATCCTCCTCATCTCCCGGGACAGCGAGGGCTTCTCGATAGTTTCCCGGCCGGCAGACAAGGAGGAAGTGCGGACGTTCCTCGAGAACGAGATCGGCATCGAGGAACTCTATATCCAGAACCTGCTGGGAATCTGAATGAAGAAGCGCCTGTTCATCATGGTGGAGGGTGAGGACGATGTCCGGTTCTTCGGCCGGCTCATCAAACCCCTGATCGCCCCCCGCTATGATTCCATCGAGATCATCCCCTATGCCTGCATCAAGCGCGAGAAGGTGAACCGGTTCTTAAAGAGCGTTATCCTGATGAAGAACGACTACATCTTTGTCGCGGACATCGACAACGAACGGTCGGTGAGGGATAAGAAACAGATCCTGTACTACCGGTTCAGCGAGATCGACGGGGGAAAAATTGTGGTCGTGATCCGCGAGATCGAGAGCTGGTACTATGCAGGGATCGCAGGCTCACTGGCAACTGAACTGGGCATCACGGATACCGGGACTACAGACGACCTGACCAAGGAGGACTTCAATGCACGGATCCCGAGAAAATTCGATTCCCGGATCGATTTCATGTTCGAGATCCTCAAATCGTTCTCCCTTGAAACGGCAGCAAAGAAGAACGCGTCGTTCCGGTTTTTCACGGAGCGGTACCAGGTGTACGAGAACCCCGTCTGATTCCGCCATCCCCCTGTTTTTCGGATGGCACGATGGCAGTATCGAAACCATTTTTTAGCGCATGGCGCCATTCTGTAATACCTGCATTGAGGTATTTTTATGGAAAGGTTCGTTTGTACGATTTGCGGTCATGTCTATGACCCGGAGAGAGGGGAGATTCGCCTGGATCTTGCCCCTGGAAAGGATTTTGCCGACTTCCCCGGCGACTACCTGTGCCCCGTCTGTTTTGCCGGGAAGAGCAAGTTCGTGAAGGCAGGATGATACCATGGTCTCACGAGAGATTGTTAAGGATGTATTCTGGGTCGGTGCCCTGGATTTCGACCGGCGGCTCTTTGACGAGCTGATCCCCCTGCCTGATGGGACGAGCTACAATTCGTACCTTATCCGGGGGAGCGAAAAGACCGCCCTGATTGACACGGTCGACCCGGCAAAAGAGGAGGAGCTCATTGTCAACCTCATCAAGCTCGGGATCGAGCAGATCGATTACATCATCATCAACCATGCCGAGCAGGACCATGCCGGCTCCCTCCCCATGGTACTGGAAATGTACCCAAGGGCAAAAGTCGTGACCAACGAGAAGTGCCGCGACCTTCTTGTTGCCCTCCTCCAGATCCAAAAAGAGTCCGTCATGGTGATAAAGGACGGGGAGACCCTCTCCCTCGGGAATAAGACCGTAAAGTTCCTCCTTACTCCCTGGACCCACTGGCCCGAGACACAGCTCACGTTCCTTGTCGAGGACCGGATCCTCTTCCCCTGCGACCTCTTCGGATTCCACCAGGCAACGAGCGAACTGTACATCACCAATGAGGCCGAGGCATACCGGTCAGCAAAACGGTATTATGCCGAGATCATGATGCCGTTCCGGAACAGCATCAAGGGGTACATCCCGAAGATCCGGGACCTGGACCCGGTCATGATCGCGCCGAGCCACGGCCCGATCAACAAAAACCCGAAGTTCATGCTCGATGCATACGAGGACTGGGTCTCGGACAGCGTGAAGAACGTGGTCGTCCTCCCCTATGTCTCCATGCACGGGAGCACGCAGATCCTGGTCAACCACCTGGTCGGCGCCCTTATCCAGCGGGGCGTTGAGGTCAGACCGTTCAACCTCACGAAAACGGATATCGGGGAACTGGCATATGCCCTCGTGGACGCGGCAACGGTCGTGATCGGGACGCCGACCGTCCTCTTCGGGCCGCACCCCCAGGTTGTCTATGCCACCTACCTTGCCAATGCCTTAAAATCCAAGATGCGGTTTGCATCAGTGATCGGCTCCTATGGCTGGGGCGGGAAAGCAACGGAGACGATCGTGAAGATGCTGGACCATGTCAAGGTCGAGGTGATCGAGCCGGTTGTCATCAAGGGGCTCCCGGACGAGGCTGCCGTTGTTGCCATCAACCGCCTTGCCGATGACATTGCAAAGAAACATACAGAGATCGGTATATTATAACCTGAAGGAATGATCCATGACGAAGATGCCGGAAGTGTACAAGTGCGGTGTCTGCGGGAATATCACGATGGTCGTAAGCCCTTCGGGAGGCACCCTGCTCTGCTGCGGCCAGCCGATGAACCTCCAGGGCGAGAAGAAAGACGATGCAGGGAAGGAGAAGCATGTCCCGGTCATCGGGAAGACCGCAAACGGGATCCGCGTGAAACTCGGAGAAATCCCTCACCCCATGGAGGAGAAGCATTTCATCCAGTGGATCGAGGTGATCTCGGGAGGAGACCTGTATGTCCACGGGCTGAGGCCCGGCCAGGCGCCGGAAGCAGAGTTCCCCGTGAAGGCCGACCATGTAAAGGTCAGGGCATTCTGCAATCTCCACGGCCTCTGGACAACCAGCCACTAATCTCCTTTTTTTCCTTTCACGTTAATTCAAATAGATCCCGGCAGTAACCCATAAGTGATGCGCCGGCTCGAACACCTCTCCACGACCCTTGCCGATCTTGGAGATATCTTCACGTTCATTGCCCCGGTGACGTGTCTTCCCCTCCTTGTCTGCATTATCTTCTCCGAGTGGGAGATGTTGTTGCCCATGGCCACTGTCCCGGCCGTATTTCTTGTTGCCGGTCTCTTCTTCCGGCAGCTCCCCCGCAGTGCCAAGGGCAGCAGGCTCTCGATGGCGATGTGCTCGGTCGCCCTCTTCTGGTTTGCCTGCGCCGTTGTCAGCGGGATACCGTTCATGCTGGGCCTGCACATGAGTTTCACTGACGCAGTTTTCGAGGGGATGGCCGGGTGGACGGGTACGGCCTTCTCGATGATCCGGTCCGTTGATACCGCCCCGTACACCCTCCTCTTCTGGCGATCCTACATGCAGTGGATCGGGGGGATCGGGATCATCGCGTTCACCGTGGCGCTGGCCAGCAGCACGGGACTGTTCCGGTCGCGGATCTTCCGGGACGAGAGCCGGGACGAATCACTGATGCCCGCCGTTGCAGCAGCCGGCCGGTCCCTCTGGAAGATCTATGCCGTACTCACGTTCTGTGCCATCGGCCTGATCCTTTTTACCGGCCTTTCGCTCTGGGAGTCGGTGAACCTTGCCCTCTCGGCGATCTCCACCGGCGGGTTCACCCTGCATGCAGGAGGTATCCTGTTCTATGACAGCGTGGTTCTCCAGCTCCTCCTCATCCCGATCATGATCGCGGGTGCCCTTCCCTTCAAGCTCTATTTCCTGATCCTGGAGCACCGGCGCCTGAGCCTGTTTGGCGACGAGCAGGTCAGGATCTTCTTCCTCCTCCTCCTTGCCGGGACGGCGGTTCTGGTCTATGACCTGGTGCTCTTCTCCGATACCGGTCTGCCTGCTGCAGTCCTCCAGGGCCTGTTCATGGCAGCATCGGCACTGACGACAACCGGGTTCCAGACCGTGAATCTCCAGACCTGGGCCGGCGTGACGATCCTCTTCCTTGCCATGCTGACCTTTATCGGGGGAGCAGCCGGTAGCACGGCCGGCGGGATCAAGCTGGACAGGATAGCCTTTGGCGTGCGGGCGCTGTTGTGGTGGTTCCGCCGGTTCTTTGTCAGCGGCAAGGTCCTTGTCCCGTTCCGGGTAGAAGGGAGGGTCATCCCGCGGGACACTGCCGAGCTGGAGACAGCAAAGAACATGCTTGTCATCCTCCTCTCCGTCATCATTATCTTTGTCGCCTCCCTTGCCGTCCTCCAGTACCATCTCACCACGTTCTCCTTAACGGAGATCGTCTTCCAGGTGGTCTCGGCCTTCTCCACCTGTGGTATCAACACCGGGTACATCATGCCCGATATGCCGGTCATCTCGAAATGGATCTTCATCCTCGTGATGTGGATAGGGAGGCTTGAGGTCATCCCGGTCATCATCCTCTTCCTTTCCCTGGTCCGCGGCCCGGAATAATCCGTCAGCTGATGGAGAGGAACCGGCTGATGATGAGCACGGAGGCAAGCCAGATCCCATAGGCTCCCCCCACGCTCTCCAAAAATCCCCACCGGCTGACAAGGAACCAGAGCGAGATGAGGAAGAGAAGCGACGGGATGGCAAAAAAGAAGGTCCCGAGGACCAGCTGGCGGGTTGTCTCGATCCCCGCTTCGCTGTACGTGAACAGGAACGCGATGGTGGTGATGATGGGTGCGGCGGCAAGGATGCCCCCGTATTTCGGGTTCACCTGCTGTGCAAGATACGTTACCCCGACAATGATGCTCCCGCCGGCAACGAACTTGATCAGGGCCTGCAGGTGATCCATGACATCTTAGGGTCACCGCTCCTTCTGTTTAATACCTGTGCCTCCCCACGGGATTCCTGCGAGACACATTGCCCAAAATTCGTTCACGCTCGCCAGTCCGGCGCAAGTGTACTTTTGTTAACATCAGGAGATCTAATATAAATTGCCGCCCCACTGTGTAGTAATGAAACAGATCGCCCTGTACGGGAAAGGAGGCATCGGGAAGTCCACGACTTCGGCCAACCTCTCTGCCGCACTCTCCCACCGGGATCTCTCCGTCCTCCAGATCGGGTGCGATCCCAAGCGCGACAGCACCCGGATGCTGATGCAGGGCCGGTTCATCCCTACGGTGATGGACCTTGTCCGTGTCCGGGGCGATGCAAACGTCTCCCTTGAGGATGTTGTCTTCACCGGCTACAATGGCATCCGGTGCGTAGAGGCGGGCGGACCTGAGCCGGGCGTTGGCTGTGCCGGGCGCGGGATCATTGCCACGTTCCAGCTGCTCGAGAAGTTCGGGGCCCTGAAAGGCGACGTTATCGTGTACGATGTCCTCGGCGACGTTGTCTGCGGGGGCTTTGCCATGCCGATGCGGGAGGGCTATGCGCAGGAGATCTATCTTGTCACCTCCGGCGAACTGATGTCCCTGTATGCGGCAAATAATATCTGCAAGGCAGTCCAGAGGCTGGCCTCGCGGGTGAAGAGCAAGTGCCGGCTTGGCGGGGTGATCTGTAATGCCAAGGGGCAGCCACGCGAAGAGGAACTGGTATCGGAGTTTGCCCGTCGCGTGAACAGCACGATGGTCCAGTATATCCCCCGGGACCATGTTGTCCAGCAGGCCGAGGTGAACCGGCAGACCGTGATCGAGTTTGCGCCCGACTCGCCCCAGGCCGGCCATTACCGCTCCCTTGCAGGAAGGATCGTGGAGAACACCAATCTTTCCATCCCTACTCCTCTGGAGACTGATGACCTCGAATCCCTTGCCCGCGAATTCCTCTAGGCTCGGCGGCTGTACGCTCACGGGGGCGATCTCGGTGACCTCCCATCTCCGCGATACGGTCACCGTTGTCCACGGGCCGAAGGGGTGCAGCCATCACAATGTCTCCCTCCTCCATGCCAGCTGGCTTGACAACGACCATGCTGTCCTCCCCAGCCTCCTCTCCACGGGACTCTCCGAAAAAGAGGTGATCTTCGGGGGGGAAGATGCTCTCAGGAAGGCGATCGGATCCGCGGCGGGACAGGAGGGTGTCCGTGCGGTTGTTGTCCTCTCCACCTGCGTTGTCGGGACGATCGGGGACGATGTCGGCGCTGTCTGTTCGGAGGAGTACCGCGTGCCGGTGATATCCATCCCCTCGGCGGGATTCCTCGGGGGCACGTTCCAGGACGGGATGAACAAGGCCCTCATCGCCCTTGCGGGTACGGCAGGGCCCTGCCAGAAAGACCGCGGTGTCAACATCATCGGGGAGATGAACCTCGAATTCGAGGTTGAGGAGAATTACCGGGAGATCGAACGGCTCCTTTCCCTCCTGCACCTCCCGGTGAACCTCCGGTTTGTCCACAACCTTTCGTGGGACCAGATTGCACGGCTCGGGAGAGCAGAGCTTAATATCCTGCGGAGCCCGGCCCTTGTCCCGGTGGGAGAGTACCTGAAAAACCGGTTCGGCACCCCGTATATCCCCTCGTTCCCCCACGGGCTCTCTGCAACCCTCTCGTTCATCCGTGAGGTTGCAGCCCATTGCGGCATCGACGGGCAGGTGGCACTGCGGGAGGAGTGCCTGCGGCAGGAAGAGATGCTTGGCCAGTTCTCCGATCTCCGGCAGGTGCCCGTCTCCCTCGACCGCGTCCACTCCGGAGAGGACGAACTCCTTGCTGCCGAGGAGCTGGCTGCTGCGCTGGACCTGGTGATGGGCACACCGGGAACGTGCGCCCGGCTGCCGGTGAGTGCTGCCGTCGGGACCGCCGGGACACGGCGGATGCTCCACCGCTGGAGGAGGGCTGCCCATGCCTGAGTGCGACAATCCCCTCTGGCCGTGCGCCATGACCGGTGCCGCTGCCTGCCTTGCCGGGTTCGACGGGATCGCGGTTGTCATCCACGGTTCCAGCGGGTGCTATTACTACCCCACAACCCTCCTCCATGCGCCGCTCCATGGCACGTTCATCCTCGAGGACGACGTGATCTTCGGTTCGGAGGACCGGCTCCAGGAGGTGATTGGCAGCCTGTCGGGGACGGGAAAACGGATCGCAGTTATCACGACCTGCGTTCCGGCCCTTCTCGGTGAGGACATCCGGTCCATGCTCGATGAACACGACGTGATCCTTGTCGACAGCCCGGGCTTTGCCGGGGATGTCGAGACCGGCTATGCCAAAGCCCTTGCCGTGCTTGGACCTCAGGTTGACCCGGAAACATCCGGAGTCAACATCGATGGAGCCTGCCTCTTTGACCCGTTTGCTGCCGGGAACGTCCAGGAGGCCAGAAGGCTCCTTGATATGGTGTCAGTTCCCGTTGCAACGGTCTTTTCATCGGACCGGTACGACTGCGTGCACCATGCTGCTCCGTTCACCATCAGCACCAACGGGGACTTCCCCTCCGGCATCGGGGACAATCTTGGCGGAATGCTGGGTCTTACTGGCGTCCGAGAGACCTTCGCCCGGATTGGCGACACTATTGATGGTACTGACTGCGATCCGGTCTTTTCGGAACTGGAACAGCAGGAGGAGCGCCTTGTCCGTGCGTGCGATAAGTTTCTCCAGCGGTACGATCCCCCGTTTGCTGCGATCTTTGCCGGTTCCTCGTATGCCCTCTTTGCCGCTGAAACCCTCCACCATTATCTTGACGCGGAGATCTGCTGCATCGGGACCCGGAATGCACCCGGCAACAGCCGCTTCAGGGCTGAGCAGGTATCCAGTCTCTCGCGGGCCCGCGACCTGATCGCGACTCATGAGCCGGATCTTGTGATCGGCTCCTCGTTCGAACGCTCGCTCAACGGAGAGAAAGCATTTACCGGGATCATCCCCCCGCTCCGGGGCCGGGTCAGGATCTATCCTGCACCGCTCGCCGGTATCAACGGCACCCTCTCGTTCATGGAATCTGTGCTGAACTCCTGCATGGATAAAAAACCCTGATCTGTTCTCTTATTCCATCATCCCTCCGACGGCATTTCACTTTCACTCCGCGCACGCCGGGGGGTTATATACCGTCCGGATCAACGCCTGTATACGACAGAAGGTGGTCGTGTATGATGGAAAAAGCAGGGTATCTCCAGGCAACAAGGTCGCAGGCAGTTGACAGCGATGGCATCCCCCACGGGATTGTCGAGCTCCACATTCGCGGGAGCCGGTACGCGATCCGGCGCTCCGACCTGATCCGGGCGGTAACCGGCAGGGTCCACGTCCAGGTCGAGGACCTTACCCGGAACTGGGGGGATTTCCTCGGCCAGACCCGGGGCCTTGCGCAGGTCTCGGCATCCGGGAAAGCCCTGAACATCGACCTCTTCGGGCTGGGGAGTTATACCCTCTCGCTGTCATCGCTCAAGGCCGTGCTCTATGGCAAGGAACGCCTTGCGGTCATCGTGCGCATCCCCGAGGCCCCGCTGGTCAGGATCCGGAGGGTAACGGATGGCCAGCAGACCATTGGCGCCGCAGTCTGAGTTCCTGAAAATCCTTAATAATCCCCTCTTTTACGGCGGTAAGCGTGCAACATTAATAGTTCTGCGACAGATGATCATACGTGATGTAAGCCCTCCTGCCCCGCCGGTATTATGAGTCTTCCGGCACGGGCAGCGGGTGTCGGGTATGGATACCATGGATACGGATTACCGGGCACTTGTTGAGAACCAGCAGGATCTCATAGTACAGTTCAATCTCGAAGGACGCCTCCTTTTTGTCAACGCGGCCTATTGTGCAATCGCAGGAAAGTCCCGCGAGGAACTGAACAACAGCGTCTTCATGCCGGTGACCGGTGAGCGGTACTCCGACGTTGTCGCTACGCAGATGACCAAGCTCTTCCGTCCGCCGTATGCCTGCATTGTCGAACAATGGCTCCCGACCAAGATGGGGCTGCGCTGCATCAGCTGGTCGGCCCGGTCCGTGCTTGGCCCCGACAACACGGTTGTTTCCATTGTTGCAACGGGGCGCGACGTCACCCCGCTGAAAAACGAGCAGAAGGCAATACGGAAACGCGATGCCGAGCTCATGGTCCTTCTCGAGAGCGGGGTGCAGATGTACTATACCCATACCCCCGACCACCGGATGGTCTTTGTCAGCCCGCGGATCCGCGACATGCTCGGGTGCCGCCCGGGCGAGGGGAAACGCCTCTGGACCGACTACCTGACCGACCACCCGATGAACGCCTCAGGTCTTGAACGGACAATTCGTGCCATCGCGTCCGGGAAACGGGAACCCCCCTACCGGCTGGAGATGGCAACCCGCGACGGGAGGAAGATCTGGGTCGAGGCAAACGAGGTCCCGGTGGTGAAGAACGGGAAGACGGTCGCGATTGCGGGATCGCTCACGGATATCACCGAGAAGATGCATGTGGACGAGGGGATCGAGGAGGCCGAGATCCTCTTCAAGGGCGTCCGGCCAAAAGAGCCAAAAGAGGCAGGACGCTCCCCACTGCGTGCCATTCGCTCGATCTTCGGACGTGACGAGGCTGCAGAAGAGGAGTCTGTGTAGCCCTGCCCGGTGACCGTTCTTTACCGTCTTCTGTTTTTATGCCCGGCAAAACCTCGCAGGGGATCAGGCCAATGGCGTTGGTATCCGCTGTCCGCAGGGATGTTTCCGGCATTCTCGAAAGGCCGTATACAGAAACGATTGACCACCGGGCTTTCCAGCCGGACAAACGGATTCTCGTCCTCTGGGCAGCCGATTGCGCGGAGCACGTCCTGCCGTTCTTTACCAGTGAATGCCGTGGCGACGAACGGCCAAACCTCGCGATAATCACGTGCAGAGAATGGGCAGCCACCGGCATTTTCAGGATGGCAGACATCCGGAAGGCTTCCGTCGATGCCCATGCTGCCGCCAGGGATGCGCAGGGAGCGGATGCAAAATTCGCAGCCCATGCAGCAGGACAGGCGGTCGCAGCCATCCATGTTCCAACGCATGCCTTTGGGTGTTCGGTCTATGCAATCCGGGCGGCTGCAGCCCATACCGGTAATGTAAGTGACGGTCTCATTAGGGAACGCGGGTGGCAGATGGAGTGTCTGCGCCGGCATACAGCTGATCGGGAACCCGCATAACGGACACCATGAACCCGGAGTGCGGGAAAGCAGACAAAGCACCCTGCCGGGTTTTTCCTGGCACTCCACACGAAGTCATCTGATACAGATGACAGTGGCAATGCACCTGTGCTTTCGCAGGATGGCCTGAAATAATCCTCTGTCTTTTGCCATAGAGGGGATCGGGCGGTGTACTTATTGTTCTATCCGGACCGGCCTGTTTTCGTAACTAACGTCGATATGTTATAATATTTCTGTGAAATTTCTCCACCCGGTTTTGTTTAGTACACCGTCCGACCCCCCCTTACCCTTTTGCTGAGGGCTGCATTTTTTCATAAGATTACGACGGGCATGGGTACCCAGACCCGGATTGGCGGGAGAGGGGGTCGGGCGGTGTACATATCTCCAGTAAGACAAATGAGTGAGAAGATTGAATGCGAAGCCATATTGGGTATTTTAGTGCGGATGATTATCCTGGAAAAATCTGTTCAGAAGAAATCTTCATTCACAATGATGGGGGCTGATGTCCCCATACCCCCGGTTGTGATGAACGGCCGCCGCCCCGTAGGGCGAGTCGAAATTATCACTTCTCCACAGCCTGCGGCGACATCAAATACCAATCATCCCGACGTCTTGCTTTTCGTTTTAAGAGATGCAAACACGACATCATTGCCAGAGTCAATGAGCTGAATGACTCTTTTCCAGATTGCCCTATCTGATGGAGCAGCACTCATTCCCATAGGGAGGAAGGTACAGTGAGTCATGTTCACTTATTCCCTATTCGAGTCATCGCGAATATTTCTGCACCGGTAATACAGGGGCATCGCCTGCGCCCCCGCCCCCTCGGGGGCAGGGATGGCGCAAGGGGGGGTGATCGTAACAAAGAGATATGTTTTTCAGAAAAAAGAAAAATTCGGTTCGTGAAGAAGAACCCGGTCAACAGCCCTTCTTCACGCACTCCGCGATATACGAGCCGGCCTTTGAGGTGCTGACTGCCTTCCCGCCAAGGTCGCGGGTCACCATGCCGTCGCGGATACTCGCTTCAATGGCCTTTACCACTGCTGCTGCCGCCTCGTGCTCGCCAAGGTGGTCGAGGAGGAGCGATCCTGCCCAGATGGTGGCGATGGGGTTTGCCACGCCCATGCCCTTGTACTTCGGGGCCGAGCCATGGATAGGCTCGAACATCGAGGTGCCCTTCGGGTTGATGTTGCCGCCCGGGGCAAGGCCGAGCCCGCCCTGGATCATGGCGCCGAGGTCGGTGATGATGTCCCCGAACATGTTGGGGGTGACAACCACGTCGAACCACTCGGGGTTCTTGACAAACCACATGGTGACCGCGTCCACGAAGTTGAACTCGGTGGTAACGTCCGGGTAGTTCTTTGCGGTGTCCAAAAAGACATCGCGCCAGAGGCCGTACACGTCCGAAAGGACGTTTGCCTTGTCCACCGAGGTAAGTTTCTTCTTCCGCTGCATCGCGAGGTCGAATGCATAGGTCTGGACCCTGCGGGCGCCTTCGCGGGTGATGACGCCGATCTGGTAGGCGATCTCTTCTGCATCGCTCGTGACATCGAGCCCGAACTTCACGTTGTAGATGTCGCGGACAACGTCGAGCTCGATCTTCTGGTGCTGTTTGAACCGGGAGCCGATACCGACATAGAAGTCCTCGGTGTTCTCCCTCACCACCACGAAGTCGATGTCCTTTGGCCCTTTGCCGGCAAGGGGAGTTTCAACGCCGTCAAGGAGCTTGATGGGGCGGAGGTTGACGTACTGGTCGAAATGGAACCGGAGCGCGAGGAGGATGCCTTTCTCTAAGATCCCCGGTTTCACCCGGTCGTCGCCAATGGAACCGAAGTAGATGGCCTTGAACTTCTTCAGTTCGGCAAGGTCATCCTCCGTGACCAGCTTCTTCGTGGCAAGGTAACGATCCGCCCCGATATCGAAGTCGGTCCACTCGATAGCGAAGTTGAACTTTTCCCCTGCTGCTTCCAGTACTTTCTTTCCCTCGGCCACGATCTCCGGGCCGATCCCGTCTCCACCGATTGATGCTATCTTGTACATGCGGGTGTCTCCTTCAATCCTTTTGCATATTCCACGAGCCCGCCGGCATCGATGATGCCCTGCATGAACTCCGGTACCGGTTCAATGGCGTACTTCTTGTTGTCCGCCTCGATGAACCCCTCTTTGATGTCCAGCCGGATGGCTGCCCCGTCGGCAATCTTGTCCGCATCCGGGCAGACAACCGGGAGCACGCCGACATTGATGGAGTTGCGGAAGAAGATCCGGGCAAACGACCGTGCCACCACGACCTTCACCCCTCCCCCCACGAGGGCGAGCGGGGCGTGTTCGCGGGAGGAGCCGCAGCCGAAGTTGCGTCCCCCGACGATGACATCGCCTGGCTTCACCTTCTTTGCATACTCGTCTCTCGTTCCTTCGAACGCATGCTTTGCCAGTTCGTCCGGGTTATTGATGGTCAGGAACCGGCCGGGGATGATCGCATCGGTATCGATATTGTCGCCGAACTTCCATGTCCGGGCATTCTTCGCCACCGGACCGGACTCGGGTGCGATCTTCCTGACCGGGATACTCTTCTTTGCCGCCATGTCAGACCTCCCTCGGGTCGGTGATCTCTCCCGTGATTGCGCTTGCCGCTGCCGTTGCCGGGGAGCAGAGGTACACCTTGCCGTCCGTGCTGCCCTGACGGCCCTTGAAGTTCCGGTTCGAGGTCGAAAGTGAGACCTCTCCGGGGGCGATAAGGCCGAACGCCCCGCCCATGCAGGGGCCGCAGCAGGGAGCCTCCACAAGGGCGCCTGCCTTTACGAACTTCTCGATGAGCCCTGCCTTTAAGGTCTTGAGGTATTCGTCCCGCGATGCCGGGATGATGATGGTCCGGATCTTCGGGGAGAACTTCTTCTTGCCCAGCACTTCGGCAGCTTCCTTGAGGTCCTCAAACCGCCCGTTCGTGCAGGACCCGATGAAGACCTGGTCGACATGTGTCCCGGCGACCTTGCTGACCGGGACACCGGTATCGACATTGTGCGGCACGGCGACCTGCGGTTCGAGGTCAGAAACATCATAGGAGCGCTTCTCCGCAAATGTTGCATCCGGGTCGCTGTCCAGTTCGAAGGGCTTCATCTTCCGGCGCCCTTTCATGTACTCCCACGTGATCTTGTCCGGGGCAACGATCCCTGCCTTGCCTCCCATCTCGATGGCCATGTTGCACAGCGTCATCCTGCCGGCCATGTCGAGTTTCCTTACGATTTTCCCGGTGAACTCGATGGCCTTGTAGGTCGCTCCGTCGGCACCGATATCGTGGGCGATGGCGAGGATCAGGTCCTTTGCCCCGACGCGCCGGGGGAACTTTCCGGATACTTCCGCACGGATCGTCTCGGGCACCTTGAAGTAGAGGGCGCCGAATTTCAGGGCAAATCCCATGTCGGTGGACCCGATACCCGTGGCGAATGCCCCTGTCGCGCCGTACATACAGGTATGGGAGTCAGCCCCGACAACGATCTCGCCCGGGGCAGCCCGGCCCTTCTCGATCGTCACCTGGTGGCAGACACCTTCGTTGATGTCATAGTTGTGGATGTCCTGCTCAAAAGCAAACTTCCGCATGTACACGTGGTTGTTTGCCGCCTCGATGGAATCTGCGGGGATCTGGTGGTCAAAGAGCATGATGATACGCTTTGGGTCGAACACCTTCTTCCCGCCCATCTCGTAGAACTTCTGGATGGCAAGCGGACCCGTGATGTCGTGGATCATCGCCCCGTCAAGGGGGGCCATGACCACTTCGCCCGCCCGTATCTCCTTGCCACATTTCCTCGAGAATATCTTCTCAACGATTGTCGCTGACATGCTCAATCGTCTCTACTATTGACACGCCCTGCTCATGTAGTTTCTGTGCACCACTTTTCCCGCACCGCCATGACTGCGACAGGATTCGCACTCAAGGCAAGTTTTAATCCCGTTTCTGGCCAAGATTATGCGAATATCATGATGCGAAGACTGAACTTCCTCTGTATTGCGCTTGCCATCCTCATGGTGGCAGTGGTAGGCACCGTTGCTGCGGCAACGGGGGATTCGTCGGCAGACAAGGTCATCCATGCCCAGGGAAGCGGCAATATCATCGGGACGCCCGACCGGGCGCAGGTGACATTGGCCGTCCAGACCGAGAATGCCGATGTCAAGGTGGCCCAGGAACAGAATGCCGCCAAGATGACCAAGGTTATCGATGCCCTTGTGGCGGCAGGCATCCCCCGTGACGCCCTCAAGACAACCGGGTACAACATCTATGCCACGTACGATGACTCGGCCAAGGGGTTCCTTGATCCCAAGGTCAAGTCCTACCAGGTGACAAACACCTTAACCATCACCCTCCACGACGTCTCCAGGACCGGGGAAGTGATCGACCTTGCAGTGGCAAACGGTGCAAACCAGGCAAACTCAATCCAGTTCATGCTCTCGGATGCACAGGCCACAGCCCTGCGGAACGAGGCCTTAATGAAGGCCGTGACCAATGCCCGTGCAGATGCCGAGGCAGTTGCCAGTGCCATGGGTGTCAGCATCACCGGAACAGGGAATGTCGAGATCTACCAGGGCTACATGCCGGTTGTCTTCTCCAATTATGCGCAGGACGCATCTGGCAGGGTAGAAAAAGCTGCAACCACCACACCCATCCAGTCCGGGGATATCACGGTCAATGCGCAGGTCTCCGTGACCTACACCTACCAGTAATCTCTTTTTTTCTCATCCCGCTGCACGCTCTTCACAATGTTTTTAATTTCGCAGCGTGATCATTTCATAAAACCAGCATGTGTGCCGGGAATTCCGGTATACGATAGCAGAAATCTCGAATATCCATCAATCAGCGGATACAATAGGATTGATTTTCACAATGGAGCGCACGATCGGTTTTAAGGAGAGAAGGTATATTGAAGAGCTGCGAATCCTCACCAAGGCAACCGCCCTGGACTGCGTAATCGATGACCGGTTCGACCGGGTCATCTACGTGATCCGGCAGGGTGACATGGGCCTTGCGATCGGGAAGAAAGGCGAGAACATCAAACGGCTGCAGAATGTCCTCGGCAAGCGGATCGAGATGGTCGAATTCGCCGAGACGCCGGATGCGTTCATTGCCAATATCTTCAAGCCGGCCGAGGTCACGAGGGTGGAACGATCGTCCCCGGAGGTACCGGTGAATGTTCTTGTGCGGCAGAGAAGCGACCTCGGGATTGCCATCGGGAAAGCCGGGTGCAATATCGAGAAGGCCCGGGTCCTCTGCCGGCGGTTCTACAACACCGAGGTCGGGGAAGTCCTGCTCGAAAAGGAGGAAGCATGAAGACGCCTGTCGACCCGAAGGTCATAGCCGAACTCTGGCAGATCATCTGCGACCGTGCCGATCACCCGAAAGAGGGGTCCTATACCACCCGGCTTCTGGCGGATGAGAAGGGGATCGACAAGGTGCTGGAGAAGGTGGGCGAGGAGTCCACCGAGTTCATCCTTGCCGTCAAGAACGGCGTTCCCGAGCGGACGGCGAGCGAGGCTGCCGACCTGTTCTTCCACGTGCTCGTTGCGCTCCGTGCCTCGGGCGTGAGCCTCGCTGACGTGATAAAGGAACTGGAACACCGCAGGAAATGATGCGGGTACCCGGAGACTCCCGTTATTTCTGGAGAAACGCCATCAGGTCGACTACCTGCGGGAGGTCCTCGTTTTTCTGTGCTGCCGTGGCAAGAACGGTCTCTTCCACAAAGATCGGGACGTCGCCCCTGAGTGCCAGCGCAATCCCGTCGCTCGGGCGGCAGTCCAGGTATTCCTCGTGCCGGTTGTTCATAAAGACGAGCTGCGCATAGTAGACACCGTCATCGATACTGTCGATCTGGAGCGAGCGCAGGGTGATGGAGAACTTTGCGCAGAGGTCCAAAAAGAGGTCGTGCGTAAAGGGGCGGGGCAGCACCTCCCGGTTCTTTGCGCTGTTGATGGAGACTGCCTCCCAGATCCCGATGAAGATCGGGAGGAATCTGTCGGAACCGTCCGTGAGGATCACGAGGGGGACCGTTGCCGTCTCACCGGTAGCCATGAAGACACCTTTGACCTCGCAACGGACCTGTGTCATGCCAGTGCACAGTGATTGCTGTCAACCGTGATAAGGATTCAGGTGGAAGGCGGCGGTGGCGGGCAGTTCCCCTCTTCGAGACAGGCCCGGGCTTCCCGCCGGACAATGATGATGCTTGAGAGGATGCCGAGCGCGATATTGAAGTAATAGAGGACAATGCGCCAGAGCACGACAAAGATCCCGACAACCCCGGCCGGGAGGAAGAGGGCGTACATGGATGTGGCGCCGACTTCTGCAATGCCCGAGCTCCCCGGGGTTAAGGGGAGCATCATCAGGATTGCGAGGATGAGCTGGATGACGAACGACTCCAGGATGAGCGGGGGTTGTCCGAGCCCCACGAGGATGAGGGATGCGGTGATGATCTCGGAGACCCAGTAGAGGAGGGTAAAGATCATTCCCCAGACGAGCCCTCCTTTTGCCGTGTGGACAAACCGGACCGTTGATCCCTGAAAATTATCAATTTCCTTGTCTGCCCGTACCAGCAGCGACTCGACCCGGGAATTCTCCCACGTACGGGTCAGCCACCGCGTGCAGCGTGCGACGACCCGCTTCACCACATCCGGGCGCCGTATGGCCAGGTAGAAGAGGAAGAGGCACCCGGCAACGAAGATCCAGGTGACAAAGACCATGATCTCCGAGACCGTTCCGAGCTGCTTCCACTGGTCGGTCAGGACAATCATGGAGAAAGCGGCCAGAGCTGCAAGGGCGATCCCATCGAGGACCCGTTCCATAATGACTACCGCAGTCGCATCCCCGAGAGGGACATTTGCCTTGTAGAGTTCGTGGACCCGGACCGGCTCTCCCCCTGCCTGTGCCGGTGTGATTGCTGAAGCGAGGAGGTTTGCAAAGACCAGGTTCAGGCTGTACCAGAATCCGACACGGTAGCCAAGCGAACCCGCCATCATCTTGACCCGCATGGCCCAGAAGCACATGGTCAGGAGGTGGGTGAGGAATGCAAGGAGGAGGAACCAGGGATTGATCTGGGTAAGGTAGGTGATGGTGTTCTCGTTGATGGTGAGGAGGAGGATAACCACGAGGACGGCAAGGGAGAACCCGACGGAAATATAGAGCCATTTCAACTGAGACTTGTCCATTGACGTACCCCGGTAATTCTGCAACTGTCAGTCTAACAGGTTATAGGGCAAAGTATATACTTTTTCTTTCGCCGGTTCCCCGTCAGTCCACGGTGAAGATTTCGTGGTTTGCATGGATGGCAAAGAGACCGGATCCGACCCCGGCATCGAGCCAGCCGTGGCCATAGCTGAAGCAGGATAAAGCGTCTTCTCTCCTTCCCTCCGAAGCCTCCCGGCTCCCGTTCTCCAGGTAGATCCCTGCAATGAACAGCACTTGTCCTGCAAAGGCATGCGCAGGTGTCCCGGGGGCCGGTGCAGGGGTTACCGAGGCAATGGCAGTCTGAAGGAGCCGCGCATACCGTCCGGTCTTCTCGCCCAGTTTCAGGAAGTGGGTGGCCGGCACCCGTTCCGCCGGGGTGGCAAAGGGGCACCGGGAGTTCCCGCCGGAACAGGCGAGCGCCCCGGACGCGATGCCGCAGTGGAGCCATCCCAGGCCGTACAGGAACGCGGCAAGGGCGTTGACCGGATCATCTATGGAAAGGAATGTCCGGCCATCACTCTCGTACGCGGATGCCATCCGGAGCACGGCATCCCCGGTCTTCCCAAGCAGTGTCCCCTCCGGTGCACTGCACGTTGTCTGTTCAAGGGCCGATGCAAGCACTGTTGCGCATTCTGCGATCCTCATAGGCCGGCGAACATCTCCAGGTACTCCCGCTCCATATCGTGCAGTTCCGCCGGCACGATCAGGATGTGGAGTGGCGGACCGAAATCACAGGCCCTGACCAACTCTTCCGGCCCTGCCCGTACCACCGGCTCACCGGACCCTGCCCGGGCAATGCCCACGTACAGCGGGATTTTGGCCTTCCGTGCCGCTGCCATCTCCTCCAGCAGGGCAACGGCTTCCGGCACGGTCATGTACCGTTCGTCCTGGATGTCAAGATAGACCAGCGTATGGAGCCGCTGGGACAGGTTTGTCAGGATGACGTCAAGGGGCGTTGTCGGGAACCAGTTCTTCTGCGGGAATGGAAGGGAACAGGACTTCCCGAACCGGTAGTTCTGGAGCCCCGAGAGGCCGCAGACAGCGCTCGCGATGGAGGCGGCATGGATGATCGCGGTCCTGATCCCTCTTTCTGCAGCCCGCATACGGAGGTCGGCATGGGTTGTTGAGACCATCGGGTCTCCCGCGCAGAGAAACACCACGTCTTTCTCCGCGGCCTCGTCCAGCATTGCGCCGGGATCCTGTTCTACATCGGACCGGTACAGCGGGGTAACGGGCCTCCCGTAATATTCCTCAAGTTCCTCCCGCGTTGCACCCATGAGGCGCGACGTGTAGCATTCAAGGTAGACCCTGTCCGCGTTCCGGATACGAACGAGCCCCTTTTCCGATACGTCCGTCTTGTCAAAGAGGCCAAGGCCGATGAACGTCAGCATGTTCTCCCGTCCCGGTCAGTACCTGAACTGGGTTATCGAGTCCACGAGCGATTCAAGGACGAAATTCACATCAGTTTTCCGGGTTGCCGAGATCTGGTAGAGGGGGACCTCGTTGCTGATCGCAAGAACCCTACGGATCAGTTCCGGGTCGAGTGTTCCCGTCAGGTCGTTCTTATTTACCACAACGGCAAACGGGATCCTCCGTCGTGCAATCATGTCGCTCAGGAGGCGAGCCCGGGGGAGCTGGTCCGCGTTTGTAGCGTCGATGATAAGGAGCGCCCCCATCGCGTGCCCGAGATAAGAAGGCAGGAGGGAATCGAAGCGCTCCTGCCCCGGTGTCCCGTAGAGCGTGATGTCGAAATCCTTCCACCGGATCCAGCCGAAATCCAGCGCTACCGTTGTCATGCCTCCCTCCTGTGCCTTCCGGTCAACAGAGTGCCCCTCATCCGCGGCATTGAGGACAAACGTTGATTTCCCCGATGAAGCCGGACCCGTGACCACGATACGGGGGATGTAGGGAATGATCCTTCCCTCGCCAATGATGAACGGGACCGAGCGGACGGGCAGATCTGCCCACGAGGTATGGACAAGGGTGAAATAATTGAACTGCGGGAAGGGCCGGAACGACGAGCGGATGGCAAGCACGAGATCGAACTTCATGTCGCGGATGAAATGTTCAGGGAGATCCGGGCCCTCCAGGTTCAGGTGTTCGATGATAAGCGTGATCCCGTTTTTCCTCTCCATCTCCTGCACCGAGATGAAGATCACGGCTGCGGCATCGGTCCCGAACTCCTCGTTTAAAAGATCGAAATAGACAAAGATGATATCCACGTCATGCTGGCGGCAGAGTTTCCGGATCCGCGCCTGCAGTTCGCGTGCCCTTCCCTCCGGCGACCTGCTGCTCTTTAAGATCCGTTCCCAATCGATGGCATCGAAGAAGGTGACCGGTGCCATGGCAAGATCGGGCCGGGGCCCGTACATTGCCTGCACATCGTTCCGGAATGCATCGACCGTTGTGTTCGGGAGGACGACAAGGCAGGATTGTTTCTTTGCCAGTGCACAGGACAGGGTCGAGATCATGAAGAGCTGGCCGTCAACCCCGGGTTCAAGGCTGTACAGCACTTTACTGCCCTCCGGGATACCGCTTCCGAGCATCTCGTCCAGGCCGCTTATCCCGGTCGAGATCATGGGAGGATGGTCACCTGACCTTTCGAGACGGAGAATTTCATCCAGTCTCCCTGCATGCCGGGAAGCCCGCGGATGCGCATCATGTTGACATTCTGCTCGATCTTGACCTCGATGACACAGTTCATCAGCTGCTTGATCAAGGAGAGTGTCTTGTCATCGAAGGACTCGTTGTTGAGGAGATAGACTCCCACGCCTTCGATCTTCTTCAGTTTTGCCGTGAGCACATGGAGGAACTGGTACAGCACTTCGAGCCGGCGGTACATCAGGAGGGTGGAGATGGAGTTGACACAGAACCGGATCGGCGGCGGAAACAGGCCGGTCTCGCCGTCGGCAAAATCCCCCTCGAAAATGCATTCCACCATGTTCGAGAACTTGATCCCGATGCCGGTCAGGTCCGTGGGGCTGGAGACGAACATCAGCCGGGTGGTGTCGGTGATGCCCGGTGTCGAGCTCTTGGTGATGGCATCAATCACGCCGGTGAACCGCTTGTCGGCCCCGGCTACCTTGAATGCGTCGACCACTTCGGCAGCGCGTTCATTGGTCGAGAGTACGATGGCGTACTCGCCCGGTATTGGTTTTGTCAGTGCGTACGCCAGCTGGTCGGCGGCACTCATGGGCGGACCTAAGATGAGGATATTGGTCCCGGCATCAAAACCGCCGGTCTTCTCGTCTATCTGCGCGATACCCGATTTATAGGTGTACATTGATCGATTGATCATTTTATCAGAAAGACTTATAATCTCTCCTGTCGGGCCGGGTAGCGAAGATGTCGTATCAACGGGTGGAGCCGCTCCTGGCCCCGGCAATTTTTAGGCATTCCGAAATATTTTAGCATTAGGGAAGCCTAAAAGTAATGGATGGCGTCGGAGCAACTGGAAGAATATCTCGAGAGTATTCTGGACATCGAGGAGAAACACGGGATCGCCCGGACATCCGCGATTGCCAAGTGTGTCAAGGTGGCGCCCGCGAGCGTGACGGAGGCTCTCCAGGCCCTCTCCGATAAAGGCTTCGTGAAGTACGAGCCCTACAAGGGGGCAACCCTGACAGAGCGGGGCCGGGAGATGGCGCGGAAGGTGAAGCGCCGGCACCGGCTCCTCGAGGTCTTCTTAACCGATGTGCTCCATATCACCAGGGATAATGTCCATGACGAAGCCTGTAAAATGGAGCACACCCTCTCGGACGAGACGGAGTGTGCGCTCTGTAAGCTGCTCAATGCCCCGGCCCGGTGCCCCCACGGCAGCCTGATCGAGGCTTGCGACCGGAAGGTGGAGAGCTGCTCGGCCTGTCTCGATGAAGGGCAGGCCCCGCCCGCTCCCGCCCGCGAGGAACCGCTGCTCCCGGTCACCTCCCTTGCTCCCGGTCAGAAAGGGACCATCGCGTTCATCCGGGGCGATACCAGCGTTGTCCAGCGGTTGACGGATCTTGGTCTCACCCTCAAAACCGAGATCCAGCTGGTCAGGAAGGCCCCCCTTCTCGGGCCGGTGGAGATTGCTGTCCGGAGGACAAAGCTGGCAATCGACCATGCTATCGCCGATCACATCTTTGTCACTCCCTGTGGTGAGAAGAGCAGATGAGCGGGTGCAAAAACTGCAGCGGGTGTGACATCCTGCACCCCCCTGTTGACACAAAGACGGAATATGTCGTTGCCCTTGCCGGTAATGCCAACGTCGGGAAGAGCGCGACCTTTAACCAGCTCACCGGGGTTGACCAGGACATCGGCAACTGGCCGGGCAAGACAGTCGAGCGCGCCGAAGCCCTCCTCCAGCACCGGGGCCGGCGGATCCGGGTCATCGACCTCCCGGGCATCTACTCGATCACCGCGCTCTCGACTGAAGAGCAGGTGTCCCGGGAGTTTATTGCCCATGACCGCCCGGATGTTGTCGTAAACGTGCTGGATGCCTCAGCCCTCGAACGCAACCTCTTCTTCACGCTCCAGCTCACGGAACTGGAAAGCCCGCTCGTGATAGCCCTGAACCAGGCGGACCTTGCAGCAAAGAAAGGAATTGTCCTTGATGCGGGGAAACTTTCAGATCTCCTCGGCGTACCGGTCATCCCGACCGTGGCGATCCAGGGAAAGGGGATAGCGGAACTCTCGGACGCGATCGTGAGTGCAACCAGCTCCCGCCCCCGCCCGAAGATTATCCGGTACGGGAAAGAGGTCGAGGACCGGATCGCCCGCATCCAGGCCCTGCTTCCCGAAGGATCGGGGGGCTACCCGCCCCGCTGGACGGCGATCAAGCTGCTGGAAGGCGATCCTGACACGGTCTGGGAAGTCCGGCAGCATTCTTTGGACGTGGCTGCCGCCGCCCTTGAATCGGGCCGCGAACTGGAGAAGATACACGGGGAACCGGCAGCAACGGTCATGAGCGCAGAGCGGTATCATGCTGCTGAAGAGCTGGCCGCAAGCGTGATGGAGATCCGGCCGCCGGGGGACAACGAGGTCTCCCTCACCGAGAAGGTCGACCGCATTGCGCTCCATCCGGTTCTTGGGTATCTCCTCCTTGCCGCCACGATCGGCGGGCTGCTTGTCTGGACATTTGTCATCGGTGCCTGGATCTCCGGTGTCCTGACGGAGTTCCTTTCGGGTATCGCCCCGGTCGAGCCGCTGATCACGGGAACCCTTCCCGAGATTATCTTCAACGGTGCCTGGACGGGTTTTGTGGCCGCCCTCACGCTGATCGTGCCCTACGTGATCCCCTTCTACCTTGTCCTTGCCCTGATCGAGGACTCCGGTTTTCTCACAAGGTTCTCCCTGATGCTCGACAAGGGGATGCACCGCATGGGGCTGCACGGAAAGGCCATCATCCCGCTCGTGCTCGGGTTTGGCTGCACCGTGCCTGCCTGCCTCTCGTGCCGGATCATCGAAGCCCCCAAGCAGAAACTGATTGCGGCATTCCTGGTCACGCTCATCCCCTGCTCGGCCCGGACCATCGTGATCCTTGGCGTTGTTGCGGTGTTTGTGAATATCTGGTGGGCGCTTGCCCTGTACCTGCTCGTCTTTGTCCTGATCGTGGTCCTCGGCCGGCTCGCGTTCCGGCTGCTGCCCGGCGAATCGGTGGGCATGATCATGGAGATGCCGGACTACCATGTCCCTCACCTGCAAGGGGTACTTGGCCAGACCTGGCAGAGGACCCGGTCGCTCATCGGGATCGTGCTTCCGGCCTATATTATCGGCAGCATCGTCATCACCGGGGCCTATGCAGCCGGGCTCCTTGAGCCCATCAATGCTGCACTCTATCCCGTCACCGTCATCCTGCTGGGCCTCCCGGCTGTGACCGGCGTGGTGTTTATCTTTGGCATCATCCGGAAGGAGATGACCATCCTTGCCCTTGCGGCGATTCTCGGGACAACCGTCTTCTCAGATGTCCTCACCCCAATCCAGATCATCGTCTTCGGGCTCGTGACCCTGCTCTATGCCCCGTGCATCTCCACGATCCTTGCGCTGGCAAAGGATTTCGGGTGGAAGGCGGCGCTCTCGATCACGGCACTCGAGACCAGCCTTGCGATCGCGCTCGGCACACTCGTCTTCCACCTTATCGGCCCCTTCCTCTGAACGGGCCACCATCAGGCCTAATTACCTTGGGCAGGCTATACCTAAGTGAGAATGATCTACTGGCTCTACGCGCAGCTGCTAAGGCGGCAGATTGTGGACCTGCCGGAACAGGTCTGTTTCATGATCAGCGGGGAAGACCTTGCCGGCGCGCCCGATTCGCTCTTTGCTGTCACCTCGTGGTGCAACGCGATCTCGGCGCACGTGACACGGCATGGTCCGGCCGGCGCTCACGGGATATGCCACCTGATGTTCCATATCGCGACGAAGGACCCCGACCAGATCGACGTGCTCCTCCCGGCCATCCGGAAGATCAGCACGATTGCGCACCTGAGCCTCCATGCCGGCAGCCGCAAGGAGACCGGCGGGAGCGGGATGGATGTTGTCGTGGCCGTGGGCAAGAGCGGCAGGGAGGAGATTACGGAGTGCATCCGGAAGATGGCACGGGACAATGTTCCTCCGGAGACCGTGGATGAGAAGGTGATCGAGTCCTACCTGACCTTCCAGTATGCTCCCGATGTCGTGATCAAGAGCGGCGGGGACCATCTCACGGATTTTTTGATCTGGCAGTCCGTGTACTCCGAGCTCTTCTTCTCGGACGTGAACTGGGCGCACTTCCGCGAGGTGGACTTCCTCCGGATCCTCCGGGACTACCAGGCGCGGATCCGGCGGTTCGGTAAATAATCGCGGCCCATCACCGGAGCCGGATGTTAATCCAGGACGGTTCACCGTCCAGACTCTTCTCTTTTATGGCGAACTGGTTCTTGAGGGCAACGGTAACAGTTTTTTTCTCCGGGACCGGGGTGATCCGGTGCTCGCGGCACCACCGTGTGAATGCCTGGTAGAGCGCCTCTTTTGTCACATGATCGTCTTCGGTATCCCCGCGGATGGTCGCCTCGGTGATGAACCGTTTCAGTGCCTGCCCCTTTCCGGATTTTGCCGGTTTTTTCCGTGCCGGCGTTTTCTCTTTTTTTACGGGAGCACTGGCGGCAGGGGGCGGGGTTGCCGGGGACTTCTCTGGTACCGGGGCCCGCCCGGGCAATGCTGCGGGAACAGTCCTTTTGGCCGGCCGGGGTACCTGCTTTACCGCTGAAGCAGCCCGGGGGTCGTCCGCGTTGATGACCGGGCGGAGGTTATCGGGAGATGATGCCAAAGCGGCGCCCGGTGCTCTCGCAGCGGCCCCGTCTTTTGCAACAATCACGGGCGCGGGGGGCTCTTCCGGTTCTGCGCCCTCTTTAGTGTATGGAATCCCGGTTGCATGGGCAAGCGCCCGGTTGCAGATCTCCGCGATGTCAAGGCCGGATACCTGCGCCTGCCTCAGGATATCCTGCCGGATGGCGATACCGGTCAGGCCCCCTGTAGGAGCCTCTCCCTTCTTTCCCGTCATGAACGATCAATTCCTGATCTGTTGTTCAAGATAGATAGAGTACGCGATTACGGAACGATGGGTGCGCCGGGTTTTCAGGAACTCTTTGCAGCACACCGCTGGTCATAGATCCGGATGGCCCGCAACAGGTCGATCTTCCGGAAGAGCGGCCAGTACGGGGCACAGAAGTAGACCGCGGACTCGTGCCCTGCGGCAAGCCACGGGAGGAAGTTCGAGGTCCGGCACTCGTTGCCCGTCCTGATGATCAGGTCAACGGGGGGGATCCCCTTGCCGCGGTGGAGGTGCTCCTCGACCATGCTGACATCAATGGTATCGGGGTCGGCCCCGGTCTTCCTGACGGTTTCCAGGATGTCCCGGGCAGCAAGGACGATCTCGTTCCTCCCGCCATAGGCAAGGGCGATGTTGAGGAAGAAGCCGGTATGCTCCTTTGTGGCCTCCTCCGCTGCAAGGACTGCCTCTTTCAAATCGTCCGGGAGCATCGACGGGTCGCCGACCATCTGGACGCGGATCCGGTATTTCTTTACCCGTTCATCGGTGAGGACACTCAAAAACTTCTCCCGGAACATAGCAAAGAGATACCCGACCTCGTTCTTCTCGCGCGAGAAGTTCTCGGTCGAGAACGTGTAGAGCGTGACGTGCCGGATGCCCAGTTCGTGTGCCCAGTCCAGCATCTTCTCCGTCTTGTCGGCACCTGCGCGGTGGCCGGAGGCCGTATCCAGCCCGAGCATCTTTGCGTACCGCCGGTTCCCGTCCATGATGATGGCAACATGATTGGGGATGTGCCGGCACTGCCGCACGAGCTGCTGTTCGTAGAGAGGTTCGAGAATGCCCTGCAGGTTCATAGCGGGGTCAGCTCCACGACCATGCCCCGGTTGGGGTAACGCTCGATCACGCACTTCTTCCCGGGCATCCCGTCTTTGTGTTCTTCGAGGAGCCACCAGGCCATCTCGATGCCATCCGCCGATTCCTCGAAACTGTCCGGGTCCAGCCGTTCCCGGCAGAACCGCAGAACTGCCTCCCGCTCCCCAACCTCCGGCTCGACAATACCGTACACGATGGTGCCATCGTCGGTGATCTCGTCGAACGGGCGGGCCGTGTTCTCTGCGATCCGCTTCAGCCGCTCCCGGAGCTGGACCGAGTCCTTGAATCCCGAGGAGCACCAGTGGACCTTATCGTGCTTCACGAGTTCTTCCGCCCATTCGCGGGCGCCGTAAATGGCATTGTGGAGCTCGTCGGCAAGATCGTAGCCCCGCTCCCGCATGGCGTACGCATTGGTCTCGCCCCATTCGAGTTCATTGATATTCAGGAAGTCAAGGTATGGGAGCGCGGGGATGAGGAGTTCCAGCCCGGGGAGGGCAGGCACTTCGATCCCGATATCAAATCCCATCTCTTTTGCCCGCTGTGCCGAACGGATGAAGTCCGAGTCCAGGATTGTGTCCCAGCACTCGCGGGGTGGGTGGAGCCGGATCTCGTCCACGAGTCCCTGCATCTCCGCCAGTTCGCTGTCTGAAGGGGCCTTTGCGGTATACAGGTGGATCTGGTGCTCCGTCCCGAAATAGTCCTTGAGCATCCGGCAGTATTCCGTCACTTTCTCAAGGCAGAGGAGCGGTTCGCCGCCCGTGACACCCGTGCCGAGCGCGCTCATGGTCTCGGCGACTTCGATGATCTGCGACGGGGCATCAATGGGGACTTCGTTTGCGTACACCGTGTCCGTCCCTTTCCGCTCGGACGAGAGGGGGCAGTACCAGCAGGTGCGGTGGCAGCGTCCCGTAACAAAGAGCACCATCTTTGCGCCCTGGTGGCAGAGTACACAGCCTTGTGATAGGGTCACGATTGTACCAGTCCCGGACCGGCTTTTCCGGTCGTAAACGTGATCATACTGTTTGACGGGTGAGATTCAAAACCCTTCTGTGCAGTTCCGGGTGAACGGAAAGTACGGCCCGACCCCCCGTGAGATCAGTTTTTTCCCTCCCGACCCCCTCCACATAATTACCGGATTCCGGTAGTATTTTACGATAGAGATATGGTTTTTCTGGAAAAAATGTGGTGGGGGGTCGGGAGGGATAAACATGTTTTGGCCCGGCCGGTCGTTCGGTCCTGCATGGTTAAATGGCTTGTGTTTTACGTCATACAAGGGGGAATACCGGGTCCCGATCTCAAATCATGAAGTGCTCATCAGTACCCCGCCCGACCCCCTTTGGCTCATTTTGAATGGTGGATGTGCCGGCCCCGCCCCCGTATCGTGCTGCCCTGCATCTCACGACGGGTACTTTTATAAGCCGAGCCATACACGATTTAATAGATGAAAAAAGTCGGTGGTGCGGGAGGAGACCGGGATGCCGGACTGTCTGAGGTGGTCGGATTTGTCCTGATCATCGCGCTTCTCATGGCGGTTTTTTCGCTCTACCTGACGTACGGTGTTCCGGCACAGGGTCGCGAGAACGAGATTCTGCATATGGGCGTGGTCAAGGACCAGTTTATCGATTATAAGATCGGGCTCGATTCCCTGTCCACCAATAATAAAGTGGATACAACCCTGAGTAACTCCTTCTCGCTTGGATCAGATGGTGGATATACCCAAGGGGGAGTCCTGGGTTTCATCCCGATCATGAACCCGGTGAGTTCCGGGGGGACATTCTCGATCAACCGGCGGACTACGGTACCTGAGACGCTGAACATCTCCTCACTGTCGCTTATTGTGGATTCTTTGAATACAAATTCCCGTACCTCGGAGGATCTCCCGGCAACGGTCAATTATACGCCAAGCCACGTCTTTGTTAATATTTCTGGTATTCAGAGTTCGGATCTTTCAGCCAGCAAACGGTTCGGGGCAACGGTGAATCAAACTTCGTGGGCTGCTTATGTGAATCTCACACCTCAATCGACTTTTTATCAATATTACTCTAAAATCCCTGCGCAAACGTGTCCGACCTCTAATGGAACACCGGCCATAAACTTGGGAGGTAATGAGTGTCTTGTCGCTATTAATGCATACAATTACACTGGCACTGATCTCACCCTCTCTCTTAAACGGGGCGGAATCGTCACGATGGAGAATTACCCGGTATATCGGAATGTCAAGGCCGGCACTACCTACGCCATTGATCTCATGGATCCGGCATACGGGCTGAGATCAGCGATCACCCCGGGTGAAACCATCGGTCTCAAGACGGATCTGCCCCGGGGATCTGTGACGGCAACGGGAAATATTACGTATAATTTCATTGAAAAAACGTATCAGATCACTCCTATCACGCTGGGAGCCATCGATTATCAGTCCCAGAATCACTACTGGCTCTCCCAGGAGTATTATTACCAGATGGGCGGGGTCTTCCTCTCCCAGGTCGATGGCAACAATACGTACAAACTTCCCCCGGAGATCTCGTTCTCCCGCGATAATTCCGATCCCAGCAGGCCCGTTACCAGGGTAACCATCAATGCCGTGAGTATCAGCAATCCGTACGGCGGCAGCGTTGTCGGCGGCAACAGCCCGGTCCAGGTCAAGACCACCCTCGACTCTGTTTACAATCTTCCCTATGCTGCGGGAAAAGCGAATACCAAATGGATCCGGATTGCTGTCAATACCTCCGATAAACAGGCCCGGGGGATGTGGAAGAATTATTTTGACTACACCGCAATGGTTGCCGGCATTCCCCATTGGGAAACCGGTATCGCGGGAACCGAGAGTTACATCCGTATCGGTACCGATTACGACTCAAATCCCGTGAAAAAATACGACATCAACGTGATTGCATCGAATGCAACCTACACGGCCCTGCTGTATGGCGTAGGCGGATAAACCGTGAAGACCGATAACCACTCCGGAGCCTCTGAAGTTCTGGGAGCAGTTATCCTGATTGCGGTTATCGGTACGGTGGTCTCCATCGCGGGAGTGGCGATCCTCTCCCAGCCCCCGCCGGAGAAGATTCCCGCCCTGCATGCTGAGATTAAACTCCTTGGTAATACTGTCATGATCACGCACAATGGCGGCGATGCACTCCAAGAAGATCAGATGAAGATCATGGTGGACGGTTGATCGGACGAATTCGTTCGTTCTCATGAATGGGAATATCTGGTCCCGCTGGATAATCGGGGATACCCTTGTATACACAGGAGAATCGGCCCCTCCGGGAGCCATCCAGATCATCTATACCGGTGGCTCGTCCTAGCGTGTCCTCCAGTCATGGGGGGACTCTACCACTGTCGCCGGCACCCCAACGGCAACCACCACAACCACTGTCCCCACAACGACAACCCCTGTGCCCACCGTTCTCAACGCGGATTTCAGCGGCACTCCGACAAGCGGGTACCTGCCGCGTAACGTGCACTTTACTGATCAGTCTACCGGGCCAATTGACCAGTGGAGCTGGGCGTTTGGTGACGGTAATACCTCGTCAGTACCAAGCCCGCAGTATACCTATCCCGATGCAGGGAGTTACACGGTCATCCTGACTGTGACAAATACCACTTACGGTATAACCAGCACGGCAACAAAGGTGAAATACATCCATGTACTGTCTTTTGCCGAATACGTCAGTAACGAGAGCGTCTTTGTATATGGAACCAAACTGGTCTTCAGAGGGTATACAATAAACGGTGAGAATTCCACGATCGTCTTCATGGGCCCGTTACTCTCAACTGAACTTGATGGCGGGGCCAAAATCAATGTCTCAAAGATATATGTTGATGGGGATGCCGATCTGGGTGCGAGTAATATAGCCCTGGGATATCAACCCCAACCCGGTAATACATATATCCACGGATATCTGAAGAGTCAGGCTAACCTCTATGGGGAAGTCAATGTTGCTGGAGATGCAACCTTGACCGGAGCGAAGATCCATGGGAATGTGTCGGTGGATGGTGATCTCACCGTGGATGATTGGAAACCGACGTTCGACTCGAATTCATATATCTATTACACCGGCAGTCTCATCACGCCCGGTGGGGATAACTCCCGTTGTATCCATGTGGATACCTTGCCGGGGTTCACCATCCCGGACCTGCCGTTACCTTCGACGAAGGCCCAGGCCTGGTACGATGCGAGGGGGTATGTCTCCGGGGGTACTCTGACGAGCAATCTGAAGGTATTTGCAGATAGTATTACATCCGATTCGTGGAGGCCATCAGCATATAATGTAGTAATCGTTGCCCGCACGGGCGATATCACGTTGACCGGGCTTGGTGGGAGCACGGTGAGTGGCGTGTTATTTGCCCCGAATGGACAGGTGACTTTTTACGGTGGGGCTTTCGAAGGTGTGGTGATCGCCCGGGATGGCTTCTATGTCACGAGTGGTGGAACTACGGTAAGGTTCAAAAATATGGACGAATATATCAGTGATTCGGCCGATTATCCGTTCTAATCGCTCGTATCGGGAGGAGACACTTATTTTTCATCTTCATGTGAAGATGAATTCGGGCCGGTCGGGCAGTTCAATCGTCAGGCGATAAAAATCATGTTCAAATACCCTTCACAAGGGGTATGAGGACTGTATCCTGATTGGTATTGATTCCCGGGTTTTGTTATAAAATTGCCAAAAGGGAACCTTCAGATACCAACACGTTTCTAGTACCACAACAGTACTATAATAGATTATTATCCTTTGAGTCGGATGACCTGTGCTGCAGCATACAGGAAGGGTTCGCACCCATGAATATGGCGTATCTGAAGTGATTGGCGCAGTAATGCTCATAGCCGTGGTTGGTGCAGCCGTTGCCATCATTGGGGTTGCATTGCTGTCGCAACCTGCTCCGGAGAAGATCCCGGCACTCGAAGCGGTCATCTCGAATACCGGAAATACCATCCAGATCTTCCATAATGGTGGGGATACGCTCCAGAAAGATCAGATGAAGATCATGGTGGACGGTGTTGATCGGACGAACTCGTTCGTTCTCAGGGATGGAAATGGCTGGTCCAAATGGATGATTGGTGATACCCTTATTTACACGGCAGATCCGGCCCCTACGGGAGCCATTCAGATCATATATACCGGTGGCTCATCCGGGCGTGTCCTCCTTTCATGGGAAGGTACAACTTCTGCGGGTATTGGCACAACTACCACGACAACGCCGGTTACGACAACGCCGGTTACGACACCGACACTCCCGGTTCTCACCGCGGATTTTTACGGCAATCCGACGAGCGACTACCTGCCGCTTCCCGTGCTGTTTACCGATCTGTCTACCGGGCCAATTGACCAGTGGAGCTGGGCATTTGGTGATGGGAGTACCTCGTCAGTGCCAAGCCCGCAGTATACCTATCCCGATGCAGGGATTTACACGGTCATCCTGACTGTGACAAATACCACTTACAGTATAACCAGCACGGCAACAAAGGTGGACTACATCCATGTACTGTCTTTTGCCGAATACGTCAGTAACGAGAATGTCTTTGTATATGGGACAAAGCTATTCTTCTTTGGAGATACGATTACTGGTGAAGATGCCACGGTCGTTATAACGGGGTCTTTACTCTCAACCGAAATGAACATGAACGCGGCTATCGCGATCAAAACCATCTATGTCGATGGAGATGTCTACCTGGGCCCCGGCAGTGCCAGTCTGGGATATCCCGGCAAGATCGGCAATACCTCTGTGAACGGTGATTTCAACATCGCCAGCGGGAGTCACATGATCTATGGAAATGTGAACATCTCAGGTAATGCCAACCTTGCAGGTGCGACTATCCGGGATACTGTGACCGTAGATGGAGATGTAAACCTGGGCTGGGGTACCGTGTTTGGCGACGATGCGCTGGTCTTCTATACCGGAGAGCTGACAAAACCTGCCTATTATTCGAGACCCTCAATAGAATCAAAATGCATCCACGTGGATAGCGTACCAGGAGTTACCATGCCTGATCTGCCGATTCCCTCAGCGAAGGACGCCAGTTGGTACGCAGAGGAAGGATACACGTACGACCTCCTGCTGAGCTCCAATACGAAGATCTATTCGCCTTTTGGCTATACATCAGCATTAATAGGAACCGTGTCCAACGTGATTATTGTCGCAGCGGACGGGGATATTACCCTTATGGGTGGCGGAAGTCATGTTTCCGGCGTATTGTTTGCCCCGAAAGGGAGAGTAACAATCGCCGGGGATTCCTTTGAAGGTGTTATCATCGCTCGCGATGGCCTTTATGTTCCCTCCGGTGGAACCGATATCACGTTCAAGGATCTTGAGGATTATATCGCTGATACGGAAGATTATCCGTTTTAGGGATTACTCCCCCTCTTTTTTTATTCATAAATTTCCCTCATCAATTCACCCGCACAGGGTATTATTTGGGGAAACCTGATACAGCAGGTACTGCCGGTTTTTGCATATTGGGAGGTATATCCGGAAGATAAACCAGCATCCCGTCGGGTTCTCTGTTTTTACTACAAATGGAAGAATATTATACCCCCTGTTCTAATACCACAACAGTACAATAATCCATAGTTTCAAAGCGGTCGGATGACCTGTGTTGCACAAGACAGAAATGGTCAGAACTCACGAAAACGGCGTGTCTGAAACAATCAGTGCCGTGATGCTGATTGCGGTTACAGTGTCAGCCATCGCGATCATCTCTGTTTTTTCCTCTCCCAACCCCCTCCCGAGAAGATTCCGGCGCTGGAGACGGTAATCTCGAATACCGGAATTGTTGTCCAGATCCTCCATAATGGCGGGGATCCGCTCCCGTACAGCGATTTCAGGGTTATGCTCGACAGTCAGCCGGCTGAACTTCCTCCGGATTCGGATATGATATGGTCTTCTGGTGAATCCCTGACGTTTTCCGGGGTCGATGTGAAGAATGTTCAGGTCCAGTATACGCAGGACGGAGGTTCGAAATATGCGCTGTTGTCGTCAGCTGACTTTGGGGGAGTCCCGGGCCCTTCGGTGGCCCTGAAAATCATGGCAGGTGCCGGGGAGGGAGGTAGCATCTCGCCTTCTGGTGCCGTGGCGGTTGTTTATGGCGGGAGCCAGACGTTTTCAATCATCCCGGATGCCGGATACCGGATTTCCGAGGTGAAAGTTGACGGTAATTCGCAGGGTGCCATTTCAACCTATACCTTTGACGCGATTACCATGGGCCATACTATCTATGCAGAATTTGCAGTAAACCCGGTTATCACCGCATCTGCCGGCCCGAACGGGGCTGTTGCACCTCCAGGTGCGACTTCGGTCAGTTACGGCGCTACACCGACCTACACTATAACGCCAAACGCCGGGTATCACGTGGCGGATGTTCTTGTTGACGGGACATCTGTGGGCGCTGTGACCAGTTACACGTTCCTCCCGGTCACCACGGATAGGATGATCTCGGCCACGTTTGCAATCAACACGTATACGATCACGGCGAGCAGCGGAGCGAACGGAGCGATAACACCTGCGGGAGTAACAACCGTGAATTATGGCGGCAGCCAGGAATACACGATTACACCCTCGATCAAATACCACATTCAAACACTGGTAGTTGACGGTATAACAACAACCTATCCCCCGAAGATAACATCCCCCTACACATTCACCAACGTGCAGGAGGATCATACAATAAGCGTCACGTTTGCACCGAATCCACGTCAGGAAATATTCTTTGACACGTTTGATCTGCTTGCTCCCGCCGATAATGGGTGGACCATAATAGGTAGTCCTGACTGGCAGACTGATGCACCGGTAAGTGGAACACATAGCATTCGATTCCGGGGAAGTGTTGCTTATCCAGGACCTGATGAGGGTATTTATCGGACTGTCCCAACTACCGGTTATTCGGATATCATTGTGTCATATCTCCTGGGAGCACAATCCCTGGATACCACCAGCGAGGGTTTTGCCGCTCAATATTCAACGAATGCGGGGGGATCGTATACCGATATCACCAGATTTACAGGTCCATATACGGGTTCTACCACGTTTACCTCCTACACAAGCGGGATACTGCCCACTGCTGCCAACAACCAGGCCAGCAACTTCCGGATACGGTTTGCGATGTGGGGAAGCAACACTAATGACAGAGGTTGGTGTGACGATGTGAAGGTAACCGGCATTCCTGATTACCTGTAATCCCGTTCCAGGCTACGATGGGACGATCCGTAATCAATTCTCTGCCAGATCCCGGCACCATTAGCGATGGTTTCAGGGAATCGGGTCGTTTTTTAATCTCCCTATAAATGAGCGCGATTATTCAAAAGCAAAAAGGATAGTATCCTCTGAGCATCTTCGATTTTCCCACAAGTATCCGTTTCTCTTATACCAGCTCAGCGTTCCGTCCGAAAAATCACTGAAGAGAGCAGCGAGTAACCCAGCCAAACGGCAACTTCTCCCGTGGAAGAAGATAGAAAAAGGAGGGGGTTATGAGCCATCCCCTGAAAGACACCCGTATCACGGAAAACGAATTTGGTAACGTCATTATCCAATTATCCTCAAGATCCAACACTATCCTTCCCCTGTTCATAATCGTAATTGTTGGTTTCACAGCCTGAACCAGTGAAAAACCTGAACTCTTATGAGGAGGAGGGAACAATGCATCAAAACAGGCATAAACCAGGGTGAGCTGCTGCTCACCCCGTGATAAGTACAGGACTCCTGCAAACCGCGTTGCTATCCTGATATACGCGGGGCAGGATCTGGCCGTCCGCTACACCTCACAGTATATCCTGCAATCCGAGTCTCTGACGCAGGGTTAAGCGCGGTATCGCTTCCTGAACGGGGTACGGCTGGCAGGATAAGAAACTCAGGAGAGCACTCCCTCTCCTTTTTGGAGGCAGCCCTGACTGAAATCTATGGGAATCCGGTCAGGTATCTTACACCGTTGTATGGATCTCTGCAATCCCCCTGGGCACGGTAGTATTCGCTATCGCGGTCAGCACCCCGCCCTTATAGACCCGTATCTCCAGAAGTCTCGTGCTCCCGTCTGCCTTCTCCAGCGTCGCGTCGATGGTCCCGCGATTCATCACCATCTGGAAGATCTGGTCCCCATTACCATAGACCGCCCGCACCTGGCCGTTCGAACTGATCGTTCCGGAATAATCCCCCAGGTAGCTCACCTGCACCCAGACCCCGGTATCGGGCACCGTGATTTGGACAGGCCCGGCTTCGGGTGCCGGGGGTTCCGCAACAACCGGTGCCTGCATCTCCTTCACGTCCGGGCCTATGAGGGCGGGCCCGACAGATACATGCATCTCCACAATCCCCCTTGGTGAGGTTGTCTCACGCCGGGCGAGAAGGGTTCCCCCGTTATACATCGAGACCTCAAGTCTCTGCCCGGACCCGTCGCCCTTCTCGATGAACCCGTCAACCGTGGTGTTCTTTACCGGCAGCTGGTACCATTGCGTCCCGTAACTGTTCACGTCTTTGCGCCATGCCCCGGCTGAGAGGAATCCCGTATACTGTCCCGGGTACGTGATCCTCACCCAGATGCCGTTTCCCGGTATTGTGCTGAAATTGCCCTGCGCTGTGCCGGTAATCGCGGACGGTGTGGCAGCCGGTGCGGGTGACAGAACCGGTACAGGCGTCCGGGCTGGCGTCGGGGAAGGGGTACCGCTGGCCTTTGCGAGGGCAGCTTTCTCCCAGGGCTGTGGCCCCGGTTCCGGTATTGGCGAGACCATGGCCACGACCATGATCGCTGCAAGGATGACGATGGCAATGAGGGTGAAGGCCGGGGATACCGGTTTTGGCTCGTCAGGGAGGGCCTGCCGTGTGCTCTGGGCAGGGCCGTATACCGTCCATTCCGGGACGGCCGGACGGCCGGTGGGTGCATCGGTATCCAGCGTTCCCGCATCCATCCTCTCCCGCCGGGCGCGGGAATAGTAATCTGCAGGCGTTGGATCGGGGCGGACCGGGATGCCCTGCTTTTCGAGGACGGTAAGGCACCGGTCGCGGTTCTGGATGTTCCTTCCCGCGGCAAGGAAGATGAAAATCAGCTCGACCCCGCGCATACCCCCGTCGGCACTACCATACGTGATCCGGATTACAGGCTCCCGGAGCCGGTTGGTCTCCGCGAAAGCAAGCGTGATGTCCTGGTAGGGGATCTCCAGCCGGGACATTGCGGTATCCTCGCTGGTCAGGATGAGCCGCCCTTCGAGAAAGACGGCTTCGTAGCCGATACCGTTGATGATCAGCCGTTGTGTCCTGTGGATAACCGCATCCCCGTTCTCATTGCCCGGAGTATCCATGGTCGCCTGCCGGATATTACCAGTACCTACTGTACCCCTTCATCCTAATAATCTCTGCAGTGTGGCGGGGCATGTGGCGTTATTCCCCGTGCCCGCCAGCCTCGCGCACCTCCGTGTTCCGGTTCACGAAAAGGTTCCAGGAATCGTGGGCACGGTTGTACCGGACCAGTACGCCCCGGAGTTCCAGCACGGAGCCATAGCCGGCAGAGATCAGGGCCTCGTTTCCTTCCGTGCGGTGAAACGCCGGGAGCACGGCATAGACCGGCGCTTTTGCGGTGCCGTCGCAGACCTTGAAGAGGTGGTTCTTTGCATCGCCGAGTTCAGCGCTCATCTTTGCAATAATCGTGTTCACCCGTTTTCCCTCGTGGAGGTGCAGTTTCGAGAGAAGAAGGAACCGTGTCAAGGGAACCCCCCGGGCCCCCTCGCGGCGTATCCCGGCCCGCCGGAGGACTGCGAAGCTGTACTTGATGTCCGTGTTGATGTACCGGTACGGCTCGTCGCACCGGGCAAGCGTCTCCATCAGGCGGGTAGGCCGGATGGCAGGCGCAGTGGCAAAACTCCAGCACCGCGGAGCTTTACAGGCAGTGCCCCGGAAGAGCGGGCAGGGGGAGTGCACGAAAAGCCCGGCAGGCTCAAGGCTGGCGGCAAGTGTCCGCATGCGGGTGGAGTTCTCTTCATCAGCGGGTTCGATGATAACAACTGCCCCGCCGGGCGCGAGCCGCTCCGCGAACCGGCTGACAATTGCGGCACGCGCATCTCCATCCCGCCCCGCGAACTCCCCGAGGACATTGGAGAAGATGATGAGGTCGAACCGTTCCGGCAGGGATGCGGGGAGCGGTTCGCGGATGTCCGCTTTTTTCGGTGGCTTGACCGATACCGGCCCTCCCCGCGGCACGAATGCATCCCTGAGGTACAGGAACGCCTCGATATGCTCCTCCGACTGCTCGATGGAATAGACCGAGGCCTTCACCCCGTCAAGCCGGGAGATGAAGTCCGCGATAGCGAGCGGGACAACGCCCGGCCCGGTCCCGGCATCGAGGACCGTCATCGACTTTTTCATGAATCCATCTCCTGCAAGCCGTAAGAGCAGGTGTTCGGTCTGCAGGAAATACACCGGGAAGTGATAGGCAAGGTACCCGAGCACGCTGTACCCTTTCGTATACCTGAGGGATCGCTTGTGGAGCGGCTTCCAGTAATCATCCTTCTGGGAGGTGATCGCCTTCCGGAGCCGGTCGAGCGTGACCGGGTCATCCCAGGGCTTCCCCACCTTTTTCGTGATGTACTGTTCGATTGCCGTGGCAAGGGCGGGGGGCAGTTCCCTCTTCTCAAGGAATGCGCCGGTACGCGTGCGCCCGCCATCGTCCAGGAGGTACGGCTGGGGCGGGACCAGTTTCGTGATCTCGACATCCCGGCCCCGTGGTGTTGCCGTAAGACCAAGCCGGGGCAGTTCCGGTGCAATAGCCCGGTACATTTCATCGACCGGCAACGGCTCGTCAAGGTACGGTACGATCTCCGAGAGCAGGAACGAGCGCCGGGTCCCGGCAATGCACTTGATTGTGGAGATCAGGGGATTTCCGGCCATAACCTGCCGGATAGTTGGGTGACTGCCCACATACATCTTTCCCCGGCCGGTTCCCGTGCAGTCCCGCTCCTGTCCTGATCGCTGGCTTCATCTGCTTTGGCACGAGATATTCTGGCAGATCCAGCCATGCTCGACCACTGTCCCGGTGCCGCGAACCTCCGCACCCCGACGCTCGCCATCAAGAAATGCCCCCGGTGCGGCGATGAAGTCGAACTCTTCTCAAACGATGTCTCCGTGAAGTGCAGCACCTGCGGGTTCGAGGTGTACAACGACACCATCTCCTGCGTCCAGTGGTGCAAGTACGCAAAGGAGTGCGTGGGCGAGGAGACCTACCATAAGGTTATGGCGCAGCTGAAGGCACAGGAAAAGAAGTGATCCCTTACGGGAGGGCAAGCATCCGTTCGATCGCGGCCCGTGCCCTGGCAGCTACATCGTCCGGCACAGTCACGCGGGGCCGGAGGGTCAGAAGGGAGTCGCGGACTTTTTCGAGGCTGGTCTTCTTCATGTTCCGGCAGACGCCCTTGTCATCGAGCGGGAAGCACACCTTGTCCGGGCACTCCTTTTTCAGCCGGTAGAGGATGCCGATCTCCGTGCCGATGATAAACTCCCTCTTTTTTGAGGCTTTTACCTCCTTTATGATCCCGGACGTGCTTGCCACGTGGTCGGCAAGGTCGATGACCTCCGGCCGGCACTCGGGGTGGACGAGCAGGACGGCATCCGGGTGAGCTTTTTTCACCGCCATCACCTGCGCCGGCGTGATCCGGTCGTGGACGATACAGAACCCTTCCCACGGGAGGACCTTCTTCTTCGTGAACCGCTGGGCGTACCGGCCAAGGTTCCGGTCCGGGACAAAGAGGATCTCGTCCTCCTTAACGGAGTTGACCACCTTCACCGCGTTCGAGGACGTGCAGCAGATGTCGCTCTCGGCCTTGACCTCCGCGCTGGTGTTGACATAGCAGACCACGGCAGCGTCCGGGTGCCGCTCCTTTGCAAGCCGCAGCTCGGCAGCGCTGATCATCTGCGCCATGGGGCAGCAGGCATCCTCCGCGGGCAAAAGGACGGTCTTTTCCGGGGAGAGGATCGCCGCGGTCTCGGCCATGAAGTCAACGCCGCAGAAGACGATGACTCCCTCCTCGCGTGTAGCCGCTGCCCGTGAAAGTTCGAGGGAGTCCCCTGTGATATCTGCAATATCCTGTATCTCGTCAGGCTGGTAGTTGTGGACAAGGAGGATCGCGTCCTGTTCCTCCTTCAGCCGTTGGATCTCCGCTGTGATCTCCGCGGAACCTGCTAACCTGTCCATAATCCTGTATCCTGTTCATCGCAGATTCCTATTAAACCGATGCTCCCGGCCGGCACACCCGGATATTTATGCATCCGGCCCGCCCAGTACCTCACAAGGCTATGAAGATCCTCCTTCCGGACAAATGCCGCCGCGATGCCGGGCCTGGCCCGGTGACCGTGGAGGCGCTCCTCAGCGAGCTCGGGTTCGATCCCATCGAGGTGATCGTCTCGCGGAACGGGATGCTCGTTACGGAAGATGCGGTTGTCGGGAACGATGATGAGATCCGGATCATCCGGATCGCGCACGGGGGATGAACGGTGGTGCACACCGCAGGACACGGTATAACTCCCCGCTGCGATACCTGCGGTGAACCCGCGGTCTACCGGGAGAGAACAACCGGCCGCCATTTCTGCAAAAACCATTTCATTGCTGACGTGGAAGGGCGCGTTCTTGAGACGATCCGTTCAAGGAACCTGATCGCGCCCGGCGACCACGTTGCTGTTGCCCTGAGCGGCGGCAAGGACAGCACGGCCCTCCTGGTGATCCTCTCAAAGGTCCTGCCCGGCGTGGGCCCGGTCCGGCTCACCGCGATCACCATCGATGAAGGGATTGCCGGCTACCGCGAGGATACCGTCCGCTCGGCTGATACGCTGGTCGCCCGCTACGCCCTCCCGCACCTGACGGTCTCCTTCCCGGATCTCTTCGGGGGGACGCTCGATGCGTTCCTTGCGGGGCGGGAACCGGAGGCGTGCAGCGTCTGTGGGATCCTGCGGAGGAAGGCACTGAATGTTGCAGCGGAGCGGGCCGGCGCAACAAAACTTGCCACCGGCCATAACCTTGACGATGAGGCCCAGTCGGTCTTCATGAACGTGCTCCGGGGCGACCTGCCCCGGCTCGTGCGGGACTCCGGCAGCGATTCACAGGGGCGGTTCATCCCGCGGATCAAGCCCCTGATGTTCGTTTCGGAAAAGGAGATCGCTGTCTATCTCATGCTGCACGGGATGTGGGCGGACCTGCCCGAGTGCCCGTACGCGGTGCATGCCCTCCGCGGCGAGGTGCGGCGCATGCTTGCCACCCTTGAATCAAGACACCCGGGCACGATGCTCAACCTGATGAAGAGCAAGGCGAAGATCGAGGCACAGTGTGGCGGGCTCCTGGAGGATGAGGCCGTGCACCGCTGCCGGGAATGCGGCGACCCGTGCAGTGGGGAGATCTGCCAGCTCTGTACGCTGAAAAAAACTCTGAGATAAACTCCGCGTTACAAGAGAAGAGGAGCGTTAATCATTTATTTAGTGACAAATTTGTACTCAAAATTCGACACCAGATTGATGATGGGAGCTGATGCCCCCATACCCCCGGTTGTGATGAACGGCCGCCGAAGTCGAAGAACGCTTCGCGTTCTTCTCCCATCTCACCTCCTTGAGGTTCGATGCCCCGAAGGGCGAAATCGAAGGTTGAAACCTTCTCCAGTCAATCCTCGCTGATGCGATGATTGACTCCCCGCGGCGGCATCAATTTCTTTTAATGAAAACAACTCTTTGTCGAAGTACTCCTTAAAGGTAATGCCGAGGCATCACAATGCGCCCCGTCCCCCTCGGGGGAAGACCGCTCTCGAATGAGAGCCGGCTGGAGAAGAGCCATCAGGCTCTCCGACTCTGGTGGCGCAAGAGGGGGGCGATCTATTCATTTGAAGTGGGTTTTCTTGATAGAATTATGAGAAAACAAGTCTTAAAAGAAACATTCTGATTTTCATGAGTTGTCAAACAAATCACTGCGGGGCGGGTGCAGCGCCGGTGATCCGCTCCGCATGCGTATAGATCACCATCTTGCTGCTCCTCGCAAACCCGACAACGGTGAGGCCGGTCTTCTCTGCGGTCTCCACGGCAAGCGTTGTCGTTGCCCCGCGGGAGACAATGATGGGGATACCCGCGATCAGGCACTTTCGTACCATCTCCGACGAGATGCGGCCTGAAACGATCACCCAGGTCTTCGAGAGGTCGATCTTGTTCCGGAGTGCGTGCCCGATGACGCGGTCAAGGGCATTGTGCCGCCCGATGTCCTCGGAAACGGCAAGGACCTTCTGCCGGTCAATCAGTGCCACGATATGGATGCCTCCCGTTGTCATGTGGAGTTCGGAGTTCAGGACGGCTTTAGCCGATGTCCAGATATCCGCATTCGTGATGGAATAGTCGGACTGGATCTTCGGGAGTTTTTCGGTATCGATAAACGAGGTGGACCCGCCGCACCCCGAGAGGATCGTCTTCTTTGGCCCGAGCACCTTGAAGAGGTTCTTTGTTATGACGCTCATCCGGTTCTGCTCGATCCGGATGGACTCGATCTCGTCGATATTTTTGATGATCTGCTCGGTGTAGAGGTAGCCGGTCACGAAGTCCTCCAGCTGGACAGGGCTCATCATCGCCGTCATCGCGTGCCGCCCGTTGACGAAGAGGGCGAGCGGGACTTCCTCGATGACCTCGTGGAGGCTTTTTCCCGCGGTGTCGCCGTCCACCTTGATGCAGGAGAGCCTCCTGTACATGGTGTCGTCCGCGTTCCCGCCTGCTTTTTTCGAAGAGGAATCCCGTTTCATTTCAGCACTTCGTCTAAACTGCCGCTCCGGTAACCTTCAAGGTCGAGGGTGATATAGGAGAATCCGAGAGACCGGAGGTGTGCGGCAATCAGGTCTTTCTGCTCCAGTATTCGCCCCATCTCCACTTTATGTACTTCTATCCGTGCAATATTCCCGTGCAGCCGGACGCGGAGCTGCCCAAACCCGCGCTCTCTCAAGAATGCCTCGGCCTCTTCGATCTTCCTGAGGCCATCCCTCGTGATCCGGTCGCCGTACGGGATGCGGGAGGAGAGGCAGGCTGCCGACGGTTTCTGCCAGACTGGAAGTCCCATATCGCGGGCAATGTCGCGGATGTCCTGCTTCGTGCACCCGCATTCGATGAACGGGTGGACGATCCCTTCCTCCGTGGACGCCTGGAGCCCCGGGCGGTGTTCGCGGGTATCAGAGACGTTCATCCCGTCGGCAATGCAGGCCAGCCCGAGTTCTATAGCCCGTCGCTTCAGGAACGTGGCCGAGATCTTCTTGCAGTGATAACACCGGTCCTCCGGGTTGCTGCTGAAGATGTCGTCCTCCAGGTGAGGCACGGCGATGATGTCGAGCGTAAGCCCGAGATCAGCAGCGATCTTTTTCGCATCGTCCACCTCCGCCCGCGGGACAACGGGACTGTCGAGGAGGACGCAGCGGCTCTTCTCTCCCAGTGCCTCGCGGGCGAGCGCTGCAAGGAGCGTGCTGTCAGTGCCTCCGGAGAAAGCAACGAGAAGGGACCCGCGCTTCCGGATGTTTTCTTTCAGCGCCTGTTTCTTTTCTGGGATACTCATGGTAATATCACGGATGAAAAAGAGGGATTGTGGAGATGGTGGCCTTACGACCCGCACCGGCCACTGGATGCGGGAGTGCCGCCGCACTGGTTCTCATCGCCTTCCCGGAGCTGGCGGCAGATATCGCAGGTGCGCTGGACAAGGTTGAGGTCCCTGCCCTCCTGGAGATCCTTTGCCAGCTGCTCGATGGAGTGCTTCACTTCGTCCTCAAACTCGAGACGGTACCCGCGTTTTCCCGAAAGGTACTGCGATACCGCGGAGGGAGCTATCTCGAGCATCCTTGCGGCTTCCACTTGGGAGACGCCGCACCGGACCAGCTCCACCGCGATTGCGGCGCGGATGGCCGGCAGGACGTCCCATACGATCTTCTGACAGGGAGCTTCCATCACAACACAACCTTTATTTTGTCAGATTCACGACATAATAGATTGCATTCACAATTGTGAATTGGTCGTGTCAGCAGAAATACCTTGTCTCCGGGCTGTCCAGCCGGCCATTGCAGTCCCGCGCCGGATCTGAACTTCTCCGGCACCTGGGAAAGAGTAATCAGACGACCAGAACAGATAATCTGGTATCCAGTGAGGATCATGGGAGAGAAACGCACCGTTTACCTGGACCATTCCGCAACCACGTATGTCCGGAAGGAAGTACTGGATGCGATGGTCCCCTACTTCACCGACCATTTCGGTAACCCGTCATCGATCTACCGTATTGCCGGGGAGTCCCGGAAAGCCATCGATACTGCCCGGGCACAGGTTGCAAAAGCGCTCGGGGCCGGACCAGAAGAGATCTACTTCACGTCCGGTGGAAGCGAATCGGACAACTGGGCAATCAAGGGAATTGCCTCGGCGAACGTCAAGAAGGGCAACCACATCATCACCACGAAGATCGAGCACCACGCCGTCCTCCATACCTGCGAGTTCCTGGAGAAGAGCGGCTTTACCGTGACCTACCTCCCGGTGGACAAGTACGGCCTCGTGGACCCGGCCGAACTCGAACGGGCGATCACCGACAAGACCATCCTCATCTCGATCATGTACGCCAACAACGAGATCGGCACGATCGAGCCCATCGCCGAACTCGGGGTGATCGCAAAAAAACACAAGATCCCGTTCCATACCGACGCAGTCCAGGCGATCGGGAATGTCCCAATCGATGTGAACGCCCAGAATATCGACCTGCTCTCCCTCTCCGCCCACAAGTTCTACGGCCCCAAGGGCGTCGGGGTACTGTATATCCGGAAGGGCACGAAGATCGACAACCTGATCCACGGCGGAGGCCAGGAACGGAGGCGTCGTGCAGGTACCGAGAACATTGCGGGCATTGTCGGCTGCGGCAGGGCAATCGAGCTTGCGACGGCTGATATCGAGGGCCATACCCGGCGTATCCGTGCACTGCGGGACCGGCTCCTTCGGGGGATCCAGAGAGCGATCCCCGACACCCACCTCAACGGCCACCCGGAGAAGCGTTTACCCGGCAACATCAACATCAGTTTCGAGTTCATCGAGGGGGAGTCTATGCTGCTCTGGCTGGACGACGAGGGCATCTGTGCCTCCACCGGCAGTGCCTGCACATCCGGTTCGCTTGAACCATCGCATGTCCTGCTGGCAACAGGCCTGCCGGTCGAGATCTCGCACGGCTCGCTCCGGCTGACGCTGGGCGATGCGAACACGGAAGCGGACGTGGATTTCGTGCTCGAAGTGCTGCCGAAAGTTGTCTCCCGCCTGCGGGAGATGTCGCCCCTGTACAAGGGCGGGAAGGGAGGATGCAATGTACAGTGACAAGGTCATGGACCATTTCAAGAATCCGCGGAACGTCGGCGAGATCGAGAACCCTGACGGTGTCGGGGAGGTCGGGAACCCGGTCTGCGGCGACATCATGAACATCTGCCTGAAGATCGAGAACAACGTCATCACCGATGCAAAATTCAAGACGTTCGGTTGCGGGGCAGCGATCGCCTCAAGCAGCATGGCGACCGAGTTGATCCGGGGCAAGACCCTCGAAGAGGCATGGGAGGTCTCCAACAAGGCCGTTGCCGATGCTCTCGAAGGCCTTCCTCCGGTCAAAATGCACTGCTCGGTGCTTGCCGAGGAAGGCATCCACAAGGCCATCAACGACTACCGGAAGAAACAGGGTCTCGAACCGTGGGTGGAGAAGAATCCGCATTCCCACGAACACGAGGACATGACCTGCGACCATTAGCGCCAAAGAACGGGTATCGGCAATTCCTGCCGGAACGAAACTGCATATATAATTGCCTTGTCCAACAAGAGATCAACGAGACAAGGAGTCGGGGACGGCATTAAAAATGCCTGCGATACGGTGATACCATGCTATCGGAACGCGAGCTCGAACGGTATAAACGGCAGATCCTGCTCTTTGGGGAAGAAGGGCAGGAACGGCTCAAGGCCTCGCATATTTTCATCGCAGGCGCCGGAGGTCTCGGCTCCCCCATCGCCATCTACCTTGCCGTTGCCGGGGTCGGGGCGATCACGATCGTTGATATGGATGTGGTCGATCAGTCCAACCTGAACCGGCAGATCCTCCATTCCGACCGCGATATCGGGAAGAAGAAGACCGTCTCGGCGCTGGAGAAGCTCCGGGAGTACAATGCCGACATCACGATCAATGCCATTGATACCACGATCACGGAAGAGAACATCCGCGAGCTCGTGGGCAGGGCCGACGGGATCGTGGACGCGATGGACAATTACCCGATCCGCTATCTTTTAAACCGCGTGGCGCTGGAGAAGAAGGTTCCTTTCTTCCACGGGGCCATCCGCGGGTTTTACGGGCAGGCGACCACCATCCTGCCGGGAAAAACCCCCTGTCTCGAGTGCATATTCCCAAAAGCACCGCCAAAGGAAGTATTCCCGGTTGTGGGAGCAACGCCCGGGGTCATCGGCACCGTGCAGGCAACCGAAGTGATCAAGTATCTCACCGGACAGGGCAGTCTGCTTGACAGCCGGCTCTTCATCTGGGATGGCCTCACCTCGACCTCCGAGGAGATTGCGGTCTGCCGGAACCCGTCCTGCCCGGCCTGCGGGGATCAGGCAGACGCAGACAAGACAACGGGGAAGAAGAAATGAGTGTGAAAGTACGTTTTTTTGCACGGTTCCGTGAACTTCTCGGAACGGATATTGTCACAGAGCCCAAAGCCGGGACATCGCTTGCTGCGCTCGTTTCGGGAATTGCACAGAAGAATAAGGAAGGCTATGATGCGATCTTCGATGAGCAGGGATCGTTCCGCGAATTCGTGATCCTGATGCGGAACGGGAAACGCGTGGAGACCGCTGATGCCGGGAAAACGATAGTTGCCGATGGCGACGAGATTGCCGTCTTCCCGCCGGTTGCAGGAGGGTGAGCACCGATGGTGATCAGGGTCCAGAAAGAGGATGTGGATATCGGTGCGCTCATCACCGGTGCAAAGAAGCACGGCACTGGTGCGGTTGTCGTTTTTGACGGGATTGTTCGGGACGACGACATCACCGAGATGGAACTTGAGGCCTACGAGGACGTTGCGGTAGCCGAGATGGAGAAGATCGCAGCAGAGGCAACGCGGCTCCACAACCTCCTGCACGTTGACATCATCCACCGCATTGGCCGGCTCTCCATTGGCGAGAATATTTTGATTATCGTTGTGAGTGCCGGCCACCGTCCGGAGGCCTATGCCGGCTCCCGCTATATCATCGAAGAGATCAAGAAGAGCGTCCCCATCTGGAAGAAGGAGCTCACAAAAGACGGGGGGCGCTGGGTGCCCGGTGAACACGGGCACGGGGCGGGGAAGCCGCGGAAATAGGCATTCTTTCTCTCAAAAAAAACAGTTTTATGCTGGGATCAGGTTCCTCGTGTCTGGAGGACCTCTTCCGGCTTCAACAGGTGGACATCGAGACCCGGCATCGCCACGCCAAGCCCCCGGCTCGCCCGTGCTATTACCTCAGCATCGGTGAAACTGTTCACTGCTTCAACGATCGCTTTTGCTCTCCGGGCCGGATTTTCCGACTTAAAGATCCCGGACCCCACGAATACCCCGTCGGCCCCGAGCTGCATCATGAGCGCTGCATCGGCGGGAGTGGCTATGCCCCCGGCCGAGAAGTTCACGACCGGCAGCCGGCCCCGTTTTGCGGTCTCGATGAGCAGTTCGGTCGGGGCCTCGATCTCCCGGGCATAGGCCACCAGTTCCTGGGGTTCGAGTTGCCGGAGTGCCCGGATGCCCCCCTGGATGGCCCGCATATGCCGCACCGCTTCGACCACGTTGCCGGTACCGGCCTCTCCTTTCGTGCGGATCATCGCCGCCCCTTCATTGATGCGGCGGAGGGCCTCGCCGAGATCGCGGGCCCCGCAGACAAACGGGACCGTAAACTTCGTCTTCTCGATGTGGTACTCTTCGTCAGCAGGGGTCAGGACTTCGCTCTCGTCGATCATGTCGACACCCAGGACTTCGAGAACCTGCGCTTCGACAAAGTGTCCGATCCGCACTTTTCCCATCACCGGGATGGAGACCGCCTCGATGATCTCGGTCACCTTCTCCGGGTCTGCCATACGGGCAACCCCGCCGGCCTTCCGGATATCCGAAGGCACCCGTTCCAGCGACATCACGGCAACGGCGCCGGCTTCTTCTGCGATCCGTGCCTGATCGGCGTTCACGACATCCATGATTACGCCGCCTTTCTGCATGGACGCAAAACCCCGTTTGATGAGTTCCGTGCCATGCCGTAATTCTGATAGTTCCATTCGTATCAACCAATCCGGTTTTCGTTGTTATTGTAGGGTTCAGATCTGGCGGAGACTCCCGCGCTGCTTCACGAACCGGTCCCAGTTCCATGGCTCGTCAAGGAGATTGACCGTCACCTGCTCGATGCCGCAGATCCCCAGGGTTTTTCTCTTCACCTGGTCGGAAAGGTGATCGGAGAGAGGGCAGGCCCTGCAGGTGAGGACCATGTCGATCTCGACCTGCGTGCCGTTTACCCGGATCTCCTTGATGAGCCCGAGATCCACGATGTCGATGCCAACCTCCGGATCGATCACGTCCCTGAGCGATTCGCGGATCCGGTTCTCGCAGACCAGTTCCTGCGGCAGTTCAGCGGGAACCGGTTCCGGCCGGGCCTGTTCGATGCTGCGGAGCCGCTCCTCGAGCTGGTTCTGCCGGTCAAGAAGCCTGCTTATGACACGGAGCACCGGGTCCGGCATAACCTCTTCTTTTTGGCCCTCGCGGGTAATACCCTGTTCCGGCCCTGCGATCCGTCCCGGGACACCGACAACGGTGGCACCGGACGGTACCGGCCTGACAACAACCGCCCCGGCACCAACTTTTGCCCCATCGCCAATATCGATCGGCCCGAGTACGATGGCGCCGGAGCCGATGATCACGTTGTTCCCGATGGTCGGGTGCCGCTTGATGTTTTCGAGTGCGGTGCCGCCAAGGACAACTCCCATGTAGATGAGGACGTCGTCTCCTACTTCTGCCGTCTCCCCGATAACAACGCCCATGCCATGGTCGATGACAACGCGCCGGCCGATCGTCGCGCCCGGATGGATCTCGATCCCGGTCAGGAACCGGCTGATGTGGGACAAGAACCGGGCAGAGAACTTCAGGTTGTGCGTCCAGAGCCAGTGGGACCTGCGGTGGAACCAGAGCGCGTGGAGGCCCGGGTAGCAGAAGAGGATCTCCGGAGTCGAGCGGGCAGCCGGGTCCCTGCCGTAGATTGCCCGGATATCTTCCCGGAGGCGGTCGAATACCATAGCAATCCTACTCACCGGCGAACAGATCCGGAATGCTCAGGTAGCGTTCACCGGTATCGGGAAGGATGACGACAATCGTCTTGCCCTTGTTCTCCGGGCGTCGTGCCACTCCGAGCGCTGCATACAGCGCAGCCCCGCTGGAGATTCCCGCAAGGATACCCTCCTCGCGGGCGAGTTTCCGCGCAGTCTCGAAGGCATCCTCGTTCTTCACCCGGATGATCTCGTCGATGAGGTCCCGGTTGAGCACCGCGGGGACAAAACCTGCCCCGATACCCTGGATACGGTGTGCACCGGGAGATCCTCCTGAGAGGACCGGCGATGCATCGGGTTCGACTGCGATGGCACGGAACGAGGGTTTCCGCTTCCTGATGGCGTCTGCGATACCCGTGATAGTTCCCCCGGTCCCGACACCTGCAACGAGGATATCTACGGTGCCGTCAGTGTCGCGCCAGATCTCTTCGGCCGTGGTCTTCCTGTGTATCTCCGGGTTTGCGGGATTCTCGAACTGCCGGGTAACAAAGAAGTACTTCGGGTTCTCCTTTGCCATCTGTTCTGCCCGGGCTACCGCGCCCTTCATTCCTTCCGCGCCCGGCGTGAGCACGAGCTCCGCCCCGAATGCCTTTGCCAGTTTCCGGCGCTCGATGCTCATGGTCTCGGGCATGACAAGTGTGAATTTATATCCCCGGGCTGCGCTCACGAATGCCAGTGCGACACCGGTGTTCCCGCTTGTTGCTTCAAGGATGATTGTATCCTTGTTGATCAGCCCCTTTTGTTCTGCATCGTCGATCATTGCAACGCCGATGCGGTCTTTCACGCTGCTCATGGGGTTGAACGATTCAATTTTGACGATGACGTCAGCCTCCTGTCCTTTTGCGAGCCTGTTGAGGCGGACAAGCGGCGTATTGCCAATGGTCGAGGTGATATTATCATATATTCTGGTCATTTGGTTTCCTCTGCTGAATCCGGAATCGTGGCCGGAAAAGCCGGCGGGATTCCGGTACTTCACAATTGTTAATTTTCCCGGGCCGCTATATGAGTACTCTGATACTGGCAAAACCTGCCGATGGATCTTCCGCAGGGCCTTGTCCGCTGAAGAATTGCTGATTGCGGCAAAACATGACACGAAATCAGGGTATATCTGCGCCTGCGATCCATACTGTGTGTTCACAATCGTGAACGGGAACAGACACCATGAACAGATACCATGCGAATATCGCAGGAACGGGAGCAAATCCGGAACTATCCGGTCGTTCTGTCCGTCACTATCCTGGCCTCAGGAGGATTACGGCTGTCCGGTCCCGCGGTATCCGGGGCTCCGGGCAGTATTGTTGCCGTACGGGGCTTTTTGGAACCGGCACGCAGACGACTGCCTGTCGCCAGGCACGCTGGCGGACAGCTGCCGATGGTATGTGTCCGTGACGCTGTCCTGAACTCACGTCCTCATCCATATCCGGCAGTGCCTCTGCAGTACCACACACCTGCACGGCTTGCACCCTGCCGGACCTGTCGCCTCATGCACCACACCACAATAGCCATTGTATGATCCGGGGGGCAATCTCACCCCCTGAATAGTTTTTGTGCCGGATCCGGCACGCCAGAATGAACAGAAGAGCCGGCGTGGCAGAACGGTTAATGCCTCCGCCTGCAAAGCGGATGTCCGGGGGTTCGACTCCACCCGCCGGCGCTCTCCTACGGGAGATGATTTCCATGCACTTGTACAGTACGCTCACGAAGACAACGGAACCGCTCACAACCCTCCATCCCGATCGCGTGTACCTGTTTGTCTGCGGCCCGACGGTGTACGATTATTCGCACATCGGGCACGCCCGGACCTACGTGGTCTTCGACGTACTGGCAAAGTTTCTCCGCTCAACCGGAAAAGAGGTCTTCTACCTCCAGAACATCACGGACGTTGACGACAAGATCATCAACCGGGCAAAGGAGGAAGGCATATCCCAGAGCGAACTTGCACGGAAATTCGAACGCGAGTACCTCCGCGACATGCAGGCACTCGGGATCAATGCCGTCAGCTACTATGCCCGGGCAACGACCCATATCCCCGAGATCATCGACCAGATCGGTCGCCTTCTCGACCGTGGCGTTGCTTATGTCACAGAGGCCGGGGTCTACTTCAACGTGGATACCTTCGAGCGCAACGGGGAACTCTCCGGCCAGGAGCGGGCAAAACGCGTCAGCCGCGTAACGGATGAATCAAAACATAATCCGAACGATTTTGCGCTCTGGAAGCTCGGCGAGTACGGCGAGTACACCTGGGATTCACCCTGGGGCCGGGGCCGGCCCGGCTGGCACATCGAGGACACAGCCATCTCCGAGAAGTACTTCGGCCAGCAGTACGATATCCACGGCGGGGGCCTGGACCTGATCTTCCCCCACCACGAGGCCGAGATCGCCCAGATGGAGTCCTTGGAAGGAAAGCACCCGATGGTGCGGTACTGGATGCACACCGGTTTTTTGACCGTCAATGGCGAGAAGATGTCCAAGTCGCTGGGGAATTTCATCACGATCCGCGACGCCACAAAGACATGGAAGCCCGACGTGCTCCGGTACTTCCTTCTCCTCTCGCACTACCGCTCCCCCCTGCAGGCAACGGACGAGGGTCTGGCCAACGCTGCAAAGCGGCTCGAACATATCCGGGCGATTGCGCAGGAAGATATGGGTCCGGACATCTTCGGAAGGAAAGCCTTCACCGAAGCCATGGAGAACGATCTCAATACTCCTATGGCGCTCGCGACAATCCAGCGCCTTGCAGCAAACGGGGATATCGGCGCCCTGAAGGAGTACGGGAAGATCCTCGGGATCAACTTCCTCCGCGAGACAAGCGCACCGTTGAGTGTCCTGCAGGAGATCCGCGAGGAGCTGCGGGCCCGGAAGCAGTTTGAAGTGGCCGACCTGATCCGCGAGAAGATGGTGGAGGCCGGGATTACGGTGAAGGACCGGGCGCTTTAATGGCGCCTGCGGTTATCCCCGGCCAAGAAGCCATTTCCAGAGGGGAGTATACACAATCCTATTTTCTTCTCCTTCCTTGTCCCGCGTGAGGATGATCCGTTCTCTGACTTTGCCGGCAAACAGTTCAGAAAATTCCTGCAGAGCGTCAGCTTCCCGTCCAGGAATGGAGTCAGTATAACAGACGTTGATTGCGGTAAGGGAGGTATCCGGGTTTTTCATCACAAAATCCATCTCATGGTTATTCTTCCAATAGAACAGGTCCGCGTCCGATTTGATCAGTTCTAAGAAGACAAGATTCTCCGCAAGTTTTCCCTCATCTTCCGAGAACCGGAACGAGACCGCATTACGCAGGCCATTGTCTATGCAGTAGATCTTCTTGTTGGCCCGTGCCTGTGTCTGAAGCGAATAAGAGAAGATCTGGATTTCCCGGAGGATCCTTGCCATATCGGCAAAACGGATGTAATCCTGCAGTGTCGCGATATTGATCCCGAAGGTCTCACTGAGCCTTCGGTAGGAATAAGGGGATGCGATGTTGGTGAAGAGGTAATGCAGGACGGCAGCGAGTGCTTTCTGGTTTCTCACTTCGTTGACCCGGACGATGTCGCGGTACACAATACTGTCGTAATATGCCTTCAGCTGGTCCAGCCGTGTCCGTTCATCTGCCTGCAGGGCGACCCCGGGAAATCCCCCTTCGCGGAGATAGCGCTTCAGCAGGGTGATGATCTCGTATTTCCTGGATGCAAGGTCTATGGGATCAGCCGGGACGTCCTGTCCGCTGAAGGCGAGATATTCCCGGAAATCAAGGGGAAATACCGTTACGGTAAGGTATCGTCCCGAGAGCAGCGTTGCGACCTGCGAGTCAAGGAGATACGAGGATGAACCGGAGATGATGATCCGATACTGTTTTTTGTCATAGAACGATTTTATTGTCTGTTCCCAGTTCTTTATTGCCTGGATCTCGTCAAAGACAAGATAGATGGTTCCCTCAACCGACACCTCCTTTCTGTACGTATCTACAATCGCGGAAACGGTATGGCCGGCTGATGCTATCCCCTCCTCGTCGCATTTGACAAAGAGGATGTTTCGCGGAGGGATGTCCCGGTCCGCGATAAGGTGATGGATCGTCTGGTAGAGGAGCGTTGTCTTGCCGGCACGCCGGACGCCACTCAACACGATGATCTCTCTGGTGTCAAGATAGCGTTGTATCTTCGCGAGATACGCCGGTCGGGGCTTCCCGATTTCAAAGTCTCTCCCCACCCACCAGGGATTCATCGATGTCAGAAGTTCGGTGAGTGGTGTGAGTGTGAGACTGCCACGATCCATTGGCGATCTGTCCAAGGCGCCTCTGTCAAGTAACATGCAATGTGTATGGTTATAATCACACACAAATATACTTTTTTGTCTGGTTATAACCCATCATTAATGTTATGTTTTGTAGGATTATAGTCCGACATATCGATTGTATACATCATCGCGGCTCTGGTGTATGGGGGGATCCCCTATATCACTCACCTGCAGCGGGTAATCATCCGATAGCATTATCTCCAGGTTCCCAACGGAGAAGCGGACACAGTACCCAATAGTGTCGGAAGCAGGCAGACTCCTCCCGGTCACTACCAGCATACTCCCGGAATCAACAGTTCCCGCACAAGAGGGGTGGTACCCACCCCTCCCCAAGTCCCGGCCCGGAACCGGTGCCAGGAACCCCCCCTCCTACTCAGGGACCCCTACCCACCCCCCATGGCATGGGAGGGGTATCCCCCCCTCCTCTTTTTTGGTTCGCGGCCGGCCCTAAAAAGCGGGCTCCGTCAGGGAGTTCAGCCGAATAGGCCCCGCTGCCAGTGGAATGAAGGACCCCTGCCTACCCCTCCCTTAGTGGCAGGGATGGTAGGGGTCCTCTCCTGCCGGTTTTGAAATGGCGGGGAGGGGGGTGGGTCGTACGAAGGGTGGGGTGGGGGCCCCTCCTTTAACCAAAAGGGTGGCCCCCGGTATTCTGTCACAGGATGGATCACGAAATCAGGAAGACAGATGATCGAACCTAATGGGTTACATTCCCTCCAGGTATCGCCATATTCTGTCCGTGCAGAACTTTTCCCGATTCAGACCGGGACCGGCATCTTCGCTGCTTCGAGCTTCTCCTCGATTTCCCGGATCATGGAAAGTCTCGCCTTCGTTGACGGCCCGGCCGGCACGGCCTTGCAGCCGGAAGCTTTTGATATGGATTCATCGAATGTCCCGATCTCGCGGGCGATCCGGATCGCATCCTCCTTGTCGAACCCGATCAGGGGCCGGTGGATGGGGATCTCTGACGCTGCATCGGTGAGGACGACCAGGTTGTCGAGCGTCTGGCTTGCCACCTGCCCGAGCGATTCTCCCGTGACAATTCCTTTTGCCCCGTTCTGGATCGCAAAAGCGGTCGCCACGCGGTACATCCGGCGCTTGCAGAAGAGGCAGGTATACTTTTCGGCATGCCGTGCCACCAGTTCCTTTTTTGCCTCCGCAAGATAGGAATCCCGGATCACGGTCAACCGGATCCCCGGCTGGTACCGTGCCAGCTCCTGGACAACCCGCTCTGCCCGGGCGATCGTTGTCTCGTCCAGGAAGGTATCGAGCGCAACAAAGAGGGGGAGGATCCGGCAGCCCCGCTTCATCATCATCCATGCTACAACGGGAGAGTCAATCCCGCCGGAGACCAGCGCCACGAGAGTGCCTTCGACCCCGAGCGGGAGGCCCCCGACCCCTTTCGTTACGGTGTCATAGAGATAGGCCTGGTCGGCACGGATCTCAACATGGATCTCCTTGTCTGGGTGGGCGAGGTTCACCCGGAGGTGAGGGAATTCGTTCCGGAGGAGGTTGCCGTACTCGATGGCCTTATCATTGGACGTGAACGTGTGCTTCCCGACCCGCTTCATCTTAATGGCAAAGGTCTTTGATTTCTCAATCCCATGGCGGCGACAATAATCGGGAAGGAATGCTTCGATCTCATCGAGCCGGATGTGCTCAACTTCCGAGAACGAGACGATCCCGAAGATGTTCTTCAAAAGATCGGGTCTCACATCCCCGTCCAGCCAGATCCTCCCCCGCTCGTTCCGGACATGAACTTCCGGCATCATCTCACGGATATTGGCGATCAGGGCGTTCTCCCACTGCCGCCGCACGGGATCGGATTTGAGGAATATTTCTGAATAGCGGATAAGCCATTGTTTCTTCATATCGCACGTTCACCAACGATTTACTTCTTCTTCCGTGCGGTCTTACGGACCCGGGCCGCTTCATCGGCGTCATCAACTGCCAGCAGGTAGGTACCATGGCAGGGTTTTGTATAGGGAAATACGATCTTCGCACCATCGATCCCAAGAGCAATCGGGGGCAGCCCGATGATGTATTCGTCAAAGAGTTTGTAGCCGGGGTCGACGTACCAGAACTCGGCAAAGTTCTTCTCCACGTACTCGCGGCATTCTTTGAAGGATGCGCCGAGCGGGAGGACCATCTCGTACGGGAGGTTCTCTATGCAGCCCATCCGAACACCTCGTTGATTCTCCTCCTCAGCTGCATCGGGTTATGGACTGCCTTCTCAACGATCTTCTCGCACGGGAAATCAGCGAGCGCTGATAACGGTTCCGGGTCTTTCCCGAAGATGATCACGACCAGCCTGGCTTCCGGCAGGAGGTGGCGCATGGTAGCTGCATACGTGATCCCGGCATCGCTGTGGGCAAAGACAATACAGAGTCTGGCGTCCCGCTTCTTTTCGACAATCTCCCCGATACATTGTTCCAGGACCTGCATCGTTGGAAGGTACCGTTTCTCCGGTTCGGACACTTTCAGCAGGTTCAGGACCGCCGGGTTACCCGCGGCATGGACTAAAAAACCCCGCTTCCGGAACTGGTGAGCGATATGGAGGGCAAGCGCCTGCTGGACCGGAACCTCCGGGCAGCCGAGGACGAGCAGGGCTGTCGGTCCGGTGAGGTTTTCCTCAGTGTCTGTCATGGGTTGCCCCTCCCCACGAGCACGCTGATCGCGTCTGCCGTGATGAGCCCGATGACATGCTGGTCTCCATCAATAACCGGGAGCGCCGAGATGGCGTGCTCCTCCATCTTGCGGGCTGCTTCCTCAATGGGTTCGTCCGGTGTTGCGGTCACCACGTCACGGGACATGATCTCGTCCAGCCAGAGGAAGTTCGAGGCAACCGCCTTTGCAATATCCCACGACGTGACGATCCCCACGAGCCGGCCCCCGCTTCCAAGGACCGGCAGGTGGTTCAGACCCTGGCTGACCATGCGGCGTGCCGTGACGGCGATGGTCGTCCCTTCCTCGATGGTCTGGACATCCGTGATCATGACGTCCCGTACAACCGTGTGGGAGAGGAACCTGCCCACGATATAGTTGAGCTGGCCCGATTCGATGAGGAAGGCATCGTGGCCGTAATTCGATCGGATCTCGCAGTAGTGGACCTCGGCCTCGTTTGCTGTCAGGGCAGAGACGATCTCCTGCGACTGGTAGGGCGGGTAGAGCCAGTCGGACGATACCGAGATGACGAGGAACGCGGCCTTCACCCCGGAAAACCCGGTGGTGAGCGAGCCATCCTTTGTCAGGTCGAAATAATCGATGGCTTTTGTGATGTAGAGGTACGAGTTGGCGTCGAACCGTTTCGTGAACGTGTCGCCCTGGTGGTGGAGGTAGCTCTCGATCTTGAAGTCCGTGGAGAAGTCAAACCCCCTGCGGTCCTTGCCCTGCAGTGCCCTGCCGAACTTCTCGTGCATGGACTCGTTCGAGAGGTAGGTGATGTGACCCACCATCCGTGCCAGCGCGAGGCCGTGACCGGGGCTTGCCTTACCGTAGTAATCGCCATTGTTCCAGTGGGGATCAGAGATGATCGCTTTTCTCCCTACCTCGTTGAACGCGATCTGCTGGGGCGTCGAGTACCCGGTTGCCGCTATCACGACGGCTTTCTTCATGGCATCGGGGAAATCGACCGTCCACTGCAGCACCTGCATGCCCCCCATCGAGCCGCCCACGACCGCGTAGAGCTGGCTGATTTTGAGGTGGTCGATTAAGAGTTTCTGGGCACTCACCATGTCCCGGATCGTGATGACCGGGAACTTTGCCCCCCAGGGCTTGTCGGTCGCCGGGCTCATGGATGCCGGGCCGGTCGAGCCCTTGCATCCTCCGAGAACATTCGAGCAGATCACAAAGTAGCGGTCGGTATCCAGCGCCTTGCCGGGACCGACTACTGCGTCCCACCACCCGGGCTTGTCATCGCCTTCGTGGAATCCCGCAACATGGGCGTCGCCTGAGAGGGCGTGGCACACGAGAATGGCGTTGCTCTTCTCGCGGTTGAGTTTCCCGTAGGTCTCATACGCAAGCGTAAGAGTGGGAAGCGTCTCCCCGCTCTCCAACAGGAGGGGGGAGGGATGGCGGTAATACTGTGTTTCAACAACTCCAGCGGATCCTTTGATCATGTATGCACCCCGTGTGGATTATCGGTGAGTTCTGCAATACTATCCCGGGTCGCCGCAAGGGTTCCTGAAGGATCCCTCACGGCGTTTTGTCCAGTGCCTGCTTCAGGTCGGCGATGAGGTCTTCGATATCCTCGGTCCCGATGGAAAGCCGGACCAGTTCCGGAGAGACTCCGGTCTTCTTCTGTTCTTCCGGTGTGAGCTGCTGGTGGGTGGTGGAGGCCGGGTGGATGACAAGGCTCTTGGAGTCGCCGATGTTTGCGAGCTGGCTGAAGAGCCTGAGGTTGTCGATGAACTGCCGCGACCCTTTCTCTCCTTCTTTAATACCGACACCTACGATGGGGCCGTATCCTCCGGTCAGGTACTTTTTCGTCAGCTCGTGGTTCGGATTATCGGGAAGCCCGGCATAGTTCACCCATGCCACCTTCGGGTGGGTTTTGAGGAACTGTGCAACCGCCAGCGCATTCTCCGAGTGACGCGGAACCCTGAGGTGCAGGGTCTCAAGGCCGATCAGGAAGAGCCATGCATTGAACGGGCTGAGCACGGCGCCGGTGTCTCTCATGAGTGAGACGCGGATCTTGAAGACAAACGCAACGTTCCCGAGGCCCGGGAAGTTCCCGAACGTGTCCCAGTATTTCAGGCCATGGTAACTCGGGTCGGGCTCGGTGAATTCGGGGAATTTACCGTTGTTCCAGGCAAACTTCCCGGAGTCGACGATGACGCCCCCCAGCGAGTTCCCGTGGCCTCCGATGTACTTGGTTGCCGAGTGGACCACGATATCTGCACCGTGATCGATGGGGCGGACAAGCCCGACGCCGGTTGTGTTGTCCACGATGAGCGGGATACCGGCATCGTGGGCGATCTTTGCAAGTTTCTCGAAGTCCGGGACATCGAGTTTCGGGTTTCCGATGGTCTCGGCATAAATCGCCTTTGTCTTCTGTGTGATTGCTTTCCTGAACGCTTCCGGGTCCTGCGAATTCACGAAGATAACATGCCGCCCGAACTTCGGGAGCGTGTAGTGGAAGAACTCGTAGGTCCCCCCATACAGGTTATCTGCGGATACGATCTCGTCCCCGGGCCGGGTGATGTTCAGGATCGCGTAGGTGATGGCTGCCGCTCCCGATGCGGTTGCGATGGCTCCCGTCCCGCCTTCGATTGCAGCGATCCGCTTCTCGAAGACGTCGGTGGTCGGGTTCATGAGCCGGGTATAGATGTTCCCGAGCTCGCGCAGGCCGAAGAGGTTGGCTGCGTGTTCCGTGTTTTTGAACACGTACGACGATGTCTGGTAGAGCGGTACTACGCGGGATCCGGTGGTCGGATCGGGCACCTGCCCTGCATGGAGGGAGGTTGTTCCCAGGTTGAATTTCTTTGCTGTCATGGTGGTTTCCTCGTCTGGTTTTGTATCGGGTCTGGTATTTTTTGGGATTATTTCTCCACGGTCAGGCCGTGTTTTTCTGCAACTTCCGTGAATGCGTCCGCAAGGTAGCGGACCTTCTTATCCGAAAGGCCGTAGGTGTTCAGTTTCCAGGTCCGGGTGGCGCCGGCGAATTCGCCAACGATCCCGCGCGTCGAGAGTTCGTCACTGAGGTAGAACCCCCGGCGCTTGTGGGTCTGTGCGACCGTGTCGAAACTGCCGGTTGTGTCAACTTTTGTGAGCGTGTGGTTTCTCGGGTACTCGGAGAGCACCCGGCTGCCCGCGATCTTCAGCAGCCGTCCGATGAAGTAGTTGGAGCGTTTTACTTCCTCCTCCCATTCATTCGTCCGCGCTTTTACCGTGGGGAACGATGCCATCATGGAGAGCAGCGTCCCGCCCATCAGCGTGCAGCCGAGCATCTCGACCTCCTTGATCCCGAATTTGCGTTTGGTAAGGTCCCCGACCATCGCTGTGGTGCGGAGGGCTTTTGGCAGCCATTCATCGGTCATGGCAAGCACCCCGGACGGCGCGACCGATGCCATACTCTTGTGTCCGGAGCCGACCACGAAGTCGGCCCCGATGGCTTTGCCGTTGACGGGCATCACGCCGACCGTATAGGCCCCGTTGTAGAGGAAGGGGATGTCGTACTGGTGGGCGACCTTCCCGATCTCTTTTACCTCGTGCTCGTTGGCGAACTGGTAGTCGAAGTGGTCGATCATGACAAGTACCGGGAGTTTCCCGGTCTCTGCTTTGACCTCTTCGATCTTCTGTGCCGTTGCTTCACCGGTAACGATGTTCTTCTCGTTCAGCGGCACTTCCCGGACAACCCCGCCTGCGTTCTCGACTGCAAGGAACTCGGTGTAGTGGGCAAGGGCTGATACGATCACGGAGTCCCCCTTGCCGACAAGTGTCCCGGTCACGGCCTGGAACCCGCGGCGTGCCCCCGGCACGACCCTTGCATGGTCCATGCCCACGAACTTCGCGAGTTCGGCGTGGAAGTCCGCGATCCCGGGTTTTGAGATCTTGTCCAGGCGGAATGGTTTCCGGCAGGCGTCGCACGTTGAGTAACCGTCGCCATAGGAGATGAGGGCCTTCCTTGCCTCCGGGGTCAGCCTTCCCGCTGCCTGGATGGGCTGGATGTTGATGGCCGACTCTTCCCTTGTTCTCAGGTCAATAGTACCGGCAATCTTCGTTATCTTCGGCGAGCCGGTGCCGGCTTCGAGGTCCGCAAGGATGGCCTTTGCTTCGGCGACTTTCTGCCGGAAAGCTGCCTCCTCCTCTGCGTCAAACCCGGCGGGGAGCGAGTCGCGGAAGATCTGCCGCACCTCTTCAAGTTTGAAGAGCGCCTCGAATGTCTTCTGGATCCTGATACTCATGATGGGACACCTGTTCTGGAGTTTTTTCATTCGAAGAACTGCTGCGCAGTTCTTCTCGACCTCAAGGCACTGCGTGCCTCTTCGGATTTCGAAGAACTGCATGACAGTTTTCTCGTCCACAAGGCACTGCGTGCCTCTTCGGATTTCGAAGAACTGCATGGCAGTTTTCTCGTCCACAAGGTGCGGATGCACCTTTTGGAAAGCCAGCGCCCGGAATTGAACCGGGGTGTAGTTGATATGCAGTCAACCGCGTAGCCTCTCCGCCACACTGGCACTTGTGAATTAATTCGTTCACGATTGTGAACTTGTATTACAAAATAACAATTGTGAATATTTAATGGTTCGCTCACAGGCAGGATTATCCTGAATCAATATTTACGACGGAAATGAGCATTTTCGGGTCAGTTTTGTATAACCATTGGGGATATTTCTCGCGCAATTGATATTACTTATAGTCATATTATTGCTGACTGGCGCGAAAAACGTCCTGCATCCGGAAGCCCTCCAAAAAACGGAGAAGATTTCCGGACACCGGATGTATGTCCATATGTCTGTCAATAAGGGTGATACGTAATCTGACGGGCTGAATCGTCTGATTCAATGAGCTGGCATGAACCGGGGCGGCATCCGCATCGGCCATTCCATGGCAAAAACCGTGTCCCTGAAGGAACAGTATGATTCTGATCCCGGTGATCTCGTTCCGGGGGGTGTTCTGTTGCTGTGGAGGTGCTTGCCGGATCCGGCAAAGGCCGAGAGCAGGAGGAGGATACCGGCCGGAAGGCCGTACGCGATGAGCGCTTCCTGGGTGCCCCGCCCGTTTCGTTCCGGGAGATGGTTCTCGTGGGCCTTCTCGGCAAGGATGGAAACGGCCAGGATCAGGGTGATCAGGCCGAGAACTGCCGTGAAGGACGCGAGGGTGCGTTGTCGTGGTTTCATACGGTATTTCTTGTTCACGAAGGTGAACAGACAAATTGGGCCCGTGGATATATCAATCCGAGAATTCCGACAATATTTGCCGTGTTTTTCCTGTTCTGCCGTATCACGCGGGTGCTGGCAAAGAGAAACAAAATTGTGACCGGCCCGCGATCGCGTATCGGGACCGCGGAACCGGATCCGGTTCCCTTTACACATCCCGTTGCGGTGTCAGGTCACACCCGGTGCAGGGAAGGCACATGGTCTTTGCAGCCCTCACGTCCAGCCCGTGGCGTTCAAGTGCGGCCCTGTTGATCCGTGCAAGGCGCATGAGCCGGTCTGCGGACGGGCGTTCCACCACGATCTCCCCCTTCCTAAGCGGATGGGGAGAGATCGGGCGGAGGTTGGGAATGACTCCCATGGATGCGAGAGTCCCGACGCCGGCCTGCACGCATGCGTCTGTTTCGCCAAGACCGAGGATGAAGTTTGAAGAGACACGGTTCTTTCCGAATGTTTTTGTTGCCCTAAAGAGCGCCTCAAGAATTGCATCAAGAGAGAGCCCGGGGCAGACCCTTTGGAAGATCTGCCGGTCCATGGTCTCAACATTGTATTTGATCTCACAGGCTCCTGCTGCATGGAGATCTTCTGAGGACGTTTCTGTTGGATAAATCGAAACGCCGATGGGGAGATCAAAGCGTGTGGCGAGGTGCCGGACCACATCTGCCATGTATGCGGCCTCTTTCTCCGGCGATTCGGCAATCCCGCTCGTGAGCGAGATGGCCGTAAGATCCCCCCGTGACTGCGCTGCTTCAACAAGGGCTGTTATCTCTTCCAGGCTTTTTATGCGGCCTCCGAGTTTTGGGACAGGACAGAATTTACAGTCATAGATACAGCGCTCGCTGACCGTGATATAGGCCTGTTTTGGGCAGTGACAGAGCGGGAGTTCGAGTGTCCCGCATGCGATTATCCGGCCGTCTCTCTGCACGGCCACGCCCTTATTCCGGAGAATGACCCTGAGCGGGGAACCCGGCCTGATGGAAAGCCTGACACGGTGATTGCCTGAGGAGATGAAAAGGGAATCTCCGCCGGCCCCCGGGCCGGCAGTTGCGGTTGTCCGGTATTCCGGTGGGAGAAGCCGGGGATCAATATCCGCACTGCCAATAGCAACCAGAAGCGCCTTGGTCTCTGCGGTAAGGCCATCGTCCATGGAGGGAAAGCTCAATGAATTACCTGGAGATTGATCGGGTTGTATTTCATGCACAGTCATGAAAGAGCCAGCGCCCGGAATTGAACCGGGGTGTAGTTGATCTGCAGTCAACCGCGTAGCCACTCCGCCACACTGGCACGATGATTTTGTACCTGCGTTGGAAACGCTGTTATTTAGCCACTTATCTGACGGCGGTTTTTGCCGCATTCGTGGTTATGGTTTTTCTTTCAGGTTCCGAAATACTTAACAATTGTGAAGTTCCAGTACGTTGTGGTGATCCACTATGAGGGATCGTTTTTGTCGTAACCGCAAACGGGAATAGTATAACAAAAAGTATCGGGCACCTGCCCCCGTCGGCAAAGCTTGTGTACAAGGTACTGGAGTCCGGAGAGCAGCTGACCCAGAAGGATCTCATCCGCGAGACCGCCCTGCCGTCGCGCACGGTCCGGTATGCCCTGGACCGGCTCAGGGATGAGAACCTCCTTGTTGAACGCCACTATTTCGTTGACGCCCGCCAGAGCCTCTATGGCCTGATCGGGCAAAAGGAAGAGGTGGTGTCCGCATGATGCGGTGCTGGTGATTGTATCCCCGAATCTTTTTTCTATGACAACCCCCGGGTATTGTTTTCCGGTTTATTTCTGTTCGTTTCTTCCCGTCAAGGCGTGATTAGTCCAGAATCCATGCAGCATGCGGACACAGGACCACGTATGCCAGGAGTTCGGATGTGAACCGGACCAACGGTAGTACGGCACTTTTATCATAGCGGCCATCGTGAGGAAATCATGAGGAACTTTCATGAAACGCGTCACCATCAATGCGCTCGTTGATATCGGCTGCCTCATCACGTTCATCCCCTCGCTCATCACCGGCCTTGTCCTGTACATTTACCTGCCCTCCGGAACCGGGCGGGGCGGGAACTGGGTCACCTGGATGGGGATCACCCGGCACGACTGGATACTGTATCACGACATCGCGAGTTTTGCATTCGCGCTGCTGCTGGCCGTGCACCTGCTGCTGCACTGGCGGTTCTTTTACCATATTTCCAGAATACTGGGCGTGGGTGGAAGAGCGAAGAAGGGATGACGGGGATGGGTGGGGTGCGATGATTCAAAGCTGGATCCCCCTCCCGCCATCTGGCCAGGAAGTAATCCCACAAATGAGGGGGGGTATGCCGGATACCCCCTCCCCCGTTTGCGTTTCAAATCGATCATACCCCCCGCCATCCGGGTGGGGGGGTGTCCGGGATCCCCCTCCCCCCTTTGGCCGGAAGAGACCCCCCGCTCCCAGGTTTGAGGAGGGTTACGTTAGCAGATTATCGACGGGCCATTGGTCCGGAAAAAACCGTGCGATAATGCCCCTCTCCCAAAAATGAGGTGGGGGGTATCCGGTATACCTCCCCCCCATGGTGCGTTTCAAACCGATCATACCCCCCACCCATGGCCAGGGGGGGTATGTGAGAGACCCCCAGCTGCGACCGGAAATTGCGCGAAACGGGGGGCTGCCGGGCGGTCGTATTGCTGTGGTTTTACGTCGGGAGGACCTGCCGATGGGTGGGCATAGGGCCGGGACCGGTTGGCGGGGGGTGTGCGGGAGACCCCCCTATTGATGCGAAGTTGGGTGGGGCCCTGGTGCGGGAAAATTGAGGATAATTAGTATTTTTGGGTTTTAGTACGGCTTTTGCCTGTATCAGGCTTTTTTGCACTTTTCACTCGTAAATGGTGCCTTTTTTGGCACCGCCAGTCTTGAGCTTCAATGAAAGATTGTGGATGTGCGGTGGGGGTGAGAATGCAGCAATGCTGCCGCCACAGAGATCTCGTCTGGAATGTGGCAGCAGCTCCGCAGAATCGGTGCTCCAGGTGATTTGCAGTTATTGGCGAGTACTACAAAACGGAAAATTTTTAAGAATATTTCTGAAAATTCGCAACAACCATTTCCAGAGAGTGCATGGTGTTTCAGCGATGGTATTGGTGCGGTCATGAAGATTACTAATGAGGTGAGTGGTTTGGACAGTGTCACGTTTTGTGCTGTTAAAAACCAAATTTTTGTAATAATAAAATTTTATTATGTATTACTTAATAAAACAAGATACAGAACACGTGCGTTATGGATCTGCCGGCATTACAACAGGGAGAGCAATGGCGGGTGAAATCACCGGGAGTCTATGTCAAGTCCGTACCTTACCATGCGTTCCTGACAGACCGCCGGCTGATCCTGAAGAGCCCCAACGACCCGCTCATGCCGGACCGCGACCTTGCTCTCGACCGGATCGAAGGGGTCGAGCCATACCTGAACGGGGCAGGCGAACCCGTGCTGGCAATCCAGGCCAGGACGGGCCGGGGCGAGAGCCGGAAGCTTGTCCTGACCTTTGCCGGGAAGCCCGGCAACCGGTCCCGGGTGGGGGAGATGGAGGAGTGGATCCGGAATATCCCGGTAGTGCCCTCCCCCCCGGGTACGGGGCCGGCATCGTCCCCCCGGAAGAGCAGTCCGCGGGCCGGGTATGATCCTGCAAAATTGGTGTTCAGCCCGGGTCTCCATGATCCGGAATACGGCGGTGCCACGTTCCCGAAAGAGAGGGTGAACCCTGCTGCACGGGAGAATTACCGGGGAGATTCTGCCCCGCGGTTCCCGGTCCGCGACCGGGAGGTACCGGGGGATGCCGCAGGTGCACTCTCTCCTCCCGGCTCCTTGCCGGAAGACCTCCCGTTCTTCTGCACAACGTGCGGGAACCGTGGCCGTCCCGGCTCGCGCTTCTGTGACCAGTGCGGGGCTGCCGTCATTCCTCCCGATCCGGCAGCGATCCTTATGCCTCTGCGGAACCGTGGCTTCCCTGTCCGCGAGGAGCCGGTCTTTTCCCCGCCGCCGGAAAGGCTCTACCGGCCTTCTCCC
>NZ_JAQTQD010000014.1 GCF_028712425.1 Methanoregula sp.
CTCGCGGAGGATCCTATTCTTACTAGCTTTAAGAAAGATTTTGCAGATATCATTCGGAAACACGCGGGATTAAGAGAGATTCAGAATCGGAGACAACAGAAATTATTAAAAGAGAAAATTAGTGAGGAAGTATTCTCTCTGCCGACCATGCAAAAACTTGTCAGTATGTCCCCAGCATTAGCACAAATACTCATTGAAGGCGGTAGAATATCAAGCCCGTTTAAGCTGGGGGATGTTGGTGAAGGTAAAAAGTTCAATGGGGAGAGATTCCCAACATATTTCAAATTAATTAAAGAGTATCCGCAAACGAATCCAAAACATTGTCCGATAAACCAGGAGAAATTCCTCATTCAATTTGAAACAGACGTCGTTAACGATTATTTTGATAGGTCTCTTTATCCAGGATCATTTGAATTATCTTTGAACAATAAGGACTACCCAAAACGAAGCATTTCGCTGTACAATGGTATTGCTACATTAGCAATTGAAGTTCCAAAAGGTGTCCAAATCGGGGATATTAACGAATTAACATTTTCTGTGACTGATGAGCACAGATACGATGATCCATTCACTTCAAAATTTTATGTGTTAATCGATAAAGAAAAGAAAGAAAATAAACAACCAGGGAAGCCAACTCCCAGACCTAATCCGCCGGGTAATGATAACGGTGACAGAAAGGAACCGGAAAAATTTAGTATACCGGAACCGAGGCCGATATACAAGGATCAATGGCCGAGGTGGGAATTTGATGAAAATACAGCCATGCACGTATTGCAGCGTGAGGATAAAATTGACTACTTAATCAATATGGATAATAAAGTCTTATTGACGGAATTGAAAGCAAATAAAAAATTTGATGAAATGCTTTTGAAACAGATCTATGTCGATGGGATGATGATTTTCACATTATTGCTTGTAAAGGAAATTAACAAGAAGGAGAATAAAAATGGAATTTCTATCAGCAATATCAAGGATATCACAAAAATGATTGCTCCCGGATTGATTCCGATTGTTCTTGGGTTCAGCAAAGAATTATCAGAATTATATAATCTCTGAACCCACTTTTTCAATAAAGTACCAGCAACTTTAACCAGGAACATATTTCCAGGATGAGTGTAAATACACTTATTCATGGCAAGAATGGTTTCAAAGCTTATTTTGAAATCTAAAATTTCAGATATTCAAAAAGAAAAATTGCAAACGCTTTTTCCTGAAGCGTTCACAGAGGGTAAAATTGATTGGAATCAGCTTCGGTATTCTTTAGGAGATAGTCTGGAGGATGAGGATGAACATTTTAAGCTCCTCTGGAAAGGAAAAGATAAGTGTTTTCACTCCATCCATAGTCCAGTAAATGGCGTTTTAAAACCCGAAAAAAAGGAGTCTGTTGAGTGGCGGAAAACCGAGAATTACTTTTTTGAGGGCGATAATCTTGACATATTAAAAATAATGCAAGAGGAATATGCTGAAAAAATCAAGATGATCTACATTGATCCCCCATACAATACGGGAAAAAAGTTTGTATATAACGATTATTTTTCAGATTATCCCCAAAAAAATCCCTGGAAAACTAATAGGCTTGACAAGGAAACGAATTATTTTCCCTCTTCGAATGAATCGGCAAGTCGATATCATTCGAACTGGCTTAACATGATGTATCCGAGATTATTTTTAGCCCGAAATTTGTTACGGGATGATGGAGTAATTTTTATCTCCATTGATGATCACGAAGTGCACAATCTCCGAGTGATAATGGATGAAATTTTTGACGGAAGGAACTTTGTTGAACAGATTATTTGGAAGAAACGAAGTAGTCCGCCAAATGATAAGGTGATTGGTGCCGCCCACGAATACATTTTAGTCTATGCAAAGAATATTCGAAATCTGAAACTCTATCCCAAGGAAAGAACTTCAGAACAGTTGAAACGATATAAAAATCCAGATAATCACCCAAAAGGCCCCTGGACAGCGGGAGATTTAATGGCGAATGTGAAAGGTGGGCGATATGTTAAATCGCTTTATTTCCCGATCACAAATCCCAACACTGGAGAATTACATTATCCATCATCTAACGGAAATTGGAGATATAATCAAGAGCACATACAGAAATTGATTGAAAATAATGAGATTTATTTTGGTAAGAACGGCGAAGGGAGACCGAAACTTAAACGATTTTTGTCAGATGTAAAGGAAGGTACATCACATACAACAATTTGGGATAATGTTCCATTGAGTCATTGTGGATCAAAAGAGATGCAAAAAATATTGGGGAATTTAACAATATTTGATAATCCCAAGCCTTGCAGATTAATTATTGAGCTTTTAAAGTTAGGTTCATCCAAAAACGACATTATTCTAGACTTTTTTGCTGGGTCTTGCACAACTGCGCACGCGGTAATAACTCTGAATGAAGAAGAGGGAGGTAATCGGAAATTCATCATGGTTCAAATACCAGAGTTGACCAGTGAAGATTCTGAAGCCTTTAAATGTGGATATAAAACCGTCGCAGAAATTGGAAAAGAACGACTCAGACGAGTTATAAAACAGATTACTGATGAAAGGGCAGAAAAAAATCAAAAAGAAAATAATTTTATTGATAGTCCAGAGCCTTTCCCTAATGGCTATAATGGATTTAAAGTGTACAAATTTTTAAATACTGAAAATTGTTGATAGTGAATTGCTGAAGGACTAATGTATTTTTTACAGAGCGCGCCGCACTTGCGGAGCCTTCGCTGTTGGGTGAAACAGTTTTACAAGAGTGGCATTTTTTCGAGAGAACTATTACCCATACTAACAATGCGATGATTCAAATTCGAACCTCTCATTGTCGACTCTTGTCTGCGATAATCACAAGCCTCTTCTTTCGAAACATCTCCACCAGTGACATCCGTAAAAGAAGAGATCTTTGGCAAAATCCTCGAAGAAGAACGAAAAGCAAAAAACATATCTCAGGAAAAACTCGCCAAACTCACCGGCCTCGACCGGACCGCCATCAGCCTCATCGAGAACGGGAAGCGGAGCCCGACCTTCACGGGGCTAGCCCACGCGGCGAGGGGCGCCAGCCCCGATGAGCGTCAAACCCCCCTCACACTTTTGTCTTATAGACCCGCTCGTATTGTAAAACCAGATTTCCCTTTTCTTCCTTCACGATCAGTCGGAAAATATCCCCTGGATTAATCCCCTTGGAAGTAACGACATCAGAAGGAATCGTGAGGTCGAGAGAATTGGATCCATAATGGTACCGGGACTTGACCGTATTTTCCTTCTCTGCCATACAATCCAATGGGATTATGCACATTTAGGTATTAATGCATAATTAGTAAAAAATTTACAAAATGTGCATAGATTTATTGTCATAACCATCTTACACCTCCACCGGTGCACTGGTGACCAAATGTTCGTCACATCCCGGATCAAAAACTTCCACTCGGACGCCCCCGGCACCAATAGCCAGGTCTGAATACGGATGTTCCGGGAAAATCACCATGCACCAACACTTATCAAAAAAATATCCGCCGGAAAAAGCCCCGGTAAAAAAAATCTCCAACAAAAAAATTACGGGGAGACCCCCGGATATTGAATCCCTCCCCGTGCACCTCCCGGCTGGGGATCGCCACTTCGTCGGGATATTTCTGTTCAAAACCTTTAGTTCGTCTGGTTCAATGGTCTCAATGGTTGGGGTCCATGAAGGTAACTGATTGATGTGAACAACGATCCCGCTGATGATTCCGGTTCACTAGCTCAGGGCAGGATCGCAATTGTCCACACTATCGATAGGAAATTGCTCTGTAAACGATTTCTAACGCAAGCGTCTGCCGGTCGGAAAAAACAATGGGATTTACAGGATGATTTTAATAAACTCCGGGGCAAGCCCACGCAGCTGGGCCAGCCGAAGGCTGGGGAGAATCTTGAATGTCGTCAGACATGAGAGATGAGAGGAACGGAGTTCTTTGAAGATCTTCATCGGAAAATCTTCGACTGCGTCAGCCCCATTGAGCGTCATACTCCCCACATAAGAGATCAATAGCGATGATCTCCCCTTTTCCCGCTACACCCTGAAAGCCGTCCCACCCTCTTTTCCGCCATCCAAAGAGACATAAAGAGACACGTATCCGGGCCCGAAACGCAGGGAAATACACCAGTCCGGATCTGAATCTGCCGATTGCGGAAAAAAGAGACACGCATTTTCACGAATGAGACACGTAAAAACTCCCGCAACGACCAATCGGAGCCCTGTGAGGGGCCGGATGGGCATATGTCCAAAACTCCAATACAGGTTCCAAAAACCTGGGAGAGAAAAACTGGCTCACTCTTTCTTTGCATGTTCCCGGTAAAAATCGATCAACCGATTGAGGATCGTATCGTAGCTCTCTGATTTCTTCCCAAGATCTGCTATCTTGTCGCGTGTCTCTGTCTGGATCTTGATCGTTGTGAGAGCCATCGCATTCTTTTATGCCCGAATATGCCAAGTATGTAATTATCATACCTTTGGATAAATTTATCCAATGTGAGAACTAATATAATACGAGAATGTGACCCCCGAGATGCCCCCATGCCGCCCCACTCAGTACAACCCGGCTCACCGCCCGACCCCACGATCGACACCCCCCTCTTCCGCTCGCCGTGGTATTCCCCGTACGCGGCCGGCAGGATAACCTGCGGTACCGACATCTACGCAAAGATCACACCAGGCCAACCCCCCCAATTTTATCTCCTGCACTGGTCGGAGCAAAAACCGGATGCGTATGCACCCGTCAGCGAGGAGTGCACTCTCCAGCTCCTCCGCGGCCTCGTCCTCATGCCCTATACGGCCAGAGGAATACACTCTGTAAATATCCGGAATTGTCTGCCGGAATTTTTTTTAGGGAACTGGCACTCATGCGATGCAGGGTACGCTTTAAATAATGGCCCGTACCGTAAATAGTATAAGATGCTGAATCTTGTAAAAGATGAAACATCAGAATGCAGAAGATTATCAAACCCGACGCAGGAAAAGAACCCCTCAGGATTCTTCGAAAGTTGAGAATGAGAAGATTCCCAAAAAGGAATCATCGAATGCGCCAGCGAGCGTACAATCTCTATTGCTTCCCGCCTTTCCTTATCCGGTAATCCGGATCCTTCTTCTCGTAAATCGAGAACAGTTCCGATGGAGCAATATCAAGAGATGAACAGATCTTCAGAATAGTCGAAAATGTCGGGCTCCGTTTTCCATTCTCGATGAGACTGATAAACGTCCGGTCAAGGCCGGCGAGTTTTGCAAGCTTCTCCTGGGAAATATTTTTGGCTTTCCGCTCTTCCTGCAGCATTCTGCCAAAAATTTCTTCCTCGCGCATGTTCACTGAGTGAGATTCGGATGAAAAGAGGGTAATTTCTATCGCAGACAATAGTCGACATATTTTTCTCCCTGCCCGCAAATATCAATACCGGTGCACTGGTGACCAAATGTTCGTTTCGTTTCGTTCCGGATCAAAATCACTTCCGCTTGGACGCCCCCGGCACCAATAGCCATGTCCGAATACGGATATCCCGGGAAATGTCACCAGTCACCAACACTTATTTAAAAAAACATCCGCCGGAAAAAGTCCCGGTAAAAAAATCCCTAACAAAAATTACGGGGAAAACCCCGGATATTGAATCGCTCCCCGTGCACCAACCGGCCGGGAGTCGTCACTTCGTCGGGTTATTCTGTTCATACCCTTTCGTTCGTCTGGTTAATGGTCTCAATGGTTGGGGTCAATGAGGATAACTGATTGATGTGAACAACGATCCCCCCCGGTGATTCCGATTCACTGGCTCGGAGCAGGATCGCAATTGTTCATACTATCGATTGAAAATTGCAGTATAAACGATTTCTAACGCAACTGTCTACCGGTCGGAAAACCTGCGGGAATTACAGGATAAATGGTAAATACTCTAAGATCAGCCCCTAACGATTTCTTAGGGATATCTCCGGAGTCTTCCCGTCAATTATGGTTTGCCAACGATGGATAAAAATCGGAACAATACAGAAAAATTGCCTGTGCTTCGTTTCGCAACGCGCTCTAATCTTGTTATATTCGTAGTACGATTAACGATTGATCTTCATTCCCATACTTATCCTTTGCATACATGTATGGCGAATCAGATTTTATTCCTCTTGAAGTCAGGTGGAACTCATCGTAGTCTTTCATCTGGTCCTTCGGAGGAAAATCAACTTTATCCTTAGAACATTGGATAAGATTATCTCCCTGATAGGTTACCAGGCATCCAAGAACTGATTCCGGAGGAATTTGACCGGCGCTAGTCTGTAATTTTTTTCTCGTCAGGTGATTTGCAGTACCGTGGTTTGTTTCATTGTGAATCAACTGGAATACCTGATTCAGAATTTTTACGTCTAACCCTGGAGGAGGCATACAAAGTTCTACTACGCGCTCATTATAAAAATGTTTTTAATGTTTTTTTAAATCTCGTAGTTTTTTAAATAATTTTATCTGTTTCCTCCATTGGACGGATCATAAGAACAACGGAATACCAGTACCGGAAGTATCTGTTCTGGAAAAGATAATTCGTGAATTTTTATTCTAACCCGATATGCGCTTCAAATGCATAATGTAAAAATGGTAGGAAAATTTTTTAGAGATTAAATAAAGCGAATTGAGTTTGTAACCTGGTTAAAAATTTCACTCGTGACCATATAATCCTCGGTATCATCGACCGAGGCAAATTCATACAAACCCTGGAGTCGCTTATTGTAAATGAGAAGGCGTGTATTGCTCAGGGTAATTGTTTTATTTAAATCAGGAAAATTTGCTTCATCTTCTCCTTGGGCAACGAGTTCTTTTGCAATAATTGAGAACGTACTGTTGACTCTTAAACTGGGTATATCATCAATCCGTATACATTCATTATTACTGCTGATTAAAGTGAAACTCGGAAAATTTTTTTTCATTTTTTCGTTAAGAGACTCCAACACGCGTACTGATAATTTACTATAAAGATCCTTATAGGGGAGGTTCTGAAAATCGATTGTTTTATCGATGTTATAGGTTTCAACGAGGGTATTCAAATCCATGTAGTATATATGAAAACTGCCACGGGTCTTTCTGTTCTTTCTCTCATTTTCCGGAACATTCTCGGTGAAATAGTATAATACTCCTTGCTGAGGTTTCCACGTACTTGGATGCGCAAACAAAAATTTGCGCTTTTCATCCATTTCGATCTCAAAACCTTCAGGACAGGGAGCGCCTTTAATCAACTTTAACCGTAATTTGTCAATTATTTCCCGATATTCGGCAAGTTTATTCTGAGACGCTTTGTCATAGATTTGGGAATATACAGAAAAAAGAACAAGGAATGTCCCGATAAACCCGGCAATCGCACCGGAAAATGACATATCTTTGATAGTAACATTAGCCGATGACTGGAAACTACCAAATGTAATTACTGCAACAATCACACTCAGCATTACGATAACAATCAAGGGGATCAGGGGTTTGAGTTCCAGTGATACTGCGGGCTGATTTTCAGAGCTTGCCATAACTGCATCGCTTTTAACTTACCTGTTTACAATATAAAATTTTCTAATATTTTATCAAAATTACAATTGTTATTATCAATTGAAAGCAATAATTTTTGATTAGTTCAATCGAACTAAAGGAACAATATCAAGATTTGTTGGACAACCATCAGGTACTGGAATCTTAAAGATTTATTCGAGTCCTAGTAACCAGATCGGCGGCACACTCGTTGCCGGAGCAGGATCTCATTGTCCACACTATCGATGGGAAATTGCAGTATAAACGATTTCTAACGCAACTGTCTACCGGTTGAAAAACCGGTACGATCCACCAGAAGTACAGAATCGTTTGTGAAAATCCACGGGACCCGGTAAAAACCGGATTTTATATACGATAATCAATAGTTATATCGTCCGCCTGCCAACAGAATTACCGGATGTGATGCACGAGATGATCCAAAGATGCCCAAAAACACAACAACTCCCGTAATCAATCCCGCGACCGACATCCCCCTCTTCGTTGTTCCCCGGTTCTCGTATTACACCGGCAACACCGTAAGAAGCGGCACCGACATCTTCGTTTCGGCCATCAAAGACCGGCCGGCAGCCTTTTTTCTCCTCCACTGGACGGATATAAAGAACGACTGCATCCCACTACCGGAAGCGTGCGCCATCCGTCTCATAAAAATCCTGGCCGCGAAACTGGACACAGAGCGGGGCGTGCAGTATGCGAACCTGGCGAAGTACGTGCCGGCGTTTTACGAACGATCGGAAGAGCTAAAAGACACGATGTTTATGAGCGAGAACGACGTGTGCAGGGAGTACGTGAGCTATTTCCGGCAGGAGCCGGAGATTACGTGAATCAACGGGTGAGGGAAATCGTGTGAGATGCTGAATCTTGCCAGACATGAAGCATGAGAAAAGCCGAAGGCTCTTCGAACATTTCCGGCAGGAACCGGAGATTTCGGAACAGGCTCCTGCAGGAGAATCAAAAAAGGTCCGGCCGCCATGTCTTCTGCCCATACAGAAAACAATACCTTCAGGCATTCCATGATGAGTAGCAGAAACCGGAGATGAGATCATGGCAGAAGAAAAGATATCGAAAATTAAATCCGGAAAAGAGAACGCCGGCGGATTGACGCCGGCGGAACGGGTAATCCTGGAGAAGTCCATGGTCCGCCACGACAAAGCCTTGAAAATCCTGAGTAAACTCTAAAAAAAAGACCGGTTCATTCCATTTATTCTGCGTTATTCAGGCATCCGGTTCACAACCCAGCATCTCCCTCTGCTAATCGCTCCCGTGCAATCGCCACCGCACGTTTTAATTTCTGTTCCAGCAGTTTACGGGGGGGCAGCTCAGTAAAATATTCCGCAACCCGGATGCCACTTGATTCGAGCTGGAGGAGTTCAATATGCCCGGCCGATGAACCAGCACAGAGGATCAGGCCGAGGGGCTGCTCTTCGCCCGGCTGCCGGTCATACCGGTCCAGCCACCGCAGGTAAAGTTCCATCTGTCCCTTGTCGGCCGCCCGGAACTTCCCGAGCTTTAAGTCGATGACAACAAGCCGTCGTAGCTTCCGGTGATAAAAGAGCAGGTCGATATAGTAATCCTCATGATCGACAGTGATCCGTTTCTGTCGGGCAACAAATGAGAAGTCGGTACCAAGTTCAAGAATAAACCGCTCCAGCTCACGAAGGATTGAATTCTCCAGATCTTTCTCAGAATATGTATCAGACAATCCCAAAAAATCAAGGAAATACGGGTTCCTGAAAACAAGATCCGGCGTCATTATGTCATCGTCACGCAACGCTTCAAGCTCTTTTTGGGCGAGTTCTTCCGGCTTCCTTGAGAGAGCAGTCCGAACAAAAGAGCATTCCCCGTATCTTTTCCTGGAGCACCCGGACACTCCACCGTTCAAGCCGGCACATCTCGGTATAGAATTCACGGGCAAGGGAATCTTCGATATAGATAAGATTACGGAGATGGGTCCAGCTCAATTGTCCACTCAGTGAGTGGACTATTGAACGGTCCGGAAAAACCTCTGCAAAACGGATCATGTTGAAGAGATTGGTTCTCGCAAACCCGCGGCCATAGTGAGCCGATAACTGGTCCGATAACAGATCAACCACCTGTTTACCGTACGCAGCCCGCTCATCGCCAAGAATCTCTTTTCGGATCCGCTCACCGATATCCCAGTAGAGCAGCACCATCTCAGCATTTACTCCGGCGGCGACACGGAAACGTGTTGACTCTACAAGGGACCGGATATCGCCAAGAAGAGCCGCTGCTGATTCAGGATTATCATGGACCGGAAACATTATTTTTCCAGCCGTTTTCCTTGGAGGTTTCTTTGAATGTTCCATAATGATTCCCACGAGATCTCTAAAAATAATTTATTTTTCTCCCACGATAAAAGCTGAAGTGCGGAGGGTGAAAGTTCTCATGAACAGTTTTCACAGATGATACTCGCGGCATCAAAAGAAGTCTCACGTGAAGGCCTTGCCAATGCCCGGTGATCATCCTTCCAATCCCACCAGAGTATGCCATTCCAGCAATCCATGCTGCAATCGATGATACATGGAAAACGATCTGGAGCACAGGACCGGGTTTTTGCGCTGTACGACAGGAGTTCTCCGGGACAAAATCACCTGAAGAGGTATGTTCTGTTGTCCGCAGCATATGCGGTGTATCCGGGGTATAGGGAAGGGGCAGAAAGCATCGTCATTTTCACACCCCGCTCCTTTTCTTTTATTATTATATCTGCAGGGACACCGGTGCCAAAACCTTATTCTGGTAAAACAGACTTAAACACCCTGAGCACACTGTAACTCTGGCTGGCCAGAATTACACGCGGGATCGTAACGATAATTCTGGTGAGGAAGACATATGCAGGAAAGCAGGATGGGAATCACGGTTCGCCAGAACGGAGGATACCAAGCATATATCCCAAAACCGCTGCCCCCGGATCCCCCGGTGCATTTCGATGACGAACTTCATCACCTCCTTTCAGAAGCGGACCGGGCCCTCGCACGCCTGGATGGTATGACCGCAATCCTCCCCAATGCCGATCTCTTCGTTGCAATGTACGTGAAAAAAGAGGCGCTGCTCAGCTCCCAGATCGAAGGAACCCAGGCATCGCTCCAGGGCGTACTTGAGTTCGAAGCAGACATGGTCCCAAGCGATGACATTAACGAGGTCAAAGAAGTTATCAATTACATCCGGGCAATGGATGAGGGCCTCAGGCGAACAAGCCATGAACTTTTTTCCATCGCGATCCTGCAGGAAATCCACCGGACTCTCCTTGAGGAAACACGGGGCGGCAAGAAAGAACCGGGAAAGATCCGCACAGTCCAGAACTGGATTGGCCCGCCGGGATCGGGCGTGCACTCAGCAACATTCGTGCCCCCACCCCCAAAAAAAGTGCCGGAACTGTTAAAGGATCTCGAATCGTTCATCGTCACCGATGACCGGATTCCCCCGCTCATCAAGATTGGCCTGGTACATGCCCAGTTCGAGACGATCCACCCATTTATTGACGGGAATGGCCGTATGGGGCGGTTGTTCATCACCTTTTATCTTTGCCAGAAAGGCATTCTTGCCCGCCCCCTCCTCTGCCTGAGCATCTACTTAAAACAGCACCGGGAGGAATACTACAACAATCTCCAGAAAATCAGGATCGAAGGTGACTGGGAATCGTGGCTGAAATTTTTCCTTCGCGGCATCATCGAAGTATCAAAAGAAGCGCTTGCCAATGCAAAGGAGATCATTGCACTCAAAGAACGGCTCATCGATACCCTTGTTAAAAATAATGTCGGAGGCTTAAGCGCAGTCCGGCTCATCGACCTCCTGTTTACAAAACCTGTCGTCACGGTTACCGATATCAGTTCAGCGCTTGGCATCAGTCACCAGCCTGCCTATGACCTGGTGAACCAGTTCGAGAGACTGGAGATTCTCCGGGAGATCACCGGGAAAAAACGGTACAAAAAATACCTCTTTACTGATTACCTCAGGATCATTGAGCGGGGAACCGGGCAGTAATTATTGTATGGAATCCCGGGCCCAATCCCCGCAAGCCGGAACCGGGATATTTTTCAAATCCGAAATGCTCATCCAAAGATCGTGAAGCAGATCTGCAGGGACACCGGCATCAGTCCTGAAGAACCGGGACAAGAGGGAGAGAGCCGGAACCGGTCGCCCGGTCAATGCATTAATAATCATGACGGCACACCTGTCTGGTAACAGGAACCGGCTATGGACCACTACAGGATTATCACAACAAAACGAGATGATATCCTCGTACTTGCAGGCCGGTTCGGCATTAAAAACATCCGTATTTTCGGATCGGTCGCCCGCCATGAAGCACGGGAGGGAAGCGATATCGATTTTCTTGTCGGGTTTCCTTTCGGCACATCGTGAGCATGCGGCATTGCAGCGGGAGCTTTCAGAACTTCTTGGATGCAGCGTGGATGTGGCATCGGTCAATGGTCTCAAGGAACAGATCCGCAATTCCGTGATGCAGGAAGCGGTTCCACTATGAAATCGAACCTCGCAGAGGTGAGATTGGAGAAGATTTGAAAAATCTTGGACTGAAGTGACCGGGACCGGCTTCTCGATATACGGGAAGCAATCAAACGCATTTATGAAAAACTCCCGCAAGCAAACGAGGAATTTTTCCAGTCAGATCTTCTCCAGGTCTGGGTTCTCTACCATATCCAGATCATCGGAGAAGCCGCAAACGGGATCTCGCCGGAATTCCAGGCTCAACACCAGAAAATCCCGTGGAAGGATATCATTTCCACGCGGCACCTTCTCGTCCACCAGTACTTTGGTATTGATCTTGACGAAGTCTGGAATACCGCGAAAAAAGGATCTTCCTCTCCTGAAAGAGGAGATTGACCAGGTACTCTCACCCGGATAGTCAATCCCACCTCAGTCCGTTCCTCACACTCAGATATTGAGAGCAAATTCACAAAAATATTGATATTACGTATTCTCTCCGCTATTCTGTTCCGGAAAATCTCATCCGGAGTGCAGGCAGCACAAAGATCTGTTGAAGAGTACAGCCCCGTCATAATTCCCGGCATCGGCAAGTGGATCCGGTCCCGGCTACCCCTCCCCCTTCTCCCCCGGCCCGTCCCCCGCAAGTTCGCGGCACCGGCGCTCGCTCTCCCGGAGGGCGTCCATTACCTTCCGCCGTTCCGTGATGTCCCGGCCCGTTCCCCGGAACCCGATAGTTTTCCCGTCGGGACCGGTAACCCGTGCCACGCGGATCTCAAAAAAAATCGGGTGCCCGTCACGGTGAACGCCCGGGAACTCAATGGGCGCGATGGGCCCGGTGGATGCAGTAAACTCCTGCATTAACCGGGCAAAACGGGGGCATGCCTGTTCCGGGATGAAATCCCCGACAGATTTCCCGATAAGGAGTTCCGGCGCATACCCCATGATGTCTTTCACCTTCGGGCTGGCGTACAATACCGTACCTTCCAGGTCAACCTCCCAGATCATATCCGGGGAGGTCTCCACAAGCGACCGGAACTTCTCCTCGCTCTTCCTGAGCCGGTCCTCGGCTTTGCGCCGCTCCGTGATGTCGTGGGCGGTCCCCCGGAACCCGATCAGCTGGTGCTTTGCATCGTACTGGGGAATGGACCGGATCTCAAACAGCTTCACACGCCCGTCCCGGCACAGGAACGGCAGCTCGAGCTCCCGGGTCACCTTCGTGCTCCGGTCAAGGGTCGCAAACTCATGGAAGAACGCCTGCCGGACGGGTTCCGCGACAAGGGAGAAGACCGTCTTTCCCCGGACCTCCTCCGGCGAATACCCGAGGACTTCAAGACAGGCCAGGCTCATGTACGTGAAGGTCCCATTCATGTCCATCTCCCAGATCGGGTCAAGCGAGGTCTCGACAAGGTCCCGGAACTTCTCCTCGCTCTTGATGAGAGCTTCCTGCTTTTCGATAATGAGGTCGAGCTGGCTGCGGAGTTGTTCTTCGGACGCCGAGAGCTGCTCGTAGGCTGCCTGGAGCTCTCCCTGTGTCCGGTAGCGGGAGACGGCCTGCCGGATCTTGTGGGAGAGCTCGGCAAAGAGCGCCATGGTGTCTCCCCCCTTCTGGAGATAGAAGTCGACACCGTTGTTGATGGCCTCGATCACCACCTCCTCGCGGCCGCGCCCGGTAAAGAGGATGAACGGGATCGTCCTGCCGCTCCCCCGCACCCGTTTCAAAAACTCGATGCCATTGACCTCGGGCATCTGGTAATCCGAGACGATCGCATCGCAGGGCGTAGTATTCAGGCGGGCAAGCGCAAGGGTTGCCGATTCTGCCGTATCGACAACGATATCCCCATCCTTTTCAAGGAAGCTCTTCCCCAACTCCAAAAGACCGGGCTCATCGTCAACATAGAGAACCCGTATCTGTTCCGGCATACTGGCTCACGATCTTTTATCTTTTGTTATTGTTTTAATGTTACTACTGAGGTAACTCCCCGTCTGCAGGACAGCAGGAGGACCAAAGACTCTCGAGAATCGCCAGGGCACGAGAACCGGTCCTTCCGGCCCCGCCCCTCTGAAAGGGTTCATCTGATCGCACGTCTACGAAATAACCAGAGAACAGCTATGGATTTTTTGGAAGAGAACTGGCTTGACCTTGACTGGTCCCCGTGGGTGCCCTTCAATGCCCCGCGCGAATTCTGGTATATCCAGAAAGCGCCGGGGGTCTATCGCATCCGCCCGGATGACAAAGACCTCCTGATGTACATCGGCGAGACCGGCCAGTCGCTCCACAAGAAGCTGGCCGGGCTCCGGCAGACCCTCCGGAGAGGAGACATCATGCCGTGGAGCGACCCGTATTCCGAAGCACCGGCACTCTGGTGCTGGTGGGTCGAGTGGATAGCTGACCGCGAGAACGATTCTTGCAAGGATCCATCTTCCCCCAGTGCCGGAGAACCCGGTGATCTCGAACCGGTCATGCTCGAAGTCTCCTCCGCCCCGCTCGATGCCTCGGTGAGCGGGCGGAAAGGAATGGAGAACTTCCTGCTCTCTGCCTACCGGCAGGAGACCGGCGAATCCCCGCTCTGCAACTTCGGCCGGTTCCACCCGCGGTACCGGAAGTCCACGACCCGGGCAGAGAGCCGGCGGGGCGGGAAGCTTACCAATACCCAGAAGGATAACCCGGCCGGGTTCCCGAGCATCAGCCCGCTGGAACCCGCGGGAGAACCGGGCGACAGCGACTGGATGGGGCTTGAATGGACAGTGAAGGCACCGCTGTGCCTGGAACACGCCCGTACTGTTGGCGAAGGGGCCGGTCTCTACCTGCTCGCGGATGCCGGGTCACGGGAGATCCTGCTTATCGGCCAGTCAGCGGATATCGCAGGACGCCTGCTCGGCCTGTGCGGGAAAGACTATGGCGGGCGCGAGGTGCTGTTCTCATACCAGATCATCGGGCAGAACGTCCTTCCGCATAACCTGAAGGAACTGGAGGCCGATCTTGTGGGCAATTATTACGGGAAGTTCCGGAGAGTGCCAGAGTTCCAGTTCAGGGGAATCAGATAAGGAAGCACAATTTTTTACCGGTGTGACAGTCCCGGAATGTAAAACCAGCGAAAAAAGGAAAATTTTCGTTGGGCCAGGTCACCGTGCTGTCGCAACCGGCGCCGTACCTGCGGCAAACACCCCGGTGCCTGCCACCTGTTCCTCTTCAAACGGTACTTCCGCCTCTTCAAAAGCGGCCATCACTTCGATCCACGCTTCATGGATTTCTGCAAATTCACCAGCATTCATCTTCTCCACACTCCTCCAGTCTCTTACTGGATATACCAGCATACCAGAAGTGAGATAATAGTAATTTGCCAAAGCATTCTGCATGGCAGAACCGTCAGGCAGGACTGCATGCACCTGCCGGAGATCGACGGAGGGGGGGGCGAACGGGGGGGGGAAAGCTGGGGGATCGACGCGGTTTTCGCGGACCAGTCGAAGCTCGAAGAATCCTTCGGATTCTTCTCGTCCTCCTGGTTCTTCGAACCAGTCGGAAAAAAAAAGACTTACCGGGTCCGTATGGCCGGGCCCGGCCGGGTTTCTCCTTGTATGCTCAAAGGTGAGTTTTGTTTGAAGGCAAGTGAACACTGTTCCTGCAGACGAGGGATGTAGGTACAGAGTATCGGCGGGGGACAATATTCACAGAAACAATATCATATCTTTTATAATAAAATCTTTCTTGTTTGCATCTCCGCCTGTTCCCAAAAGGCATACATACTCCCAAACGGATATGCCTAGATTGCCGTACATGTGGTGCGGACACAGGTCATGGTTGCGAAATTATGGATCTTGCCTTACCGCTTATCATCCTCCTTGCACGAATCATCGAGACTGCAATGGAGACAATCCGGCTTGTCTACGTGACAAAGGGCCACAAGTATCTCGCTTCCGGCATCGGGACGCTGAAGATTGGAATCTGGGTGCTCTCCACCGGTCTCGTGCTGACGAACCTCGACAACATCCCCGGCATCATCGCCTACATGCTGGGGTACGGGATCGGGACACTCATCGGCATGACCATCGAATCCTGGATTGGCCTTGGCACCGTCATCGTCAGGATCTTCTGTACAAAAGACCCCGAACCGCTCATCCGGCGCCTCGGGGAACTCGGGTACGGGACCACGCGGATCAACGGCTCGGGCCAGTTCGTGCCCGCGGTTGCCATCCTCATCAGCATGGTGCCAAGAAAAGAGGCGCGCCACCTGCTTGAGGTGCTGAAGACCGACTATCCCGACGTGCATTTCACCATCGAGGACGTCTCCACCATGAGCGAGCGGGAGATCTACTTCGGGAACCGGAAGCGGGGGATTGCCGGGTTCATCGGGTACAGTTGACGTGCAGGAGGGTGGCGGGCACCGGAAGAGAGGCCCGTCATCCCTCACGTGCCGGCCCGCGACCGTGAAAACAGCAGCCGCTCCCCTGGAAAGGAAACACTTTTTGTAACAATTGAAAAAAACGGGGAAGAGAAAAGAAAATATTACTTCTTGCCGCCCTTTGCCGGGGCTGCACCCTTCTTGTCGTCGGCCTTGACCGGGGCACCGCCCTTGGCATCCTTGGCCGGTGCGGCTTCCTTGCCGCCCTTTGCAGGTGCTGCACCCTTCGCGTCCTTTGCCGGCTCGGCTGCCGCCTCTTCGGTGACAACCGGTGCTGCAACAACCTTCTCGCCAACGATCTTCGGTGCTGCAACGATCCTGCCGCTGACCTTGATCTCTTTGACCTTCAGGTGTGCCGGGCTCGGGAGCTTGTGGGCGCCGTGGCGCATCGCGTCCTTGATCTTCTCGAGGTACTGGGGAGTGGAGAAGACCGTCAGGATTGCCTGGCCGGGAGTGACGCGGGCTGCGGTTCCGACTGCCTTGCCAAAAGCGAGGCGCATCCCTTCCGAGACACGGTCGGCACCGGCGCCGGTTGCCTGCTTGTTCTCGCGCAGGACATGGTGGGGGAAGACGCGGACCTTGAAGTGGAAGTTGGAACGGCCGACGTCCTTCATGAGCCGGCGGTTGATGGTGATACGGGCAGCCTCTAAGGAACTGTGCCGGATCTGGCAGGCCTCTTCAACAATCAGGTCAACTTCGGTCGGGAATTCCTGCGAGAGGTTGCCCATCTCGAACTGCACGATCTTGTTCCCGGGGACACCGCCCATGTATTCGCGTCGTGTGTAGGCCTTCTTGGCAACGTCCCTGTACATCTTTGCCGGTTTTCTAACCATCGCGTCCAACTCCAAATGAGTACTTTTGAAAAAGCGGTCCGGAATATCAGGTTATTGAGACAGATATCGGTACCGGTACGCTCCTCAAACTGCTTGTATAAAATGGATATGTGTCGTATTAAACCTTACTGGATACTACAGTGCTGGTTTATAAGGTCAAGGACTTCGCGCCGGATCTCCGCAAACGCCGGGCTCGTGCGGTCGCGGGGACGCGGGAGCTGGATCTCGGTAACCTGGCAGATCCGGCCCGGCCGGGGCGTCAGCACAACGATCCGGTCCGAGAGGAAGACGGCCTCGTCCACGCTGTGCGTAATGAAGATGACCGTCTTTTTTGTCTTCTCCCAAATCTCCAGGAGTTCGATCTGGAGCTTGTTCCGTGTCTGGGCGTCGAGCGCCCCGAAGGGCTCGTCCATCAAAAGCACGACCGGGTCGAGGGCGAGCGCCCGGGCAACGGCCACCCGCTGCCGCATCCCGCCCGAGAGCTCCGAGGGGAAACTGTCCCGGAACTGGCTGAGGTTGACCAGCTCCAGGTACTCTTCTGCAACCCGGTACCGCTCCTCTTTTGGTATTCCCCGCATCTCGAGGCCGAACGCGATGTTGTCGATGACCGTCCGCCACGGGAAGAGGGAATATTCCTGGAAGACCATGCCGACCTTCGGATTCGGGCCCGTGATCGCCTCCCCGTCGAGCACGATCGAGCCGGACTCCGCGTGGTCGAGGCCTGCGATCATTCGCAAAAGCGTTGTCTTGCCGCAGCCGGAGGCGCCGAGGATGCAGACAAACTCCTTGTCCTTCACCGTGAGGCTCAGGTTGTCCAGCACAACCAGCCGCGACCCGTCGTCCCGGGGGAATGACTGGTGAAGGTCGGTAATCACGAGATCGCCCATCTCACGCCACCTCCCCGGTCCGCCACTTCAGGAACTTCTTGTCTACATAGTACCGGAAGATCATGTCGAACGCAAGGCCGATAAGGCCAAGCAGGATCATGTACACGACAACGCTGTCCATCTGGTGGAGGGAGTAGTAGAACCAGAGTTTCTGGCCAAGGCCGAAGTTCGAGACACCGAAGAGTTCGGCGGCGACAAGACACATCCATCCAACACCGGTCGCGATCCGGATCCCGGCTGCCACGGACGGCAGGGCCGCCGGGAAGGCGATATACCGGACAAGGTCGCGGTCCTTTGTGCACCCGAGCATCTTGCCGGCCTCCACGAAGACCCGGGGCACGCCCCGGAAGCCGCTGTAGGTGTTGATGATGATGGGGAAGACCGCCCCGATGAAGATGATGAAGCCCGCGGAGAACGAGGTCAGCCCGAACCAGATGATGGCAAACGGGATCCAGGCAAGCGGGGGGATGGGGCGGAGGAGCTCGATCACGGGGTCGGCAAGCGCCTCGATCCGGCGGTTCCAGCCTATGATGATCCCGAGCGGGATCCCCACGATGAGCGCAAGGCCAAGGCCGATGGCGAAGTGGACGAGACTGGTCCCGAGGTCGATGAAGATGTCGCCTTTCTGGATAAGGGAGATGAACGCCGAGAAGACATCGGTCGGCGCGGGAAGGATGAACGGGTACCGGATGATGACGGTTGCAATGAACTGCCAGATAATCAGCGTACAAACGATGGCGAGCGCGCCAAGCCGCCAGTCCCTGCCATTCGTCGAATACTTTCCCATGGGGCCCTCAGTAACCGCGGATAATCCTGTATAGTAAAGGAGTTCAAGGGAAAAAAAGGGTTGGTCTCTTCAGCTCTTCTGGTAGAACGAAAGGTCGAAGACATCGTCCTTTGTCAGCGGTTTCTTGATGTACCTGAGCTCGTACTGGATCTTCGCGTAATCGAGGACCGGTTCCACGATGATGTTCGGGTCGGACGCCCAGTTGCCGTCCCACTCGGCAAGGGATGCCTTGACATCGTCGAGCCTGGCACTCGTCTTGTTGGCATAGATCACCGCGGCTTCATCCTTGTTTGCGAGGTTCCAGGCAACCGCCTTGTCGTTTGTTGCAATGATCTGCTTCACGATCTCCGGGTGCTCGCGGATCAGCTTGCCGCTAACCACGAGGACACAGCAGGTGTGGTTGGGGTACATCTCACCGGAGTGGACAACGATCTTGCCCTTGCCCTGGTTGACGATGGTGCTCGGGGACGGGGTCGGGAGGAAGACGGCATCGACCTTGCCGGCCAGGATGGCTGTTACCGCATCGCCCGGGGACATGGGGGCGATCATCAGGTCCTTGTCGGGGTCGACGTTGTTCTTCTTGAGCCAGTCGCGGAGGATGGTGTCCTGGATGCTGCCGATGGCAAACGTCCCGATGGTCTTTCCTTTCAGGCTCTCAGGTCCCGTGTATTCGATACCCTCGCGGACAACCAGGTCGGAGCCCTGCGTGTTGACACCGGCAACGATCTTGGCGTCAAGGCCGGTGCTGACCGCGGTCAGGAACGGGGCAGCGCCCACATACGCGACATCGAGATCGCCGGCCTGCATTGCCTGCATCTCGGAGGGTCCGCTCGGGAAGATCTTGTCAGAGACTTTCTTTACGCCGACCGGGGCGAGGTCCTGCTGCCACCAGCCTTTCTCCATGGCGGTGATGAAGGCCATCTGGTGAGTGCTGGGCTGGTAGCCGATGACGAGTGAGTCGACGGGTGCTTTGCTGGTCTTGGTGTCGGTGGTGCCCGACGGCTGGGTACAGCCGGCCGTGACCAGGAGGAGGACAACCGCAATGATGGCGATTGCCATGAGTGCAGAAGATTTCATACGGGAGTGTTGTTTGGGCATTATTAAAAACTACCCGATTCGGCCATTATTTCTCTCTTTTTGTAAAATAATGAGAAGAAAAATCTACAATCAGATGATATAATTGGCAGTTTGTCCAAAACGGTCCGGTTTTCCAGGGAAAAAAGTAGGACAAAAAGAAAATATTTTTCTTGGGTTGGCCCATTTGTATCTGTTATATGGCACAGGTGGACCCGATTGACCGGATCATGCGCGCTGCGCTTGTCTCGGACGAGGAGTTCGTTGCAGTATTGAACGACCTCCTCCGGCACGACCTGCGGATCAGCGTTCGCGAGCTCTCGGAGAAGAGCGGGATCGCCCAGAGCTCGCTCTACAAGATCCTGCACGGGAAGAGATCGCCCAACCTCTCGACCCTCCGGGCGATCATCCGCGCTTTGCGGCAGCTGTACCACGTGGGGGATGAGGACTTCATCGGCCTCATTGCCGCCCGCCCGGTGCTGGAGAGTGTGGAGGAGCGGATGGCGGAGATCGACGGGCACCGCATGCGGGTGCGGGAGTATCCCGTCCACACGATGGAGGACGCGATCGTTGCTGCGGTACGCGCCGAGCGGGAAGGGGCGATCGCGATCGTCTGCGCCCCGATCGTATCAAGCATCATCGAGCAGCTCGTGCACGTCCCGGTCGCGACCATCATTCCCCGGGAGTCGGTGCAGCAGGCCATCGAGCTTGCGGCACGCAAGGCGTGGCTTTAATCAGTATATGACCAATAATACCGGTACGAAAACGGGTGAACGGATGCGAACCGATGTTGTGCGGCGGGGGCGCCTTTCAGGAGAGCGGGACTTCGACATGCAGGAATTCCTCTCCTCGATGGACGCGGACCGGTATATCGCGGAGGCCGATCTGCTCGTGGACATTGCCCACGTGCTGATGCTCGACCGGCAGAAGATCAATGAGCGGAAGACGACACGGAAGATCCTTAAAGTCCTGCTGGATCTCAGCAACGAGGGTCTGCCGGAGGATGTCTTCGACAATTCCTTCGAGGACGTGCACGCGGGGATCGAGGCGCTGGTCATCGAGGCGGCGGGAGCAGAGGCCGGGGGGCGGATGCACATGGCCCGGTCACGGAATGACGAGGTCGCAACCTGCATCCGGATCGCCCTGCGGGAAAAACTGCTCTTCCAGATGATCCTCATTACGGGCCTGCGGGAGATCCTCCTTGAGCTTGCAGGGAAGCACACGGAGAGCATCATGCCGGGGTTCACCCATCTCCAGCATGCCCAGCCAACCACCCTTGCCCACCACCTCCTCGCCTACGAGCAGGCGTTTGGCCGTGACTTCGACCGGCTGAAGGATGCATACGCCCGCGTCAACCTGTGCCCCCTCGGCGCTGCCGCGTTCGCGTCCACCGGCTACCCCATTGACCGGGAATACACGGCATCCCTCCTCGGGTTTGACGGGCTTGTCGGGAACAGCATGGACGCCGTCGCCACCCGGGACTTTGCGCTCGAAACGCTGGCCGATCTCTCCATCCTTATGGCGAACACGAGCCGGCTCTGCGAGGAGCTCGTTATCTGGAGCACCTCGTTCATGAAATTCGTGGAGATGGACGACACCTACTGCTCCACCTCGTCCATCATGCCCCAGAAGAAGAACCCGGACACCGCGGAGATCATGCGGGCAAAGGCCGGCACGGTCTTTGGGTCCCTTGCCGCCGCGTTCACCATCACCAAGGGTTTGCCGATGAGCTACAACCGCGACCTCCAGGAGCTGACGCCGAACCTCTGGCGCGGGGTGCACAGCACGGGGATCAGCACGTGGATCCTCCTTGGCATGCTCGAGACCGCGAAGTTCGACACAAAGCGGATGCGGGAGGAGGCAGCAAAGGGCTTCTCCACCGCAACGGAACTCGCCGACACGCTCGTCCGCTCGTACGACATCCCGTTCCGGACAGCGCACTCGATTGTCGGGCGTGCGGTGCAGAAAGGCAGCCTGACACTCGCCACTCTCGAAAAAGCAGCCTCAGAGGTTGCAAAGGGGACATCGCTGAAGAAGATGGGGCTCACCCAGAAAGAGATTAACGAAGTGCTGGAAGCAGGCTACTCGGTAGCCATCCGCGATGTCACGGGAGGTCCGGCGCCGAAAGCAACGAAGAAGGCAATTACTGCACGCAAAAAGCAGGCAGCAAAGGACAGTGAACTCATACGGCAGAAATTCACGAACCTCAGGTCGACAACAGCAAAACTCACAGAAACGGCACGGAGGCTGGTAGCATAACAACAGAGTTTGTATCCGGAGATATCGTACAGTGCGCATGGGCGGGCAAGCAGCTGAAGGGGATTTACATCACTGAACGCGACGGGATGGCCGTCATCAAGCTCGGCTCGGGCTACAATATCGGCGTCCCGCCGCAGGCCTGCACCTTCATGGAGCGGCCGGCGCAGGCGCTGGCAAAAGTCCATGAAGTGTCCCAGGACAAAAACCTCCCCACGCTCTCCATCGTCTCCACGGGCGGCACGATCGCAAGCAGGAACGATTACCGGACCGGGTCCGTCACGAGCCAGTTCAATGCAGGCGACATCCTTGTCGCGATCCCTGAACTTGCTGCGATCGCCAATTACCGGGCCATTCCGCTGGCCACCATCCTGTCGGAGAACATGACGCCCGCCATCTGGCAGCAGCTGGCCCGGGCTGTCCATGCCGAGATCAGGAACGGGGCAAAGGGCATCATCGTCACGCACGGCACCGACACCATGGCCTACAGCGCTGCGGCGCTCAGCTTCATGCTCGACACGCCTGTCCCCATCGTCTTCGTGGGATCGCAGCGCTCGGCCGACCGGCCCTCGAGCGACACTGCGATGAACGCGATCTGCGCAGCCGCGGCGGCGACAAGCGATCTCGGTGAGGTTACAGTCGTGATGCACGCGACAACGAATGACGACACCTGCGCCATCCACCGGGGCACCCGGGTCCGGAAGATGCACACCTCCCGGCGTGACGCGTTCCAGAGCATCGGCGCTGAACCGGTCGGGAGTGTCGACTATATCTCGCGGAAGGTGACGCTCACAAACGATGCCGTAAAGCGCGGGACGCACACCCTGGCGCTCCATGACCAGCTCGACCCGCACTGTGCCCTGATCCAGTTCTTCCCGGGGATGTTCCCGGACATCCTGAAGGCGTACGAGGGATACCACGGGCTCGTCATCGCCGGCACCGGCCTCGGGCATACCAGCACGGCACTGATTCCCGGACTGAAACGTCTCGTGGAGAACGGGACGCTCATTGTCATGACCTCGCAGTGCATGGATGGCAGGGTCTGCGACCGGGTGTACGACACGGGCCGCGACCTGATGGCCGCAGGCGTTATTGAGGGCGGCGACATGCTGCCCGAGGTGGCGCTCGTCAAGCTGATGTGGGTGCTTGGCAACGAGAAGGACAAAGCGAAGGCAGCCGCCCTGATGCAGGAGAATCTCAAGGGTGAGTGCACGCGGAGGAGCAGCCATGGATTATAAGAAGATCGGGCTCGTTGCCGGGATCGAGATCCACCAGCAGCTCGACACCGCGGAGAGACTCTTCTGCCACTGCCCAACAACGCTCCGCGAGATCGCGGAACACAATGGCGAGTTCTCCCGTTACCTCAGGGCAACCGTCTCCGAGATGGGCGAGATCGACCGGGCGGCAAAGGAGGAGATGAAGAGCAACCGGAAGTTCCTCTATTACGCGTACGACACCACCTGTCTCGTGGAGAACGACGAGGAGCCACCTACGCCGATGAATGACGAGGCGCTCTCGGTCTGTCTCACCATTGCAAAGATGTTTGGAATGACACCCATCCCGCAGGTGCACACGATGCGAAAGCTCGTCATCGACGGCTCCAATACCAGCGGCTTCCAGCGGACGGCCCTTGTTGCCCTGAACGGGAAGCTCCCGAACGGCGGGGAGATCGAGACAATCTGCCTTGAAGAGGAAGCCTGCCAGCGGGTGAAAGACGAGGTCTTCTCCCTGGACCGGCTCGGCATCCCGCTCGTTGAGATCACGACCTCCCCCTGCATGCACACCCCGGAAGAGGTGCAGAAGATGGCGGAGTTTATCGGCATGGTGCTCCGTTCAACGGGCAAGGTCAAGCGGGGGATCGGCACGATCCGGCAGGACGTCAACATCTCGATCGCCGCCGGTGCCCGCGTGGAGATCAAGGGTGTGCAGGAGCTTGACCTGATCGCCGAAGTGGTCCGGCGCGAGGTGCAGCGGCAGATAAACCTGATCGCGATCCGCGACGAACTCAAAGGCCGCGGTGCGCATATCGGCGCAACAACCGGCACGGACGTAACCGTACAGTTCAAAGAGACAAAATCTGCTGTGCTCAAGAAAGCAAAGAAGATCCACGCCATAGTTCTGCCGGGTTTCGCCGGATTCGTGGGCCGCGAGGTCCAGCCGGAGCGCCGGCTGGGGAGCGAGTTTTCTGACTACGCCAAGAAGTGCGGCGTAGGCGGGATCTTCCACACCGACGAACTCCCGGCCTATGGTGTGACCGCAGAAGAAGTTGCAATGATCCGTTCGCACCTGAAGGCAGGAGAAAAGGACTGCGTCATCATCGCCTCCGGGGCAAGCGAGAAGCAGGCAGCGTGCGCCATTGCACAGGTCGTGACAAGGGCACAGATCGCCCTCTCCGACAAACCCGTTCCCGAAGAGACACGAAAGCTGCTCGAGTCCGGGAGCACCGCGTACATGCGACCGCTGCCGGGCGCTGCGAGGATGTATCCGGAAACGGATGTTTTCCCGGTCACCATCGACGAGGCGAGGTGGAACGCTGTCACGGTCCCCGAGCTCCTCACGGTCCGGGCAGAGCGGTATGCAAAAGAGTACGGGATCGAGCTCCCGTACGCCCTCCAGCTGGCGGGCTCGGACAAGCTCCCGCTTTTCGAGCAGGCAGTGCGGGAAGGGATCAAGGCCAAGCTCGCCGCGTTCACGATCCTTTCCACGGCAACCGAGCTCCGTAGGGACGGGGTGGACATCGCAAAGGTCCCCGACCAGGCATATCTCGACTGCTGGCATGCGGTTGAGGACGGAAGGGCAGCCCGTGAGGCAATCCCCGAGATCTTCCGGAGCATTGCAGCCGGCAGCACGTTTGGGGAATCTTTACAGAAACTGGCGCCTGCGGTCTCGCGCGAAGAGCTCGAAGCGATTGTCCGGAAGATTATTACCGAACGCTCGGACTTTGTTGCGCAGAAAGGCAAAGGTGCGCTCGGGCCCCTGATGGGTGTTGTGATGGCAGAGGTGCGGGGCTCCGTTGACGGGAAACTGGTCAGCGAAGTGCTGAGAAAGGAGATCGACCGGGCAACAGGGAACCGGTAATGGTAAACATTTATCACGGGCACGGACGAATAAAGTAAGGAGTTTATTATGGGCAAGACAGGCACAACCCTCTGGGCTCAGGTAAAAGGCGTCAAGGGCCAGATCCGGCTCGTCCCCAAGAAGGAAGGCGAGGCAAAATCCCCGGGTCCGAACCAGCGCTTCAAGGCAGGAGCCAAAGTACAGCAGCTTGACATGATCGCAGAGGCACAGGGTGGCCGCGGCGGTTCACGTGGCGGACGCGGCAGGCGCGGCCGCGGCGACCGCTCGGGCGGATCGGGCATGAACGAGTCCACCGCAAACCCCATGATCCGCCGGCGCATGAAGCGGTCAAAGACCTCTGCGCTTGGTTCCAAGGCAAAGTCTTCCCGGTAATCCTTTTCAATAACAGCCCATCATGGGTTGAGGTCCCCAAAACCTCATTTTCATTTTTTCGAGGGTCATCAGACCCGAGAAACGAGAAGAACGCATCTGCGTTCTTCGAATTGCTGAAGGTTCGAAGAACCAGGAGGACAAGAAGAACGCGTCAGTGTTCTTCGAACAAACCCCCCCAACGCAAGGGCCCCCCGCTTCATTCCGTCAAGGATAACTATCTTTTATCCCAATGACTATGGTGACTATGGATCTTCCAACTGCTGTTAAGAATTACCAGTTCGGCGAACGGGCAAAGTCCGAGCTGATCGTGGTGTCACAGCTCTCTGTGGCACTCACCGGGTTCAAGGACCCGGAGAAGGCCGGCGCCCGCCGCATGCTCATCATGATGATGGAGGCTGTCAGGGCCGAACTCCAGTTCGCGGTCCACAGCACCGGCCATTCGTCGTTCCAGAAGGCAATCAATTCTTTAAGCGAGGCGATCTCCCTTGTCGAGAGCGACCAGCCGGACCAGGCATCGCTGAAGATCGGCATGGCTGTCAGCGCTGCAACAACGCCAGCGCAGGAAGCATGGCAGGTACTCTCGGAACATGGACTCCTCTGATTTCCACGTGTTCCTTGCCGGCCGGTCATCGGTCCGGGACTTCACGGGCGAGCCCGTGGCAGAAGAGGACCTCGATTACATCCTGAAATGTGCAAGCACCGCCCCGAGCGCCGGGAACCTGGAGGCGTGGGACGTGGTCGTGGTGACAGACGAGGAGACAAGAGAGGCACTTTCTGAGGTGGCGTTCAACCAGGAGCATATCCGGCAGGCGCCGCTCATCCTTTGTGTCTGTTCCAACTATGTCCGGGCCATGTCACGGTACGGGGAGCGGGGGATCCTCTATGCACTGGAGGACGCAACGATCGCCTGCACGTACATGATGCTTGCCGCACAGGCGAGGGGTTTCTCCAGCTGCTGGACGGGGGCGTTCGATGACGAGGGCGTGCGCGAGGTTTTGGACCTGCCGCAGCACCTCCGGCCCGTTGCCCTTTTGGCCGTAGGGAAAGGAAAAGAGCCTGCACAGTCGCCGCCACGGATGGCTGTCGGAGAACATGTGCACCGCGAGAGCTGGTGAAGGATTATTATGGCAGATTTTTTGGTTACCATGGAAGCGGCATGGCTCGTCCGCGATGTCGAGACACTGGACGACGCTATCGGGATCGCGATCAGCGAGGCAGGCAAGCGCCTGAACCCGGCCGCAAAGTTCGTTGAGGTCGAGGAAGGGTTCCTGACCTGCCCGTACTGTGAGGAAACACTCTCGAGCGCGATCGTTGTCGCGGATACGGCGCTCGTCGGGCTCGTTTTGGAGATGAAGGTCTTCCGGGCCGAGAGTAAGGAGCATGCCGAGCGGATTGCCAAGTCGACAATCGGAAAAGCACTGCGCGACGTACCCTTAAAACTCGCGGATGTAGAGGAACTATGATCCATATCGTCGGCCACACGGCCATTGACCATATCTCGAAGGTGGCCCACCTGCCGGAGAAGAACTGTTCGACCCATATCACCGACCGGCAGGTTTACTATGGCGGCGGGGCGGCAAACATCGCGGCCGGCATTGCTGTACTCGGCGAGAAGGTGACACTCCACTCCTGCGTGGGAAGCGACTTTGCCGGCAGCGACTATGACCGGTGGATGGCCCGGATCGGGGTCGGGCAGCAGTTCTTCGTTATCCCGGACGCCCACACGCCGACAGCATTCATGTTTACCGATGAGGCCGGCGACCAGATGACCTTCTTTGAGTGGGGGGCTTCCCGGGCTTTCCGTACAGCGGAAGCGCCGGCCCTCCCACTCGTCCACATGGCAACCGCAGACCCGGAGTTCAACTGCCGGGTTGCCGACAGGAGCGAGTTCGTCTCGTTCGACCCGGGGCAGGACGTTTTCTGGTACAATAAGGAACAGCTGGACTCTATCATCTCGAACGCAGACATCCTCTTTGCCAACCAGCACGAGGTAAGGCAGATGTGCGAGACGCTCGGGATCACGAGGGATGCGCTCATTGCCCGGGTCGGGATGGCCATCTTTACGATGAGCGGTGACGGGAGCACGCTCTATACGAAAGGCAGCGAGCATTTCATTCCGGTCGTGCCAGTATCCCTTGAGGACCCCACGGGCGCAGGGGACTCGTACCGCGCCGGGTTCCTCTCCGCGTTTGTGCGGGGCTACGACCCGCTCACCTGCTGTAAGATCGGGACCGTAACCGCATCGCATGTCGTCGAGCACGTGGGCTGCCAGACCCACCTTCCCACGTGGGAGGCCATGCAGGAACGCTACCGCAGAAACTTCGGGGACCTTGCGGCCCCGGAACATTAGGAGAAGAGACATGAGCTGGGCAGCGCTGACATCCGGGGGAAAAGACTCGATCCTCTCGTGCCAGAAAGCTATTGACAGCGGGAAAGATGTCCGGTACCTTCTCACAGCCCGGCCGAAGAACCGCAACTCCTACATGTTCCACTCGGCAAATCTCGATGTGGTGCCGGTCATCGCAAGGGTCGCGGGCATTGAGTACGTGGAGGTTGCAACCGAGGGGAACAAGGAGGAGGAGCTGCAAGACCTGGAGGCGGGCCTTTCCGCACTGGACATCGAGGGCGTTGTAGCCGGGCCGGTGGCTTCGGAGTACCAGGCTTCCCGGGTAAAGACAATCACGGACAAACTGGGCCTTTCCCTCTTTACCCCGCTCTGGCACATGGACCTGGACCTCCTCCTTCGCGAGGTGGCAGAGCGGCTGGATGCACGGATCATCGTCACGGCAGCCGAAGGCCTCGACGCAAGCTTCCTCGGAGCACGGTTCGATGAAACCCTCATCAGCCGGCTCAGGCGCGTTGCCGAGACGCGGCGGATCAATATCGCGGGAGAGGGGGGGGAGTACGAGAGCATAACACTGGATGCCCCGTTCTTTTCCCGCCCGGTCACCTACGCGACAGCACAGGTCCGGTCATCAAACGATCGCCACGAACTGGTCCTCGGGGGATTTTCTTAAAATGGCGGAGGGTCACGATGTCCGGCTCGGGCAGCTCACGAAGTATATCTTCACCGCACCCACATGGCAGCGGTCGCTCATCTTAATCATCCTTCTCGGGCTGGTTATTGACGGGGCGAACGCCCGGGCATGGCTGAGCCTGCCCTCATCGGGGGTCATCGCGTTTCCCGTGCCATCAGTGCTCTCCGATCTCCTCTCCCTGCCGGAGACGTTCCTCTTCTCGGGCACCATCGCGTTCACGATCCCCGCCATCGCGGCACTCATCCTGACAAAACCGATCATCGAGTTCAGCGGCAAGACCATGACCTGGAACCGCTCCGGCCTGCTCGCGCTCGCCTGCACGGTCTTTGGCGTCATCATCACGCTTGCTTCGATGGCCGTCTCCATCACGCTCCTCCCGCTCTTTTATGCCATCTCGCTCGGGTTCGTTTTCGGCCTCCGGCTCTTCGTGCTGGTCGCGATCGCGGACTATCGCGTGCCGCGGATGATCATTCCGGCCATCACGCAGAGCGGAGTTGGGATCCTCGCCGGGATGTTCCTCTTCTCGCCCTCGTTTGCTATCTTTGCGCTTGTCCTCCACATCGTCTTCGGGCTGGGCTTTGCCATCCTCATCTGGATGATCGAGCGCCCGCTCAAAAAAGCATTTCAGATCCGGGGGCTGGCATTCATCAACGCGTTCATCGCCCATATGACGGACGGTTCAAGGGGCATGGAGGACTTCTTCCGCGAGATCGGCGAGGAGATCTTTGTCCCGCAGGTGAGTTTCTTCTTCCGACGCGAAAAGAGGAAGCCGGTCCTGTTCACGGTCCCGAACCTCCACCCGGGCCCGATGGGCGAGATCGGCGGGGGGAACCTCCCCAAGATCCTGCACGAGGGCATGGAGGAAGAGACGCTGGTGGCACACGGGTGCGCCACGCACGACTTCAACCTTGTCTCCGAGTCCGAGAGCAACAAGGTGATCGCGGCCCTGAAACAGTCGCGGACAGCCCTTGCATATTCGGCCGTAGCGGGTAAATCTTCCCTTGTTACTGTCGGGACGGTCAGTATCCTCTGCCAGAAGTTCGGGGACTCGGTGCTTCTTGTCACCACCCGCTCGCCGCACCGGACCGAGGACGTGGACTTCTCGATTGGGTCCACCATCATGGCAGAGGGGCACCGCTGGTTCCCGCACGTCGCGGTCGTGGATGCTCACAACTGCATGACCGACCTCTCGTCCCCGGTCCTCCTTGCCACGCTGACAGCGCAGGAGTACCAGAAGGCAGCCATGGACGCGATGGAATCCTGCCGCGCTGCTCCTTCCCACCCGTTCCGTCTCGGTGTCTCCCATGTCACCGTCCCGTATACCCGCGAACAGGGCTTCGGGGACCTCGGCATCCAGGTGATGCTTGTTGAGGTGGACAGCCAGAAGACCGCGTACATCCTGATCGACGGGAACAATATGGCAGCCGGTGTCCGCGAGGTTATCCAAAAGGAAGTCCGTACCCTGGCCGACAACGCAGAGGTGATGACCACGGACTCGCATGTGGTAAACACTATCACCGGCAAGAACCCGGTGGGCCTCAATGTTCCGGTGGAAGAGTTCCTGCCCTTAATCATGCAGGCGGTCCGGGCAGCGATCGATGATATGACCCCTGCCGAGAGCGCTGCTGCAACAGCGCACTGCGAGCATATCGTGGTCTTCGGTTCCAACCGGATCTCGCAGCTCGCAAGTACGGTCAACGCGATGCTCGTCTTCGTTGCACCGCTCTCGCTTGCAATGCTGCTCCTTGCCTTCCTCCTCTCGCTTGTCGCGTACGCGGTGATGGTCTGAGGTAAGGGGAACCCTGTTTTTTTTCGTTCTCTACGACCCGCGAACAGTGCAGAAAAAGATCGGGTTAATCTGCAGCCGTTGTGAAAATCCTGCACGGATCATCACCCTTTTTTAAATCCGGGGCCCTGCACGACCACAACGTATATTCGTGTGCAGGAAGGTATTCTCCTGTAAGAGAGGAGGATGAGAAAGACACAGGTGTGTTCCTGATTTTCATGTTGTTTTGTACTGCGGTTGAACTCCAGACATGGGTATAACAGGTGATCAGATTTCATTCGTCCACATCCCTGACAACCCGCTGGATCGGCGTTGATCTCAACACCACCGGCCACGTGGCTGTTGCCGCCGACCCGAAGAGTGGGAAAGTGATGAAACTTGGAAAAAATATTCACTATGTTCATTCACACCCCATAAAAAACTGCACAAAACTCTACAAAGAAGGAAAACTCTGGAAACTCAAGAAAGCCAAGACCCGCGAGCGGAAAAAATTCAAGTCGGCACTCCATGCCATCTGCCGGCAGATCGTTTCCTTTGCCGAAGCACTCGGCACCGGCATCAAGTTCGAGAGACTCTTTTCTCCACGGTATTCGCATCGAAAGGACCGTTGTGGCCCGTTCGTCTTCTCCTTTGAGAACGACTCGTTCTTCTCCCTGCAGCGCCAGGTGGAGCGGCGGGCACTCGAGCGCGGGATACCCGTCATTTACGTGAACCCTGAATACACGTCCAAGCGGTGCAGCCGCTGCGGGCATTTCGGGCGGCGGACGCGCAAACACTTCGAGTGCCCGCACTGCGGATTTGTCGCACATGCCGATGTGAACGCTGCGTTCAACATCGCCAGGACCTCGCTGCGGCATGCCGCACCTGATGTACGGTCGGCGGTTGCTGCTGATGAGGCGCGGCGGTCCAAAAAGGAACTCCTGAAGACCGCACAGTGTAAAAACGGACCGATCCCGGGCTGCCCGTTACCGGTGCTTGCCGGGCAGACGGGCTGCGAGAACCTGCTTGCCGTTCTCCAGTAACCTTTTTTCGGGCGGTTTCCCTCAGCGGATGAGCACCGATGCCATCTCGTCAAAGGGGTTCTGCCACATGGCAGGCGGGAAGAGGTACGGGTAGTTGTCCCGGCCGGGTAAGAACTGTCCGGTGCGGATAGGGGAACCTGATGTCTGCGTGAAAGGGTATAAATGCGGAGAGCACCCCGTTCCATCCAGGGATAGTATGATCGAATGGTTCACCATGGCTAGCTGGTCGCCATACCTTGCCGGTGCGGGGATCGGGGTCCTGATCTGGACGGTGTTTGTGCTCTCGGACCACCCGCTCGGGTGTTCGACGGGATTTTTGAAGACAGCCGGGATGGTCGAGGCAGGGCTCTCGGGCGGGAAGGCAAAGGAGATGTCGTATTACCGGAAGTTCGTTCCCGGTATCGACTGGTACTGGTTGCTTATCATCGGGATTGTGATTGGGGCGTTCCTCTCGTCGTACCTGTCCGGGATATTTGCGGTCGTGGCGGTCCCGTCGTTTTTTGCCGCGGTGGTGGGACCGGACGCAGTGTTCCGGTTCGCTGTCGCTCTCGTTGGGGGAATTCTTGTCGGCCTCGGCGCACGCTGGGCCGGGGGATGCACGTCAGGGCACGGTATCTCGGGCACGCTCCAGCTTTCCTTTGCAAGCTGGGTTGCTGCGGCCTGCTTCTTTATCAGCGGGATCCTGGTCGCGGGGCTGCTCTTTGGATTCCGGTTCCTGTGAGGTGGAGACATGACTCTTGAGACCATCAGGAAAAACGGGATTGTACAGGCGGCTCTCGGTCTCCTGACCGGCATCGCGTTCGGCTTCCTGCTCCAGAAGGCCGGGGTGACAGACTATGACGTGATCATCGGCCAGCTCCTCCTCACGGACTTCACGGTAGTGAAGGTAATGCTCGCTGCCGTGCTGGTCGGGATGATCGGGGTCTTTGCCCTCAAGTCTGCGGGAATTGCCCGCCTCCACTGCCGGAGCGGATCGATTGGTTCAACAGTAGTCGGGGGTCTTATCTTCGGGGCCGGCTTTGCCCTGCTCGGGTACTGTCCCGGAACGGCTGCAGGGGCAGTCGGAACAGGGGCGCTTGATGCGCTCGCGGGCGTTGTCGGGATCGCAATCGGCGCCGGGATCTTCGCCCGGCTCTACCCGGTCCTCAACAGCACCATCATGCACCGCGGCGCTTTCCCGGCTGATACGGTGCCGGAACTGCTGGGGGTCCGGCCGGTTTATGTGGCAACGTGCGTTGCTGTCATGATTCTCACACTGTTCTGGCTGTTCCAGGTATGGGGAATATAACGGAGAGTTGAATTGGCCGGGAAGGGGTCCAAAAATCCTTTTTTATAAAACGCAATCCCGCATCGGGGAGGATGAAAAGAGTACCCCCGACCAGATTCCTGACAAAAGGTTTGAATCTCTTTGCGTTCCGGGCATGTAGCGCGGATTTTTACCACTTGGATCTTTGGACCCCAGGGACCCTGCCGCACTACGAAAAAACAGATTCGCGCATTAACCGGAACAGGTTTGTCCCGATGACCGGCAGTTCCAGTTTCTCAATGAACTTCACTGCCTTGACTGCATCGAGCACTGCCACATCCTGCGGCGTGGTGACGATGACGGCGCCCTGTACGTTCGGGGCGAGCTGGGCAATCGTGAGCGCTTCGTCACCGGTGCCGGGCGGGAGATCGACGATCAGGTAATCAAGCGAACCCCAGTTCACTTCCTCCAGGAACTGCCGGATCACCGCCATCTTCATCGGCCCCCGCCAGATGACCGGCGAACTGGTATCCGGGAGCAGGAACGCCATCGACATGACCGCGAGGTTTCCGGTTACGCGGACCGGCTCCATAGATTTTTCGAGAACCGCAGGACGCTGGTCCTCGATGCCCAGCATCTTGGGGATGTTGGGGCCGTGGATGTCGAGATCGAGCAGCCCAACATTCCTCCCATGGGCCGCGAGGGCCGAGGCAAGGTTTGTGGACACCGTTGATTTGCCCACACCTCCCTTGCCACTCAGGACAAGGATGACATGCCTGACGTTCATCGTTACTTTCGGGGGCAATCCCTTAGGAGCAGGACTTGTCCCTTTCATTTCAGGTTTTTCTTTTCCTTTCGCTTTCATGATCTTCACTCCATTTTTGATTATACCTGCACAACCTGCGACGCTTTCTCCTGCCGCGGGAATGATGGATCGATTCTTCAGGAGGATCTACCGGATATCTTTGGGAGGTTAATGCAAACAGACATGATCAGGTCCATGCGTGCAGCTGCTCTGCCCGGAGGTGATCTTCCCTGCAAGAAAATCCCGGATCACCTGATCAATCGGTCCGGAAATACCCAGGAATACCTCGATATTGTTCGCACAGAACAGTTCCACGGCATGAGGTCCCATACCGCCCGCGAGCACATGGGATACCTTATGCTCTTTAAGAAAGACCGGCAGTCTTCCCGGTTCATGCCCCGGGCTGGGCAGAATTGCGTTGCCGGCAATCTTCCCGTTCTCAATCGTATAGACCGCATATTCGGTACAGTGCCCGAAATGTTCAGACACATTATTCCCTTCTTTTGCAATAGCGACTTTCATGATAGTTCTCCAAAGATCCGGAATCCTGCCGGACTATTATTTACTCATATGCGCATAAATAGTTAAAACCTTTTGATGTTACCCATTCACTGCAAAACGAAAAAGATGATGATGAAAAATGATTGCTGGTAGCGTGAGCAGATAGAGTCCTGTCGGAATATTATCCTGCAGCGCCCGGATTTTCTATCACCGGAGGGAATCATTGCCGAAATGATTTATTCTGAATCTGCGGGAACCGTTGCCGGAACCCGACCGGGTACTTCAAGCCTGAAGGAGATCTGATTGTTCGCGCAGTACTCTACGAGAGTTTCATGGCAAACCCTGTTGAAACAAATGTCGTACCCTGATTAATCATAGGCAAGCCGGGTCTTCTCATCGGTGAGCGTGGGGGCAATGAGTTCTTTCCATGCAGCCCCTTCCCACGAGCCCAGTTTCGTATGGGTCGTGGAATATTTCTGGGGGATGGGATGGGTGCCGACAACGACCTCCATACCGTACTTCTCCCTGATGAACCGGGAGAAGTACGGTATCCGGGGGCAGGGGGGATACCCAACCACGAGGCCGGTGGCGAGATGAATAATTTCCGCGCCGTTGTTCTTCATCTCCTGCGGCACGTACTCGACATTCCCGCCGGGGCAACCGTTGCATGTGGCAAACCCGACAAGTTCCACATCTTTGCCTTTGTACCGTTCAAAGGCTCCCTCGCGGTTACGCAGTGCCCGCAGGCACTTGCCCCCGGCGCAGGTCCGGTACCGGTCGCAGATGATGATTCCGATTTTTATCGCGTCACTCATAGCAGATATTCCTCAGATATGACCGGATTAGCGTATGCCTATAACACAGAAAATACATTTTGATCTGCACAGGAAATCTTTGACGGCGGGTTCGACACCAACTCTGGTCTGCCCGATCCAATGCACATAAAAAGATGTGAATATATATTCATTTGACGAGGCACGAAATATGCCAGGATTAGATCAAACAGGCCCGGCCGGCGTTGGTGCCGGCACGGGGAGGGGCATGGGCCCCTGTGGAAGAGGTATGGCCTTCGGGAGAGGATACGGGCAGGGCGCCGGCAGGCGCTTTGGCCGGGGCCGGGGATTCTGCCGGTCATTTTTCCCGGAACCGGAACCATTGAGCAAAGATGCACAGAAGCAGCTTCTCGAAGCCGAACTCAAACGCATCGAAGCAGAAAAGACTGAAATCGAAAAACGGCTTACTTCTCTTGAGTAATGCCGGGAAGACACCGCTGCAGGAGGGTTGGCTGCCAGCCTTCCTTCACATCATTCGGGCCTGCGACAGCAGGAAGTTCTGAGCCTGAAGAGACAATTCTCACGGTCGATGAGTTTGAAGCACTCCGGCTCAAGGATCTTGAAGGGCTCGGGCAGAACGAATGCGCTGCGATGATGGAAATTTCGCAGCCGACATTTCACCGTCTCGTGATCTCTGCCCGGAGGAAGGTTGCCGGTGCGCTGACACATGGCAGGACGATCAAGATCGAAGGCGGGCATTACCGGCTCTGAACCGGCCTTTTCACAGGTCTCCCTGATTTATGGAATAAAAAACGCCCCGCTCCATCCGCCGCGAGGTGATCTCACCGGCACGTTCGAGCGCCCCGAGAATCTTCGCAACCTCGGCGCCGCTCATACCGGTGGTGCGGACAAGGTCTTCCACGATAGAGGGCCGCCGATGGAGTGTTGCTCGGACCAGGTCTGCTGATCGGGTTTTTGCCTGGAGTGCAGGGTTTACCGTAAGCCGCTGGCCAGCAATCTCAATGCCCGGCCTTCCGAGTGACCTGCGGATCTGCTCCAGTTCTGCTTCGGATGCTGCCTCCACCCAACCCTCCGCAGGTGGACGGTCAAGCGTGTTGAGCTGGACGAGGTCCGGGTCAATTCTCCCGATTGCGGATCTCAGCCCGGCCAGTTCCTCGTCTGTTGTGTTCAGCCCGGGAACAACAAACACTTCGAGCCAGAGGGCACCGCGGTACCGGGAACGGAATTCTTCCATACCCCTGATGATCGTATCGATCGTCAGGGACGGGTGGGGGTTGTGGATCCGTTCGAACGTTTTCTGGCAGGTCGTGGTCAGCGTCGGGATGACGCGATCGGCAGGAAGAAGTTCATTCCGGACACCGGGGTCTGTCAAGAGGCTGCCGTTGGTGAGAACACTCAGCGGATATTCCGGGAACTCGCGTTTTACAATGGCAATAACCGGTCCAAGGGACCGGGCGAGCGTCGGTTCACCGGATCCGGCAAGCGTGATCGAATCAAGATGAGGGCGAGTGGCGAGCGCCGTACGGAGTTCTGCCATAACATCTTCTGCGGGAAAAAAGTCCTGCCGGGTAACGGTCTTTGAGGTAGTATGACCGCACTCGCAATATGCACAGTCATACGAGCAGGTCTTGAACGGGACAAGGTCGATACCAAGCGAGAGCCCGAGCCTGCGCGAGAGGACCGGCCCGAAGATGTGCTTTGGTGTCATGGCAATCCTCGAAGTTGTGCTGCAACATTATGCCTGTCCGGCAGGATCCCCTTCTTCCATTTCTGTCGTCTGAGGACAGCGGCCGCCCCCGCGTTTCGGGCAGTCGTGGGTCTCGTCCCGTTTCGGGCAATGTCCGTTGAGCCTCCGAGTACAAGCTTCCATCTGGATTGCTTTTCCATTGATGATGGCATCTGCAATCTTATGTCGTGCCCCATGGATATCCCGCCAGATGGTCTTCCGGGAAACGCCGAGAACGTGAGCGGCTTCTTCCTGTTCCAGATCCTGAAAATCGATCAGGTCCAGTGCAGCGATCTCTTCCGGCAGGAGCCGGACGACCTCGTTCTTTTCATTCGAGTCGCATTGCGGTGCATAACATCGTCCGGATGAGCCACCTTCGAGCGACCGGTGCATCCGGGGCCGGCCCCTCCGCCGACAGCATTCTTTGTTCTCACCACTGGGTTCCAAGGTCCGTCAACTCCTGTTCAAGATTTGATGCCAGTGTTTGAATGGCTTGCGCTGCCGGGGATGTACCGGTAAGGGTAACTGCCCTGCCATTCCTGACTGCCTCAATCACGGCCGGATCAAAGGGGATCAGGCCGATGACGGGAATATTTTCTTCACGGCACCAGGTCCGTATCGTTTCAGTAAGGACCTGCTCCAGATCAAACCGATTGATGGCAACAAGGATCCGGGGCCGGAACTGCCGGCAGACCGCAACCACCCGTTTCAGATCATGAAGTCCCGAAATGCTCGGTTCGCTGACCACCAGCACGGCATCCACGCCGCTGATGGTTGAGATGAGCGGGCAGCCGGTCCCGGGCGGGCCGTCGATGAGGAAGAGATCGCAGTCCCTGTCCTGTTCCATGGCCATTTTCTTTACAGCATGGACAAGCAGCCCGGAATTCCCTGCGCCCGGCACGAGCCGGGCATGCACGAGATGCCCCCGCTCGGTCTCCGAATAGAAGATCTCCCCGGTCTGTCTCGGCTGCATCGTGATGGCAACGGGACAGACATGGACGCACACGGCACACCCCTCGCAGCGGAGCGGAATGACCCGGTAGGTATCCCCGTTGCGCTCAATCGCACCAAACCGGCAGTGTTCCACGCATTTATCACATTGAGTACAGAGTGCGGTATCAATGACTGCAGTTTTCATCCCCATGAATGGTTCTGTCCGAAGGAGTTTTTGGTTCAGGAGAAGCTCAAGGTTCGCGGCGTCCACATCGCAGTCCGCAAGCACACGGTTTTCTTTGAGCAGGTGGGCAAGTGCTGCGGTGATCATCGTCTTTCCCGTGCCCCCCTTGCCGCTGATGACTGCGATACGGATCATCGCTCCACCCCGGCAAGCGCCCTGCATTTTAAGAAGAGCGAGTAGAAATCCTTCTGCCACTCGGGCCGCACGCGGCAGAGAAGATCGCCCCGGTTCTGGATTGCTGCGATATCGCGGCTGAAGGGGATGGTTATCAGGATGTCGAGGTCATTATCAGTACAGAACCGGAGGGTCTCATCGTCCTTCCCATCACTCCGGTTAATGACCACGCCCGCAGGGACACCCAGCCGGGCGGCAACATCCACGGCAAGCTGCAGATCATGCAGCCCGAACGGGGTGGACTCCGTGACAAGGACACAGGCATCACATCCGTCCAGTGCCTCGACAACCGGGCATGATGTGCCCGGCGCTGTATCGATGATAACGAGAGGATCCTTTTCAGCCTGTTTCTTAGCCTCCCGGATAACCGGGACCGCATGGGGACTGCCCGTGTCCAGCGTTCCTGATATCAGTTTCAGGCCGGGCTGCGGGTTCGATACGGAAAGCATGCCGATCCGCTTCGGCTCTTCATGGATAGCATCGTTCGGGCAGACCAGCATGCATCCTCCGCAGGAATGGCAGAGCTCGGAAAAGAAGAGGATACGGTCTGGCAGGACAGTCAGGGCACCATACTGGCAGAACTCCCCGCACTTCCCGCAGTGCTGGCACACAATTTCGTCGATAACCGGCACCGGCATGGTGATTTCCCGCGCTGAGGCGGGTGCCGGAAAGAAGAGGTGGAGGTTGGGCTCCTCAACATCGCAGTCAACAAGAGTGACCTGCCCGGTCCACGCAAGCGTATAGGCAAGGTTTGCCGCCACCATGCTCTTGCCGGTCCCGCCTTTCCCGCTCGCTATTGCAAGTTTCATGTTTTCCTCAAGGGAGCATCCCGGATAATTCCGTGAACGGTTCCCGTGCCGGTCCTCGCTTTATGCAGATTGTTCAAGGGTCTTTTTCGAAAACTGATCGAATGCATCCCTGACCGTTCCACCATCCCGATAAGTGTACATTACGATCCCCGCGGCTGCAAGCACTTCCCGTGCATTCCCGCCAACCTGCCCGCTGACCAGTGCTCTGACATGGTTCGCGATGAGAACCTGGGCGGCCTTCGGGCCAACACCGCCCCCGCCATCCGCGAACGGGTTCTGGATTGCTTCAAAGGAGCCGGTCTCACTCTCGACAAGGATAAAATACGGTGCGCGCCCGAAACGCTCTTCTGTCTGGGCGTCCAGGGTGGTTCCTTTTGCAGTAAAACAGATCTTCATGGTTGTTCCCTTATTTTTACTCATATGCGCATAAATGATTTAAACTATCACATCCTACACAGAATTCTCAAACCGCGCAGGTCACATTTTCCTATCCCCACTGGTTTGAATAAAAAATGCATTGGAGTGAATACCCGCTATACCAGATTCCGCAGCAACCCCAGAATTGTTCACCTTTGTCCCGATTGGAACCGTTCATTCCCCGTTTTCCGATATCGCTGGTATGCCGATCCAGCCCAACGGGGCACGCGGCATACAAGGGAGCATTGAAATCCGACAGGAGTTCGTTGCAGGCCTGAGGGACCTGGAAGAATTCACCCACGTTATTCTTATCTATGCACTCCACCGGTGCACCGGGTATTCCCTGGAGGTAAAACCCTTCCTGGACCCGGAACCCCACGGGATATTTGCAACAAGGGCACCCCGGCGGCCGAATGCCATCGGCCTATCAGTAGTCCGGCTCGCCGGTATTCAGGGAAACCGGCTTGAGATTGAGGATGTGGACATCCTTGACGGGACGCCGCTCTTGGACATCAAGCCCTACGTACCCGCGTTCGACTCGTACTGCGAAGCAAAGGCCGGCTGGTTCGATACGGTCTCCCATAACGCGACTACAATCAGGTCGGACGGGCGGTTCCGCTAGCTCCTTTTTCTTCCTGACTCCCGAGATACTCGTCGATAGCCTGCCGGACCGTTCCCGGTCCGTTGTAAAGATACAGTGAGATGTCCGAACCGCTCAGGAGGGCACGGGCATTTTCTCCGATCTCACCAGTGATGACCGCATCCAGCCCGTTGTTCTTCAGGAGCCGGACCGCGTTCTGGCCGATCCGTGTGTCGCTGATGACAAACCCGTTCCGGATCGCCTCCGACTTACCGGTCAGGGAATTATAGAATAGAAAATACGGTGCCCGTGCAAAGTGGCGTTCGAACGCACTCTCCAGCATCTTGCCCCGTGCCGTGATACAGATTTTCATCATCTGCCTCTCGTATTATTACTCATATGCGCGAAATACCTTAAATCTTGGTATACGGGCATGGGGGTACGACAAAACACGATGTCTGCCCGTCATTAGCCGGGCTTGTTGCAGCCCCAGATGGGGTCGTCCCCGAACCGGCTCATCCAGAATTCCCGGGAATCATACGAAGTGCCGGTCCGGATCTCCCCTGGCCCAAAGGAGATTTCATAATTCATGCAATAATCCATGAGAATTTCATACGCTTGCCTGATGCGGATGAAGGTTTCATGAGCGATTTCCGGATCGTGATCAGCTACATCCGGGTGCCACTCTTTTGCCAGTTCCCGGAACCGGGCATGGATCCCGTTCAGGCTCGCTTTGCCAGGGATTCCAAGGACCTTTGCAGTTTCCGGAACGGTCAGGGTCTGCCGGTGTGCCATGAGGAGACCGTTGGCAGAAACCTGAACTAATACCTCACGGTGTCATGGGCTAGGGCGAAAGAACTATTCCCCGGACAACCCGATCGTTCTGCATGACATCCCGGCTCGCCCTCACAATCCTTGTCGATAATACCACCCTCACAGATCGCGATTTCGCAGGAGAGCCCGGGCTCTCGTTCTTCATCGAGACTGCCAGAAAAAGGATCCTGTTCGATACCGGCCTCTCCGATCTCTTCCTTGCAAACACCACAAAGATGGGCATCTGTCTCGAGGATCTGGATTTCCTTGTCTTGTCGCATGGCCATATCGATCACACCGGGGGTCTCGCTCCGCTGATCCGTCACCTTGATGATGCAACAATAGACGGGAGGCAGCCCCGGGTGCCGGAACTTGTTGCCCATCCCCACTGCTTCTGGCCAAAGGAGAAAAACCAGAAGAGCAACGGTTCCGTGGTGAGCGAGGAGGAGGCCCGGCTGAATTTCCCGCTCCATCTCTCCGATGTGCCGGTGTGGCTAACGGAAGATCTGGTATTCCTCGGAGAGATTCCCCGGAACCTTGCATTTGAACAAGGCGAGGCAGAAGCACGTATGGTCCACTGTCCGGACAAAACGATCGTGCCGGATACCCTTCCTGACGACACGGCCTTTGCATTCCGTTCAGCCAAAGGACTCGTCATCATCACGGGCTGTTCGCATGCCGGGATCTGCAACATCACGGAGCAGGCCCGGGAAGTCTGCGGTGACAACCGGGTTGCAGCCATTATCGGGGGGCTGCATCTCCTCAACCCACGGCCGCAGCGATTGAAGATGACCGGGGAGTATCTCCGCAAGATCCAGCCGGACACCCTGTATGCCTGCCACTGCACATCACTTGCCGCAAAGATCGCCCTTGTAAAATACTGCACGGTGCAGGAAGCCGGCGTGGGGACGCGGCTGGAGTGGTGAGGGGAAATCCCCCGGGACCCCCGCTCTTGACAAATCACCGTGTCCCGTACTTCTCCAGAGTATCACGGATACGGGCGAGTTCCTCAAGAATCGGCGGGGGCGGGGTGCAGGAGAGGAGCGGCAGGACGCCGGGATCGCATTCATTCATGCCCTCTTCGTAGGGCAGCCAGAACTGTTCTGAGAAGAGGCCGATATCATCGCACAGGATTTTCAGCACCTTCTCCCTGTCCCTGCCGGACCGCACCCGGTTGACAACCAGGTGGAGGTGGGGGATCCCCAGTTCCCGGGCGAGCACGGCCGCGTGTTTCACAACGGTCACCGCGTTGAAACTCGGGTCCGTCACGAGCAGGGCCTGGCCGAACCCCTTTGCCAGGGAGCGGCCGAAGTGCTCTACGCCGGCCTGGGTGTCCATGAGGATGACCTCGCCCTTCCGGAGGTTGATGTACCGTATGACCGCTTCGAGCAGGGTGTTCTCCGGGCAGAGGCAGCCGGTGGCGGCCTGCACCACCGTCCCCATGACGAGGATCTTCACGCCGCCCGGTCCGGTCACCCCGAAGCGGTCCACCACGTCCGAGACATCCGGGTTCAGCGTCAGCATGAGCCCCCAGCCGGCCCCAGGGCGGGCGCCGGTCTTCTCCTCGATGTAGTCGAGGTTTTTTGTCAGCGGCACGATCCCGCCGCCTCCATCCTGCGGCATGCCGAGTGCAAAGGGGAGGTTCATCTGCGGGTCCTCGTCGACAGCAAGCGCAGTGTACCCGCTCCGTGCGAAGAGATGGGTGAGGAGGGCGGTAACCGTGGTCTTCCCGACCCCTCCTTTTCCCGTGACAACGACCCGGAACCCCTGATCGTTTCCCGGGCGGGCGTTCCGGTTGAGCGCATGCGCAGCGGCGAGGACCTTCTCCCGCTGCCTGCCGGCATCAGGCATGGTTGCCGGCACCGCCCTGTCGTGCAAGGATCTCCCGTTCTGCGATCTGTTTTCCCCGGCATGACGGGCAGAGGCCGGCCAGTTCACGTTCCAGCTGCGGGTCGAGGGCGGAAAGGGTCCGGGCCGCCAGTTCCTTCGGCGCATAATACCTCCCGCAGCAGTCACACTGCGCCAGCGGGACGCGGGTGCCGCTCCATGACTTCATGACACGTTCGCTGCCGCTGTCCTCCATGACGATGGCGTGCGTCGGGCAGACCTTCACGCAGGCGCCGCAACCATAACAGTCGGCCGAGGGTTCGAGGAACGGCGTGTTGACTTCCGTGTAGGGCCCGCGGTTGATGAACCCGATCGCACCTGCGCCCATGATCTCCGTGCAGGCCCGGACGCAGAGGCCGCAGAGCACGCATTTCCCGCCAAGCGGGTCGTCCGTCTCCATCTTTTTGAGGAAACGAGTCTTCATTACTCCGTACCGGGCTGCCATCTCTTTAATGACCTCCGATTTCGGGGCTTCTGCAAGGTAGAGCTCTAAAAGGATGGCACGGTGCTTTGTGACCGTGGGCGTGTCCGTTGTGACCTCGAGCCCTTCGGCCACCCGCAGCGTGCAGGCCGTGACCATCTCTCTCTTCCCGTGCTTTCCCGCCTCAACAAAGCAGAGCCGGCACGCCCCGTACGGGTCGAGCGACTCCTCATGGCAGAGATGGGGAATGGGAATGCCTTCCCGAATTGCAACGGAGAGTACGGTCTCGCCCTCTTCCGCACGGTACTGCCTGCCGTTGATGGTCACCCTTACCGGTTTTCCCGGAACGTGATCTTTTCCGGCACTCCCGTATATCATGGTCTCACCTTTGCCTCATACTCCTCCCTGAAGTACGCAAGCGTTGTCAGCACGGGATTGGGGGCAGTCTGCCCCAGGCCGCAGAGCGATGTGGCCGCGATGGTCTCGCAAACTTCCTGGAGGGTAGCGAGATCTTTTTTGGACGCCTTTCCTGCCTGGATCCGGTTGATGAGGAGGAGCGTGTGCTTGAGCCCCTCGCGGCAGGGCACGCACTTGCCGCAGGATTCCCCGGTGGCAAAGCCGGTGAAGTACCTGGCGATATCCACCATGTCCGTGTCTTCATCCATGACCACGATGCCACCGGAGCCCATGATACTCCCTGCCTTGTTGAGGGACTCGTAGTCCACCGGCATGTCAAAGAGCCGCAGCGGGATGCAGCCTCCCGACGGCCCTCCGGTCTGTACGGCCTTCACCTTCTTTCCGTTCGCCCCGCCATTGCCGGCATCGAACACAATCGTCCTGATGGGCGTGCCGAGCGAGACTTCCACGAGTCCTACCCGGTCCACCTTGCCCACGAGCGAAAAGACCTTGGTGCCGGTATTTCCCTTTGCGCCGATCCCGGCGTACCAGCCGCTGCCATTGGCTACGATGGCCGGAACATTGCACCAGGTCTCGACATTATTGAGATCCGTGGGCTTGCCGAAGAGCCCGCCTTCCGGGTCGGTCAGCCGCGGGGGCCGGGGGTGTGGCCGGCCGGTTCTGCCCTCGATAGAAGCAACGAGCGCCGTCGATTCCCCGCAGACAAACGCTCCCGCTCCCCGTGCGATCCGTATGTCGAACGAGAGACCGGTTCCCATGATATTCTCTCCGAGAATCCCGTACTCCCGGGCCTGCCCGATGGCCCTGCCGAGCCGTTCGATGGCGAGCGGGTACTCCGACCGGATGTAGATGAGACCGTGTCGTAAGCCCATGGCAAACGCCCCGATGATCATGCCCTCAATGAGCATGTGGGGGTCGCTCTCCATCTCATTCCGGTTCATGTACGCGCCGGGGTCTCCCTCATCGGCATTGCAGACCAGGTACTTCTCTGCCCCGCCGGGTGCGTCCCGCGTTATCCGCCACTTCAGCCCCGTGGGGAACCCCGCTCCGCCTCTTCCGCGGAGCCCGGACTTCTCCACTTCTGCAATGATTGCCTCCGGTTCCATTCCGTGGAGGGCCTTCCACGCCGCGGCATATCCCCCGACCGCGAAATACTCGCCGATATCCTCCGGGTCGATGAAGCCGGCGTTGCGCAGGATCACCTTCCGCTGGGGGGCAAAGAAGGGAACGTCCTGGTAGAGCGGGATGGCATCGAATCCCTTCCCGTACTCCATGACAAAGCCAGTTACATGGTCCCATGCGGGGACCCGGCAGAGTGCCTTATCTTCAGGCACCTTCCCGTTCAGGACTGCACGGACTATTGCGTCCGCATCCGCTTCTGTTACCTTGCGAAGGATTACCAAGGATTTACCGGGCAGCGTTATGTTGACGAGCGGTTCCTCCCTGCAGTACCCGATGCAGCCGGTCTGGACGAGGTCGATCTCCGCCCCCTCCCGTGCAATGGCTTCCCTGAGGCGGTCATACACTTTCCGGCCACCAACGGCCGCCCCGCAGGTGGCAAGGCCCACGGCGATCCGGGGCTTGTCCGGTTTCAGCTTCTTTAGGCCGGTCGCCTGCAGCGCCTTCAGGTCTGCCTCCGCCTCAACTCTCATGCTCCCTCCACCCGAATTCGGCAAGGATGGCCGGCAGATTCTCCGGAGTTGCGTACCCGTAGAGATTCCCGTCCACCGAGAGGACTGGTGCCATGCTACAGGCGCCGAAGCAGCGGGCGATCGTGACCGTGAATTTGTTGTCCTCCGTGGTGACGGCAAACTTCCCGTCCTGCGCCATGCCCGTTTCGATCCCCAGGTGTTTCCCGAGAGCCGACAGCACCATTTCTGCGCCTTTGACGTGACAAGCCGTACCCATGCAGACTGTGATCATATGCTCTCCGACCGGCTGGAGGGAGAAGAACGAGTAGAATGTCACGAGGCTGTAGAGCCGCGAGAGCCGGACGCCCAGCTTCTCTGACAGCATCACAAGGACATCGTGCGGGATGTACCCTTCCTGCTCCTGGACCTCTGAGAGGATTCCCAGTAGTCTCCCATCCGGCACATCGTAGCGTGCGATAATTGCGTCTAATGCGTGTGAGTCCATCATGTCCTCCGAAAAATGACAGATGGGGAGATTAGATCTTGAGTGCCGCACGCTTCCGGTTGATCTCGGCTTCCAACAGGTCGGCGGCTTTCAGCGGGTCCGGCTCCACGGCGAAACAGGCGTTCGTGATGCCCTGGAGCTGGGCGGCCAGCAGGGTCGTCACGTTCGCGCTGCCGAAGATCTTGGGCGGGATCCCGAGCACCACGTAGACTCCGGATGAGACGAAGTACGTGCCGATAGAGATGGCCTTCTGGGAGTACCATTCGGGAGCGGCCCCGCAGACCGGCAGGTCGCCGATGCCCACGCCAAGCTCGTTTGCCACATGGGCGGCAAGGACCAGAATGCGGGAGTTGTCCACGCAGGATCCCATGTGGAGGACCGGCGGGATCCCGAGCGCCTTGCAGACCGCCTTCAGCCCGTCTCCGGCCAGGTCCGCCGCCTCCGGCACGAGGAGGCCGTTCTTGCCGCTCGCGATGGCGGCGCAGCCGGTCTCGACCACGAGGATATTGCGTTTGATGAGGGCCCGGGCAAGCGTGATGTGCCCGTAGTCCTGCTTGATCTTCGGGTTGTTGCAGCCAACGATGCCGACAACCCCCCTGATCTTACCGGCAACGATGGCGTCGATGAGCGGTTTGTACGTGCCTCCGAGGGCTTTTCTGATAGTCTCCTCGGAGAAACCGGCCATCATGTCGATGGGTTTTGCCGGGATCCGGACCCGGGCCGGGTTCCGGTTCGGGAAGTTGTCGATGGCGAGGGTGACGATCTCCTTTGCGGTGTCGTAGGCATTCTCCGGCCGGAACTCCTTGAAGACCGCGCCGGGGATCTTAGTCTTGACGCTCGTTGTCACGACTTTCGTGTGGTAACAGGAGGCCGTCTGCGGGAGCGAGGGGAAGATGCACTGGTAATCGACCACCATCGCTTCGAGGGCTCCCGTTGCGATCGCGAGCTCCTGGTCAAGGAACGTTCCGGCGACCGGAACCCCGCGGCGCATCAGCAGCTCGTTGCCCGTGCAGCACATCCCGACCAGGTTGATGCCCTTTGCCCCTTTCTCTGTTGCCCGCTTCACGAGCGCAGGGTCGGCGGCCGCCTTGACGATCATCTCCGAGAGGATCGGGTTATGCCCGTGCATAGCGATGTTGACTTTGTCTTTACTCAGGACGCCGAGGTTGGCCCGGGTCTTAATCGGCTTTGGGGTGCCAAAGAGGATGTCGGAGCACTCGGTCGCGATCATCGAGCCGCCCCAGCCGTCGGCAAGCGAGACCCGCATCGCATGCAGGAGGATGTTGGTGTACTCAGCGTCCACACCCATGTGGACGCGGTGCATGCCTTCCACGATTTCGCGATCCACGCCCCGCGGGACGATGCCGAGTTTCTTCCAGACCTCCTGCGTCTTTGCCGGGGCCCTTCCAGCCATCTGGAGTTTTCCTTTTGCAGTGCCGAACTCCTCCAGGAACGCGTGGGCGAGCTCCTTTGCGATCTCCTCCTTCTTGCGCTTGCCGGTCTTGATGCCATACTCGGCAGCTACGGCTGCAAGCTTGGCTTCGTCAGTGATCTGGTAGCCCTGCGACCGTCCCTCCGCGGTCTCGAGCATCACCTCCACGACCTCGCGGCCATGGTCCGAGTGGGCCGCTGCGCCCGTGGCAAGGTCGTCGAGCAGGTTCCGCGCCACGATGGTGTCGGCATCGGCCCCGCAGACACCCCGTGTCGGTTTCTTGCCAAACGGCTCGATCCGGCACGGCCCCATGGCGCAACGGTTGCAACAGACCCCAAGCGCCCCAAAGCCGCACTGCGGCTGCTGGTCCGCGAGCCGGTCCCACGCGGTGGTGAGCCCGTCGTCAATTGCCTTTTCGATGATCTCCTGGTCGGTCGCGTCGAGCGCTCGTGCTGCTGCAATTTTTTTCCTTTCAGATGAATCGTACATGGTTTTTCCCTCCTTTCCCTCGTTTTACAGTCCTGCCAGTTCTTCCATGATCGCCCGGAACGCCCGGATATTCGGCGGCAGAGCGGTGACCTCGGCGCCTTTTCCCTCGGCAAGCACGAGCCGGGTCGTGAAGTCCTTCCGGCTCGTGCGGACGAGGTCGTTTGCATCCCCGAACTCCAGCGCCCCGGTCTTGCAGGCCCAGGCACAGGCAGGAATCAGCCCCTCCTTCTGCCGCTCAAGGCAATTGTCGCACTTGGCGTTCACCTCGCGGTCCGTGTCCAGCTGGCGCACGGGACCAAAGCGGATGATCCCGAAGGGGCATGCCATGGCGCAGACGGCGCACCCGATGCACCGTGCGTACGCCATCCCGACTGAACCCGAGGCGTTGTCCCGCACCAGCGCTCCTGTAGGGCAAACCTGCATGCAGGGCGCCGGGTCACAGTGCCGGCACCGGTTGGGGAAGGTCTTATAGCCCGGCCCAGTCTCAACGAAGATGCGGGGCTGCGACTTCTTCTTCTCGGTGACAGCGCCAAGGATGTTCTTGTTCTCCGCGTGCTCGACCGCACACGCAACCTCACAGTGCCTGCACCCTATGCAGAGTTCAGGCCGCACAAATACCGTTTTCATCCACCATGCCTCCAGTCATTGCTCGTAACAAAAGGGGCAGGTCCCCTGCCCGTAGTGTGATCAAACGACCATTTACGGACTGGGAATATATATGTCTTATTATGTGGGCTCCCGGTCGAAAAAGGGCCGGACCTGGGCAAGATGACATCCCGAAAAAACAACTGAAGATAACCAGATACCGAGAGAATAGTTCTATTGGTTTCTCCATCGATAACCAGCGCGTGCTCTCAGCGGGCCGCTGGAACAGATTACTGCCCGCAAACCTCCGGCAAGATACATTAGAGTGCCCGTCCCTAGAAAGATAAGGGAGATAAACAAATCAGGGTCTTCAATGGCAACATAGACGCTGAGTACGATTCCATGAACGAACTGAAGGCTCTGTCATACCTTGCACGATTTTACCAGGCTGCCGATCTTGTTCCCAACCTTTTTTGCTTTCTCCAGCGCTTCCTTATCGGAAAGCACATCCCCGGCATGATACCCGTTCCCCTTGACGGACCCTAGCGATGAAAATTCGTGCGTACTCAGGATCCCTTCAAGCGTCTGGATCGTCCGTGTCGCACCCTTCTGTGCCTGTACAGCGACTGTAACACCCTGCCTCCCCGCCAGTTTCCGGTCATGGTAGAGGGAGTATGTTCGGTCAATGAAATTCTTGATCTGGCCGCAGACATCGTAATAGTAGGTCGGCGATCCGATGACGAGCACATCGCAGGCCAGCACTTTATTGATGATCTTCTCCCAGTCATCGTTTTTGATTACGCACCACTTCATCTCCTTACATTTCTCACAGCCGAGACAGGGATGGATCTTCTTTCCTGCAAGCGAGATGAACTCTGTCTTGATCGCGTCGCCTTTGCATTGTTCGAGAAAGCCGGGTGGCTTCCGGTCGTATCATTCGACTGCCTGATCGATGCGAATATCGATCCGGTTGAGGTGACGATAAACAAGTGATTTTTTTAAATCTGCGGCAGGATTGATCCTGTTCTTGATTATTACCATAAATTCAATGTCTTGTATTCGGATAATCATAGGTATGGACGTACATTTTTGTGCACATTACCGGGAAATGCAATGCCCCCCACGAACCGGTTCTGCCGGGAATGTGACAAAGCAGGGATCGCGTGTGATGCACTGTAGGCGCGAGTCGTGGCATTATCAGAATCCCGACAGGGAATGGCAGTCCCGTTACTTGGAACACGGGCCGTGCTTTACCCCAACCCGAAAAACCCTGATATCGTTCATCTGAAGATCAACGCACGATGGGGGCTCCCCAAGGAAGATTTCCTCCATTTCATAGCAACGGATTCAGCACAGATGGGCCGGAAAGATGAGCGACTGAAAAGAAGTGCTTCGCCCAGTATGACACGACAGGAACCGTATGTGCAGGCAATTGTTGCAGCTATTGAGTGTGAGATCATTCCTGAGATCGCGGCCGTGCGGCGGGTTCAGCAGGATACTTCGGAATACTTATAATGATCCGGCCCGGGCCCTGGGAAAAACCGACCTTCAAATTCGCATTCAGGCTGCCTTTTCTGGGCCCATATGGAGTAAAACAGGTGGCTAAAGTTGTTTTGGAAAAAGTCAATAGAAATCCTAAAATCGACTAATTTGGAGCTATTTTGGAGAAAATAGCACAATTTGGCCGTTTTACGCTCGGCATACCCCCGACCAGATTCGAACTGGTGTCGCCGGATCCAAAGTCCTGCATGATTGACCGCTACACTACGGGGGTGGGTGTCAGGCAAATTTCCCGTCAGGAAAATTTGTGCTAATGATGTTGGCGCCGGAGATATTAAAGTCAGCACGGCATGCGGAAAAAGAAGGGGCCGGTCAGGACCCGATCATGATATCGGCACGAGGTTTTTCATGGGGCTTCTTTGCAGGCTCCTTGTGTTCTGCTGCAGGAGCTGCCTCGGCCGGCTTGTGCGGGGAGTGAGCGGGTTCTTCGGCTTTGGTCTGCTTAGGCAGCCGGGCCAGGATCTCCCTGCTCACCTTGATCTGCTCTTTCATGAGGGAACTGAGCTCGGCAAGAATGGTGTTCTGTGCCTGGAGTGCTGCGGCAAGCTCATGACCTGAGGGGCTGTCGGTCACCGGCTCCGGGTTGAGAGCCTGTTGTTTCTTGATGAACTCCCCGCGCCGTTTCCAGATCTTGCTGATGCTGTCAATGCCTTTCTTCCGGGTGGGGAAGGCCTCACGGTAGCGCTCGTAAAATTCGTGGCTGTCACTGCACTGGATGACAAGATCGATCTCGGCATCATCGATCTTCTCGTATTTTCGCTTCTGGACACGGGGCATGGTACTCTCGTAGTATGTCGTCAGGCATGCTAAAAAAGAATTGTGGTTGAAATCCAATTCATTTCAGTACCCTGACAGATTAAATACCAGAATTAGAGTTGAATAAAAAAACAAAGGCTGAAAATTGTGTTTTCAGACAATTCTGATACAATATCTAATCATAAAAGATGAAATAATGGAAAGTTTTTCGAAGATAATTGAATTTCCGATTTTTCTAATTTATTGTTATAATGAGAGAATATGGAAATATTCGATTTATTCAGAAATTTTCTGTTTCATCCAGAAAGGAAAGAGATCTGGAAAATTTCAGAAATCCGCCTCGATTGCAGATTCGATACCATGAATATCATTAATGGATTAGTGAAACCGCCAAAAATATCCAATATTTCCATTTTATGAGATGAAATTATATGATTGGAAAAGAATAGTTTTCTATTTTTCGATGGGAAAGAAGAGGATTAGCCAACAATCATTTCGAAATGCAGCGCGGTGAATGAGGAGGACGTACTGCCGCAACAAGCAGGATCCATGAATTATCCAATGGATTGGAATATTTTAAAAAGTCGATTTTTTAAAGACACAGATTATTATTCGAATTAATTTCTGATTTCAAATTTTCATCGAAAATACAGATAATTGGAAAAAAAATGGAAATTCAAACTTGTCACGACTGTAATTGGATATCTGAAAAAATCGACAATTACTCTGATGACAAAATCAGGAACAGCATAAAAACTTGATTTGGGCTGCTGTAATTTTCTCCAATTTTTCCAAAAAGAGGTTGGCAGGGACACCATAACCCGGGCTGGTATGCTGCACAGTGGCCAGGCAAAAGAGATACCCAATGGGTACAGTACTGCACTCCAATAAGGCTGGATGGATTCGTACTATTCCCCATGTGCCAGCATCCCCATGAGGGAGCTTACCAATGAATCCCCTCAGCGGTAACCTGAAATCCCGTATATGCTGCCCGATATTCCCCACAGGGTCATTTTTGCCGCAGAATGGTATACCAACAGACCCGTTTTATGTATAGCAATATATGGTTTATAAGAAGAATGAAATCAAAAAAGGAGCCCGAATCAGGCTTATTCGTTGGAGCCGGAGAGAGGGAAGTATTGCTGGTAGACCTGCCGGCGCTCGTCGATATCGGTGTGCAGGTAGATCTCCGTTGTCTTGATGGACGTGTGACCGAGGTTCTCCTGGACCACCCGGAGGTTCTTGGAGCGTTTATATAGCTCGCTGGCATAACTGTGACGGATCTTGTGCGGCGTAATCCCTGATGGGGCATAATGCTTGAAGATGTGCTGGATAGCACGGGAGGAGATATGCTTGCCCTGCTGCCCGATAAAAAGGGGGCCGCTGGTGCGGGTGCCGATAAATACCAGGATCTCGGCAAGCGTATCCTCGTCAACGAAGACAAGACGCATTTTGTCTCCTTTTCCCCTTATCCGGATCGTATGCTCGTCGAAATCAATATCCTCGATGTTCATATTGCAGAGCTCAGAGACACGGACACCGGTGGCGTAGATGGTCCGGACAATGAGCTTGTCTCGGAGATCATCAATGGAGTCGATGAGACGGAGGACCTGGTTGTGTTTCAGATATTTTATCTCCTGCTGCTTGATCCGGGGACGATCGATTCCAGTCAGCGGGTTGGTACTGACCACGCCCTGTGTTGAGAGATACCGGTAAAATGAGCTCAGGGTCGAGATGATCCGGTGAAAAGTCTTGGGCTTGTAGGTCTGCATCGATGAGACAAAAGCAAGAAAATCATTGACCATAACAGGTGTGACATCAACGGATGTATCCAGGCGGGCATTCTCGAAGTCTTTCCAGTGGAAGACGAGCTTTGTCACATCCATATTCCTCCGGAGCCAGACATAGTAGCCAAAATGCCGGATTACCTGTTCGTAACTTTCAAGAGTCCGCGGGGAGTAGTTCCGCATCCGCAGGTAATTCCGGTAGCTCCTGAGCCATTCCGAAAAATACCCGTTTTCCATGCTCTATTCTATTTTTTCTCAAATAAATAAAGGTTTGCGCAGAATAACTGTTCTCCGAAACTCGGAAATCGCGATATCTCCGCAGTTTTTCGAGCGATTGCTTTGGGTCAGGGTAATGTAACTGTCAGACACCGGGCACACAATTGGATGATTTCTACGGTAATACCTGGCATTGATTTTTATAAATTCTGAAAAACAATTGCGTATAACACGGTTTTTTTCATTTTTACCCTTCCCGGATACCTATGGGAGTGGAGAAACGCCCACAGAATCGCGATATGACGTTTTCAGGGATGGCGGGAGGAGGAGGGACGCTACAGGAATAGCAAAAAGATAAAGGATCCTGACCGTAATCAAGAGAAACGTGGCAGATCAAGCGCAATGGATAACTGAATACTGATTATGGAGGATTATTCAGAAATAAAGAATGGAATGAGAAAGCGCGGATATTTTCGGAGCTTATGCAAATCCCCCGGGATTTTCATTAACTATCTCTGCAACAAGGGCTCATTACGCTCTCTGTAGAAACGTGGTGAGCCACAGTGAAGACCTTCGCGATAATAATCAACCAAGGATGCGATTCGTGTTAGATGCCGTGTTAATTGGATCTGGTAAATACTTGGGAGAAAACATTCTCACAATGTACTCAATTGCAATAGAAGAGTTACGTTCTCTCCCCTGAAGAGAGAGTCCGCCCATAGGTGTAAGCCCCCCTGACCTCTCTTTTCAATTTGAGGGCCCTGATACGGCCAGGTTTCATGATCCAATTGGTAAACTGACCATGAGGAGGAGAGGAATTCAGCTTTTTCGCGGGGCGAGAGTCAGTGGGCCTGAGCACCCGTTGCTCCAGATATTTCGCAAGGTTTTTCGTGGATTTTCCATCGTAGAAGATCACCACGGGTAGCGGGGCAGTGGGAAGTAATTACGCTGATTCTCGTATGTGAACAGCCGGAATGGGCCATTTTTTCAGGAGGCCGTAATAATTTCACCAGGCTCCTGTCATGTAAAGGTCACTGGCAGGAAGAAACCAGGCAATTCAAATGAAGATTAGCTGGATTGCTAATTCAGAATGTCGCCGGCAAACGGGTACAGTTACACCAGCATCCAATCCATTCTAATTTGTACGCTCCCTCACATAAACAGAATAAAAAATCTGTTCTGCAGGAAATCGCGAATGTTTTTCATACCATTTTAGGAGAGAATTTGTGAGATTGGAAAAATTTCCAAAAAAATCGTTTTTAATTAATAATTAAAGAGAAAAGAGGCCCAAATTGTTTCTATTATTCAATTTTCCCCGATGAGTATAAACAGGAAAATTCGCATAACAAACGAATGAAATAATAAAAAATAATTCCCATTCTTCACTATTGTAGAGAGAGAATGTCACTCTTTGGAAAGTTATTATTTCATTATTGCATTTGTAAAAAATGCGATTCTGTCGTCATAAAATGCGTTACTTTGGAAAAAATTTGATTGGAAATTTGACGAATCCGTCGACCATACAAAAGAAATCTTCATCCAAGGGGCCCCATCTCCGCAAAAAAGAGGATGCGTTAACATTGAGACAAAACAGCGAAGGTGTGAAAGTCCGAACATTCAAAAAATTTTGTTTTTTTCAGGATTATCATCAGTAATTGAAATGTAAAATAATTGGTGATTTCATTTTACGAAGTAATATTTACAAATTAGAAATATCATGAAAAATTTGTTTTTATGCCGTAAATTGGATTTCCACATATTGCTATTTTTGATCGTAATGGGATAACCAGGGATCCATCCTAGCCTGATACTCCCCCAAGCATTCTTTCATTAGACTCGAATGCTTCTGCCGTGAAAGCCCGCCTGTCCAACATCCCAATGATAGGAAACTGCCACGGGAAACTACAGCATTATGGCACCCAATCCACTCTGAAAATACGGATCATGATGGCCTGTTCGGACCGATTTCAAGAGCGATCCTAATTGGTTTGCCCAAAACTATCAAGGATCAGGGCAACAATAAAAATCGCTAATTCAGACCCCAATTCCTAAAAGGGAGACAGATTTTCAATATCACCATTCTGTTGGGAAAAAGTTACATCCTTATTATAAACCAAATGATGCTATACATAAGAGCTGATATTTGAGGAGAAATGACAGGTTGATCCGTGGAAAACAGTGCATACGAGAAACAATAGTCAGGGCATCGAACCTGAAGACATCCCGACACAGAGGAGGATGAAACACCTGTTGATGAGCACGTGATCCCATCACATCCTCATCAATCAGATTCGGGTAAGGCAATCGCTGCAGGATTTGCGTATGAACAATTATATCCATTGGGAACCATTGGTAATGTTTGAGTATGAAAGAAGAAACCCAGATGCTGAATCCCCGCCAGGTTGCAGAGGTTCTTGGCGTCCACCAGAAAACCGTTCATCTCTGGCTCCGATCCGGAAAGCTCCAGGGAATCAAGATTTCCTACCGTGCTTGGAGAATACCACAATCGGCACTCGACTCCTTTCTTGCAACTCACAGCAATATCCGGGCACGGCAGCAGAAAGGCTCCATAGGAAACACCCCTCATGTGCAAGAAGCAGTTCCGGCCGGGAAACAAAGTAATCTCATCACCGATCACCAGGAAAATACCGATACCTCGCCGCGATCCCGGATGAAACACTATATCCGGGATATCATGGGTGAGCAGGCACCAGAAGAATAATCACGTAAATACCGGATTCACCTAAAGAACACTGCTCTGGTACATGTATCTCGTGCCCCGCCACCATCTTTTTTCAGATGGTAACGGTTTTCCCTTTTTTCGTTTTTTATATTTTTTTACGTCGAAGAAATCAGGTATTCGCCCCCATAATATTTTTTAGAATAAACCACATACTGCTATACAGAAAAACAAGAATTGCTTCACTTCTTACAGGTTTAAATTTTCAACCACAGGAACAGGTGTTTGATCGTGGACGATAATGGCGAACAACAGGAGATCAACAAGTATAAAAAATTCAAAAAGGTTGATGGTGCAACCTACCGGAAAGTAAACCAGTTCCTGCGGAAGAGGACCTATATCACTGCAAGAGAGTGGGCGCTAGCGAGGTTGTGCACGGACTTCCGTACTTCCGGTGGTGCCGAGATGACATTCATAGGAAGACACCTCCCCGAGCTTGTCCCTTTCATGGAGGACACCTATACGCCGCAGGCGGTGAACCAGGCACGGAACTCGTTCAAGCGCAAGGTGCGAAAAGCAAGCGCCACATTCTTTTACGGGGCAATGTGCGGCTTTTTCACCACCGATGAACTCGATGACCTCCTCTTTGAGGCAAGTGAGGTGTCCCGTTTCCTCCTTGAGGTTGAAGGAACAACCCTTGATATTGACGAAGAGATCGATATCGAAGACCGTATCACGAAAGTGATGCGGAGTGTTGGAGAAGCGGCAAAGACGGTCCTGAAAGCCCGCAGCGATGAGAAAACTGCCGAACAGACTCCTGCAGCGGCCACGGAGCTCCCACCCAGTGAAAATGAACAAAACACCGCGTCAACACCATCCCCTCAACAGGAGCCTGTCCCGGATAATTCTCTCACCCGGCAGGAGCCCGGAGAAGTGGTGCCGTTTGTTCCAATGCCCGTAGTTTCCCCGGCTAAGAACGACGAGAATTCGGAACGTGATAGTCTATGAAGATCATTCAGGTGGCTGGAAGGTCCAATTCCGGGAAAACGACCTTTATTGAAAAACTCATCCCGGAACTGAAGAAGATAGGCCCGGTGGGGGCAATTAAACATCTCGGGGATCACGAGTACCGCATCGAAGACGGCAAAGATACAACGCAATTTTTCCAGGCCGGCGCAGATATCACAACGGGTATAGATTCAGATAAGTCCGTCTGCACGATGCACCATACAGACCTGGATACTATCCTGAAAATGTATGCCGATCACGGGATCCGTTTCGTCGTGATTGAGGGATACAAACAGCGGTCCTATGCAAAGATTGTGATCGGCTCCCTAGAGATCGATCACTGTGTCCTGAAAGATCCCACACCGGAAGACGTAATCGGGGCACTCCACCTTTTTGACGATTATAAATAGGGATACGACACCATGTGGTATGGAATATGCCAGTAAAGAAGATGCAGAAGCGGTTATTCGGGACCAATGGCGTAAGAGGAGTCGTGGGAAAAGATCTCACTCCCGAACTGGTCATGGTGATCGGACAGTCACTCGGGTCCATGAGAAAAGGCCGGATCGCAGTAGGACGTGACACAAGGACTTCCGGGGAGATGTTTATCAGGGCGCTCAAAGCAGGACTCCTCTCCGTTGGGTGTGATGTTGTCGATTGCGGGGTCCTCCCAACACCGGCACTGCAGTATATCATAAAAGAGGAGTTTGCAGCAGGCGCCATGATAACAGCTTCCCATAATCCACCGGAGTACAATGGCGTGAAGATCATCGAGCCCGACGGCACGGAGATGGGCGACGAGGAGACCGTAAAGCTCGAAGAGAAGATTTTCAGCCGGGCATTTACCGTTGAGCCCTGGGACCGGACCGGGAAAGAGACACAGGGGTATGAACTTCTTACAACCTATATCACGGCGACAACAAGAGCGTTTCCCGAAAAACTTGGAAATGGGATGACTGTTGTTGTGGATCCTGGCTCGGGTCCGGCATGCCTTACCACCCCGAGGATCCTGACTGATCTGGGGTGCAGGGTCCTGACCATCAATGCGATCATGGACGGGACATTTCCCGGGAGGTTGCCGGAACCTTCTGTGGAAGGCCTGAAGAATTGTGCTGCGCTGGTCACGGGGAGCGGTGCTGCATTTGGTGTAGCGCATGACGGCGATGCAGACAGGGCCGTCTTCATTGATGAGAAAGGTCGGTTTGTCGAAGAGAACCTGCAGTTTGCCCTCATCGCACGGCACATCTGCCGCCAGAAGAAGGGGATCGTTGTCACTCCGGTCAGCACCGGGCAGGTTGCAGAGGACGTGATAAAAAAGGAGCAATCATCCGTCGAATACACGCCTGTCGGGAGCATCTACGTTGCACGGACCATGCGCTCTCTCATAGACCAGGGTAAGCCCGTCATTTTCGGGGGCGAAGGGAATGGCGGATTGATCTTTCCGGAACACCAGTTCTGCCGCGATGGTGGGATGACTGCGGCGATGATGGTCTCCATTCTGGCATCCACCGGGAAAAAACTCTCCGAGCTTGTTGACGAACTTCCACCCCGCACCATTATCAAGGAAAAGATAGTAACGCAAAAAGGCGCGGAGATTATCGCGAACCTGAAGAGTGCCTATTCCTCCCTGAAACCCGATGAAACCGATGGTGTGAAGATCTTCCGTAATGAATCATGGGCGCTCATCCGCGCTTCCGGAACCGAACCGATTATACGGGTAATCATTGATTCCCCATCACCTGAAGACGGACAGGCGTTTCATACAGAGATCATGAACAAAATTCGCACGGTTGTTAATTATGGGGGGCCTTGAGGCCTCCCTTCATCAAGAGTCATGACCGCGGTGGAAAACGGTCCCCAGTGCCAGAGTTTGCCAAATCAATGACAGTACATCTCGTTTTAAGCAAAATACTCAATTTTGAAGCCGATAATACAAAAATAATCAAAAATCAAGCGAATACATTTTCGAAATTATTATAAAGGCGTTAGTCAAATTCAGATCACCGATCATCCGACGGTACGTGTGATGAGCCATGGTTCAGACCATCGATATACTGCATAATATCAAAAACGGTCTTTCCGAAGAAGACTGGAAGGTGCTGGAACCGGTTATCGCAGTACTTGATGATCCACAGAACCGGCGGGCACGAAAAAACCTTGTAACAGATCTCAACAAGCTGATCCTTGATACCTCAATCCGGGAGAATAGACCCTCGCTTCCTGCGGCCCTGCAGGAAATCGAGCGAAATGACAATGAAGAACTCTTCTCACGGATAATCAGGCAGTATATTGTGACAAAAGATCGTCGCTGGCTGGAGATGGTTTTCCTCCTGTCCGACAAAATCAGCAAGAAAAGCAATCAGTCCCGGCTGTTTGCTATGCTTGCCCGTGACCTGATCGACGCAGGGGTTTCCGATTCTGCTCCTGACCTGATCGACCAGGGACTCCTCCTTCTTGACCGTATCAGTTTCCGGAAATACCGGTCAGATATTATGATCGACATTATCCCGCTCCTGATCGTCTGGGCGATAACAACACGCAGCCAGAACCTGCTTCGTAAGTCGCTCATTCTTATCGAAGAGATAGGGGATATCTCCAAAAGGGCAGTATTACATGCAGAACTCGCTAAAGCTCTGGCCACCGTTGCAATTCTCGAGAAGGACCGGTCCCTGTTCCTGGACAGCATCCGCAGTGCAACAGACATCCACCAGAAAATCCGAAGACAGAATTGTATTTCCGAGATTATTGGAAAAGGTGCAAAGACGATTTTTGGCAAGGATATGGCGGATGTCCCCCAGTTCCTCGAGCAATTCTCCGACGTCGCACAAGATGCATTCCTTGAGATTGTGAGCGCTTTAACGGAACAGCTGCTTGAGCGCGTCAAGGACAAACAACAGATCATTGTAATTCTCCAGAAGTTATGCCACGATAAACCGGAAGTAACAGGAACTCTGGTTATCGATTTACTGAAAAAGGCGGAGCGCTCCGGTGACCAGTGGTTCCTGTCTACGGCAATGGACCTTCATCAGCACATATCTGACAAAGAAGATTTCCCCATCCGGGAGATGGTCCATGCGGGAGTCGCTGTAGCAAACAACTCAAATGACATGCAGGTGCTCACAGAACTCATTCCGATTCTTGAGCACCATTGCAATCCGACCATCCTGTCGAGAATCTATCTCCAGTTCTCCCAGATTATGCTGGCATCGGGCAATTTCAGCTACGCACTGGGGATTTTCGGGAAGATTAACCATGAAATAGAAAATGCAGTGCATTACACGGACTGTCTCACCAAGCTGTTGAGGGAGGGGGTGCTCAACGACAGCATCCCCCTGATCCATAACAACATTCTCACAAAGCTGCACCCTGATGTCGTCAATACTGCGGTATACCGGGCCACGATTGAGCTGAGCAAGGAATCCAGTTACCACGACATGATCCTCCATATACTTTCGATCCGGAACCTCATCCTGCTCCACCCAAAACAGGACCACCTGATTCTGGAAAGCATTACCCTTCTTGTTGACAGGGGATTTCTGGACTCCCATGACTCGGGGATCCTCATCCGGTTTGCAGAATCGATCCGGGATCAGGCGCTCAAGGAACGCGCAATAGCAAACATCGTTATCAAGATTGCAAAGATCGGCGTGAAGATCAAGAACCGTGACTTTCTCCAGAGGGCTGTTGGGCTGACCTGCGAGATTGAGGGACAGAATACCCGCTCTGCAACCCTGAGCAGCATCATCGACGAGGCGTCTATCCTCGCAGCCCAGCAGGGTGACCTTGACCTGCTGCTCAGGATGAAGGCATGGAGCAACTCCCTTCTTGAAAAAGACCTGGTGTCCTATGCAATGGCCAATATCATCGACGGAGTGATAAAATACGCCATTGACAGACAATCCTGCGAAGCACTGGAAGAAGCGTATCTCATCGCAGGTGAGATAAACGATCCCTCATTAAAAGGTCAGTTATTCGAACGCATCGCAGAATGTTTTGTGAAGATAGGATGTGCCCTCTTAAACGATCCCGCGTTTGCCTCCTCATCAAAAGAGTTCGCGGTGAAATATTCAGCGTTTGTCCGTGCAAGGGAAATCATCAGGAACCATGTAAAACCGCAGCAGGCATCGCTAAAAATCGCCGGGATAATCGACATCATCATTTCCTCATCTAAAACAAGCTCAAGCCTGGACTATATCATACCACTTGCCCTTTTCGCAACTGAGATAGAAAACACCTTTGAACGCGATGCCATGATGTCGCGGATTGTCTCAAACCTGAACGAAGAGATTGCCTATCCGAATTCTACAGACCCGTACGAGACGATGGCATTTCTCCTGAGGAGGAATGAGATCGCTGATTCGAGCCCGGAAGTCATAGCACTGATTCACAAGATCCTCTTTCTGATATTTGATCCCTATGTCAGACTCACAGGATTATGCGATTTGGCCGATTTGTTCACGCGGTTACACAAAACTGAAGATTCGCGCCATGTCCTTGAAGAGGTGGAGAAGGATCTGGAGATTCTCGATTCCGGGTATCATAAAGTCCTTGTCCTCTCATACCTTGCGTCTTCCTACAGTCAAATTGATATGGAGATTGCGGAAAAGAACCTTGCACGCGCAATACAACATCTGGATGACACCGAATTTGACAAGGACGCACATGCCCGAAGGCAAGTCATAAAAACGATCGTCCGGTTCAACACAATCCACCCGGAGGCCCGTTGGTCCACTACCGCGTTACAAATCGCAGAGAAGATCAGGGACCCGGCCGAGTATGCAGACTCCCTGCTCTCAATATATCGTATGATCCGCTTGGACAAAGTAAAGCGCAGGGACCTGATACTGGCAATGGAAGCAGCGGCTGATAAAGTCATCACCCCGTACGAGAAGGCTTCGGTACTCCTCTCCATTGTCCGGCTGACCCTGCAAAACGCGGATGAGGAACTGACGCTCAAACTCCTGAAAAAAGCAGAATTGCTCACAAAGAAGATCAACATCCCGTCAATAGCAGACACCCTCAAGAATACTATCGCTGATATCTATAGAGGGCTGCATGAACAGTCGCACGACAGGAAAATGTGTGATCTTGCCATCCAGGTGATAAAAACAATCGATGCTGATGAGATCCGGCTCCTTCGCCTTGAACAGATGGGATATACGGAGATGTATGAGATCACGCCACAGTTTGTGAAGATCAAGTCGGTTTCAGAGAGAATGATAAAAGAAGGTGTTCACCCGAACTCAGTTACAACGCTGGAGAGACTGGTCAGGGCTGTGGCAGACCGGGGAAAGGAGGCGACATTTTTCTGTTACCTTTCCGTTTATTTCAAAAAGGAGGGGCAGGATAAATTGTCCCGGAAGATGCTCCAGAATTCCATCAAAGAGGCACGGATCATCCGCCCGTTATCACGGAGAGCTTTTGTCATGTGTGATATCGCGCTGAAGATCTTTGCTGCTGGCTGCGAACATTCCGCGCAGGAGATCCTTGACTATGCAATCGATGCGGCAACAAATATCCGGCAGTCGACGTTAAGAGATGAGGTCTTCGAAGAACTGGGCCTTGCTATTAAAATTATGCAGAGGATGCGATGATGCAGACACTCCGGATAATCATCACCGGCAGGGTCCAGAAAGTCGGTTTTCGGGCATGCATCCGGAAAATTGCTTCAGACCTGAATATCGCGGGAACTGTCGTTAATCTCGAAGACGGGAAGGTGCAGGTATATGCAACGGGGGAGGCGATAATCCTTGAAAAATTCACCTCCATGGTGTACAGCTGCCCGCGGGCGGTGATACGGGATCTCCAGGTCACGGAAATGCCACTTACAACATTCGATGGTTTCTCCGTTCTGAAACTGGAAAACAGGATCAATACAGAATTTTAAAATCAGCACCGGTCTTTACGGCCTGGGAAAATGAGTACACCTGTTCATTGACCCGGTCGGAAATATGTGTAGTGTAAAAAGATTTCATCATTGCGCTGATCAGGGTATCTGACAGCATACACCGGTCGTCAGTACGTTCGAAGTCGGAATCCGTCAGGGATTCGCCGGCTATCTGAAGGACGATAGGATCAACTGTCCCCGCTTTTAAGGGTTCGATAAGGTCATAAATGAGACCCCCTCTTCCTTCATGGAGAAGACCCAGGTCCGGATTGAGACGGGCGCCGATAACGGCAACAGAACAATTGCCAAAGAGCAGGGCATACCCAAACGAGAGCATGGCATTTACGGGATCTGCCTGAGGTCGAAGGGTCCGCCTCCTGAATCCCAGCTCCGGAAGAAGACTCCGCGAGAGGATCTCGTAATACATGTCGGACGAGAGTTTGTACAAGCGTCGTATCTCGTCCAGTTTGATGAGGTATTCCAGTTCACCCAGGGATTTGTGGAGCAGGTCCAGTTCGCCCTCATAAAACAGGCTGGATTTCCGCGATTCCTGGATTTGTTCGATTGAAAAGAGCCGGGACTTGATCGAGGCCCGTGCGATCCGGATCGCGTACCGCTGGCGGGGTAGCAGGCGCTGTTGTTCTGATATGTCCTCATCATCCCCGACAGAGAAAGGCTGGATCGTCCCAACAGGTGTGCCATCCGGCTCAAAAAAAGTGATATAGACCCCGTTCTTCGCCAGGTGGTTGATGGCTGCAGAATGGATCGTATGACCGCCGACAACAAGAAGGTGGGAAATATCTTCGAGGGGGTATTGTTCCGTGTTGTTTTTCTTCTGGACAATGAGGTGTTTACGGGTTGCCTTGATGTGGGCTCCAAAGCCGCTCACAGAGACCCAGGGATAGTCCACCATAATCAGCACCGGGACATACATGTCCGACTGTGTAAATACTACCACAGGGACACGGATTAATTCATCGTTTTGGAAAACCACGTGCCGTGGACTCCCGGAAAGAGAGGACAAAAATCTGTTTGTTAACAGGGAGAAATCATTTTTCGGTGGATATAAACCCCAGAAAACCGATGTACTTACACTCGTCATGTTATAGCATAACAGGGTGCGAACAATGTTCTGGGATAAACAAACCGAGACGCTGAAACCAACAGAGCTGAAGGAAATCCAGCTCAAACGCCTGAAAAAGACAGTGAACCAGGCAACGAAAGTAGGCTTTTATAAAAACCTCCTCTCCGGAGCAGGGATTAAACCAGCATCGATAAAGACACTGGACGACATACGAAAGATCCCATTTACGAAGAAACAGGACCTGCGAAACGGCTATCCCTTCGGCTTCTTTGCGGTTCCCATGAAACAGATCGTGCGGATCCATACCACGTCGGGAACCACCGGGAAGCCTACGGTGGTAGGATATACCCGCAACGATTTGGACGCATGGTCAGGCCTGATCGCCCGGAACATGACAATGGTCGGGATAACCGAAAACGATGTTTTCCAGAATATGGTCAATTACGGAATGTTCACCGGGGGCCTTGGTTTTCACTACGGTGCCGAGAAGATCGGGATGACCGTCATCCCGAGCGCTACCGGCAACACGAAACGCCAGATTGAGATGATTCAGGATTTTAGCGTAACGACAATCCACTGCACACCCAGTTATGCCATGCACCTTTCCGAAGTTGCAGAAGAGATGGGAGCGGGTCTTGACACCCTGAAGACAGGAATTTTCGGTGCGGAAGCCTGGTCGGAGAGCACCAGAAATACCCTTGAGCAACGGCTGGGTGTTACCGCGTATGACTCCTATGGACTGAGCGAACTGTTCGGCCCGGGTGTTGCCTTTGAATGCCCGGAGCGTGATGGGCTCCATATCTGGCATGACAGTTATCTTGTGGAGATCATCGATCCCCTGACCGGTGAGCCGGTTGCTGATGGTGAGCGGGGAGAACTGGTGGTGACACCCCTGGTCAAAGAAGCCATGCCGCTGCTCAGGTACCGGACCGGGGATGTCACCCTTCTCATGGAAGACGGATGCCTTTGCAGGAGAGGGAAAAAGATCGCCCGCATCACCGGAAGAAGCGACGATATGCTTGTCATCCGTGGCATCAATGTGTTCCCGTCCCAGATCGAGCATGTGCTTCTTGGCATTCCTGAAGTAGGCAATCAATTTATGGTATATATCGACAGAATCAATCATCTGGATGAGATGACAGTCGACGTGGAAATCAACAGGGAACACTTCAGCGGAGAACTCTCCGATCTTGCCCGGCTCCAGAAAAAAGTCATCAAGGAACTCCGTGATGCACTCGAGCTGCGTACATCGGTAAAACTGGTTGAACCAGGTTCCCTGCCCCGGTTTGAAGGAAAAGCCAAGAGAGTTATTGATCGCAGAGAGGGTTTGTAATGGCAGTATGGGATCCCCGGATTGAAGAGATGCCCAAGGCGGACATCGCGAAAATGCAGTATAAACTGCTGAAAAGTCTCGTGTACCGCCTGTATAGTTTCTCGCCGTTCTATCACGACCGGATGAAAGAGCAGAATGTCCATCCGGATGATATCCGCGAGCTTGCCGATGTGAAAAAACTCCCGTTCATGTTCAAGCGGGACCTCCGGGATAATTATCCCGACCGGATATTCACTGCAACGCAAGACGAACTGGTCCGGTATCATGTCTCAAGCGGGACTACCGGGAAACCAACGGTTGTCGGGTATACCGAGAAGGACCTCGACCTGTGGACAACATCACTTGCACGGGGTTTGACATCCATCGGTCTTGGGCGCGGCGATGTCATCCAGGTCAGTTACGGGTACGGCCTCTTCACCGGCGGGCTCGGCCTGCATTATGGGGCGGAACGCATCGGTGCAACGGTCCTGCCGACAAGTGTTGGTAATACCGAGCGCCAGATCGAACTGATGCAGGACCTGGGCGCAACGGCCATAGCCTGCACTCCCTCCTATCTCCTGCATATGGGTGAAGTTGCCGAGAGGATGGGTGTGAGTATCCAGAAAGATACCCGGCTGCGAACTGGCATCCTGGGGGCGGAGCCCTGGACCGAGAAGATGCGGGTCAGGATCGAGGACTGGCTCGGGATCAAGGCATACGATATCTATGGCACCAGTGAATTGTCAGGCCCGATGTTCACCGAGTGCTGTGAACAGAACGGGTTCCATGTCTGGTCCGATCTTGCTCTTGTCGAGATCATCGATCCCAAGACGGAAGAGCCGCTGGAACCGGGAGAGAGTGGAGAGGTTACGATCACCGTCCTGCAAAAAGAGGCACTCCCCATGATACGGTACCGGATCGGGGATATTGCAGTGATGGATGATGGAGTCTGTGCCTGCGGTAGGACCAACCCGCGGATTCACCGGATCCAGGGCCGCGTTGATGATATGTTGATCATACGGGGGATCAATGTCTTCCCATCGCAAGTGGAACATGCACTGATGACGATTCCCGAAGTGGGACAGCACTTCCAGATCGTGGTAGAGCGGAAAGGCGCACTGGACGATATGCTTGTCAGGGTTGAACTCAAAAAGGAGTCATTCAGTGACAAGATAACGGACCTGATGAAGACCCGCCAGAATGTTGAACACCGGCTCAGGAACTCCCTGAACGTGAACGCCGAAGTGGAACTTGTCGAACCCGGTTCGCTGCCGAGGTTTGAAGGAAAATCCAAGAAAGTCGTTGACAAGAGGTCGTTATAACATGGACGCAAAAAAATACCTGATCAAGCAGATCTCGATATTCTCAGAAAACCGCCCGGGCCGCCTCGCGGCTATCGCCCACGCCCTGGGGGAGGAAAAGGTGAACATCCTTGCATTCAGTATTGCTGAGGCAAACGGTTTTGGTGTTGTCAGGGCGCTTGTGGATCACCCGCAGAAAGCGCATGATAAACTTCAGTCACTCGGATTCAACATTGCCTTCACGGATGTCATCGCAGTCAAGATGAAGGACCAGCCCGGTGGCCTCTATGATATCGCTAAAATCCTCGGGGATTCCAGTATCAACATCGAGTATTCTTACGCCTACTCCGGGAAAGATGGCGCAATCCTCATCCTTCGCGTTGACCAGGTTGAGGACGCGATACAAAAGATCCAGAAATCAGGTGCAACCCTGATCGAGCGGTCGGTCTTTCACTGACCGGTCAGCGTTATCTTTTTTCCCACTTTTCCAGGTGCGCGATTTGAGCAAGGGTGCTCCCCCTCTGGATCTCTTCGCGGATTCGCTCCTCTGTTTTCCGGATCTCCAGTGCCCGCCGGGCCACTTCGTACGCCTGTTCCGCGGGGATCACCACCACCCCGCTTTCATCACCGATGATCCAGTCACCGGGCTGGACCCATTGCCCGCAACACTGGATCTCGGCATTGATCTCCCCCATCCCTTTTGGCTCCCCGGCATTGGGCACGGTCGCTTTTGCGAAGACCGGGTACTTCAGCGCACGGATATCATCAACATCCCTGACTGCGCCATCGATGATGACGCCGGAAATACCTTTTTTAATGCAGCTTAATGTCGCAAGCTCACCCCACGGGGCGACATGCGTCCCGCCGTCGTTGTTGATGACGAGAACCTCCCCGGGCATCGCTCTGTCGATCGCTTCCACGGGTTTTGCCCAGTCCCCGGCAAATGTCTGGACAGTCACCGCCTTTCCCACCAGCTTCACGGTGCCGCAGAGTGAAACGATACCGTTCATGGCTCCTTTGCGGTGCATCGCGTCGGTGACATTGGGCGCTGATACCTGCATGAGGATCTCGTATGTCTCTTCCTCTTTTGTCTTCCTGCGGGTGCTTTCAGCGGTCCCCGCGTTCATAGCGTGCCTGATATTTTTCGTGGACCCCGTAACATCCGCGGAACGCACGATATTGCCGCCAACGATGACAATCTCAGCCCCGTTCCGGAGAGCCTCCGCTGCACCCGGTGCGTCGATCCCCCCGGCCACTGCAAGAGAGATGTGGACCTGCAAGGCTAACGTGGAGAGGAGGTTTACGGACTCTTTTCCGGTCATCTGCTGGTCGATACCCACGTGGGCGCAGATAATGTCGACACCAAACGACTCCAGCTGCCGGGCACGGGCGACAGGATCAGCCACATTGATCAGATCCGCCATGATCTTCACGCCATAGAGCCGGGCCGCCCGAACAGATTCTGCAATCACCGCATCATCTGCATCCGCAAGGATCCCGATCACATCGGCGCCGGCTTTTGCCGCCATCTCCACCTCAAGAGCCCCGGTATCAGCCACTTTCATGTCCGCAACGATGACTGCATGAGGAAAATGCTGGCGCAATGTCCGGACAGCATGCATACCTTCGCTCTTGATGAGAGGCGTCCCGGCTTCGATCCAGTCAGCACCGCCTTCAATAGCCTCCTGCGCAATCTGCACGGCACGATCCAGATCGAGGAGGTCAAGCGCCACCTGAAGGATCCCTTGGTTCATGACTAGTAATCTGATGTGCCGGAGATTAAGCATTGCCCGAGCGGGGATTTACCCGGGAAAAAGAGAGCCGTTAGTCCTGCAAACGGGCCCGGTTATTCTTTTTTGAACTGCTCAAAGAACACAAGTTTTTTCAGGAGTTTCTTGGGAGCAATCGTAATTTCCGCAGGCATGCCGGCTGCCACCAGGGAGACAAGGGTATAGGTCTCAGGCACGTTCAGCAGTTTCCTGAAGGGATCAGCGTACTCTTTCTTGTCCCCCGCCACCCAGCACGACGAGACACCATAGGCATGGAGAGCAAGGATCAGGTTCTCGGTTGCAGCGCACCCGTCTTCCAGGTAGTAGAGCTCCTTCTTCTCACAGAAAACAAGAAAGCATGCTGCACAATCGGCAATGAACGCCCCGTTCGGTGCAAGCCCGGCTATGGTCTTCAGCATCTGTTTTTCGCGAACCACCCCAAAGAGCCAGGGCTGGACATTCCGGGCCGTGGGTGCCAGGGAGGCGCACTCAAGAGCATCCTGGATTACCCGCTCATCAAGAGGGTCCGGTTTGTACTTCCGGACACTGTGACGGGACTTGATCAGGGTAGTAACAACATTCATGCTCCGTAATGGGAGACCCGGGTTATAAAAACTTACGAAGAAAAAATTTAGTGCTTCTTCAGGAAGAAACTGAGACAGGCACAGAATGAAAGAACAGCCAGCCCTGCCCCAAAGCCGGGTGTATGCGTGGTTGGAACCGCAGGGACTGCGGAAGTTGCTGGTTGCGGAGTTGCTGCCAGGGATTTAGCCATCGCCGTTACTGTGGGTGTTGGAACAGTTGTGGGGGGAGGACTAGTCGTGACTACCGTGGTAGCAGTCGGTGTCGGAGTGCGGGTTGTTACCATTGGCGTTGATGTCGTCGGGTTCGTGACATATCCCTTATTGCCGATGAGCGGGTTCTGATCCTGGTTGAGGACCGTGACCGTCTGGCTCACGGCTTTTCCGGACTGGCCATAGTTGTCTTTGATGGAATTAGCATTGCATTCAACCCAGACCGAGTACGTTCCCGGGGAGTACATTGCCCGGTTGCTGGTGCCCCAGATTGCACCGGTATACTGGGGGGAGGTTGTCAAACCATAATCCACCAGCGATGTGGTTTGTCCTGATTTGTCCGTCAGCGCGCTATACAAAATCCCGTCCGGGCCACGCACCTTGATGGTGACCGGGACAGAGTTCACGTTTGCCCGCTGGAGCATCTGGACTAAATTGGTATCAATCCTGAACTGGAGTTCGTCATCCGTGGGGACCCATTTGTTCGTAACGTCCGTGCTGACCGTTGTATCCTCGATCCGGATTTCAATGTAGGGATCGGCAACCGAAAAAGCTGTCCCGTTCGGCGTACTCGGGCCTGAGAGATGGTACCAGCTTCCTGTGTGCGACTGGAAATCCGAAGGATAAATCGAGAAACTCCCCGGGTTCGGGACGGAGATTGTCTTGCCCGGGGAACTGGAGGAGATTGCTGCTCCCGATGCCCACCAACCTAAAATTGTATCGCCATTCATTGCGGCACGGATATCCAGTCCCTGCTCACCGACAAAGACTGTATTTCCGGCAGAGATCGTGCTGATCGGCTCAGCAGCAGAAACCGGACAGAACACCAGGAAAAGCCCGGTTACCATTACAAGACACAATAGTGTGGAAGAATCCGCCATTCTTATCCCTCTCTTCTCATCAGGGAGAAAGGTTGCCGGATTAGGATAAAGCGTTTATGGATTATCGGCAATGATCCGGGAAAAGTTTTCAAAAACGCGTTTCCCTTCAAAGGTATGGCTGACCTCGGGATGCCACTGGAGCCCGAAGACCGGTTTTTCCAGATGGGCAATCGCCTCGTGGTTACAAATGGATGATTGTGCGAGAATGCAAAATCCCTCGGGCACCTGTGCTACTTCATCGGCATGGGAGGCCCAGACATTCATTGTTTTTGGATATCCCGCGAGGATCTCGCTGTCCCAGCATCTCTCAACCTCGACCGGGCCGTACCCGCCGCTCTGGCCGGTTGTCACGGTTCCCCCGTATTTCCTGGCAATGATATGAAGTCCAAGACATATTCCCAGTACCGGTAATCCCAGGTCAAGATATTGCTCACAGTTCCCGGCACGTTCGATCGCCGGCCCCCCGCCAAGGATAATCCCTCGGCAGTTTGCCTCTACATCAGCTGCCGGTGTTGTATTGGGGATAAGCGCTGCATCGATACCAAGATCCCGGAAGGCGCGATGAATAAGATGGTTGAACTGGCCATGGTTATTCACAACATAAATGGGAAGCATTGCTGTACATGTTTTGCCTTGAATCGTATAAGCCTGCTTTAGCTGCAGGCACGCGCAGCAGACAAAATTTTTTCCCGGATCACCGCTTCGGAATGTCCCATGAGATGCGCCAGGTACATCGCCCCCCCTGCGCCAAAACCCTCCTTGACCTCCCCGATACAGTACCGCGCAAGGCCGGGATGACCAAGATCCCCGAACCCGGGATCGACGTAATATACCGGGGACCCTATCCGGTCAGCAAGATGCATAACATTTGCAGTGGGATCGTCGCGGACATAGGAGGTTGTTACAACTGCAGGGGGTTTCTTTCCAAGTGCCTTTGCCAGCGCCGCAACCGATAACATCTGGGTGCCCCCCGCAAGGAGGAGGTTCCCCGTGTATGTTGTGATCATCCCCGCTGCTACCGGCATCATGGGGTCCCCCGTATACCTGACAATGTCAAGGGGATCCGTGATCGCATCAGATGTGATCCGTGCGAGAGCTTGTGAACAGATCTTCTCTTTGATAGAGACCGGGTTCTCGATAAAACTGCTGCTCACGGCAGCATCGTATCCCAGTGCCCGCAGAACGCAGAGTGCCGTGGTGGTTCCCCCCGGCACACATTCCGCAACAACAAGGAGATCGCAGGCCCTTGAAAAAAATCTCCCGAGCGACTCCCCGTAGCCAAAGAGCGCCTGCACGTTGGGGACTGCATCCTGTGTACGCGGGTCTTCCCCGACCTGACCATAGAGGTCATAGCAGGGAACAGTCGGGGTATGCCGCAGGCCCGCATTGATAAAAAATGGCGGGAGCCCGCATAAGGAGAGCATTGCCCGGGTGATGGTAGACGGGGTAGGGCAACCGGTCGGTGTATTGGGTTTGAAGGGATAACTGGTGACATTCCCGGTTGCTATCAGTTCTGCATCAAGGACCGGTGTCAGGAGCGTTTTTTCAGGACTGGGGCCGGCTCCGGATACGCCAGGCACCGTGGAAAGGAGGGTATTGGCAAGAATGCCGCAAAAGAGCGGCCGTGTAAAGGACGGGGAGATGTTTCCTGAGATAAATGCCATAACAATCAGGGTACCGGTTTTCTCCCAGACACCATTGAATCTATCGCTGGCGGAATAATCCACAACGATATAATACCCCTGTCATCACAACACCTAATGACATGTTTGAGATCGAACAACGGCTCCAGAAACTGGGCATCACCATCGATGACATAGTCTCTGCAGCAATGGGCCTGTACGTCTCCCACGGCATGCCGGATGACCAGGCTGCCCTGGAACTTAAAAAGAAGATACAAAAATACCTGGACGACCCCAATGTTGCGTCCCTGCTTCTTGGTGCAATCCTCCTTGAGGACGAACTGTATACAAAACGGAAAAACTCCGAGATCGCTGACGATCCCATTTTCCTGCTCAGCGATGAGATCCTCGGCATGGCGATCGCAGAATGCATAGGTGGTACATATGCGAGGTTTGAGTTCACCCGTTACGACCAGAAAAAGCCCGGGATCCTTGCATGCCTCGGGCCATTCCTTGATGATGCGATCGCCGGCTTGATCGCCGGGTGCACATCACGGCTCTATTCCGAATCACTATGAAGACACTCCTTTCCCTGCTCCAGTTCACGACAATACTCCCTCTGGGAAAAGCGCAGGATCTCGAATATTTCGCCCGCCATTCCTACCTGTACCCGCTTGCCGGCTATGTTATCGGCGCCCTGGTTGCCCTGCCGGTGTTTTTTATTGCAAACCAAACGATCGCCGCGGCAGTTGCGATCGTGCTCCTTATTCTGATCACTGGAGCCCATCATTTTGATGGCCTCATGGATTTTGGTGACGGGTTGATGGCACACGGGGACAGGGAAAAACGGATCCGGGCGCTGACTGACAGGAATGTAGGTGCCGGTGCAGTAGCCCTCGCGATAGTCATAACCCTCCTACTCTTCGCTGGTCTCCAGGAATCCACTTCACTGGTCTCTGCACTCCTTATCGGGGAGGTCTGTGGCAAATTCTCCATGGCATTCCTGACTGCGTACGGGACACCATTCCATGAGGGCATGCAGAGTTATCTTCACAGATTTTCGCAACCTTTTTTCCCGGCAATCTCTTTCCTTCTGTGCCTGCCTCTCATCTTCCTCCCGGTTGCCCCGGTAAAGTTACTCGGGGCATTTCTTCTCATGATTATCTGCCCGGTACTGCTGCTCACGGCATCTAGACGGTTTTTCGGCGGCGTGAACGGGGATGTTGTCGGTGCGTCCAACGAGATCACACGGGCACTCGTTGTTGTCGGAATCGCTCTAATCTGAATCTTGGTGATGGGATGCCGGATCATTCTCACATCCCCGTTTTTTCTCCGTGACCATCCTGCCACGATCACATCCCGACTTTTCTCCACCTTAAAGCGTACAAAACCATATAACAGCACCCACTCAAAATCCCCTATTCAGCCTGAATATCAAAGATTTGGCGTATTTCCAAATCACTGAAAAAGGTGTGCCGGTTTTTTCAATCATGCCGCAAAAAGTGCGATTTTGAGATCGCTGCGGGCCCGGATTCCCCCGGCCGGGAGACCCCCCCCAATTTGCAGGGAAATACCCTGGATATCGTGGTATTCATCGAAGATTGCTTTGTTCAGTACATCCCCTGGTATCCCTTGTTTTCGTCGTCATCGCATTCAATCCCCGAACCATCCCGGACGAGCGTATTGAACATCATAGCTGCGTTCATCAGGTTATCATCCGATGCAACTTCCCGGCGGACATCACTCAGGGCCTGCGCCTGGGGTGCCGTAACCACCCGGTTTCCCGTCCTCACACCCTTGCAGTGCCGGCAATACGCGCACCGGCTGTACACGGAGACATCTCCCTCGGCACAGGAAACGGTCACCCGGCTTTTTTTCTCATCACGCTGGAATGGCAATGACTTCATGAGAAGTGATCTTTTTCGATCTGATATGATGCTGCCGCTATACTTGCCACCATCGTAAAAAACAGCCCGGTCAATCGAAATATTTTAAATAGTTGGGTCTCATATAAGTAATACTCGCATAACCAGACTGTAAGCGGACAGTCTCTATGTTTTGGAGGATCACATAAATGGCATCTGACAAACCTCACATGAATCTGGCCGTTATCGGCCACATCGACCACGGAAAGTCAACGACCGTCGGACGGATGATGTTCGAGACCGGCGCCGTAGCGCCCCACATCATCGAAGGATACAGGAAGGAAGCAGAAAGCAAAGGCAAGGGTACCTTTGAATTTGCATGGGTTATGGACAGCCTCAAGGAAGAGCGTGAGAGAGGTATCACCATCGATATCGCCCACAAGAGGTTTGACACCGCCAAGTACTACTACACCGTGGTGGACTGCCCCGGGCACAGGGACTTTGTCAAGAACATGATCACCGGTGCATCCCAGGCAGACGCAGCAGTCCTTGTTGTCGCAGCCCCTGACGGTCCGATGGAACAGACCAAGGAGCACGTCTTCCTTGCAAGGACCCTTGGCATCTCCCAGATCATCATCGCCGTCAACAAGATGGACGCTGTCAAGTACGACGAGAAGAGGTTCAATGAGGTCAAGACCGAGATGACCAACCTCATCAAGATGGTCGGTTACAAGCCCGAAGAGACCCACTTCATCCCCATCAGCTCCATGGCTGGCGTCAACTTCAAGGCCAACAGCCCCGAGACTCCCTGGTACAAGGGCCCGGCACTTATTCCGGCACTCGACCTCTTCAAGGAGCCCGAGAAGCCCACCGACAAGCCCATGCGTCTCCCTATTCAGGATGTGTACAGCATCAGCGGTATCGGCACCGTGCCGGTCGGACGTGTCGAGACTGGTATTGTCAAGAAGGGAATGAAAGTCTCCTTCATGCCCGCCAACAAGGCTGGTGAGATCAAGTCCATCGAGATGCACCACGAAGAGATCCCGCAGGCACTTCCCGGCGACAACGTCGGATTCAACGTCCGCGGTATCGGCAAGGGCGACATCCGCCGCGGCGATGTCATGGGCCCCGCAGAGGCACCCCCGACAGTTGCAGACGAGTTCACTGCACAGATCGTCGTGCTCCAGCACCCGAGCGCACTGACCGTCGGTTACACGCCGGTCTTCCACTGCCACACCACCCAGACCGCCTGCACCTTTATCGAGCTCCAGAAGAAACTCGACCCCCGCTCCGGCCAAGTCAAGGAAGAGAACCCGACTTTCCTCAAGTCCGGTGACGCAGCCATTGTCGTCATCAAGCCCACAAAGCCCATGGTCATTGAGAATGTCAAGGAGCTCCCGCAGCTCGGCAGGTTCGCGGTCCGTGATATGGGATCAACCATTGCCGCCGGCATGTGCATTGCCATCAAGGCAAAACAGATGCTCTAATTTTTTTGGTGGGGATCATGCAGAAAGCCAGAATTCGCCTGACAGGAACCGACTTTCAGAAAGTAGAGATGGTCTGTGACAGGATAAGGGAGATCGCAGAACGCACAGGTGTTAATCTGGCCGGCCCGATACCGCTCCCGACCAAAAGACTGGTCGTACCAATCCGCAAGAGCCCTGATGGAGAGGGGACCGCAACATGGGACCGCTGGCAGCTGCGTGTCCACAAACGCCTTATTGATATCGATGCGGATGAGCGTGCTCTTCGCCAGCTGATGCGCATCCAGGTGCCAAAGGATATCGGCATTGAGATTGTCTTAGAGAGTTGAAGGTGCGGCGTGCAGCAGGCCGCTCTTTTATCTCAAAGATTCAAAACACTTTTTACCTTCGAGCGAATTTTCCTCTTACTTCTGATAATCGCATTTATTCTCCGGTTCTTGCTGCTTGACCTCAAACTATTGCACCATGACGAAGCAATCCATTCATGGTTCTCGTACAAGCTGCTGACAGAGAATACCTGGGCATATGACCCGAGCTACCATGGCCCGTTCCTCTATTTCGTCACAGCAGGGATGTTCTCGGCATTCGGCGCTTCTGACCTCGTGGCAAGGCTGCTCCCGTCATTGTTCGGCTTCCTGTTAATCCCGCTCGTGTACGCAATTTACCGGCTGGGATATATCAGTAAAAACCAGACATTACTCGTCAGCCTGTTCATTGCCATATCTCCCGATATGGTCTATTTTTCACGGTTCCTCCGGCATGACATTTTCATGCTGTTCTTTACCTTCCTGCTCGTTATCGCGTTATTCTATTATTTCGAGCGGAAACAATCCCGGTTTGCCATCATCGCCGCGATAGCAACAGCGGGTGCCCTCTGCTGCAAGGAGGAGATGCCGATCATTCTGATCATTATCGGATCGTTCTTCCTCATCACACTCTGGCAGGGGCGGTTCTCACTCCCGGCACCGTGGAAAAAGGATCTTATCATCTGCATTCTTCTCGTGATTGCACTATGCTGCACGCTTTACACGGGATTCGGGGGACACCCGGATACAATTATCGGGAAGGATACTGTCCTTTCCCCCACCGGATTCCATTTCGACATGAAAACCACGGGGTGGTATAAAGCCATTGAGCACTGGACAGGTATGCATAACCAGCAGCGCCTTGGCGGGCCCTGGTTTTATTATATCCCCCTGAACCTGCTCTATGAACTGCCGATCTTCATCCTGGCACTCATCGGTACGATCCAGATCCTCATTTCCGGCACGGCCCTGTTCGCCGTTTACCGGCGCTTGAAAAATTTCCTGCGGGTGCGCCGGTTCACCCTGACGGTGGAGGATCTTGCACAGGTAAGCAGTCGTCAGCTGAAAGCAGCTCAGGCAACAACCCTTAATTCCGATACGTTCTTCCGGTTCTGTGTCTGGTGGATGGTCCTGACCATGGCATTCTATGCCTATGTCGGAGAGAAAGTCCCCTGGCTCATCATCGCCCAGTTGCTCCCGATGTGTTTTGTTGCCGTATACAAACTGAACTGGCAGAAGACCGTCATTGCCCTGGTTGGTTGCATATTCCTTTGTGTCATGGTATGGCATGTCGCCTTTGTTCCCGCGGACATCAACGAACCCATAGTCCAGGTCCAGAATTCCGAAGAGATGCGGGATGTCATGCGTATCATGGAAGGATCAGATAAGATTGTGATTGCGTCCAAGGATTACTGGCCGCTTCCCTGGTATTTCCGCGATACCTGGAACGATAAGATCACCCTGTATAGTACTGTCCCGGAGGAATCAGTCCTGACCGAAGACAATGCCCAGGTTATCATCCTTCATGACGCGGAAAGCCTGCCTTCCATCAGCGGGTACGAGAAGAAAACCTACAAGCTGTCCTACTGGTTCTCCATCTATGACAACAACAGGCGGCTGCCCGAATACTATCTTCTCCGCGACGGAAAGATGGGGAGTATCAACATCGACGTGTTTACCCTTCGCAATTCCTGAAAACAGATCTTGATTGATATCTTGCAGCATTTGCCTGCACCAGGTTCAGTATTAACAAATTTTTCACTCGGGCTGATGGTAGCCGTAAGGAAACTATTCAGCGATATTGCATATTCATAGCGAAGTGAAAGGTTCTCAAAAACATGTCAACGAGAAGAGAAACCTTCAGATTTCTTGGATTCCACCAGTCCCAGTGAGCGTTAAATCTCCCGCATGTATCAGCTAAACGCGTTCTCACCACCACTCCCACTGCACCACATACCACCTTCACCTCCCCTCCGGTAAACCTGTTTAATTTTTTCATTTTTGCATGTCACCGCGTTTGAAATTTTTTTTGTGCGGTCGTGCTCACGTTTGAATAATTATTACGCGGTTGTGATTGCACGTGAAACATGAAAAAATCTCAATAAGAACAGGAGCTGGTACAGGGATGAGCCGGGTCTGGCACAGGTACTTTTTTTCACAAATGTGTTTTCATCAGCAAAGGTGCCGCGTTTGAAAATTTTTTATGCGATCACGATCGCGTGCAAAATTTTTGCTCTGTAGAAATCCTCAATTAAGATAAATTGAATGAATCTGTCAAGGTTAGCAAGGATAATCTTGCAAGAGATTTCCTTCCTCTGCATTTGGTATAACCGAGCTTTCAGATCCGCTCCGAA
>NZ_JAQTQD010000052.1 GCF_028712425.1 Methanoregula sp.
AAAGTACGTTATCCGGTGTCCCTGCTCCCATGGTGCAAGAATTCCGTACGCGCTTTCAGGATACATGAAGGTCTCTTTTTCATAGGCTCCAAAATAATCGACACCGGTCGGCGGAGTTGAGGAACCCAGCCAGACAAGGGTCTCTGCCCAATCCTTTGGGATCCCGTTCGCGGGCGTATGTGCGCTATACACATAGTTCTGTCCGGTGGATTGAGCAAATACCATCACCGTGATAATAACGATCACGACAAGGACAAACCCCTTTATTATCACAGATCTTTCAACTGTGGTGGATTCGCGCGGCCCATTACGCTCTTTCCTGCGTTTCTCCCGCTTCGTTGTTGCCGTCGTCTCAGGGTTCCGGTTTTTTGAGATACGGGAGATAATCCATATGCCCGCGCTATCCCACGACCACTGAACCAGTGCCGAAGAACAGATTGCCGCTGTAAGTGCAGTCGGGACTGTCAGGTACAGCTGGAACCGCTGGTGGGGGACGGTCAGAAGGAGCATGACGACAAGCCATACCAGAAGGAAGACCTGTTCGGATTTCTGCTTCTTCAGAACGGAGAATGCAAGAATACCAAGTCCTCCTGCCACGAGAATGAGCGAGAGGCCGAATGAATCATAGGCAGCGGCAAGCGACCATGCCTGTGTTTCCCGGACCGCGATGGTGTATGCCGATGAGCCGAAAAGGAGGGTGACTGCCTGGTCCCTGATGGTCTGGAACACCGGAACAAACCCGACGACAGCAAGCCCCCCCATGATAATCCCGGCAAGAGAAAGGTAATAGTAACGGGAGTTCTTTTGGAAGATTTTCGCCAGCCCAAAGAGCAGAAGAGTTTCCGCGATAAGCCCGATCATCACGTATACGTGGGTGATGGAATACGTAGTCAGGGAGAGGCCGCCCCATGGCAGAAATCCAAAGATAGTTTCAAGAATTGCTATTGTGCAGAATACGATACCGTTTACGAAAAGAAGGTAATCCGCGCGCACGTCTCCTGAAAAATCGATGATGCCCTGGATGAAGGTGATAATTGCCACAACAACCAGGCAGAGGAGGACTGTTGGGGAGGTGAGATATCCAAGGAAATAGAGAATTCCGGCAAGGCAGGATAGGATAGCAGGAACAACAAGAGTTCTTGAGATCTTCAGGTCAACAGCGGTCTTTCTGGCGGATGAGAGAGCAGAGAGATATGCCAGAAAAAAGAGCGCAACAAAGAACACTTCAGCGCTGTTGTGATCTGTCCATCCATACGACGACTGGACAAAATACACATAACCGATGACCGAGACCAGCCCCGCAGCAACGATACCGGCCAAGCGGTTCCATATTATTTTTCCCAGCAGGTAGGTTACGGGAACAAGGAGTGTTGCCAGGATCGGTGAAATCCATCCGGCAATGTTCACAATATCCGTGCGGGAAGATGCGCCGAAAAGGATTGAGAGTGCGGCCCCAAGGAACGGATAAAGCGGCCCCCAGTCAATGGTCTTTCCTGTTGGAAAAGCGGTCATTGGGTCGAACCAGTTATACTGGGGGAAATGAGCTACCATAACATCGACCTGCCGCATGGTGTACCACACATCGGCCCCGCTGTTCAGCAGGAACCCGTCCGGAGGGATGAACAACGCCGGGATCATCCTGAGCACAAATGCTATCCCCATGAAAAGGACAAGACCCCCTCCAACCAGGTATCGCCTGTTATTCTGACTGGATAAAAAAGTCATGACTCCTGAATTCTCCCGTTATTCAGAAATATCCCGATGATGATAGATGAATATTCCGAAATCAGAAAAGGTCGGTCGGGTCTTTAGAGAAGGATAAGTCCCCCACCATGCGGACGCCCACCATTATGGAGGATTACGTCATTCACAGGTGCATTGTCGGATTCCTCAGGCAGGGGCGGATAATGCGATCTGATGGATTACCCTCAAAACGGAAAAATGCCGGTGACCTCCGGCACAACCTGTCAACCTGGTCACCGCACAAACAGCAGACCGCGCACCTCGTTTGCAGTCATCCCCGGCTTCAGGCTGGTGCCATAGAGGAGCCTGATTGCTTCCCTGTCTATGAGGGAAAGCGTTTTTGTGGAATCGGTGCCGCTGTAGAAGAGACTGTCCGGGTACAGGTCGGTAGTGCCAACAAGGCCCAGTTCGTAGAAGAGGCTTCGGAGAATGACATGGCTGCGTTCGTCTCCCTTGAGATCATTGTTGACGTAGATGGTGCCGAGCGTGACCTTAGCAACGGATCTTCCGCCCTGCACGAACTCTTTGTTGGTCAGGCTCTCCGATGTGTTCAGGGGGATTGCGCTCATACCGTCCCCGGTTACGAACTTGATGACGATATCTCCCGTTGCACTCCCCTGCTTCACCTGCGTGGAGATCTGGTTGGTGCGGGAGAGGCTGTTGAATTCCTGGAGAGCGGTCTGGACAGCCATGGCATCGGCATCACGGTTCCCTACCATCGAGATCACGATCCTGCCGTTGTTCTGCGTCTCGCCCCACCGTTCAAGGTAGGGATTCCCGGCACCGAATGCGAGGTCAAGGAAGTGCAGCTTTGCCGCATCGGCAGAAGGAGTGGTCGATTCCGTCACAACGGCAGTCCCCATGAGAGCCATGGTGACTGGTACGGTTGTCGGGGGGGCTGACGTGGGCAGCACCTGGGGCAGGGAGACTGTTGTGGTGATGCCCTGCCCGATGTCTGGTGCTGACATGCCAAAAAAAAGCCAGACAAGACCGATGGCTATGATGATGATTCCGGATATGATGAACCCCCAGCCGGCTTTCATGGATCAAGGTGAACTCCCGTGGATGTTAAGTCTGTCCATACGGGAAAGGAAACTCTTCCAGGACACATACGGGAGGCGAATGTAAGGTAAGGTATGTGCGGGACCGAACGATCTTAGGAAGAACAGTGCGGCATTTCCGGAGGAGTCCCAGCCGGCCCCGGCCCGTAAGATCCCGCGTCACACCTCACTCCAGGTACTCAGGCCAATAATGGTTGAGGGAAATCCGTTCAGGGAGTGCCCGGGCGGAGCCGGTACCCGACCCAGTCTCCCTTGTCGGGAACCGGTGCGGGATTCTCGATGTGTGCAAAAACAAACTCGAAGGCGTCGTGTTCCACGATGCTCCTCCCGCTCTGCTCGCAGTACTGCACGAAGGCCTTGTACATGACCTCAAACGGGACGCGGGCCTCCGGGTCCGCGATGAGGGCATCTTCGTGAAACTTCCAGATCCCTTCGAACTCGATGTCTTCGTCAACAAGCGGTCGTGCAAGGATCTCGTCCACGGCTTCGACAGCCTCCTGCTGTTTGGACATCTTCTGGAGGTCGCGGTAATAATCGGCAACGAGCGTGAGCCCCTGGCGGAGGTCGTTTAAGTCCTGCTCCAGGCCCTTGATCTTCTGTTCGGTATCGGTTATCTTGTCAGATGGATCCATTGCTCGTGTGTGAATCTTTCTTTTGAGGCATTATAATGCCTCCGATTGCAGGAAAAGGACTCATTTATGGACTTTGTGGTCAACGGCCGGAGATCCGGCTCCCGGCATACACGACCTGGCCGTACGAGACACAGCCGTCGCCGAGCGGGTAGTCCCGGTTGATGACGCAGGTGAGATTCGCGGCTGCGACCTCCTTTTCGATTGTCGTGCGGATGGCATGGTTGTAGGCAACGCCCCCGCTGAGTGCCACTGTCTTCATCGCCTCGCGCTCCGCAGCACGGACAGCCATCTCTGCGATCCCCCGGGCAAGGTTGTACTGGAACGAGGCTGCGATATCCCTTATTGCCCTCTGATCCCCGCGGGATGCATCCATCTGTGCAAGCGCTGTCTCAACCAGTGCCCGGCTGGAGAGCATCTCGCAGTTGTCCTGTGTGGCAAACAAGAGATCCCATGCTTCAGCCCTGCCACCGGCAGCCGCCGATTCGAGTTTCATGGCCGGCTCACCGTCATAGGTCTTCTCCCGGCAGATCCCAAGCAGGGCCGCTGCAGCGTCGAGCACGCGTCCGGTACTCGTGGTCTGCGTCACATTGAAACCTGATGCAACCTGTTTTTCGAGAACGCCCAGTTCGATGCCCGACCATCCCCGGGATGCAAGGAGGGCCTCGATCCGTTTGTCCGGCAGGATCCCGTAGAGCATCCGCTCCGGGAAGCGGGTGGCAAGGTCCCCGCCCGGCATGGCAACCGGTTCAAGGTGTGCGACCCGCTTTAAGTCCGGCGCCTGCCCGCAGAAGATTTCCCCTCCCCAGATCGTGCCGTCATCGCCGTACCCGACACCA
>NZ_JAQTQD010000033.1 GCF_028712425.1 Methanoregula sp.
CCGGTCCCCATCGGGAAGGAGGACAACACTCTCCCACTGGAATACTTCGCGAATATGCTTCCGGATCGCATCGATAACGGAATTCTCATCCGCGGTAGCCGCCAGGTCCTGCGACAGGGCATACAGGGTCCCGGTCTCCTTCTCCCGTTCCTGTGCAGCAACCGCATGATCGCGGGACCGGGCAACGAGCAGGCTGATGAGGGCCCCGACAATGATCATCCCGGCAAACGTGATGAGGTACTCGACATCGGTGACCCGGAAGGTCATGTAGGGCGGGATGAAGAAGAAGTTGAACGCCAGGACGCCGATGACTGCGGTGAAGATAGCCGGGCGAAGTCCCCTGCGGAACGCGACGACAACGACTGCAAGGAGGTACAGCATGACGAGGTTTGCCGGCGAGATGAACGATTTGATCAGCCAGCCGAGAACCGTGATGATCACGACAAGAACGAGACTGGCGATATAATCGTGGGGGGGCGTTGCCGGGAGCAGGTGTTCCAGTCCCTCGATCTTCTGCGGGATGTGCTCCACGCTGCTGATCACGTAGATATCGATGGTGCCGCTGTCGTGGATGAGCTGGTCGACGACCGAGCCGAAGATGTACTCCTGCCACCGCGGCCGGAGCGTCTTGCCGACGATGATCCGGGTGATGTTGTGCCTGTGGGCATAGTCGATCACGGTCGAGGCAATGTTGAGGCCGAACAACGTCACGGTCTTTGCCCCGAGTTTCTCGGCGAGTTCAAGGGTCCGGGCCAGCTGCTCCTTTCCCTCCTTGCTGAGGCTGTGGTGTGCCGGGGTCTCGACATAGACCCCGGTCCATTGGGCGCCCATGCGATCGGCCTGCCTGCGTGCGGTCCGGACCAGCCGCTCGGATAGGGGCCCGGGCCCGATCGAGACAAGGATATGTTCGCCGGCAGCCCAGGGGCCGGGGATCGCCCGGGTCTGCATGTACGCAAGCATCTGCTCGTCGATCCGTTCCGCAGCCCGCCGGAGCGTCAGCTCGCGGAGCGCAATCAGGTTCCCTTCGTTGAAGAACTGCTCGACTGCCCGGGCCGCCATGTCCGGGACATAGACTTTCCCCTCCCGTAGCCGCTGGAGCAGTTCCGGCGGAGCGAGGTCGACGACTTCTATCTCCGAAGCCTCGTCGATCACCCGGTCGGGGACCGTCTCCTTTACGACCACCCCGGTGATCTGGGCCACGACATCGTTGAGGCTCTCGACGTGCTGGACATTTAAGGTAGTATAGACATCGATACCGGCATCCAGGAGTTCCTCCACGTCCTGGTACCGCTTGAGGTGCCGGGAGCCGGGGATGTTCGTGTGGGCGAGTTCGTCCACGAGCACAAGGGAAGGCCGGCACTGCAGGGTTGCGTCGAGGTCGAACTCGGAGAACTCTGCGCCCCGGTATTCCATGGTTTTGCGGGGTATGAGCGTAAGGCCTTCGAGCAGTGCCTCGGTCTCTTTCCTGCCATGGGTCTCGACGTAACCGACACGCACGCTGATGCCCTCGGTACTGCGGAGATGGGCGGCCCGGAGCATCTCGTAGGTCTTGCCAACGCCCGCGATATACCCGAGGAAAATTTTGAGCTTGCCCCGGTGTTTCCGGAGCTCTTCTCCCTGTATCCGCGCAAGCAGCGTGTCAGGATCCGGGCGATGGTCGGGAAGGGACGACATTGTGGATCACCCCACACCCAGCAATACGAGCAGGAGGTCGATAGTCTTTATCCCGATGAACGGGGCGATCACCCCGCCGACACCATAGAGGAGGATGTTGTTTCGAAGCGCCTCCTCGGCAGTCATCGGCCGGTAGGTCACACCCCGGAGCGCGATGGGGATCAGGGCAACGATAATCAGGGCATTGAAGATCACGGCCGAGAGGATTGCATGATGGAGGCCGAGCACATTCAGGGTCGCGAGGGCCGGGTAGGTTGTGATGAACGCCGCAGGGATGATGACGAAATATTTTGCCAGGTCGTTTGCGATCGAGAAGGTCGTGAGCGCCCCCCGCGTCATCAGGAGCTGCTTGCCGATCTCGACGATCTCGATCAGCTTGGTCGGGTTGGAATCGAGGTCGATCATGTTGGCCGCCTCGCGGGCCGGCTGGGTTCCCGTATTCATGGCCACGGCAACGTCGGCCTGCGCCAGCGCCGGGGCATCGTTCGTGCCGTCACCGGTCATGGCCACCATGCGCCCGCCGGTCTGGTACTCCCGGATCAGGGCGAGCTTACTTTCGGGCGTAGCCTCGGCAAGGAAATCGTCCACGCCGGCCTCTGCGGCAATAGTGGCTGTCGTGAGGCGGTTGTCGCCCGTGATCATGATGGTCTTGATGCCCATCCGGCGGAGCTGGGCAAACCGTTCCTTCATCCCGCCTTTCACGATGTCCTTGAGGTAGATGACCCCAAGGGCTTTGCCGTTCCGGGCAACGACCAGCGGCGTCCCGCCGGCATAGGAGATCTTCTCGATCTCCTTTCTGAGATCGTCCGATACGGTATTACCGGCCGATTCGATGTGCGTAAACATCGCGTCCGCCGCCCCCTTCCGGATCCTCATGTCCCCGGTGTCAACGCCGCTCATCCGGGTCTGGCTGGTGAACGGGACGAACTGCATCGCCATGCCGGACTCTGATGCGCCGACCGTCCTGCCCCGAAGGCTGTACTTCTCCTTTGCCAGGACCACGATGCTCCGGCCTTCGGGGGTCTCGTCCGCAAGCGAGGCCAGCTGGGCGGTTTCCGCGAGATCGGTAATTTCCGTCCCGTCAACCGGGATGAAGTCAACGGCCTGGCGGTTGCCGAGGGTAATCGTACCGGTCTTGTCGAGGAGGAGGACGTCCACGTCGCCGGCGGCCTCGATCGCCCTCCCGGACGTTGTGATGACGTTGCGGCGGATGAGCCGGTCCATGCCGGCAATCCCGATCGCGCTCAGCAGGCCGCCGATCGTTGTCGGGGCCAGGCAGACCAGCAGGGCGACGAGGACCGTGATGGTGACCGGTACACCGGCTCCGGCGGTTTCCACGGAATAGACCGAGAAGGACCAGAGCGTTGCGCAGACAACGAGGAAGACTGCGGTCAGGCCGATGAGCAGGATCCCGAGCGCAACCTCGTTCGGTGTCTTCTGGCGTTTTGCCCCCTCCACGAGGCCGATCATGTGGTCGAGGAAACCCTCGCCGGAATTGGCGCTGGCCCGGATGATGAGCCAGTCCGAGAGGATGACCGTTCCCCCGGTCACGGCGCTCCGGTCCCCGCCGGATTCCCGGATAACGGGAGCGCTCTCTCCCGTGATCGCGCTCTCGTTCACGGAGGCGATCCCTTCGATGACCTCACCGTCAGCCGGGATCGTGTCGCCGGCCTTCACGTAGAAGAGGTCGCCCTTCTGCAGCAGGGACGACGAGACTTCCGTGACCTGCCCGGGTTGGGGCTCACGGCCCCTGACGATCGTATAGCCGCGGTCCAGCCGTTTTGCAGCCGTGTCCTGCCGCATCTTTTTCAGCGACTCTGCCTGCGCCTTGCCCCTGCCCTCAGCAAGGGCTTCGGCAAAGTTGGCAAAGAGGACGGTGAACCAGAGCCAGGCTGAGATGGCGCCGATGAACCCGGCCGGTGCCTCGCCATGGCCTGCGAGAGCCTGGAGCCAGAGCAGGGTTGTGAGGGCGCTGCCGGCCTCGACCATGAACATGACCGGGTTCTTCACCATGAGCCGGGGGTCGAGCTTTACGAACGAGTCGGTGATCGCCCGCCGGTACATGGCTGGATCGAAACCCTGCGACGGGGTAGTTCCCTTGCCGGCCATCGTCAGGTCCCCCCGTACAGGATCAGGTGTTCGACAATAGGGCCCAGGGCAAGGGCCGGCAGGAAACTGAGCGCCCCGATGATGATCACCACAAAGACCAGCCAGATGATGAAGAGCGGGCGGTGATCGGAGAGCGTCCCTTCACCGGCCGGGACGATCTTCTTTGCCGCAAGCGACCCGGCCAGTGCCAGCACGAGAATGGCCGGCAGGAAACGACCCACGAACATGCAGAGTGCGGTCGTAAAGTTGTAGAAGAGGCTGTTTGCCGACAGGCCGGCGAATGCGCTGCCATTGTTCTGCGCTGCGGAAGTGAACGCGTACAGGATCTCGGAGAAGCCGTGCGGGCCGGGGTTGAGGACGGCAGTCTTTCCGGGATCGGTCATGACTGCCACGGCCGTCATGCAGAGGATCAGGAAGATGGGAATGAGGATAGCGATCGTGGCAATCGTCATCTCGTACGGCTCGATCTTCTTGCCCAGGTACTCCGGTGTCCGGCCTACCATGAGCCCGGCAATGAACATGGCGATGATGGCAAAGACGATCATCCCGTACAGCCCGGACCCGATCCCGCCGTACACGACCTCGCCGAGCTGCATCATGAAGAGCTGGACGAAGCCGCCGATAGGCGTGAAGGAGTCGTGCATGCTGTTGACCGCCCCGCAGGACGCGGCGGTTGTCACCACCGAGAAGAGGGTGGAGGATACGACACCGAAGCGTACCTCTTTTCCTTCCATGTTACCGCCCGGCTGGAGGTCGGTTACGGACTGGTCGATCCCGAGTGCCGGAAACGCCGGGTTTCCCGCCAGTTCTGCACTGATGGCGATCCCAAGCAGGGGCAGGAAGATGATGGTCATCGCAACGAGAAGCGCGACACCCTTTCTCCCGGCGCCGATCATCCTCCCGAACGAGTGGCAGAGAGCCGCCGGGATCAGGAGGATGGCAACGAGCTCGATGAAGTTGGCAAACGGTGTGGGATTCTCGAACGGATGTGCGGAGTTGGTGTTGAAGAACCCGCCGCCATTGACGCCCAGCTGCTTGATGGCGATCTGGGATGCGGCGGGCCCGAGGGGGATTGTCTGGGTAATGATGAGGTTTCCGCCGGCATCCCGCACGGGGTCGAGCAGCGGCACCGTGATCGGCCCGGAGAAGGTCTGGACCGTCCCCTGCGAGACAAGGAGGAGGGCAATGATAATGCCGATCGGCAGGAGGAGTAAGACACTCCGGACAAGGAGCACCCAGAAGTTCCCGATCGTGGAAGCGGATTTGCGGGAGAAGCCGTATGCAAGACCGGTGAGAACTGCAAGGCCGGTGGCTGCCGAAGTGAAGTTCTGGACGCAGAGCCCGATCATCTGGGTCAGGTAACTGACCCCGATCTCACCGGCATAGGCCTGCCAGTTGGTGTTGGTGACAAAACTGACCGCCGTGTTGAGGGCAAGGTCCCATGACGGGGAAGCGGCACCGGAAGGATTGTGCGGGAGGAAGGGCTGGGCCAGCTGGATGCAGAAGAGGAGAACGATGGCAAGGATCGAGAAGACCATCATCGCGGATGCGAACGTCTTCCAGTCCATCTCTTCACCGGCATTCACCTGCGACCAGGAGAGGATCCAGCGTTCGATCGGAACAAACACCGGGGAGAGGACGTGCGGCTCGCCCCTGAGCACCTTCACCATGAACCGGCCGAGCGGGACGACTGTGACGACGAAGAACCCGATGAAGAGGACAAGGAGGATCCAGTCATTCAGCCGGAGCCATGGGGTCTCCGGTACGGGGGAATCGGCCGTCAGATCCGTTGCGGCTGACACACCGGTGGCCGAAAGATCGTCGAGTGCCAAGTTCAGTTTGAGGACATTCACCCGTGGTTCGCCGAAAATCCCGAACTGCCGGGATTCGGTATGGGCAGTGACGAGGGCGTGCACAGAGGTCTGGCTCAGGTTCCGCTCCCTCGCAACCCGGGGGACCTGGTACAGGGAGGCGGCAACGCTGATGTCCGGATCCAGCCCGCTCCCTGAGGCTGTGACAAGGTCGACAGGAATAGGCTGCGTGTTGGCCGGGTCTGCTGCATGGAGGGCGGCGACCCGGGCCTTTACGGCATCGGTCAGTGCCGGGTTCGAAGGCCCGAGGTTCGATCCGGACGAGAGACCGGCATAATCGGGGACGGGGCTCGTTGCCGAAGGCCTGCCCCAGAAGTAGCCCGGGGACGTGAAGGGCTGGCCGATGAGGGCAGACCCTGCGACCTTGCCGTTATGGACGATCAGGTTGCCGTTAGCCTGAGAAGGGAATGTGACCTGGGCGATCCCGGTGATCAGGAGCGGGTACAAAATGCCGGTGATGAGCGTAAGGAGGAGCAGGATGATGAGGGCAGGCTTCAGCTGGCTCCGTATCATAGAGGAGACTGACCCGGGATTCATGGAAACCTCCGCCCGGAATCCAGATGATTCCGGGCTGTGCTGGACGAGTTGTCAAAGGAAGGGTAATGGTTGCGGGTATTTATTCCCGCGTACCCGGATGCTCAGGTGCACCACTTCCGGTATTTCCCCGATAGTTCCGCTTTCCCATCGGCAGTGATGATTTTGGTAGAGAGTACCTTCCACCAGATTGATAATAAAAGGTACGAACGCGCGGAAATGGGGGGTTGACCTGCGAACCCGACACGATATTCACCCGTCAGGGAGGTCAGCAGTCAACCCCCCTACCCTGATGCGTTCAGATTCGATCAGACCCCCCCTGCATGGGGGTGGGGGGGTATGCCGGACACCCCCTCCCCCCTCAGGCCTAAAGAGACCCCCTGTTACCAATTATTTTTGGGGGGTATTTCCTGCATTTCGACGAGGCCATTCTTTGGAAAAACCGTGCAATACTGCGTACATCCCAAAAACGGGCAGGGGGGTCTCCGGCATACCCCCCCTCCCCTTTGGCTTTCAGATCGTACATACCCCCCCGCCTGCTTGGACATTGGTGAGGCGTGACCCCCCCATAGAAAGCAGTGAAAACATATTAGTCAGACGTGCGTTTCCCTCATGCGGGGAGAAATCCGTATGTGGTGGGGGGTGTCCGGGATACCCCCCCTACCCACCCCTCCTTCTTTGCCGGCCCGGATCCGGCGCCAGGGTTCCCCCCCTCACTGAGGGGAGGGGTAGCAACCCCCCATGGCATGGGAGGGGTGGGTACCTCTCCTGTTTTCGCTATCACAACTTACCGGAAAAACGGGTCTCCGTCGGAATTTCCAGGAGAAGCAGCGCTTTGGTTCCTGCAAAACCGGAGGGGTGGGTACCCCTCCGGGTCATGGAGGGGGGGCAGGGGTCCCATCCTGCGGCCGGGAAAATGGTAGGGAGAGGGTGGGTCCTGCTGAGGGAGGGGTAGGGACCCCCCCCCTTAAGGCCGCCCAGATTGATTATCGATTTAGATCATGATCGCGATGAAAACTGGACGGAGACTGCCACTCGTAACCGAGGACAGTTTCATTTTCACCCACCAGGAATATACTATAAAAAGCCAGGCGCCAAGTCTGTTTTACATACACTCATCCATTTCGAGCATGCCCGATGACCGATACGTCTGTTCCGGAACCATTGCCCCAATCCCAGATCCTTTTCTACCAGTCCGAGGACGGGAAGAGCCGGATCGAGGTCCGGCTTGACGAAGGGACGGTCTGGCTCTCGCAGGCTCTCATCGCGGAGCTCTACCAGACTACAAAACAGAATATCAGCCTCCATATCAGGAACATTCTCGATGAGAGGGAACTGGATGAGAATTCAGTAGTCAAGGATTACTTGACAACTGCCGCTGATGGCAAGAATTATCGTACGCTCTATTACAACCTCGACATGATCCTCGCCATCGGCTACCGGGTCCGATCCCACCGGGGCACGCAGTTCCGCCGCTGGGCAACCGAACGGCTGCGGGAATACCTCATCAAGGGATTCGTAATGGACGATGTGCGGCTGAAAGAGGGGCGGAGCATCGGGGCGGACTACTTCGATGAACTGCTCGAACGCATCCGCGATATCCGGGCATCGGAGAAACGGTTTTACCAGAAGATCCGGGATATCTACACGCTTGCCATCGATTACGATCCCCATGCGGACACGACGCACGAGTTCTTCCAGACGGTCCAGAACAAACTGCACTGGGCGATCACCGGCCACACGGCGGCGGAACTGATCGCACAACGGGCCGATGCATCCAGGCCGAACATGGGGCTGACAGCGTGGAAAGGTGCCAAGGTGCGGAAGGGCGATGTCACGGTTGAGAAGAATTACCTCAATGCGACGGAGATCGGGAACCTGAACCGGATCATCACGATGTATCTCGATTATGCCGAGCTGCAGGCGCAGAAAAAGCAGCCGGTGTACATGCGGGACTGGAAGGAGAGACTCGATGCTTTCCTCAGGTTCAACGAGCAGGAGATTTTACAGGACAAGGGGGCGGTGACTATGGAGATCGCCCGGCAACTGGCGCTTGAGGAGTACGAGAAACTTTCAGCCCGGCGGATCGTGGACGAGGCGGGACTGCCGGATCCGGAATTCGAGCGGGCGGTAAAAGAGATCGCACCCAGGGATAGCCAGAGGAAAAAAACAGAGAGGGCCTAACCCCGCGACCGTGCAGATCTGCGTTGAACTAATGCTCCGATACACCGTCTCCCTGTCAGGATCCGAGACCGGAATATGCCCGGAAACGGGATTCTCCCGCTCGATAGGGAGGTTATTCACTCCTTTTCATGAACCGGGGGACAAAGCGCCTCGTCCTCTTCCGGTACTCCCGGTAGTCATCGCCGAACGTGGCGACCATCATCCGTTCCTCGTCCAGGACAAGGTAATGCCATACCGGGTGCAGGAGCAATGCCCATGCAATGTACACGTAACTGTTGAGCCAGATGGCGAGCCCGAAGTTGAAGACTGATAAGAATGCGGCATAGAGCGGGTGGCGGACATACCGGAACGCCCCGGTCGTACAGAGCCTGTTGCCCCTGTCCGCTGCGGGCAGGGACCGGAGACTCCAGGCAATGAGGACCAGTGTCAGAACGATTGCAGCAATAAATATTCCGTTCAGGAGAGGCTGGTTATCCGTGAGCGGGGGCAGATCGAGCTGCCGGTTGATCAGGTAGGCGATGAATAACAGGACGAGGCTGGCCACAACTCCGGCGGGGCCGCTGCCAAAGGTTTTCCGGAAATCTGCGAACAGGTTTTTCATGCCCGGATATTCCTGAGAATTTTATCTACCTTTGGATATACATTTGTTACGATTGGATGAGAAAAGGCCGGTTCTTTTTCTGGCAGGGGGGGCAGGGGTTCCTTCCTGCGGGTCGGGAAATGGCGGGAAGGGGGGACCCGTTCTTCAAAAAAGGGCCCGGTTGAAAAATGAAAATCAGGGTTTGATTGATCCGGAACGGTTTTTCGATCGTGATCGTGATGGTGATCGCGATTGAAATTGTGTTGGCAGGATACAAAGAGCTGATCAAATCACAGGTGAGAGACCATGGATTTCCTCAATAGTTTACCGTATGAAGACAGTCTCTCATGTACCGGACCGGTTCATTTTCACCCCTCATCCAGCTTCTTCTCCAGAACGGGCAGATCATCCTTCACGGTATTCCATAACCGTTCCACATTCACCGAGAAATACCCGTGAATAAGCCGGTCCCGCATACCGGCAATATCCCGCCACGGGATACCCGGATACTCTTTCTTCACCGATGCCGGTACCTGCTTTGCCGCTTCCCCGATGATCTCAAGAGCATGGATAACGGCATACTGCTTCTCGCGATTGTTGCGGAACTCTTCAAACGTCACTCCACTGACAAATCCGCGGGCTGCATGGATGGCATCCCGGATATCAGAGAGATATTCCGCTGCACCACGGTTCTCTTTCGGGCTCATCATACCGGCACAACTTCTGCGAGCACGTGCGGCCTGATCGCGGGTTTGAGTCCGCTCTTCTCCACAAGGTCTACCCGGACGCCGAGAAGATCCTCAAGGTCATTCTGGAGATGAATAAAATCCAGAAGAGTACCCGGCCGGTCGAACTCCACAAGGATGTCCACATCGCTGGCTTTTTTTTGTTCGCCTCTCACATAGGAGCCGAAGATCCCGAGGTAGGTGACGCCATAACGATCACGGAGTTCCGGGAGGTACACCTTGAGGTCCTGCCGGATCTCTTCGACCGACCGCTTCTTCCGGGACTGGACAATTTTGGGCACCGTGACGCACCACTCAGTATAATGGATGGAATTGTCTGATGTTATATTTTTTGAAGACTATGGAGGATGAGATTTTCTAAAAAGAGTGAGTGAATACCTTACGTTCTTTCCTTTCTTTTCACGATTTTTGTTCTCCTCTTCCCCTTCTTCCCGGTCCCGAACAGCTCGTTCACCATCTTGACCGCACACAGGTCCCCGCACATCGAGCAGGTCTCTGTCTCGCCATCGCGCTCGTGGATCTTCCGGGCATTCTCCCCATACAAAGCAAGACGGAACTGCCCGCCCCAGTCCAGCTCGTGCCGGGCCTCGGCCATCTTCACTTCGCGGTCCATCCGCCAGCCCTCGGGCCTGCGGACCGTATCACCGATGTGGGCCGCAATCTTCGCAACGCGGGTGCCCTCAACAATGTCGGCAACGTCGGGGAGGGCCAGGTGCTCGCTGGGCGAGACCATGCAGAGGAAGTCGGCGCCGTTCAGGCACGCTGCTGCCCCGCCGATGGCCCCGACCACGTGGTCGTAGCCGGGCGCAATGTCAGTGACGAGCGGGCCGAGGAGGTAGAGCGGGGCGTTGTCCGTGATCTCCTTGATCATCTTCACGTTGTAGCCCACCTGGTCGAGGGGCATGTGGCCCGGGCCCTCGATCATCCGCTGGACACAGGCGTCCTGTGCCCGCCGTGCGAGGAGGCCGAGCGTGTTGTACTCCACGGACTTTGCCAGTTTCCCCGCGTCCTGGATGCAGCCGGGCCGCATCCCGTCCCCGAGGCTGATGGTAACATCGTACTCGGCAAGGATCTCGAGCAGGTAGTCATACTCGGCAAAGAGCGGATTCTCCTCCTCCCGCTGCATCATCATGGCGCAGTGGAACGACCCCCCACGACTCACGACACCCATCAGCCGGGGATCTGCCTTCAGCGCATCAAGGGCCTGGAGATTCACACCGCAGTGGAGGGTCAGGAAGTCGACTCCCTGCTTGCAGTGCTCGCGGATCACTTTAAAGAGGAGGTCGGCCGTGACATCGCCGGCATTGCCCGCCCGGCGGACTGCCTCGTACACCGGGACCGTGCCGACCGTTGTGTCGAGTTTCAGGATCTTCTTCCGGATCGCGACAAGATCGCCTCCGGTCGAGAGATCCATTAAGGCATCGGCCCCGTTGTCAAGCGCCGCCTTCGCCTTCTTCATCTCGAGTGCCGGGTCGCACCGGGAGCCCGAGGTCCCGATATTCACGTTGATCTTGACCGTGCAGCCCTCGCCGATGGCGCATGCCTTGTGCTTCCGGGCCGGGTTCTTCGGGACAACAATCCTGCCCGACGCAATCCCCCGTGCGAGCGCTGCCGGTTCAATCTTTTCCGCTTTCGCCACGGCCCCCAGTTCTCTGGGGAGACCTTTCTGGCACCTGCGGATGAGCAAATCCATAAGAAACATCTGTTGTGAGGCTTTATTATTGTGCATGCAGGTCAGGTGGATACCCGGTGGATCAATCTTTGCGAACTCGTACGTTATCGGCAATATACTCGTGGACACTGGCGTAATGCCGATGGCCGTTGCCTTGTACAAGGAAGCGATCGACACCATCGTTCTGACCCACTGCCACTACGACCATATTGCCCACGTGAAGGAGATCGCGCACATGTACAAGGCGAAGGTCGCCATCCACAAGGCCGATGCCCGGGGACTTGTCGAGGACCTCCACAGCCTTGCCATGAACTTTGGCGCCCGGTCGCCCGGTATCGCTCCCGACATCGTCCTGAACGACGGGGACACGATCGGTCCCTTCACCGTCATCCACACGCCCGGTCACACGCCCGGCTGCATCTGCCTGTACTCGGAAAAGGACCGGGTCCTGATCTCAGGGGACACCGTCTTTGCCGACGGCTACTTCGGGCGATATGACTTTCCCGGCGGGAGCAAAACCGAGCTTGCCCGGTCGCTCGACCGGCTCGCGGCGCTGAGGGTTGAGGGGCTCTATGCAGGGCACGGGGAACCCACAGAGCAGGGTGGCAACCGGTGCATTGCCGCTGCGGTCGGCCTGATGAAGAGCGGTTATGGATAAGGGCATCTACTGTCTGGTGTTCAACAACCCTGCATGCACGGAGCAGGTGGGAGCGCTGGGGCAGCTCCGGTTCGCGAGGGGCTGGCATGTCTATATCGGTTCGGCGCTCGGCAGCGGCGGGCTTGCCCGGCTTTCCCGTCACGTCAGCCTCTCCCGGGCAAAGGACAAGCGGCCGAAGTGGCATATCGATTATCTTTCCTGTTCGGACCTCTTTGAGCTCCGGTATACCGTCCATGCACTGACCGGCGACCGGCTCGAATGCCGGCTCGCGGAGGCACTGGGCGAACCGTCCATCCCTGCCTTCGGGTGCAGCGACTGCACCTGTCCCTCCCATCTCTTCTATCGCCGGAAAAACCCGCATGACGAGATCATTTCGGCGTTCAACCGCCTCGGGCTCGTTGCAATCACCACAACTATGAAGAACCGGGACTGCAGTAAGGGTATCATATGAGGGGAATGAGGGCATGAGGGAGACAAAGGTCCTGGGTATCTCGGGAAGCATGCGCAAGAAGGGAAATACCGCGGAACTGGTCGGGGCAGTCCTCGGGCGCTGCGAAGAGGGGGGCATCAAGACCGAGTTTGTCTCCCTTGCGGGCAGGAAGATCCTGCCCTGCCTCGGCTGTGAGAAGTGCAAAGAGAAGAAGTGGTGCGTGATCGAGAACGACGACTGGGACGACGTGGCGCAGAAAGTGATGAAGTGCGATGTCCTTGTTATCGGATCGCCAACCTATTATTACGATGTCTGCGGCCAGCTCAAGAACTTCATCGACCGCACCTATTCCCTGTACCATGACCGCAAGCTCTCGGGCAAGAAAGGGGTGGCTGTCGCCGTCCATGCCAACAAGGGGGCGGTGCGGACCATCCAGACGCTTGAAGCCTTCCTCTCCACGCACGAGTTCGCCTCGCTCGGGTGCGTCAAGGGCACGGGGTATCACGAGGGGGATGTGTTAAAAGACGAGAAGGCCATGAAGCGGGCGCAGAAGATCGGGGACAAGATTGTCCGGCTCTTAAAGCCCAGCTACGATTAAGATCCTGTTCCGTCCTTTTTCAAGGCCCGGTTTTACGTGGCCAGCTTGTACAGCGTTGTTCTCCGGCGGAGCGGCCGGCCGATGTCCTCTGCTATCCGCTGCATCTCCTTCGGGTCAAGGTAATCGGTGTTGGTTGCCCCGGCGCCCTTCGAGATGCTTTCCTCAAAGACTGTTCCCCCGAGATCGTTGGCGCCGGCGATCAGGCCGAGCTGGGCCATCTTGATCCCTTCCTTCACCCACGAGACCTGAATATTCTTGAAATTGTCCAAAAAGAGCCGCGAGACCGCGACCATCAGGTGGTCCTCCCTCCCCGTTGCCCCGGCGCGTGCCTTCCCCTGCCGGTAGATCGGGGTGTTCATGTGGATGAACGAGAGCGGCACGAGCTCGGTGAAGCCATTCGTCTCATCCTGGATGTCGCGGAGGATCGTGAGGTGCTCCACCCGGTCCTTCTCGCTCTCGCAGTGGCCGTACATGATGGTTGCCGTCGAGGGAATCCCAAGTCCGTGGGCCTCGGTGATGATCCGGACCCACTCCTTTGTCGGGATCTTCTCTTTGCAGATCACCTGCCGGATATCGTCAACAAGGATCTCCGCCGCTGTCCCGCACATCGAGCCCAGGCCCGCCTCCTTCATCGCCTCGAGCACTTCGACCGTGCTCATCCTGCTCTTTCTCGCAGCATAGGCAACCTCCATCGGGTTGCTCGCGTGGAGGTGGATGCCTGGTGCTGCCTCGTGGATCCAGCGGTACACGTCCGTATAGGACTGCGCGGTAAAGTCCGGGTGGAGGCCGCTCACCGTGCAGATCTCCGTGCACTCCCTCTCTGTAGCAAGGGCAGCCTTCCTCTGGATCTCTCCCTTGTCGTGGAAGTAGATTCCTTCCTCGCCGGGCTTCTTCGAGTACCCGCAGAACCCGCAGGCATTCACGCAGAGATTCGTGACATTGATGTTCTGGTTCCGGACATAGGTGACGGCATTGCCGGCCCGCTCTTCGCGCATCTCATCGGCAGCAGAAGCGATCTCCCAGACATCGCGGCCCTTTGTCCTGAACAGCAGGAGCGCTTCCTCAGTATTCATCCGGTGACCTCCCCGGACATCATCCAGCAATCTCTTCAGGTCTCTCTCCACGGCATTTCCCCCGGTACTGCTACGGAGAGTGGCATCCCGGAAGAATAAAGATATCGAAATCCCATCCCACAGGATTCTTCTTCCGGAACAGCGACCATTCCAGTGGGACTATGCAGAAGACTGAAGTCAGACTCTCCCGGAAAGTGGCAGAGGGGATCGTCATCCCGCTCGGCCCGGCAAACCTTGTCGCGGTAAAGACGGACATGGGCATGGTCGGGTGCGGCGCCTTCGACGTTGTGGCGCTCGATTCGTTCAGCTACCCGGCGGCCAAGGTGAAACCGTCCTCGGGCCCGTCCATCGCAACCATCGACGACCTCTTAAAGGGCATCGTCAAGGAGACGAACCGCTCGGCAATGAACCGCGGCGTCACGAACGGGATGACCGGGAAGCAGGCGCTGGAACTGCTGTGATTTCCGAATGAGATTGCTTTTTTACACCAGCTCGTACAGCGTTGTCCGCTGCCGGAGCGTCCGCCCGAGATCGGAGACAATGCGCTCCATATCCTTAGGGTCCAGGTAGTCAGAAGCCGCTCCTCCGGCATCGCCCGTCACGTCGTCCGTGAACATAGTGCCGGCAAGATCGTTTGCGCCTGACAGGAGGGCGAGCTGGGTCATCTTCAGGCCGACCTTGCCCCACGCCACCTGGACATTCCTGAAATTGTCAAGAAAGAGACGGCTGACCGCGATCATCAGCAGGTCCTCCCTTCCGGTCGGACCCGCACGGGCAAGCCCCTGCTGCCAGAGCGGGGTGCTGGTGTGCACAAAGGGGAGCGTGACCAGTTCATTGAACCCGTGCGTCTCGTCCTGGACCTCCCGCAGGAGCCTGAGGTGCTCAGCCTGGTCCCGCGGGGTCTCGTACGAGCCGTACATGATGGTCGCGGTGGACCGCATCCCGGCCCGGTGCGCCTCCCTGATGATGCGGATCCAGTCCGCCGTTGGCACTTTCCGGGGGCAGATGACCTCACGGACAGAGTCAACGAGGATCTCTGCTGCGGTTCCCTGGATGGTTCCAAGGCCTCCCGCTTTCAGCCGCTCAACGACTTCAGGAGTCGGGATCTTCCCCTTCTTTGCTGCATGGGCAACTTCGTCGGGACTGAATGCATGGATGTGGACACCGGGAAAGGCTTCATGCACCCAGTCCATCATCTCGCAGTAGGTGTCGAGAGTGAATTCCGGGTGGACACCGGAGAGGAAACAGATCTCCGTAACCCCGCGTTCCTTTGCGAGACGTGCCTGCTCCTGGATGGCAGCCTTGTCATGGCAATAAGCATCCTCGTCCGTTGCCTTACGGCCAAAGCCGCAAAACCCGCAGAGGTTCTTGCAGATGTTCGTCACGTGGAGATTCTGGTTCCGTACATAGGTGACGGTATCCCCGACCCGGCGCTCCCGCATCTCATCGGCGGCTGAAGTAATCCGCCATACATCGCAGCCGGTTGCCTTCAGGAGCTGCTCTGCCTCCTGCTCGTTGAGCCGGTGGCCTTCCATGACATCGGATAACAGGACGCGGATTTCTGTCATGGTGCCACCTCACTTCCTCTTTCCCTGCCGCTTTTTCTGTCCGCTTCCCTTCTCTTTTTTCTCCTCGCGGGAGCGGAGCCAGAGCTCGTGGAGTGCCATGATGATGACAACAACGATCACCACTTCCCAGATGTGGAGCGGGAGGTAACCGACCAGGGGGACCGTGAAGAGTGCCTTGCCAACGATCCATTCGTCCTTTACGGGCTCAGGTGTCCCGATCGCCTGGTACCGGGAGAACTGGTCCGGGTACGGGTTGTGGTCGCCCCACGTGATAAAGCCGTCATGGTCAGCAGTATAATTCGTGACCAGCTGGTTGCCCCGGATTTCAGTTATCGGGATACCCGCTCTCGCGTATGCCACAGCCCGGTGGATGATGGGGTGGACTTCGGTATTACCATTGGGCCGGAAGATGAGCACGTCGCCGTAGCTGTTGAACTTCGGGACACCTGCTGCCTTCCCCTGGTCCCAGGTCATCAGCTCCCCGTACCGGTCCTTCTGGACCACGACCACAAGGTCTCCGATGTTCATATTCGGGACCATGCTCCCCGACTCAATGGTAACAACGGCCGGCCATGTACCGCAGATAAGGAAAAGGGCAAGCGCTATGCCGCCGACAACGCAGGCAACCCAGAGGAGGTCGCGGGCAAGCGAGACCGCCCAGTGCTCGCTGGTGCGGAATTGTGTGATGAGCGTGCGGAGATCGCGGGGGGAATCTTTGTCAGCCATCGGGATACCTGTTGTTTAGAGTTTTGTATAGTGTTGAACCGTGGGCAGATTAACCATACGGGATTGATGCGATGGTAGTACACCA
>NZ_JAQTQD010000053.1 GCF_028712425.1 Methanoregula sp.
CTTCGCGGTATTCCAGAGTATGATGCTCATAAACGAGAACAACGGCCATGCCTGAACCGGACCGGATGAAGATCGCATTCGTCTACGATGTCATCTACCCCTATGTGAAAGGCGGCGTCGAGAAGAGGGTCTGGGAGCTTGCAAGAAGGCTCGCAGCCCGCGGTCACGAGGTTCATATCTTCGGGATGAAATTCTGGGATGGGGACGATGTCCGCATCCAGGACGGAGTTACCCTCCACGGTGTATGTCCTGTAAGAAAACTGTATACAAAGGGAAGACGGTCTGTCTGGGAATCCCTCTATTTCAGCGCGCATAGTATCCGGCCCCTTGCACGGGAACAGTTTGACATCATCGACTGCCAGAACTTTCCCTTTTTCCCGTGTATCCCCGTAAGGTATATTGCCCGCTCCCGCCGGATCCCGCTCGTGATCACCTGGCATGAGGTGTGGGGAGAATACTGGAACGAGTACTTGGGGCTCCTGGGATTGTTCGGGAAGATAATTGAACGCCATGTGGCGTCTTTCAAATCCCCGGTGATAGCGGTATCTCCGACAACGGCCTTGCGGTTCGAGAATGAATTCGGCCGACAGCCAGACAATATCCTTACAAACGGGATCGATATTGCGCGTCTGGATTCGGTGCCACCCGCACAGGATAAAACGGATGTGATTTTTGCCGGACGGCTCATCATAGAAAAGAATGTCGGCCTTTTACTCGATGCGTTCCGGATTCTGGTGTCTGATGAGCCGGGTTTGACCCTGACCATCATCGGGGATGGCCCGGATAAGGATGCAATAGATACGCGGATCCGTGCATATTCTCTTGAGAGAAATGTTACAATAACCGGTTTCTTGGAAAACCCGGATGAGATCATCGCGAGGATGAAAGCATCAAAAGTATTCGTCCTTCCCTCTACGCGGGAGGGATTTGGGATCGCAGCACTGGAAGCCCTCGGGTGCGGCTTGCCCGTCGTTACCATCGATCATCCGGCAAACGCTGTGCGCGATCTGATTACGGAAAGCAACGGGATTATCTGCACCCCGACACCGGAAGACCTTGCTCAGGGTATCAGCCAGGCTCTCCGGCAGCACGAGCAGATGCGGGAAGCCTGCCGGGCCTCAGCATCCGCTTATGACTGGGACCGGATCGTTGATCAAGCCGAACAGTATTATCAGTCTCTTGTCGAGAAAAAAATCTGATTTCCCGGCCTCACCCGGAAACCCTGTTGCCATTCACGACATCTTCTTCCGTTACGGAGATGGAACGTGACGAACCCACGATATGGTACGGCCCGGTTGCCGTTACACCTGCGGTTCCCCCCTCGGTTGCATACGGGACAACGAACTCCCCATTGGAACTCTCCTGGCGGTACACGAACGCCCGCCCGGTATTCGTGACAAGGTCAAGCTCGATAATGCCCTCGCCGGGGATATGGGCGCCCTTCACATACTCAAAGACTTTCACCAGCCGGATGTCGGGGAGGGCACTTCCCTGAGCACTTCCACCAAGCTGGACTGAGATATTTGTGGGGGATTCGTGGACAAGCCGGTACTGTGTCAGTGCCGGCACTTTTTTCACCGGCTGGTACGGCACACTGGAAAAGAAATCTGCATAGGTAGCCCCGGCATTCAGCCCCGGCCCTTCGGGGGCGATACGTATGGTGTCATCGGAAGTACTTACCGTTTGCATGCCGGTGATCACCCGGGTGAGCCCGCCAACCCCAGCATTACTTCCTGAATCCGGTACATTCCGTATTGTGTAGGTTGTATACTGGGCGGAATCAGGAGTAACCAGGGATCCGTCAAATACCTGGAGCCTGACAATCATGGTCTGGTAGTAGGCATCGCCCAGCAGGTGGGTCTTGGTCAGTCCACCTGATGCATCCGGTATAAATGCCCAGTAGATATAGGGTGTGATCGCATCCGAGCCGGTGACCCAGGGGATGAGCGAGGGGAAGGTGTCGGTCGCAGTACCCAAATCCGTTATGACGTAACGCCCCCGCAAATCCGAGAGGATAGCGTTTGCATGAGTCTCATCAGCAGACAGGTAGAATGCAGCGCCACCATTATTGCCCCCAAGATTGTTCTGGAACGGGTTCATGATCGGAAGACGATTGGCAAAGAACGTGATCCGGTGTCCCTGCTCCCAGGGTGCCAGGATCCCGTACGAACTCCCGGGATACGCGAACATCTTCTGATCATAGGTCCCGTAGTAATCGACACCTGTCGGCGGGGTCGAGGAGCTCAGCCAGACGAGGGTCTCTGCCCAGTCAGAGGGAATCTGGTTACCCGGAGTATTTGCAACATAGGTATAGTCGTGGACAGCCGACAGTCCGAAAGCAAGGATGGTAATACCAAGGATCACTGCAAGGGCAAGGCCTTTGATGGTCCCGTTCCTGTCAATCGAACCCGTATGGTCCGGTGTCGTTCTTGACCTGCGGCCTTTTCGTTCAGCGCGGCTCTCCCCTTCAGCAGTATGACCCCCGGTACGTTTCACGATCCATGGGACGATACGGCTTCCCGCCCCCTCAAAGGATGCCTGCACAACTCCGGCTGCACAGATTGCTGCCGTGAGTGCGACCGGCACTGTCATGTACAACTGGAAGCGCTGGTGGGGAATGGTGAGTACAATCATCACAGCAAGCCAGGTAAGCAGAAATACCTGTTCACCTTTCTGCTTCCTGCATACCGAATATGCGAGGAGGGCGATCCCTCCTGCCATGAGGATGAGCGAGAGGTTGAAGCTGTCATATGCTGCTGCAAGCGACCATGCCTGCGTATCCCTTACTGCGAGGGTGTATGCCGAAGAACCGAAAAGCAGGGAAGATGCCTGATCCCGGATTCCCTGGAGTGCCGGGATGAACCCGACAAGGAGTATCCCTCCGATGACAATTCCACAAAGGGAGAGATAGTATCTCCCCCGTTGCGTGAAAAAGATCCTGCTCAACGCATAGAGAAGTACCGTCCATGCGATAAGCCCGAGCATCACGTACAGATGACTGATGGAATACGTTGTGAGGGTCAGTCCTGCCCACGGGAGGAATCCAAAGAGCATCTGGAGGATTGCAATCGTGCTGAATGCAATACAATTGACAACAAGAAGGTATTCTGACCCGGTATTTCGATAATGATCAAGAGCGATTTGGAAAAATGTTGAAAGAGCAATAACGATCAGGCAAAGAAGAACGGTTGGTGCGGTCAGGTACCCGAGGAAGTACAGGATCCCGGCAAGACCTGACAACAGGACCGGATTAATGCTCTCTTTCGAAAACAACCGGTCACGTGAAATCTTTTGCGCGGTGGAGAGAGCGGAGAGATAGGCGAGGAAGAAGAGCGTGATAAAAAAGACTTCGGCGCTGTGGTGATCTGTCCAGCCATAGGAGGACTGGACAAAATATGCGTACGAGATAACCGAAACCAGGCCCGCGGCAACTAGCCCGGCCATCCGGTCCCACATCATCTTCCCCAGAAGGTACGTTGCCGGGACCAGCCCAGCTGCCATAATTGGTGCAATCCAACCGGCCGTATTGATGATTTCAGTCCGGCTTGTTGCTCCTGTTATGAGCGCAGCAACAGCGGCAAGGAACGGGTAGAGCGGCCCCCAGTCGATGGTCTTTCCCTGAGGGTATGCGGTCATGGGATCGAACCAGTTGTACTGGGGGAAATGTGCCACCATAACATCGACCTGCCGCATGGTGTACCATACATCGGCACCGTTGTTCAGCAGGAATACATCAGGGGGGATGAATAGTGCCGGAATCATCCTGAGAACGAATGCCACGCCCATGAAGAGGAGCAGACACCCGCCAATCAGCTATCGCCGGTTTGTCTCGCTGGAAAAAAAAGTCATAAAA
>NZ_JAQTQD010000015.1 GCF_028712425.1 Methanoregula sp.
ATACACAAAAGAACCCGCGGAAAAACCGGACCTGGTCAGTTCTCTTGCGCAAAAAAGCCGCACAACCCCCGTCACGCTCCTGTTCTCCGCGCACGATGTCCGGCACAACAGCGCCATTGTCTTAAAAAGGGTCCTGGAACAACAGGGGTAGATGGCAGTTATCCCCCCTCCGTTTCATTGCCATCCATACCTGCCCGTGATGGCCGATGTTTCACTTTTTGTTTCATAGCCTGACTTTTACAAAAGAGCCTATACCCTCCCGTTGTGCATCTGCATAAAAGCGGGGGGCAGGCAAAAGGCCCGCACCCCACCTTGCGATTAACCAGTGGAGTGTGAAAAAAATGCCGGAATTTGTCAATCCGTTCTCCGGGATGGTCCCGGAACGGAACCTGTCGTTAGCAGAACTGGTCCGGGCGCTGCGCCTTGACCTGGCCTCCGAGCACGAGGCGGTCCATACCTACCTTGCCCACGCCGATGCAACGGACAATCCCCTTGCAAAGGCGGTGCTTATCGATATCGCGAACGAGGAGCGGGTGCATGCCGGTGAATTTTCCCGGCTCATCGCCATCCTGACCGGTGACGAGGACGACCACCTGAAGGAAGGCGCATCGGAAGTCGATGCCCTGATCGCCTCGATGGCCGCCCCGGACCTCGCATCCCCGCAGGGTGCGGGTGAGACAACCATTGGATCCCTGAAACGATCCTAGGAGGAAAAACCATGGAGAAAGATTACCTGGGGCGAAACGAAGCGCCCATCAGTGCCGGGACCTGGAAACTGCTCGATACCACCATGATCGAAGCGGCAAAGAGCCAGATGACCGGAAGGCGGCTTGTCGGCATCGAGGGCCCTTACGGGCTCGGGCTCAAGGTCATCCCCCTGAGCGACTGCGAGATCGGGGAAGGTATCAGGAGCAGCCCGTTCATCCCGGTCCACCTGGTCAGCAGCTCGTTCTTCTTAAGCAAGCGCGACCTTGCAGCGAGCGAGAAAGACCAGATGCTCCTCGACACGGAACCGGTTGCGTCAGCCGCGATCGAGTGTGCCCGCGTTGAGGACGGGATCATCTTCTCCGGGATCCAGGACACCCCCGGGCTCCTGGGTGCCGGGGGACCAGCCTCGCTTGCCCTGACCAAATGGGACAAGATCGGCACGGCAGCGGACCAGATCATCAAAGCAGTGACCATGCTTGACGATGCAGGGCTCCACGGCCCGTACTGCATGGGGCTTGCGCCCTCCCAGTACAACCTCCTCCTGCGCCGGTACCCGCAGGGCGATGGCACCGAACTCGACCATATCCGGTCTATCCTTGGCGGGGACGTTGTCAAGGCGCCCGTCTTGAAAAAGGGCGGTGTCCTGCTCGCATCCGGCCGCCAGTACTGCTCGCTCGTGATCGGCCAGGACATGACCATCGGGTTCAACGGCCCGGCCGGGGATTCTCTGGAGTTCACGGTATCCGAGAGCCTTGCCCTTCTGGTCCGGGTGCCGGAGGCAATCTGCGTCCTGACCTGAAGAGGGATGGTATGCACGAGGTGACACCATGAAGGAATCAACAAAAGCACTCTTAAAAAAGTTCGAACAGGAGAACGAGGTCTATGTCAGCGCGACCGAGAAACTGACCTACTGGCTCGTGTACGCACGGGTCCCAAAGAGCAATGCAGAGGGCGTCCACCGCCTGCACCACGGCATCAAGTACGTGTCCGGCCCGGCCCAGGACGGCAATGTCCTTGTCCTCAGGGACCCGTTCATCTCCGATGCCTATAGTGCCGAGACCTGGGGAACGCTGGAGAGTATCGACGATTTCGTGGAGAAGGCACTTGCCCGGATCCGTGAAGAGATGACTGCCGGTGAGACGGGCAGCGCGGAATCCTGCGGGACCGGGTGTTCATGACGGAGCAGATCCTGAGGTGGAGATCATGAACCCGTTACCCCCGTCATCGAAGACCATGCTGAAGATCCTGGGCAAAGAGGGTGCGCTGACCCACAAGGACCTGGTGAAAAAGTCCAAGTGCTCCCCGAGGACCGTGCGCTTTGCCCTGCAGAGGTTAAAAGAGAACCAGCTGATCATCGAAAAGGCGAACATGCAGGACATGCGCCAGATCATCTACCAGGACATCAGGGTCCCGGTACGGAAGAACTGGCTGACAGAGTTCGGGCTGCGCTGCATGAATATACCCGACAGGGAAAAAGGCACCAGCTGAGTGCCGGGGAAAATGACCTTTCCTCGACAATGGAGAACAACATGATAAAACGAGTGATACCTGATGCCGCCTCACTGTGACACCCGTGATGGTCCCGTTGTCAGGGCCGCGATAACGGCGCTGAAGACAGGGAATATCAACCATGTATTGATCTGGATTCCCCGCGAATCGGAAAAAGAATTGAAGAACATCTTTGAGAAGACCCTCAGGGCAAGAAAAACCGGAAAAGAGGCCCAGGATGTAGCTGACGACTGGTTCTTCGAAAACGCCATCCGGCTCCACCGGGCCGGGGAGGGCGCACCGTATACCGGCATGAAACCTGCAGGACTCAGTGAAGGCCCGGTTGTCCCGGTGGCAGAGAAAGCGATCGGGACCGGTGATCCCACTGAGACGATCCAGCTCATCACAAAAACCATTGAGGAAGACCTTACCCACCGCTTCTCCCACGTGATGGCGAAGAAAAAGTTCGATGTCAATGACGTGGCCTCCGGCCGGGAGTACATTGAAGCGTTCATCGGCTGGGTGGTTTATTCCCACCACCTGTACATGTCGGTTGTTGAAGCAGGCGGACACGGGAAAGAGCATACGAAGGGATGCAAATGCCAGGAGCATGCGCCCGGTACTGGTGAATAACCATGAAGGTCCATATCGACCGGGACAACTGCACAAGTTGCGGCACCTGCTGGGATACCTGTCCGGCATTCTTCGAGATGAAGAAAGAGGACGGATTCAGCCAGGTCATCGAACAATTCCGGCTCAACGGTGATATTGCCCGGGGCACGCCACCGGATGACCTCGAGGCCTGCGCCCAGGAAGCCGCGGACCTCTGCCCTGTGCAGATCATCAGCGTAGATGACTGAAAGGAGAAGACGGGTAGGGATATGTTCATCGGGCACTTTGCGGTTGCCTACCTCCTCATCGCGCTCTTCCCGACAGTCCCGCCCCTTGTCATCCTCTTCGGGGTCAGCTTCCCCGACCTGCTCTGGCCGGTCCTGATCCTTACCGGCAGGGAGACGGTTACGGTCAGCCCCGACAGCCCGCTCCAGAATGCCATCGGGTTCACCTCGTACCCGTACTCCCACTCGCTCGTCACGGGCACGCTGATCGCGGCTATCCCCGGGCTCGCCATTGCGTATTTCGTGAGCCCGCTCGCGGGTGTTGTGTTTGTCGCAGCCTCGGCCTCGCACTGGCTCCTCGACGTGGTAACGCACCGGAAGGATCTCCCGGTCCTCGGCACCGGCAACGATACAAAGGTCGGCCTCGGGCTCTGGAATTATCCCCGGCGGGCGTTTGTCATCGAACTTATCTTCTATGTTGGCGTCACGGTCCTTGCGGTCCCGCCGGCGCTGGTCGTTCCGCTGCTCGCTCTCGGCCTCGCGTTCCACCTGATTAACGCGAACTCCTTCCTCGGGTTCTCGAAGAAGAATCCCTTCACCGCCCGGGGCTATGCGGTTGCGGCGCTTCTCGGGTTCCTCGCGTTCATCGGGATTGCCGCATGGATCTTTGGGGGCATGTGACCATGACGGGGGATGCCGGTCCGGGGGAGAGGGCCCACCTGCCGGAGAAACGGTCGCCCTGGACATTCTTCCTCCTCGTCTACCTGCTCTCGCTCCCGTTCTGGGTGACGAATCTTGTCTTCCCGCTGCACCTGCCGGTCGACAACCTCCCCGTGACCGACATCGGGGCAACGTTCACGCCGCTGCTTGCCGCCGTGATCCTTGTCTGGCACGAGGGAGAGCCCGGGGGTGTGCGCCGGTTCCTTGCCCGGGCGTTTGACTACCGGCGGATCACGAAGAAAACATGGTACCTGCCCGTCATCATCCTGATGCCCGCCCTCTACGTGCTGACCTATGGTGCGATGCGCCTCGCCGGGCTGCCGGTCCCTACCACCTGGGACATCCCCGTGTTCCTGCCGCTGGTATTCGGGCTGTTCTTCATCGCGGCAATCGGTGAGGAGATGGGGTACTCCGGGTACGCGACCGACGCCCTGCAGGCCCGGTACCCTGCGCTCACGGCCGCCCTCATCATGGGATCGATCCATGCGGCCTGGCACTGGCCGTCCATGATAGCGCTCGGCCAGCCCCCGGGGCTCTTTGTTATGGGCTCGCTCCTGACCGTGGGCTTCCGGGTCCTGACCGTCTGGCTCTACAACAACACCGGCGGCAGCGTCTTTGCAACGATCCTGTTCCACGCGGTGACCAACACCGGCCGGAGCATCTTTCCCGGGAGCCGGTCGGCCTACGAGATGGGCGATGGCGTGATCGGCTACGGCCTTATCCTGATTGCGGCCGTGGTTGTCGTGTTTCTCTGGGGCGGAAAGACGCTGGCCCGGTTCCGGTATGCCCGTGTGAAGCCTGACCGTTCGGGCCTGCACGGGTAAAAAAGGGAGATGCTCAGATCCCGGCCCGCTCAACAACGACATCGGCAACGGCCTTTGCGCTCCTGAACGGGAAGTCCGATGCTTTCAGCAGCAGTGCGGCTTCGCCAGCCGTCATCTTCAGGTCGCCTACCTGGCAGGTTGTGTTCTCCCCGTCCGGGAATGCTGCAATGAGGTCTGCCGGGGTCTTTACCGGGAACTTCGCGCCTTTGAGTGCCCCAACAATCTGTTCATGGACCTGTTTTTTCACAGACTTTGTCATGTTCTCGTTCACCTTCCTTTGATGAATGCCGGAAGATCACCGGGACATGAGAAAAACCCGGGGCCGGTTCTCATCTTTTGATGCAAACCCTGAAGGGATGGGGTGGCCCTGTCCCATGGCGGTTATGCGAGGGAATCGACGGCATTCCCTGGCGCCGGCTGATGCACCTTTTGGATGTTCTTACAAAATTTGAAAGGTTATTGCTTAATAACGACCACCACGATAAACTCAGGTGGTTGGATGGATGAACCTCATAGATCTCCAACGATACACGATATCCGAAGAGAAATCAGAAGAGTTCCTTCAGGTACAAGGCATTCTTCAACGATTTGAACAGTATCCCTATTGTGGGAACACCCGGATTGGTAGAGTCCGGCGTGGTAAGTACAAGTGTTACGGTTGCCGGAAGGAGTGGGGGCCTAGGCGAGGAAGTATCCTTGAAGGATTGAGAGTTCCCCTGGTCCGTGTCTTAATCTCCATCAAACTTTTCGAGTTGGATACATCCGTTCGTGAGGCTGCTCACCAGTTAGATCTGTCATATAACACAGTTTATGATCTCTTCGATCTGTTCAGGCAATCGATTGTCCGGGCGGACAATGATTCTTCATTCATTCTCTCCGGAGAGACAGAGATGGATGAGTCGTACTTTGGGGGGAGAAGAAAAGGTAACCGGGGCCGGGGTGCAGCCGGGAAGATCCCGGTGTTCGGTATCCTGGAGCGCGGAGGAAAAGTCCGAGTTGAAGTAGTTCAGAATGTTACCGGTGAGACTCTCCTTACCATGGCCATCAAGAAGGTGAAACGCGGAAGTCTCATTTACACCGATAAATTCCGAAGTTATAACGGCCTTATTTCATACGGTTTCCGTCATATGAGAATCGATCATGGGAAACGATTCGTCAATGGGAAGGTCTATATCAATGGTATCGAGGGTTTCTGGTCTTTCGCCAAAGAACGATTGATGAAATATCACGGGGTGAATCCAGGAAAATTCCAGCTCTATCTTAAAGAGTTGGAGTTCAGATATAATCACCGTCATCACGACCTTTATGATGATCTAGTGAAATGTATCTCTGAGTATTCTCGGGTGGCTTCTATTCAGTAATCACCTTTGAAAGGTGAACGATCCTTTATGGCCGCCACCGGCGATACCACGCAGTAGTCCGGTATACTGAGTTACCAGGAGGTTATTATGGAACAGGAAATTATCAAAAAAATGATCCGGGAGGCAATGGCTGCCCAGCACGCTGACGTGAACCAGGTGAAGAAGAAGCGCGGGCAGGCCTTTGTCATCGACGACACGAAGGCCTATGTCGATGCCGTCAAGGGGATGAAACCCGCCGGGAGCCAGAGCAAGGCGGTTTTTGCGCTGCACACCGACTCGGTCAATGCCCATTATGCGATCCTGAAAGGCCTGACAAACACGATCCGGCCCGAGGACGACCCGTTTGTCGAGCACTACCAGACGCCGGTCATCATGGAGATGCTCTACGATGCGGACCCGAAGTTCCGGAAGAGCGTGGATGCATTCATCAAGGCGGTCGGGAAGGCCGAGGCGCTCATCGGGAAGGAGTCGGCCCGGCGCTATGCCGGGTTCTACGGGCCCACCTGCGTCGTGGACTTCGCCCTGATCCCGGGGAGCAGCAGCAACATCGTCAACCAGATCTTAAAGACTGTCGACATCCCCGTTCCCCACAAGCAGACGATCCTTGCCGCGAAATCGTGGGCCATGAACACCTCGTACGGCATCGGTGATGTCTTTGCCCACGCGGTGGAAGGCGGGGCTACCCTTGCCGATGCGGTGAAGCAGGAAGTCTCGATGGTCCAGTCCATCTACGACACGCCGGTCGATGCGCAGGCAAAGCTGATGGACAGTGTCGGCCAGAACTCGTTCGACTGCCGGAAGTACATGAAGGAGTACCGGAAGAAGATGGAGGGTGCGGTGAAGGCCTCGCTCGATGAAGGCGTCCACTACGGCAACATCGTGACCGTGCCGGCCTACTGCGTTGGCGACATCGCCCACCACATCTCGCAGTCCACGTACAACATGTGCAAGGACGACGTGATCATGGCGGTCATCGAGTCCGTGACCGAGGTTATGGACAAGACCCTTTCTGCAGCTGCACCGAAGATGAAGACCGAGCACGAGGTGCTCTCGGTTGCCACCGGCTCGTCGGCGAGCGCTGCGGAGTACATCCTCGAACTCGACGGGTTCAACGCCATCATGGTCGTGGACATGCTCACGAAACGCTACCACAACTACGTCCAGCTCTACCCGAAACGCAGCGCCGCCATCGAGCTCCACAACTGCGACTTCATGGACATGATCTACCGGGGCTGGAAGATGGTGGACAAGGCCCGGCGCATGCAGGCAGCCGATGCCGGCCCGGTTGTCCCGAAGGTGGGCGGCTTCGCCATTGATCTCTCGCCGATCCACAAGAACGAGGTGCTGGCAAACCCGCAGAGGTACGCGTACCCTGCCTGCGCGATGACGGTCCGGTTCTCGGCCATGATGCGCCTCTCCGATTACCCGTGTCTCCTGACGAGCGAGCCGGTGACAGCAACCTTAATGACTAATATCATCGCACTTCACAAAGAGGCTGCAGCGGCTCCTGCACGGATCTGCAAGGACTGCGCATCTGCGGCCCTGATGGATTTCCGGCACTGCTCCTGCCAGTGGAAGGATGCGGTCTGAACCCGTTCCGGGATGATCCCGTGCCGGCATGAGGTGAGATTCATGAAGTGTTATGTCTGTGCCAGGGAAGGCAAGGAGAGCGACGCCGTAGCAGTCTGCGTTGCCTGTGGTATGGGGACCTGCATGAAGCATACGGTCCGCAGGGAGATCGATGTATGGGAAGGCGGCTATCCTATCCCCTCCCGTAAATTGCCAAAGAAGATGCCGCGGATGCTCTGCCCGGACTGCAGTGCGGCCTTAAAGGAGGGATAACCGGTGGCAACGCTGGCGAACCGCAGTATCGCTGAGGCTGTCGGGACGGCACTTCTTGTGTACTTCGGTGCCGGGGCAGCAGCGATCACGCTGATGATCGCAAACGGGACAAAACCCGCAACCCCGTTCAATATCGGGATCGGGCAGCTCGGGGGGCTCGGCGACTGGTTTGCCATCGGCCTCACGTTCGGTATCGTGATCGCCGTGGTCATCTATGCCCTTGGCCGGGTCTCCGGGGCCCACATCAACCCTGCGGTGACCATCGCCCTCTGGGCAACGAAGCGCTTCCCGGCCGGGGATGCCGTTGCGTATATCATCGCCCAGCTCATCGGCGCTGCGGTGGGAAGCCTGCTCTTCTTCCTGACCGTGGGGATGGACGCAGTCACCATCGGCGGCCTCGGGGCTACCACTCCCTTCCCCGGCATCGGGTACGGGCAGGCGATCCTGGTCGAAGCGATCGCGACCTTCGTGCTGATGCTTGCCATCATGGGCACGGCCGTGGACAAGAAAGCCCCGGCAGGGTTTGCCGGGCTTGTCATCGGCCTGTCCGTGACCGCGATGATCACCTCGACCGGGAACATTGCCGGAGCCTCCCTGAACCCGGCCCGGACGTTCGGGCCGTACCTCATGGATTTCCTGCTCGGCGGCTCGAACCTCTGGGGTTTCTTCCCGATCTACATCATCGGCCCGGTTGCCGGTGCCCTGCTCGCGGCATTCTTCTACGACCGGATCGCGGCAGAATAGAAATTCAGATCCTTTTTTCACGCACAGGCACGTTCCGGAAGCGTCTTTTGCCGTCGTAACCATTGGCACTATCCAAACGGTTATTGAAGCAGCAGGGGATATGCCGGGTATCCGAAGGTGAAAGACTATGCCAGCTGCAAAAGACGGAAAACTGGAACTGCTGAACGAGAAGAACAGCGCCCTGGTGCTCGTGGACTTCCAGCCCACGATGTTCTCCGGGATTGGGTCAAGCGACAAAACGATCATCCGGAACGCCGCTTACTGCTCGGCGAAGGCCGCAAGCATCCTCGGGGTTCCGGTCGTGCTCTCGACCATCAACCCGGACCACAACGGGAAGTTCATTGGCGATATCCAGAAGCTCTTCCCCAAAGAGGAGGCGATTGCGAGGAAGGTGCCGAGCTTCGACGCGTTCGAGGACGAGAAGACCTATGCCGCGTTTAAGAAGACCGGCCGGAAGAAAGTCGTTGTTGCCGGGCTCTGGACGAGCATGTGCTTCTGCTATACTGCGCTCCATGCCCTCCGCGACGGGTACGAGGTGTACGGCCTGGTGGACGCAGCGGGCGATTCAACCCCTGATGCCCACAAGTACGGGATCAAGCGGATGCTCCAGGCCGGGGTCATACCCATCACGACCGAGTCGCTGGTCTCGGAATGGATGCACGACTGGGGCAACCCGAAGGCCATGGACCTGGTCCGGGACGTGTACTCGCACTACGGGTACATGATCGGGCTGCAGTAGGAACGGGGAGGATCTCCGGATTTCCAAATCCTTTTCCGGGTGATGGAGGGGGTACCTGCTTCACCGCATGTGCCGGACCAGAACCGGCACACTACGAGTACCCCCCTGTTCCTGCAGTGTCGTTTCACAGGATCTGTCATCCTCCTCCTGCCAGGCCTGTTCAGTTTATCCCTGTGCCCGTGGTATTGATGGAATGAGGATTCCGGAGCATGTTCCCTGAGATTCCCCCGCTTTCCCCCAGGGCATGGCGGTTTTTTGCGCTTCTTTTCCCGGTAGCGGTTGCCGTCGCCTTCGTGGTCGTTCTTTTCCTCACCCTCCCGCAGGAGTTGTTCCTGATCCTTGACGGGCTCATTGTGGCCTATCTCCTTCCCCCTGCCGGCAAGGAGAGCGTGATCCCGGTCGGGATTGCCCTTGGCATTCCCTGGTGGTGCATGGCCCTTGCCATTGTTGCGGTTGACCTGATTGCCGCCCTCTTCATGGCGCTGAACTTCGATCTCCTGTACCGGCTCCCGTGGCTCGGGCGGCGGCTGTCCGATCTCACGAAAAAGACCCGGCAGCTCCTCCTCTCCCGCCGGTGGCTGGCAAGTCTCTGGTTCTTTGCTATAGTGCTCATGGTGATGGTCCCGGTACTGGGAAGCGGAGGCGTCCGCGGATCGATTGCCGGCCGGCTCCTTGGCCTCCCCACCCTGCTCACGATCCTTGCCATTGCCGCGGGATCGCTCATCGGGTGTTTTGGTATTGCCCTTGGTTCGGACATGGCACTCTCCTGGCTCTGCACAAACGGGACGCTCCCGCCTGAGGTTGTTGGGGCGGTGTGCGGGAGTGTACCTTGAGTCGCGGTTGTAGCGTGGTGACCGGGGCCGGGTACCTGCCTGCCGGTACGGTGGGGGGTCCGGAAAATCCCATCGCCGGTCCCCCGCACACACCAATCTCTGGATCGTAAACAGATCCTCAAACCGGGAGTTCCTATACTGTCATTTTTCCGGGGCAGTTTCAGCCCCTGTAGGGGGAAATGTATTCGGAAATCAGCCCGTTCCAAATCACTGTACTCTAATTCGCCAAAAAGTGCGATCCTCCGGAGACCGGTTTTTTAAAATGGACTCCGATTCGAAAAATAAGCCCGTAGCGTTGAGATACCTTTTCCGGAAATCCGACCTCGAAGAACGCTGATACGTTCTTCTCGACCTCCTGGTCTGACGACCAGTCGGTTTTCCAAAATAGCCTCCGAATCGAAAACGGAGCGATTAAAACGGATTTTCATTTATTGCTATTCCTGTAACAATGCCAAGGTTTTAACCATTTATGCGCATATGTGTAGTAAATAGCCTACGATCATCTGTGTTACTGCAAAAGGACCCACTCTGGACAGCCTCTTCGAACCGCATTTTGCCAGGGCGCCCTATTTTATTTTTTTTGATACCCGGACCCGGAAATCCGAAGCGATCAGAAACGGCTTCATTGTCCACGATACAAAGATCGGCCAGAATGCGGTACGGCTCCTCATCACCCGCAAAACCAAAACGCTGGTGACCGGGAGTGTCGGCGATAATGCCGGATGGCTCCTCCGCGGGGCCGGCATCAATCTCTGCCATTATGAAACCGCAGGTACCGTATCAGAAGCGCTGAGCACCCTGGTCCCCGGAAGTCCTGGAAAAAGCCGGGCACGGAAAGAGATACAGCAACGGTGAGAGGTTCTATCTGTGTCACAGAACAACATTTTAAATGATTTATGCGCATATGAGTAATTATCGTACGACAAGCGTACGGTTGGTGAACACATGCCAGAAGAGACCACACACACAACACCACAGCAAAACGACGATGACAATCTCCCCCTGCATACCTGTGCATGTGGAGAACAGCACCGGCACCGCCCGGGCAGCCGGAGCCACCGGGAAGAATGCACGTCCGAGAAAAAATTCGGCGACTCCTGCTGCTGCGGACCGGCGGCCGGTTCGGGAAACCAGCACCGCTGCGGCCACGGGCCCCGGTGCCAGTGAACTCCCCTCACCCTTTTTTTGGAGCCTTCGGCCATGCAACGTCATCCGGAAGTCCCCGAGCTGCTGGAGCAGTACATGGAAGCATCCAGAACAGCAGAGTGCTGGATAACGGTCCGGGAATTCCGTTCCTTTTTCCGGATGGACGAATCGGCAGGCCCCGCTATTTCGGGATTTCTCCAGCGGATCCACCATGGGCCGTTCTATGCGTGCCGTTACCGCGTGGCCCGGATGGAGAAGTTCCGCGACACTGCCCCGCCGTACCGGATCATCAAAAAGTACCTGGTACAGGCCCGGCCAGCCCCGCGGTCATCCCACATAAAGGGTGGAGTGCATAAGGAAAACCGGTAAACCTGTTATACTATTCAGGCTCCAGTATTATTCAGGAACAGCGATATGGCAGCAGAAGAGAATCCCGTAATGAACGAATGCCCACGGCGGGGGAGGCCCCGGGTGCAGCGGACGATTGCCGGCAACGCCGAGTCCCGCTGCTACAAGCCCTGCTGCTGCGAGGGGGAGGGCGAAGGGATCACCCTCCAGCCGGAGGAGCTCGAACTGATCCGGCTTATCGACCTCGAAGGCCTGGAACAGGAGGCGGCAGCCGAGCGGATGGGCGTTTCCAGGAAGACGGCGTGGCGCGACCTTCACGAGGCGCGCCGGAAGATTGCCGATGCGCTCGTGAACGGCAAGAGTATCGAGATGGGCGGGTGCACGAAAGCAGCCGAAGGCCGGTGCCCGAAGTGCCCGCGGGAATGATCCCGGAACAAAGAATCCTCTTTTTACCAAGCGGGCGGGATTGCCCGGTGCGCCGGATGCCCGGTAAGGCACCCGGGAGATGCACACCGGCGCCCGTTCCGCATGACTCCTCTTTGCTCCCGATCCTTAAATCTTTATGCTCATATGTGTAATAATTCCGTACAAGGAAGTATCATGCCGAATTATGACGGGACCGGGCCGCTGAAACGGGGACGAGTGGTTGGGAGGGGAATGGGCCCCTGCCACCGCAGCCCTGACAGCTGCATACGAAAGGAAGAGCAACCGGATTGCCCTGCAAAGGACCGGGTGGAAACACCTCCCCGGGAGTGAGAAGCCATGCCACAACCGTTTATCAGCGTGTCCGATCTCTGTATGGACTTTGACGATACCCGGGTCTTAACCAACGTATCCTTCGAGATCCCGGAGGGAGAGGTTCTCGGGGTCATCGGCAGGAGCGGCGCCGGGAAGAGCGTGCTGATGCACCTCCTCCGCGGCGTGGAACAGCCCCCGACCAAAGGATCGATCGTCTACCACATGGCAGCCTGCAACCGCTGTGCGTTCATGGATGTGCAGAGCCGGGCCGGAGGGAAATGCCCCGAATGCGGCGGGGAGCTTGTCGCGGTCGATGTCGATCTCTGGGACGAGAAGACAGACGGGATGAAGTCCCGGGTCATGAACCGGACCGCCATCATGTTCCAGCGCACGTTCGCCCTGTACGGCGACGACCGGGTGATCGAGAACGTGCTCCACGCGCTCGACGACATCCGGTACCCGCAGGAGCATGCGATCAACCGTGCTGCCGACCTCATCGACCAGGTGAAACTCTCGCACCGGATGATGCATATCGCCCGCGACCTCTCGGGAGGGGAGAAGCAGCGGGTGGTCCTGGCCCGGCAGCTGGCCAAGAACCCGGCCATGCTCTTTGCCGATGAACCCACGGGCACGCTCGACCCCGAGACGGCACAGCTCGTGCACGCAATGCTCCTTGAGGCCGCACAGAAGAACGCGATGGGCATGGTCGTTACCTCGCACTTCTCGCAGGTGATCGAGGATATGGCTAACCGGGCCATCCTGCTCTCCGATGGCGGGATCGCGGCCATCGGGTCCCCGAAGTCCGTCATCAAAGCCTTTGCAAAGGACTACCACGAGATCGAGGACGCGGGGCCGGCGGAGATCGGGGAGAAGATCCTTGCAGCGCGGGACGTGACCAAGCGGTATATCTCGGTTGACCGTGGCGTGGTGAAAGCTGTAAACAGCGTGACGTTCGATGTGGCAAAGAAGGAGATCTTCGGGATCATCGGGAAGAGCGGCGCCGGCAAGACCACGCTCTCGCGGATCATCTCCGGCATCATCGAACCCACGAGCGGGGAGATGAATGTCCTGATCGGTGAAGACTGGGTGGACATGACAAAGCCCGGCATCGACCAGCGGGGCCGGGCAAAGGAGTACATCGGCCTCCTCCACCAGGAGTACGACCTCTTCCCGCACCGCTCGGTCATCGACAACCTGACCGATTCGATCGGTCTCGAGTTCCCCAAGGAACTTGCAGTGCGAAAGGCCGTTGTCACGCTCCGGATGGCCGGGTTCTCCGAGGAGAAAGCAAAGGCCATCCTGAACCGGCTCCCCGGCGAACTCTCGGACGGTGAACGGCACCGGGTCGCCCTTGCCCAGGTGCTCATCCGCGAGCCCCGGCTTGTCATCCTCGATGAGCCGACCGGGACCATGGACCCGATCACAAAGCAGGACGTGAAGCACTCGATCCTGCATGCCCGCGACGAGATGGACGAGACCTTCATCGTGGTCTCGCACGACATGGACTTTGTCCGCGATATCTGCGACCGGCTCGCCCTGATGCGGGGCGGGAAGATCCTCTCCATCGGCCCCACGGAGCAGGTCCTGGCCCAGGTGACTGACGAAGAGGAGGCAGACTGATCACGAATAACCCCCCTGTTTTTTTGAAATTTTCCCTGAGATGAGACTATGACACAAGAGAAAGAGACACGAAAAAATCCCGATACCTGCGATGAGAACTGCACCGAGAACTGCGAGACCTGCCCGTCAAAGAAGACCGCAGGAGCGCCCAAAGGCCTGCCCCCGAAAGCAAAGATCGACGTGAAGCACGTCATCCTCGTGCTGAGCGGGAAAGGCGGGGTGGGCAAGTCCACCGTCTCCGTCAACCTCGCGTTCGCGCTTGCAAACCAGGGGAAGAAGACCGGCATCCTCGACCTCGACTTCCATGGCCCGAACATACCCAAGATGCTGGGGATCGAGGACCAGCGGCCGGCGGTTACCACCAATACGATTGAACCGGTCCCCGTGACCGGCAACCTCTCGGCGATCTCGATGGCGTTCCTGCTGCCGGATACGAGCACGCCGGTGGTCTGGCGCGGCCCGATGAAGATGACGGCAATCCGGCAGTTCCTTTCTGAAGTGCACTGGGGGGCGCTTGACTATCTCGTGGTCGACCTCCCTCCCGGTACGGGTGACGAGGCACTCACGATTGCCCAGCTCGCCCCCAATGTCCGCGGCGCCGTGATCGTGACAACCCCTCAGGAAGTCGCGGTCATGGACGCCATGCGGGCGGCAAAGTTCATCGAGAAACTCGATCTTCCGGTCCTTGGCGTGATCGAGAACATGAGCGGGATGGTCTGCCCCCACTGCGGGGGTTTTGTCGATCTCTTCTCCACCGGTGGCGGGAAGAAGGCAGCAGAGGACCTCGGCGTCCCGTTCCTCGGGGCGATCCCGCTGGACCCCGAGATGGTGAAGGCCGGCGACGACGGGCGCCCCTATATCCTGCGGCACGCGGACTCCCCCACGTGGAAGGCCGTAGATGCCGTAATGGAACGGCTGGTCCGGGAGATCGATGCACCAAAGGCATAGATCCGGCCTCCCATTTTGTTTTCAGGAGCCATGAGAAAATATAACGGCATCCCGGAACTGCTGGAGCAGTTCATGCAGGCAGACGGCTCTGACAAGCGGTGGGTGACGGTGCAGGAACTGCGCGACTATTTCGGCCTGACCCGGTACCAGTGCAACACGGTATCGGGGTTTTTGCGCCGGCTGCATGCCGGGCAGTTCGGGCAGTGCCCCTATGTTGTTGTCCGCGTTGATCGGGTGGCAGGGCACAAACCGGGCGATCCGCCACGGTACCGGTACCTGGTAAGCCGGAAGAACGATAGTACTCAGTCAATAACGGGAAAAGAAAAACCGGCAGAAGTATAAGCTCTGCCTGGAATCGATCCGGTTGTTACTGCCATCCCCGTCCATACTCGCCTGCACCGCGGATGCAGACAAATCTCCCGTCTTTCACCCGGGCACGGTGTTCGGCAACTCTCTCCCCGCAGGTGGCGCACGGGGATGTTCTGTGGGGATATAATTCCGCATAAATATCCATCTTTTTTTGGGTTATTATCCATCGGCATCTTACTATTTTGAAGGGATAGAGCCACACACATATCCGGTCCCACACAGATTCCTCCCATCCGGGGGGTTAACTGACACCCCTCCCCCAGTTTCGTTTGAACGTGATCATACCCCCCTGCCCTAAGGGTGGGGGGGTGTCCGGTATACCCCTCCCCCCTTTGACCGAAAGAGACCCCTCGGTCCCCTGTTTGAGCAGGGTTACCCTGACAGTTCATCGACGGGGAACTGGTCCGGAAATACCGTTCAATAATGCACATCTCCCAAAAAAGTGGTGGGGGGTATCCGGCATACCTCCCCCCCATGGTGCGCTGCAAACCGATCATACCCCCCCACCCGGGGCCAGGGGGGGATGCCTGACACCCCCTCATGCAGCTTGAAATTGTACGGTTATGGCGGTTCCGAGTGATCGCAGGCGTGGAGTCTTACGTCGTGTGAGGATGGTGAGAAGGTGGGTTGGCGCCGAGACTGAGGGAAGGGGGGGTATGCGGGAGACCCCCCCTGCCTGTTGCGGTTCAAACTAATCATACCCCCTGCTGGTTGATCCATGGGCTGGATTCCCTTTGGGGAGTATTGCATGAATGGTCAATCCTGATTGGTAGACGATTGCGTTAGAAACTCTATATGCCTTGTCTGACAATTTTATTGTGTCGCGATGCGATATGCACCAGAAGTATCGATTGGGCCCCCCGGCTGGGTGTACGTTGCATTGTGACTGATTATCGGGCGGGGGAATAGTTCGTCACTCCTCTGTCCGTCTCTTTTTTTACAGACGGGGTTGTGTTGCGGGATCAATCCGGAAAAGCGAGGGTGGTACTTCCTTTTTGTTGCGATTTCAGACAATCATACCTCCCTGCCAGTTCCCGGATCGGGCACTCTTCCCGTCCCTTCGTGAGTTCCCGCGTGCTATGCTGAGCAAACAAAAAACGTAGCACCCGGTACTACCGTTCTCTTAACAGTGCATAAAAAACGCGAAAATCCGGGTTGAATCTTAATTTTAGCGTTAAATTGAGGTTGTAATGACAAAAAAGGATTAATATAAGCACGTTTTTAGTATCTGCTATGCCAGCAGGAATCATGGTACCCGGGCTCCGCTATCCTGTCCGAGTTAACCAGACCCCGGAAAAGGACGCGGCACGCCGCATTATTGAGCTCGTGCTCATTCTTGGCTCATTGTTCCTGCTCGATATCGTGACAACGGAGATCATCCTCCTGATGGGCGGCGTCGAGCTCAATTTGTTCATGGTCGCCGTTGTGGCAAGTCCCCTGGTCCACCTGGCACTCAAGGCTGCAATCCTGGCCGTGATTATTATCGTTGCACTGGTTGCAGAGAGGCAGGTGCGGGGCTCGGGGGTGTTCTTCTACTGCATGCTCATCACGATGTACATCTTCGTTGTCGTGAACAACGTGTTCGTGATCCTGCCGCAGGTACTGGGGTGAAATGCAGGGAAAAGTCCCGGTTAACAGGATTTTTGCTCATTTTGTGGGTTTTGTCCGGGGTTGGTAATTATGCGAAATACCGGCCGGGCTTAGTCTGTCATTTATGATTATACGGGTGGGGGAGGTAGCACCCCCTCCTGGGGGGCAAGGAGGGGTGGATAAGGGATCCATCATTTGGATTTTAAAACAGTATGGTTGGGGGAACCTTCAGCTGGGGGCGGAAGGACTATGACAACGATACCGTTGTGATCCGGACGGACTCAATCCCCTTCTTTTCCGCCAGTGAATCGGCCAGTTCACGAAGTTCCGTACTTGTTCCCCTGACAACCATGATCTCTACCCGGCGTTCTTCCGATACCTGTCGCATGAAGATTGTCTGGATTGCGTCCCTGTACTGATTCCGGATATCGGAAATGAACTCAAAAAGATTCGCGGTCCTGAAATTGTAGACGATTGTAATGACACCTTTACGGAGGCCCGTTGAATCGGAAATCCACTGGTTGTTGATGGTATAGATCCGGATAGCATCGCGTATGCCTTCGGAACGGGATGTGTATTGTCGGTATTTCAGGATTTCATCGAATTGCCCGAGCAGGTTATTGGGGAGGGATACTCCAATACGGCAGAGATAGTCTTCGGTTATCATGGTTATAGGTAGTCTCTCTTTTCTCTCCACCATTTCAATCTTATGAAATCTTATTTTTTTAATACTATATAAGAATACTATACATAATCTCAATTACTATCCGACCGGTTTATACCGGATATCTTGAGGTCTTCATGATTGTTCTCCGGGTGGGTGCCGTAGCAGGTTCCGGGATATCATCCAGCATCAGCAAAAATCTCCAATATCTTTATAAATGTAATATATAATCATACAAAAAAGAAAAAACTTAATACTTTATATGCTGAATTTTGTACGGTGACGGAATATAAGCCTCACCGGAAATCACTCCGATGTTCACGGGTTTCTCCCAGTCTACTGGCGAAAGGTAATTTTTGCACGTCCCTTTTTTTTATATCGCCCATGAAGAACCCGGATCCCGTTTTCTTGTCGGATTGACCGATGAATTCGGCGATCAGCGATCTCTGTCACGCCACGGTCCGGGATTACCGGCGTCATAATCCCCCTCTCATTCAAATACCACGACCTGCCCGGGGTAGAGTGCCTGCCTGCAAGATCCCGTTTCCGGCCGGGGAAAAATGTGCCGCTGTGGATTTCAGTTCAGTTGTCTCCGGTGAGCCCGATAGCGGTTTTTTGGAGGATGCAACAGAGCGGGCAGCTGGTGTCCATGTCCAGAAGCTCCAGGACTGTTCTGGTTGCCATGGGGATCGCCCGGGCAACCTCATCGGAAAGGTCAATTTTCAATTCAGGCCAGGTATTCTCCCGTGGCTGGCACCCGATAATCGTGATTTTGATATGCGGAGCAAGATCGCTCAGAGCTGCGATTATCCCCCCCGGCTGCGCATCACGGATACCGGCAGGAACGGGATATGACAGGTTGAAAACACGGATTGTCCCGGGTTGTGCACCAAAATCGGCGCAATCGATGACGATAAGGTGTTTTGTGGCAGCCGGATCGAGGATATCGAAGATCATTGCCGGCCCGCTGGTCCCGGCATCGATTACCCTGATGTTCTCCGGGAAGTAAAATCTCTGCAAGGCTTCGGCAACAGCAGGCCCGAACCCGTCATCGCCAAAAAGCGGGTTGCCGCATCCTGCGATGACTGTCTCAGTATACAGAAGAAATTCCCTGTTATCGGTATCCCCTTTCATCGGGCCATCTCCATTATGTCATTTTGCATATAATGTTATTAAATTTTGCTACGTTTTAACAAATTTTTAATACTGTGCCTTTGCAATACTGGGTTATGTATGATGTGCCCGGACAAGGCCAGGACTCCCTTTTGCGTATGGTTAATGGACACGAAATATGGCTGGAGGTTGCACAGCGCGCTGATCGCGGCTTGGATATCGAGATACTCTACGGGGACTGCATGCGTACAGACGGCAGTATTGACATGTCCCGGATCGTGTCCCGGGTATTTGATCCGGATGGATTGGAGATTATACCGGAAATGAAGAGTGTCGATACGCGCCATTTCCTGGAACTGAAGGCAGTCAAAGACGGGTATTATACATCGTTTGCCGATCTCAATCCGGTGCTTATATCCATTTCCCAGACTGCCGGTTGCAAACTCGGGCCCCGGAGGTGTTATGATGATATCGTGTATGCCGGAGCGTTTCGCCAGATGGCAAAAATCATCATTCCTTTCGGCAATACCGGGGGCGCCCCTCCCGGGCACATTCATGGAATCCTCGACATTATTCCCCGGTCCGCACATCTGGTTGCCGGAAGGGAGATTGCCCTTTCCCTGGTGTACGAGGGAAATCCGGTTTCCGGTGTCTGCGTGGAAGCCGTTTCAAAAGAGCAGGGCCGTATCGCTGCACGGGGGAAAACGGGTGCAGACGGGATTGTTTGTCTCCCGGTTTCCGGCCCGGGTACCTGGATGTTCCTCGCCCGCCATCGGGACCGTGCAAAATCGATGGCAGATGAATTCGATGAAACGGTCTTTGTCACGACCCTGGTTATGGGGACTGCTCCTGTATGATCGATAGAATCGCCGCCGATCCTGTCCGGTATCACGGTGTCCGGGTAAAGATAGAATAATGTATATTGTATCACTTCTTAATAATATTTTATTTATTCATCATACGTGGTGTTAATATGATTAAGAAAATTATTAAAAAAATCCGGGGGGGAGAACGGCCGGATACCCATGAGATACTAGCGCTCTTCCATATCACGCGCGACGAAGATCTCGCCAGCCTGAGCAGGGCTGCATTCCTGATTAAGAAGGAGCATGGAAAGACCATCAAGCTGACCTCGACAGTCCATCTCACCAACCAGTGCCAGGTTACCCCAAAATGCCATTACTGCGGTTTTGCCGCAGGGACCTCTCCTTCCGGTTATTTCCACCCGTTTTTCAAGACCGATGATGAGATCCGGGAAGCAGTAATGAATATCGGGAGGTCGGGCATACCCCGGGTAAGCTGCTCCGGTGCACATGGATATGGGGGCAGGCAGGCCGTGAATGCCGCCCGGATCGTCAAGGAAAATTCTTCGCTTGAACTTCTGATCAACGTGGGTTCCGATCTTACGAAGGAGTCCGTTGCATCTCTTGCACGCTATGGGACAGACACGGTCTGCTGCAACCTGGAGACGGTAAACCGTTCCATTTTCCATGCAATAAAACCAGGTGAGACCCTGGACCGGCGTATAAATGCCTGCCGGATGATCTCGGACAACGGGATCGAGCTCTCCTCTGGTCTGTTGATTGGTATCGGTGAATCCTGCGAAGACCGGGTACGGCACCTGGACTATCTCTCCGCTTTCGATACTCTCGGGGAGATCCCCATCATGGGGTTCAATCCCTATGCCGGCACACCCATGGAGAATCATCCCCCGTGTTCCCTGAAGGAGCAGATCAAGACGATTGCCATCACAAGGATCCTCTACCCGGAGATACGGATCACCGTTCCGACCCCTACGATAGGCCCGGAGAACCTGAAGTACCCGCTCCTTGCCGGGGCAGACAATGTGGCAACAGTGATTCCGGATCAATACCCCCTCCCTATCAAAGGTGTGGGGTCGCCGGCCTTTGGAACCCTGGCCGGGGTGCTGAAGGTAATCCGGGATCTCGGCCTGGATCCCCAGATAACCCGGCAGGAAATCCGGCACGACGCCGGTCTGCCTACCCTGAGCTGAGGTGGCCCTCGTGTTTATGGAGGATCTGATACGGGGAGCATACCATGAATCCCTGGCAGGCGCCCGCAAAGGCGATACCGATGCTGAACTGGAAGCAATCCGCCATTATATCCGCGGCGCAAGGACCATCATCGTTCCTAATCGTAACACCGTCAAGATATCCGTTATCAATACCGTCCTTGCCGAATTCGGGCTGCCCCGTGCCGTTCACCTGCACTGTGACACCAACTGCTGCGATATAAGCCGGATGCCGGCACTGACGAAAGCGCTTATGGCGCTTGATATATCGGGGTGCGACCTGGTCATTGCCCGGGGACGATTAGGCATGCCCGGATCGGGATCGATGCTTGTAATCCTCGACAACCGGGGCCGGATACTGACGGCGGGACTCTCGCCATCCCACAGTATCCATAAAAAACCCGTGGAACTGGCCGTCCATGATGAGATGGTGATGGCGCTGGAGCGTATCGGGCTCACCAGTCAGTTGGAGAGGCAGGATCCGTAATGGCAAGATCTTCTCTGCCGGAATACGGTATCACCCATGCGGTGCGTACCTGCACCTCCCGCGTAATGCTGGCCCATGTGATGAACTCCGTCATATCGACCAAGGCCCGGGCAGTGGCCGCCTGGCTGGCCGATCGCGGACGGGAACCCCGCAATGCTCTCATCATCGGAACGTATCTTACCGGCGCGGGAATTGCAAACAGGCTTATCGGAAAATGCCCGGTAACCGTCCTTGATGTCCATCCTCACCTGAACTGCCTGCTCCACCCGGGAGTATCGTTCACTACCTCTCTTGAAGAAGTAACGGGCCGGACCTGGGATTTTGTCATTGATACCAGCGGGATTGGGGGTATATCCCCGGAGGATATCCATCGTCTTCCCCGTTGCAGGACATTCGTGACAGAGGACCCGGCATCCGACGGGAGCGATACGATGATCCGCCAGGTACGGCAGTGCTGGGAGAGAGCCGGGAGTATCCTGGCCGAGGAAAAGGGCATCCTGCGTACCGGCGGCCTGGCTGCGAAAACGTCCGGGACAATGACTCTCTCGATGGGCGTGCTACGGCATGCCATGGCCGCCGCGCATCGGCAGGAGGGGGTCCTTTACTGTACCGCACCGATGGAATTCTCCGAACGGATCCTTTTTGGGGACCGGGACCCTGCACGTTTTTTCGAGAGCCTGGAACGCCCTGCGCTTACCGTTTCCTCGCTGACAGATGTGGATTGCGATGCCCTTGTCTGGGGAACCCTTGAACGGCTGAAGTCATATGTTGCCGGTGTCCGGGGAGGTGATATGCTTGAAGGCAACGACATTGTTCAGAAATGTGGAGGAAATCATCCCCTTGGATCTGTCGTTGGCGGGAGATCGGGTTGGTTTTATCGGCCCGGGAGACGCTGACGGCCTGGCAGTCCGACACATCCTCATCTCTCTTGATTATCCCCTGGAAAAGGATCTTGGCGGGACAGATCTGGGGGAGTATGATCTCCTTATCCTGCACCATCCTCCGGTATGCGAACCGGAGATCCCCACCTATGTCATCCATTCCAACTGGGACGTGCTGAAAGGCGGTGCCTGCGATGCACTGGCGGATTGCCTTGATATCGCGGTCGACGGTGTCATGGATCCCGCGACCGGGATTGGGAGAACCGGTACAATCCGGGGCGGACCGGTACCGCTCCCGAGGTTCACCTGGGAAGTCATGGGCAGACTCCGGACCGATGATATACGGATTGTCAATTACCGGCATGACTGCAGGATCGGGACTGTCGGCCTTGTTTCAGGGTTCGGGTTAAATCCCGATCTCATTGCCCTTGCAAAGGAGTGCGGCGTCGATCTTTTCCTTTCAGGGGATCTCACCCATAAGGGAGCGGTACTGGCACAGAATCTTGGCATCGTACTGCTGGATGCCACCCACCAGGCAACCGAACTCCCCGGGCTTGTCCGGCTGGCTGAGGTGATCTCCCGTGCAGGCCGGGTTACGGTACGGCTGGCCGAATCATCCCGTCCATGGAGGTCCGCGGCCCTGAAACATAATTTTTAACAGAATCCGGCGTGCAAAAACGATATCCTCTTATTTTTTTACCGCTGCAACTACATGTTCCCCCAGCATCCTGCCTTTCCGGTATGCCTCATCGAGAATTTCAGGGAACCTGTTCAGGTCTTTTTTCCCGTCCATGTCCCGCACCAGAATTTCGTCAGTGAGGGGACAGTCGATGATATCGCAGAATGCCTGAGCTGACTGCCTTACCCCATCGAAGTTATCCGGGAGGTTCATTCCTGCAATGGAGATGAGGAGGGTATTCCGGTATTTTCGTTTCTCCGGTGCGACAAGCGGGGAGTTCCGCAGGTATTTTGCACAATAAAAGACCTGAAAGCGATCCATGAATGATTTGAGGGCGCCGGGGACTCCCATGGTCATGACCGGTGTAGCGATGATGAGGCTGTCGAGTGAGGCGAAGAGCGGATAGAGGCCGGTGATGCCGTCCTGCAATTTGCACCTGTCATTGTCGCGGCAGAAGTAGATCTCGCGGCATGGCGAAAATTCGAGTGACGGCACAATGACTGTCGTAACAGTGCATCCTGCCTCCCGCGCCCCGGCCACAGCGCGGCTGAGAAGCAGGGCCGTGTTTCCCTGCCGACGCGGGCTGCCGAGGAGGGCGCAGATTGCAGGCTTTTCGTTATTTCCGGGTGACATTTCCGGATTTGTTATTACAATTTTTACAATATTTAATACTTTATGTTATCTCAATTGAAACAATAACCGGTATCGTCCCCCTTCCCCGCCAGAATGGTTAACACAGGGCGAAATCATCTTATGTTTTTAAAAGGGTCTTCAATGCCAAAAACTATAATTTTCCGGACTGCAAGGGATCCTATCATATTGTATTATGAAAATATGATTTTGTAACATTTATTCATAAAATATGGTGGAATATGGATCTGGCAGAGATGGAGAAGAGGAAGGCGCCGTGGGGTGACGTTACCCTGATCGGGCTTGGCAGGCTTGGTCTGAGGACTGCCCTGAACCTGATGCAGGCGCACCGGGGAGGCCCGTCCCGCATCACGGCAATAGACGAACAGACAATATCGCCGGACGACCTGATCTTCCGGTCCCTCGGTGGCATCGTGGGGGAGTATAAGGTCAGTTTTCTTGAAAAACTGGCCGGTCGCGGGTTTGGCAGGGATATCCAGGGAATTCCCCTCTATATCTCAGAAGAAAACCTGGACCTGATTCGCGGCGATGTGGTATGTATCGAGATCGCCGGGGGCGATACCCTGCCGGTGACCGTGCAGATTATCAGGCACGCCCAAAAGAACGGCATCGCTACAATCAGTACCATGGGGGTTTTCGGTGTCGGGGATGTGCCAGTACGGGTCCTGGAGATCGATGAAGCAGATACCAAAAATCCTATTGTTGATTACCTCAGGCAGAATGGAGTGAAGAATCATCGGCTTGTCGGCACCGGCAAGCTGATCCGGGACTGGGAGCCGGTCATCCCACCGGTCCTGGACCGTGTATCGCTTGCCATGGCATCAGAAGTCTTAAAAATGCTTCACGAAAAGAGATCATGATCCGCATTGCCACGGCCGAATGTTTCACCCATGGGCTAATCGGGAGGGAGATCCACGCATTCTCCCGAGGCTATCCCCGCCAGTATTCCTGGAAGCTCGACCCTCGCCGGTACCGGCTCTCGCTTGTCTGCGGGCTTTTCATCCCCACCCTTTCCGGGGTCCGGAGCATCCTTCGGATCTCCCCGGTCCCCCCGTTCGAAATCCTGGACGGTATCAAAGTGTATGACCAGGAATCCGACGATGTTATGGCGTTGCGGATGGCGGAGGCGGTACGGGAGATCACCCGGGCCCACATCGGTATCGGTACGACCGCCGGAATCGGCAGGGGAAGCATCGCTGTTGCCGGTAAAGAGTTGAAACTCCTGACCCGGAGCGATGTATATGCCGACCTGCGTTCATCCGATCCATCCGTTATCCTTGCCCGGCAGGAATCCGGGATCCGGAAGTGCCTCCATCTCCTGGAAGACCTGATCGGTAATGACCTGCAACCATCAAAAGACGGAAACGTCATCAGGTTTCCCTGATGGGGAGAACTGCCGGATACAAAAAGAGTAGTACGTATTAATCTAATTGTAATATTTTTTTATACATTTTTCTTTATTTGTAATAATTTTTATATGGCTTGGCGGGTAAGGGATAACATACACTTTCTGGGGCAGGAACAAAAATGCTGGAAATCATAAGAGAGGCGGTTCATGATCCGGATGCAGCGTGGGAACTCTGCCGGATGAAAAAAGATCCCGCCGAGATAGTCTCTTCCGTGACCGGGCTTGAGAGGGACGAGGCTGTCAGCCTGGGGAACAACTTCAAGCAGTTCCCGCTGGGATGCGACCTTACGGAGATCTTTGTCGGGACCTGTGCATCCGATATGGAAAAGATCGATATCCTGGGCAATTGCCAGCTCTCCGATGCCATCGGTGCATCCATCCATGTCTGTGCCTATGCGTTTGCCGATATTGCCGAAGCGCATGGTATGAAAGGCATTGACCTGTACCGGGAAGTGCGGGAACTTACCGAAGTCCCGCTCGATCTGGATCATTTCGGGAGTTTCGGGCCCATGAGGCTCCCCAAGGATATCATCGGCTGCCAGGGACAATGTTATAATACCGGGCCCCCGTTCTCCGGCTGTCCGCGCGACCGGATCCATTCCCGGCTGCTGGACAAAGAAAAGGAAGCGATCGCTGACCGGGAAGAGTGGGTGAAGATCTCCTCATCTGTTGCAGTGAACGTGAGTTGTGTGCAGGGCGCACAGGGTCATGCTGCCCCGCTCGAAGAGGCGCGCGAGATCGCAGAACTGGCAATAAAATTCGGTAAGGTGGTTGAGGCGATCCTCTTCGTGGGCGATGGGGACGAGGATCTGCTACGCGGGTTTACTGCCGCACTGGAACTGGGTGCCGACGTCTTTGTCATCGAAGGCGGCCCGTTCAATTGTGCAAAAAACCGCCTGGATGCTTTTGCCCGCGCGGTTGCAGCCGCACGCATCCTTGCTCCCGGAAAGGTCGTGGCAACCAATGGTGCGTACGAGGATGAATGCCGCATCGGCCTTCGAGCAGGGCTCAACGCGATCATCACCGGGTTCCCGAAAAACCATCACGGGTACATGTGCGGGTATGCCCCGGGAACGGCCCGGCGGGGAAATTTCGGTTTGCCCCGGGTGCTCCGGATAATCCGGGAGGAAGTGAGGAGCGGGCAGACGCGGGCTCCGATAATGAAGGAGGAGGTGGAGGCGTTGGCCCGTGCAGTTAAGATCGTTGGCCCGGAACATGTCTACCCTGAAAAGATCGGGGATTGCGCTGTCGGTGACGCCCACTGGGTCTGCCTGCAGTCAACGCCACTCTATCGGCGGGTCAGGGTAGGGAAGACAGCAGCCGATATTTCCGCAATGGCAAAAGAGGGATTGCTTGGCGATACTGTTGCGCTTCTTGGCGGCAGGTTCGTCTCATGGGTCCTTGCCCGGGAACTGGAAGGGTACGTTGACCGGATTATTATCAGCGACACCGATCCCCGGGTTGAGAACGTGACGGTTGAGAACCTGCGGAGCGCACTCAGGATGGATATCGAGCAGGGCGGGTCGGACGACCTGTTGTCAGCAAACCGGTCCGATACCGCGATCGTCTGTTCAACTATCCCGTCAATTAACCGGAAGATTTCCCTGGGTGTCAGGAACCCGATCTCCCTTCTTTGATCCACCCGGCCATTTTTTCAGGAAGAGTCCGTTATTCATATCCTGTCTTCTGTACGGGCCCCGGTCGATAGATGGAGGATACAATAGCGGATATCAAATCAAAAAATATATTACTGAATAAGTAGAGTCGATCATACTACTTGTAAAAGTCGTAAGATTACATGCTACTTCTTTTACAGGTATTGGGAAAAATTGTTACACTGTTAAAAATACGTGATAACGCGTTTTACAAGGATTTGGCAGCGTGACAATGCGGAGACTTACAATGAGCATAAAAAAAGTTGCAATACTCGGTGCAGGATGTTATCGTACCCACGCAGCCGCGGGAATCACGAACTTTGCACGAGCCTGTAAAGTTGCAGAGCAGGTTGGAAAGCCGGAAATTTCCATGACCCACTCAACCATCATCATGGGCGCGGAACTCAAGTACCTGGCAGGAATCAATGATATCACAATATCGGATCCCGTTTTTGACGGCCAGTTCACCGTGATCAAAGACTTCGATTACAAAGAAGTCATGAAAGCCCACAAGAGCGGCAATCCCGAATCGATCATGCCGCAGATCCGGAAGAAAGTGAAGGAAGTGGCAAAGGACCTGCCCAAGCCCCCGAAGGGTGCGATCCATTTCACCCACCCCAAGGATCTGGGCTTCAAGATCACGACCGACGATGCCGAAGCGGTGAAGAATGCCGACTGGATCATCACCTGGCTCCCGAAAGGGGACATGCAGAAAGCCATCATCGAAAAGCATGCCGATAACATCAAGGAGGGCGCCATCATCACCCATGCCTGCACTATCCCGGCTACGAAGTTCCAGCATATCTACGACGATCTCGGGCTCCTGAAGAAGAAGAAGGTGCAGATCTCGTCGTACCACCCCGGTGCAGTCCCGGAGATGAAAGGACAGGTCTTTGTCTCGGAAGGATATGCATCCAAGGACACCATCGATGCGCTGATGAAGATCGGCAAGACCGCCCGCGGCGAGGCCTTCACCCTGCCGGCAGAGATGCTCGGACCGGTCTGCGATATGTGCGCCGCCCTGACCGCCATCACCTACGCCGGTCTCCTCACCTACCGCGACTCGGTCATGAAGGTGCTCGGCGCTCCGGCCGGGTTCACCCAGATGATGGCAAAGGAGTCCCTCGAACAGGTCAATGCCCTGATGAACAAGGTGGGCATCGACAAGATGGAGGAGCACCTCAACCCCGGTGTATTCCTTGGCACAGCGGATTCCATGAACTTCGGTGCGGTCGGCGAGGTCCTTCCCACGGTCCTGAAGACCCTCGAGAAGCGGAAGAAATAATCCATCCCCCTTTTTGTTCACCTCGGTAATTATGTCAGGGCCGCATCCATGAATCCCCTTTTTTTGCACCATCACGACCATGCTGTCCCCCCTGATGCACCGGGAGGAAAGATCGCAGGGTCTTCCCCGTTCACTATCGCAGTCTCCGGTAAAGGCGGGACCGGCAAGACCACCATCTGCTCACTCCTTATCAGGGAACTGGTTGCGGCAGGACACGGTCCGGTCCTTGCCGTCGATGCCGACCCGAACGCAAACCTGCACGAAGCGCTCGGCATGGAACTGTACGAGACACTCGGCAGCATGCGGGAAGAGGCATTCTCCCGGCAGATCCCCGCCGGTATGGGGCGCCGCGAGTATCTTGCCTTCCGATTCCACCAGGTGCTTGCCGAGGCCGAGGATATCGACCTTGTGGCGATGGGGAGGCCGGAAGGGCAGGGCTGTTACTGTTTCGCAAACGATGTTCTGCGGGAATGTATGCAGCAACTTGCGCACCATTACCGGTTCATGGTCATGGATACGGAAGCCGGCCTGGAGCATATCAGCCGGGGGACCGTCGGCCACCCGGACCTGCTCCTTGTTGTCAGCGATCCCGGTGCCCGGGGCCTCCGGACCATCGACCGTATCCGGACGACTGCAACGCAGCTGGGGCTTGAGAACGGCCGGATCCTGACCATCGTCAACCGGTATAAAACCGGCATGGCTCCGGCCGGGATGAGCGCACCGTTCTGGGTCGTCCCGTACGATCCGGAGGTTGAATCGGCGGACATGGGCGGGACACCGGTCTCCCGGATCCCTCCGGAGAGCCCGGCACGGGTTGCAGTCCGGGAGCTGACCGGGAAGATCAGGGAGCTGGCCTCCGGGAAAAGATGATGAACGGGTACATGAGGCTTCATTATTCTCCCGAAGGCCGCCCCTTCCTGAACGCAAAACAGCGTGCCGGATATCATTCAGGGGATCGTTGCACCCTGCCTGATTCGCTGGTATGGACGGCCCCGGGAACCTCCCGGGAGAATGATCCGGAAATCCGTCCGGCAGTTCCCTTGAAAAGGTGATAACCATGGCAGTCATTGCAGAAGAAATCGAACTCAAAGGCCACATCATCGACTCGCTGATCCTGCCGAGGGTCCTCGACACGATCATGGATATGCGGGGGACGTTTGAGATCCTGCAGCTCGATGTGGGCAGGAGTAAGAACGATGAAAGCTATTGCAGGATCCAGGTCCGGGGTCCGGACCGGATGTTTGCCGAACTGGAGAACCTCGGTGCCCTTCTCCCCCGGAAAGCAGTGAAGACCACTCCTGCACCGGAAGACGGCGTCCTGCCCTCCGGTTTCTATGGCACAACGCACCACCCGACATTCGTATTCCTTAAGGGCCGGTGGAGGGAAGTCCGGGACATCGAAATGGACTGTGTAGTAGTCATCAGCGGCGTAACGGCGGTCTGCCGCCGGCAGGGCGTGGTCCGGAAAGGCGACCGCATTGTTGTCGGTTTTGACGGCGTGAGGGTGGAACCGCCCCAGCGGTCGCGGTCGCCCGCCGATATCTTCGGGTTCATGTCCAGCCAGGTATCCCCGGAGAAACCGATCAAATACCTGATCCGGGACCTTGCCCTCGAAATGAAGAAGATCCATGACCGGAATGGCTTCATCATCCATGTCATGGGCACGGCGATGGTGCACACGGGGGCGGACGAGGCGCTGCAGGACCTGGCCCGGATGGGCTATGTCCAGGCACTGTTCGTCGGCAACGGCTTCGCGGTCATGGATGTCGAGAAGCAGTTGTTCGGGACAACGCTCGGGATGGATAAAAAGACCGGCAAGGTCCTGAAAAGCGGGTACAAGAGCCATCTCGTTGCCATCAACGAGATCACCCGGGCGGGCGGCCTGCGCCAGGCGGTCAGGAAGGGCGTGCTGAAAAGCGGCGTGCTGTACGAGTGCGTGAAGAAGGATATCCCCTTTGTCATCGGCGGCTCGCTGCGGGACGACGGCCCCCTGCCGGACACGATTACCGACGTCATGCGGGCGCAGGACGAGATGCGCAGGCACGTGCGCAAGGCCGACATGTGTATCATCTGCGCGTCCATGCTCCACGGGATCGCGGTCGGGAACATGCTGCCCTCGCGGGTGAAGACCGTTGCCGTGGATATCAATCCCTATGTCGTGACCCGGTTGCAGGACCGGGGGACAACGCAGGCGCTGGGGCTGGTCACGGATCCTGCGCTGCTGCTCCCGCACCTCGCGGCGGAGATCAAGAGCCTGGAAGGGATTACGGACAGATCATCCGGAAAAACCTGATCTGGTGAAATCATTGATTACTGATAAAACGCTCCCGTGGGCTCCACAATCCAGGATACTTTTGAGAGAATCGTCTCCACTTTTTTTAGCAGTCCCTGCCGCTCTGACAATTCTCGGTTACGAGTTGCCGTCCGGTACATATAGTGCATTTGCATTGCAATGTGCCCCGATTTGAAGGGCATGCTTTGTAGAAATCATTTCCTGAATGAAGATACTCCGGGGGGCGTCGCCAAACGGCTCCGCCCCCGCCGCTGTGGCGCCCCAGTTGCGATAGTGCGGTATTACCTGTACAAGAAAATTTGAGAAATCAGATTTTATAATACAACGAAGGTTCCGGTACAGGAAATGCGGAGACATCGCAAGCGCCCCCGCCCCCTCGGGGGCAGGGCTGGCGCAAAGGGGGGCATTACCCATTAATGAAAGGGTTTCTCCAGAGCAGAAGGGCGCTATGTAATCATGAGTAAGGCACTGCCATTCTCTTGTCGCATGTCTGATAATTCACGGCGGTTCTGATAGATTACGCGTTGATCTTCAGGCTGTATCCTGTCAAAAAAAACCTACTCCAAAAAAAATCCTGAATTGTTTTTCCCGGCGCATGTTGCAGTATTACTATTTTAAATAATTGTAGCAAAGAATCCTGGTATGGATAACCCATTGGAAGCTCCCTGCGGGCTCCATTGCGGGGTGTGTTTCCTTTACCGGGCAGGGAGCGATGAAGCACTAAGGGCCATGATATCGGAAAAATTCAATCTCCCTATGGAGAAGGTCGTCTGTCCCGGGTGCCGGGCCGTCAGCGGCTTCTGCCCGGTGATTAACGAACAATGCGCAACATATCTCTGTGCGAAAGATAAAAGCGTCGCGTTCTGCTCGGAGTGCAGGGAGTTCCCCTGCCGGAAACTGATGCCGTGTGCCGACCAGGCATCCGCACTCCCCCAGAACATCAAGATCTTCAGTCTGACCATGAGGAAGAACAGAGGTGCCGGGGAGTGGGAAAGATCGATTATGGATGTGTACAACCTCTACTTCAAGGGGAAAATGATCATCGGCCGTGGCCCGGTGCCAAAGGATTGATGGAGTTGCTGCTGGATTTGAAAACCTTACCCATCAATCTTCAAGTTTTTCTTGGGAAAATAATTTTAACGCTTGATATTGAGTCAGAACCGGTCAATCGTTGCCATTATGTCTGCAATGAATTTAAGATATTCAACAAGATGAGATAATAATAGTCAACACTGAATACAACACAACCAGATTATTTATTTTTCCGTTTTTACTCTCATCTGGTTCAGCACGATCTTAATTTGGGTCTGGATCCACTTTTCGCCTTCTTCCGAGGTCAGCCATTCGATTATTTGTTCTTTACAACCGGAGTTGTGATCCGTGAAAAATAATATCAGGGCGGTGGTAATGACATCATTTCTTGATGCATATTCCCCGTTTTCAATCACTTCATTCATTCTCTGCAGAAGATCATGCGGGCATTTGTACGATATTTGCTCTTTTGGTTTCCCTTTAATCGGTGGCATCCACATAAGAATGCGACAGAGATGTAAACAATTTTTGTAAGTCTCATGAGGTTTTAGAGAACTTTTTATACTTTAAATTATCTATATGCCGTTGATAATATCAATGCGCATTAATCACGTGGAATCGTTAAATAAAATGAATGATAGCGAAACGATCATACGTACATACCGGATACATATTTCATGGAATATCAGACAGTTGCTTCCTGGAGTAATTCGTACCCGAGAGGATATAACCGCATTATGGAGAATGTTTTACGATAAAATATCTTCCTGGGGGATACAGGGAAAAAAACATTCAGATTTATTCTGGCAGCGGTTGCCAGAACAGAATGTCTTAAATCCGGTAACAACCGGGAAAACAGTATTTCTTCTGATCAAAGAACCGGAGAAGAATGTCCGGATTTGCCAGCGGGATCCCCGGCCTCCTGAATACTGCAGAGGGAAGACTTGGTTCTAACGGATAACAGAATTCCCGCTCTGGTATCCGGGGAGTGTCCTATGGAAGTGCAGGATGCGCAGAGAACATTGGTGCCAGATAGCAGGAATTCAATTTCCCTGCTCTATGTTGACGACGACCCTACTCTTCTGGAAATATGTAAACTGTTCTTAGAACATTCAGGCCGGTTCCATGTTGATACGCTCTCATTCGCCCCGGAGGCGCTGGAAAGACTGACCTCGTTTTCCTACGATGCAATCATTTCCGATTACCAGATGCCAGTGATGGACGGCATCGCTTTTTTGAAAATGCTGCGATCACTGGGAAATTCTACACCATTTATTTTATTTACCGGGAAAGGACGGGAGGAGATCGTCATTGAGGCACTCAACAACGGCGCCGATTTTTATCTCCAGAAAGGGGGCGAGCCGGAGGCCCAGTTTGCCGAGCTGGAACATAAAATCAGAATGATTGTCGAACAACGAAAAATAAAAAACGAGCTGATCGAATCCCAGCGGCGGGTCTCCGATATCATTGATTTCCTGCCGGATGCAACCTTTGCAATTGACCTGGCCGGGATGGTCATTGCGTGGAACCGGGCAATGGAAGAAATGACCGGCGTAAAAAAAGGGGAGATCCTGGGGACCGGAAACCATTCCTACTCCATTCCGCTTTATCAAGAGAGACACCCCCTCCTCCTCGATCTTGTCCTGGCGGATGACAAGATAACGGAAGAGAAATACCCCTGGATCAGAAGGAAAGATCATAAGTTGATCTCGGAAATTTTCATCCCAACACTGTACGAAGGGAAAGGGGCTTTCCTCTGGTTTACCGCATCGCCGTTTTATGACATGAAAAACAATGTTGTCGGCGCAATAGAATCGATCAGGGATGTTACCGATCAAAGGAAGGCTGATGAAGCACTTGCGCAGAGTGAGCGCAGATACCGGAATGTCGTCGAAGACCAGTCAGAATTCATCTCGCGTTTCCTCCCCGATGGAACACACGTTTTTGTCAACGGGGCATATTGCCGGTATTTCAACAGGGAGCCTGACAGCATCCTCGGGAAGCGCTTTATACCGAGAATTCCCCAGGAGGATCTCGTTCTTCTCAAGAAACATTTGACATCGCTGACACAGGAAAAGCCGGTGGCGGTTATCGAACACCGGACCATCATTCCTCCCGGGGAAATCCGCTGGCAGCGGTGGACCGACCGGGCAATTTTCGATACCAAGGGAACGATCGCAGAGTACCAATCGGTAGGGAGGGACATAACTGAGCAAAAAAAACTTGAGGAATCTCTCTGGCAGACTAATAAGAAACTCAACCTCCTGAATAATATCACCTGCCACGACATCCTCAATCAGCTGACTGTGCTACTCGCCTACCTTGAGTTTGCCAAAGAAAAAACCAGCGGGTCCGAAGCGCTGGACTTCCTGAAAAAAGGAATCCTGGCGGTGAATAAGATCCAGACCCTGATCCGGTTCACCCGGTATTACCAGGATCTCGGTATCGTTATGCCGGAATGGCAGAACCTCCGTAACGTCTGTATGAGAGCTATTCCTACCGGTCGAGACGGAATTACGGTAGCCTATCCCTCCGGCGATCTCGAAATCTATGCCGACCAGTTACTGGAAAAGGTACTCTGCAACCTGTTCGACACTGCTGTCGGCCACATGAAACAGATGTCCGAGATATCGATAACCTTCTGTGAAAACCCGGAACCGGGCGGGGTTACTGTCATAGTGGAGGATAATGGGACCGGCATCCCGGACAATGTGAAGGAGAGAATCTTCGGACGCGGGTATGAGACAAATACCGGCTTTGGCCTCTTCCTGGCCCGGGAGATCCTGCTGATCACGGGGATTACGATACGTGAGACCGGGATATGGGGTGAGGGAGCGCGCTTTGAGATCCAGATTCCCCCGGGGGGTTTCCGGTTCGTTCCACCAGTGTGATCGCGGGGCGGACAGGAAAAGCCCTATGAAAAAAATGACCGGGTGCGATTATCGAATTACAGCCTCGTGCTGATACGAATCATAAACCCGGTAACCTTTCGGCAGGTTGTGAGGGCAATGAGAGGATGTGGGCGTGGAGCGTTGGGAATTGGTCTCCTGCTTTTTCCCGGGATAAATCTGAATGCGCCTTTGGGCATATCAGCATCTGTTATTATCTGTATACTGAAGCTAGGCGGAGCGCTATCATAAAGGAGCAACGTTGAATCAACCAACACGGCAATTAAGAGGAAGTTCGGTGAGACGCTGAAATCAAAGAACCAGATCGTTCAGGTAAATGAATTGCTGGCAAAGATCATCGCGTACAATCTTACCGTCGTTATTCTTGAGACGGACGAGAATGGAATCTCCCCGGATTTCCTGAATGGGGTTAAGGTCACCTGAAATTGGGCTTTGTAGAAATCATTTCCACAACGCACTCAGTGGAATTACGAGGGTGACCCCCTCTCTCCCCCAGAGGGGGAGGCAACCCAAGGGGGCCCGCCCCCTTGACCCCCAGTTTCATTTTTTTTCAGGCCCATATACGGCCATGTACCACGGGGCGAGGGTCGGCAGACCCCAAGCCGCCCGTGGCTCCATCACTATCCAATACTCTCCCGCATAGGTTTTCTACAGAGCCTGGGTATACTAACCTTTTTATCACCTACCTCTAATGGAAATTACGAAAGAAAACATTGTCAGTATATTGTTTTGAAATGTAAATCGGAAACAGTGTTCCGGATCTTAGAGATAAAACGCATACGCTCCGGGGGCTCCGCCCCGCCGCTCTGGCGCCCCAATTGCGATGGCGTCGTACTACCGAGCACTAACCTCCTGGTAATACGGAAGAATCGCATATGCCCCCGCGCCGATGGGGGCAGGGCTGGCGCAGGGAGGGTATACGTTTGAGCAAAAAAATAGTCGCTGAAGGGTGACTATACCCAAAATGATTTTTTCAGAGCAAAGAAATCCTAATCACCTGACAACTTGTCAGATCCCCTGCCGGAAACCTGGTTACAGCAGGAAAATCACGGGTCCGGCACCTTCGCCAGCATGGGTATCCGGTAGCTGAGGAAAAGCAGGTTATACTCCTTTGCCCAGTGCAGCAGCGGCCCGATGGCCACCCTCAGGCTCCGGCCGTGTTCCGTGAGCCGGTACTCGACCCGGGGAGGGACCTCGGCATAGCAGACCCGCTCGATCAGCTCCGCGTTCTGGAGTTCTTTTAAGACATCTGCAAGCGACTTGGGGCTGATCTTCCCGCAGTCCTTCATCATCTCGGAGAAGCGCATGGACGGGCGCCGGCCAAGTTCGACAATGATGCAGATCGCCCATTTCTTCGCAATCGTTGGCATGATGCCGCGCAGGCAGCAGATGCACAGGGGGTCGCTTTCCTCCTCCATAGTTACTGCAATACTATAAAGTTTATACTATTAATAATCCGGTCACGTTTGTACTATGAAATCATACAGATTTTTCACCAGGTGTTACCAATGACAGGTTTTTCGATCCTATCACACCGGCGTGCAGCATGCATGGTCCGGTACATGGACATGATATCCGGCACAGCCCCGGGAGAGGAGACCCATGGCGCATTACCCTGAGACCATCGACCTCTATTCCGATGACGGGAAACTGCTGAAGAGCAACGTGCAGCTGCACCGCATCAGCCCGCTCCTGAATCCTGCAGCCCGGAAGATCGTAGATCTGACCAAGCGGACGATCAACGTGAACCTTGCCGGCATTGAAGAGGCATTAAAGACTGCGAAACTCGGCAAGGGCCGTATCCCCGGCCGGGAACTCGACCTCCCGATCATGGAAAGAAAAGAAGCCCTGATCGAGAAGATCAAAACGATGGTGCAGGTAGAGGATGATGATGATACGGACATCCAGCAGTTCAACGGGGGCAAACTCCTGCTCGTGCGGGCGCCCACCCTGCGGCTGACCGGAGCATCCACATACGATGCAGCCATCACGGCGGTTGCCTCCGCGGTGACTTATGCAATTGTCGATGAGTTCGACATCGACGCGTTCAATGCTTCGACCGTCAAGGCAGCCGCGTGGGGCAGTTATCCGCACACGCAGGACATGGAAGGCGCCCTTGTTACGTCCATCCTGACCATCCCGCAGAACAACGAGGGGATCGGCTATGCTCTGCGCAACATCAGCGTCAACCATTTCGTCATGATGACGAACCGCAACGCCCTCCAGGGTGCTGCACTTGCGTCAACGTACGAAATGGCCGGTGTTTTCGAGATGGGCGGGGCCATCGGACCGTTCGAGCGCAACCAGCTGCTCTGTTACGGGTACCAGGGGCTGAATGCCAACAACATGGTCTACGATATTGTGAAGGAGAACGGGCAGACCGGTACGGTCGGCTCCGTTGTCCAGTCGCTCGTAGACCGTGCAATCGAGGACCGGGTCATCACTCCCGGCAAGAAAGGCGGGTACTTCCAGTTCTACGACACGAAGGACCCGATGCTCTGGAACGCGTACGTCTCGGCCGGCACCCTTGCGGCAAGCATTGTCAACTGCGGTGCAGGCCGGTTCGTGCAGGCAGTCTCTTCAACGCTCCTCTACTTCAACGACTTAATCGAGCACGAGACCGGCCTTCCGGGCGCTGACTTCGGGCGCGTGATGGGAACGGCAGTCGGTTTCTCGTTCTTCAGCCATTCGATCTATGGTGGCGGCGGGCCAGGCATCTTCAACGGCAACCACGTGGTCACCCGGCATGCCTACGGCATGGCGATCCCCTGTGTCGTTGCCGCAGCCGCGATGGATGCCGGCACCCAGATGTTTTCCCCGGAAGGAATGTCGAAGATCATGGGCGAGACCTACGGGAAGATGGATGTCTTCTCTAAACCGATGCACCAGATCGCGCTGGAGGTCTGACCATGGATACTGCCACAGACCATCCCCAGTGCCGCATCGTCCCGATGCGTATGCTGGGTCCGGATACAACGAAGAGGCTGCTTGAGCAGATTGTTGTCGTTCCCGGCATCCACCGGATGCTCCTCAACGGCCAGAACATCCCGCTCCTGGTGCCCTACGGCCCTGCCCGGGGTACGGAGAATAAAACGAACCTGCGCAAGACCATCGAGGTTGCCGGCAATGCCGTTGACCTCCACGTGCAGGTCGGCAGCATCACCCTTGAGGTGGAAAACCGGAAGGTCATCGATACATTCCGCAAAATCTGCGACGCATTCTTTGTCGATTTCCCGTATCACATCCAGGAAGGTAAATTCATGAAAACCCATCCTACCCTCGTGGACTATGCACGCTATGGTCCCGGTGCTGACCGGAACCTCATCGGCCTTGTCGACCCGAAGCGGAAAGACAAACCAACGCTCATCAGTATCTCAAATGAACGCGTCTGCGGGGGATACGAGATATGACGCGGACACCCCAGTACGGGCCGGGAACGTCGGTGGTTGCGATGAACCGCCGCAAACAGATGGATCCGAATCACACCCTCACAAAAATGCGGAACATCACCGATGAGGATATCGTGCTCCTCCTCGGGCACCGGGCTCCCGGGGCGAGCTTTAAAACCATGCATCCCCCTCTTGCGGAGCAGCAGGAGCCGGACTGCCCGATGCGGCAGCTGGTGAAACCCACGGAAGGGGCAAAACATGGCGACCGGGTCCGGTATGTCCAGTTCGCCGACTCGATGTTCAACGCACCCTGCCAGCCGTACCAGCGGACCTATGCGGAGATGTACCGCTTCCGCGGCATCGATCCTGGCACCCTGTCGGGACGACAGATTGTGGAGTGTCGCGAGCGCGACCTCGAACAGTACTGCCGGCTCCTGATCGAGACCGAGATGTTCGACCCGGCGCTCGTGAGCCTCCGGGGCGCTACGGTCCACGGGCACTCGCTCCGGCTTTCCGAGGACGGGATGCAATTCGATGCGCTCCAGCGCTGCGTGCTGGGCGGGGACGGGATGGTCCGGTACGTCAAGGACCAGATCGGCCTCCCGCTCAACCGTCCGGTCGAGGTGGGTAAGCCCCTCGACAGTAAGTGGCTGAAGGAACATTCCACGATCTTCCATTCCCTTGTCGGGACACCGCTCCGCGACGATCGGGAATATGTTGAATACCTGCAGCGGATCCACATGCTGCGGACACGCTACGGCTTCATGCCGAAGGAGGCCTGACCATCATGGCATCCGTAGAAAAATCCCAGAAACAGTTCCTCAAAGCACTCAAAGAGAAGTTTAAAGGTCAGGACGTTGAATCGCAGAAGACCGGCTTCTACAAGTTCGGGGGTCTTGCCCAGTCGCCGAGAAAGCGCGAGTTCATGGCGGAAACCCAGAAGATCGTGGCCGACCGCGGGATCTCGATGTACGATCCCGAGCACTGCCACCTCAACGGCATCCCGATGGGCCAGCGGCAGTTGATGACCTACGAGGTCTCGGGCACCGGGACGTTCGTTGAAGGCGACGACCTCCACTTCGTGAATAACTCGGCCATGCAGCAGATGTCAGACGAGATCAAGCGGACGATCATCGTCGGCATGGACATCGCCCACAATACGCTCCAGAAAAGACTGGGTAAAGAAGTGACGCCCGAGACTATCAACGAGTACCTTCATATCTTAAACCACGCGATGCCGGGTGGGGCAGTTGTGCAGGAGCACATGGTCGAGACCAATCCCGGCCTTGTGGATGACTGTTATGTCAAGGTCTTTACCGGTAACGATGAGGTTGCGGACGATATCGAGCCGCAGTACCTGCTTAACATCGAGAAACTGTTCCCGAAGAAGCAGGCCGAGGCGCTTAAGGCCGAGATCGGGAAATCAATGTACCAGGCCATCCACGTCCCGACCATCGTGGTCCGGACCTGCGATGGAGGAACAACCAGCAGGTGGTCCGCAATGCAGATCGGGATGTCGTTCATTGCCGCATACCGCACCTGTGCGGGAGAAGCCGCGGTTGCCGATCTCTCGTTTGCAGCCAAGCATGCCGGTGTGATCCAGATGGGGTCACACCTCCCGGCCCGCAGGGCACGGGGCCCGAATGAGCCGGGCGGCATTAAGTTCGGCATGTTCTCCGATATGATCCAGGCCGACCGGATTCATCCTGACGACCCGGCAAAGGCCTCGCTCGAAGTCGTGGCGGCAGGTGCCGTGCTCTTCGACCAGATCTGGCTTGGCTCCTACATGTCGGGCGGCGTCGGGTTCACCCAGTATGCGACTGCTGCATACACGGACAATATCCTTGACGATTTCACGTATTACGGCATGGATTATATCAAGGACAAGTACGGGTACAATTACCGCGAGCCGGGACCGGGCAAGATCATAAAACCCACGCAGGAGATCGTCAGCGATATCGCGACCGAGGTAACGCTTTACAGCATGGAACAGTACGAGAAGTTCCCGACCCTGATGGAGGACCATTTCGGAGGCTCCCAGCGGGCGGCCGTGATCGCTGCTGCTTCCGGGCTTACCACATCCATCGCCACCGGCAACTCGAACGCCGGCCTGAACGCGTGGTACTGCTCGATGATCATCCACAAGGATGGCTGGTCACGGCTCGGGTTCTTCGGGTACGACCTGCAGGACCAGTGCGGGTCGGCAAACTCGCTCTCGATGGAGCCTGACCGCGGGGCAATGGGTGAGCTCCGGGGCCCGAACTACCCGAATTATGCGATGAACGTGGGGCACCAGGGCGAGTATGCGGCAATTGTCGCCAGTGCGCACATCGGCCGGGCCGATGCGTTCTGCTTCGATCCCCGGGTCAAGATCACCTTTGCCGACCCCTCGATGAAGTTCGACTTTGCGGAACCGAGAAAGGAGTTTGCCCGCGGGGCTATCCGGGAGTTCGAGGCGGCCGGGGAGCGGTCGCTGATCATGCCGGCGCGGTAAGCGTTGCTCCGGGTTGCACGCCCCCTTAGCGGAAATATCCCGCTTTTTATTTTTCTTGTCCTGTATGCCCTGTTTTTAACCTCAAAAGGGGTCGCTGTCTGTATTCAAGACCAGTCGGCTAAAGGATTTTACTTAAAGATTCATACGAATGTAATAGTTTTTTTAATAATAGTCATACGTGTCCCCATGATAATACGGGAATATCTTTACCCGCGTCTCTCATTATTATCGATAAAATTGCATCTCCGCTTTAGGCAAATCATTCCCGTTTTGTTTTTGCACAAATGTATTCGCACAAAGGAAAAATGTTTATTAATTCATACGATTTTGAAAAAATTTAATATCATGTCCAACATATGGGATAGCAGGGATGATGATTCCTGCATCTGGTCGATCCGTCCACCCGATACCATTCGTGGTCATTCCCTTGATGGATCCCCTGCAGGGTTTATCATCCTCTCGTAGTATGAATAATTTTTATTCCGGAGTGAAATATCGATGGTTGAAACCAGGAAAGCAAAAGGTGCCAAGAGCACACCGGTAAAGAAAGCAGAACCCAAAAAGGAAGTACCCAAGAAAGCTTCCTCAAAGACAGCAGTTGCAGGAAAACCAACTGCCAAACCTGCCGCCAAAACAAAAAAATAATTTCTTTTCTTTTTAATCATCGATAAGGTCAGTCGGACCGCCAGATAACAACAGCGGGAAGACTCAGGTATTCCCGCAATTAACGGTTGCCTGAAATATCGGGACGATCCGCTGTACGTGGGAATCCCGGGATGGCCGGGATGGCAGGTTTTTCTGAACTACGAAATCGATAAAAAAGATGCCGGACGGGTGTATCCCCGGTCAATACTTCGGAAGGTACCAAAGATACTGATGGGAAAACACTGCCCGATGCTTGAAGAACGAGAGTACCGGTGTATTCCTTTCTGACATAGTCCCCGTAACGTGACAAGGTCTCCCTCCTTTTTGATAATTGCGATCCTGTCTGCTCTTATCGCAGGAGTGAGGCAGACTTGTCAACAGCGGTATTATTGTACTCTTTTCTCATGGTAATGATCTTCTCCGGGCACCTCCCTCTTCCGGTAACCGGAAGTGTGTGATGAGATCCTGTGTTCTCGTGTGTTTGTTTCAGATATGCAGGTCTCCAGGTTGACCCGGGAGACCCTGTATTCCGGATCTGACCCGGACAATGTTAAACTTTTTGATTTTTATGTGAAATAATGTGAATTTTTTTACCATTACTACTATTATCAACGATAACCCGGTTGCGGTGCAGGTAGTCCGTCCCGGGACCCGGCTCGTGGGCGTGTCGATGGTGAAACAACGAACGATTATCCGGTCCGGAAACGACAAGTCTGTGGTCCGTGAATATGGATTGCGCACCATTGTCCAGAGAAAAGGAAGAGATGGGGGATGTGCAATGATGAGTCAGAACTCTTCTGCTATCCCGTATCCCCAGCGGTAGAGTGTTGCAATGGGATCGCTTTTCGGGAACAGGTTGCAGATAAGTCCTTTTCCCCGCAGGAAGCGTTCTGCGCTCGCCGGTGAAACCGGTATTATCTTGTCCTTAACGGTACGGTCGGTTGACCAGAGATGGAGGTAGTAGGTGATCCGTTTTTCCGGATCGGTATGGATGTAGAGATCTTTTCCCTGGTGCTGGAACCCGTTGGATCGTTTCCGCGGCCGGGGGGCTGCATAGAGGCGTTCATCAGACCGTGTATCGATCTCGGCTCTCCTGCTGCCATCAAACAATGTTGTCTTCATTCCCTCAACTCCCGTTGTACCGGGAATCGGTTTCCCCACCGCTCCAGTACAACGATTGGTTATCTGTTTTGTCGAAAGTGCGGGTGTTTCTGGATGTCCAGACATACCCTGTATCTCATGTGGGCTCCGAACATACATATACTTTTTTATTTTTGTATGAAAAAATGTGTAAAATATTTAAATATGTAATACTAAGCCAGTGCGACATCCAATCCTCATCACGATAATCACAGTGCACTTTGGATAGGCTGATGTCTGTCGGACGGATCCCGTATCCCCGGGGCACTAGTGGGCGCCGACCGTGATGTCTGTCGTCACCCAGAGCAGGGTGGTGTTGGATGAAGGGGCGATCTTCAACTGTAGCCAGCGCTGATCGTCATTCGTCTCCAGGGATTCGATATTGTTGCAACTGGTGTGGATCTCCTGTGCACTGCTGTTCAGGTTCTCCCACAGGGTTTCCCGAAAACCCCCTATTAGTTCCGGTCTCGGAACACTCATGCTGATGCCGGTCACGTTGTAAACAGGGGGCTGTCGGTGGATCCGGCTCTTCAGGACCAGCATGCTGTTCCCATTCCCGCTGACCCGATCGTGGTGTGGTTCCGGCGTAATGTTGGCGGTACGGATGGTGATGACGGAACAGCCCGCCGAGCTGGTATATACTGATGGTTCGAACACGATGAACGAGCCGGCCAGGTCATCGAACCTGATATCATCCATCGAGGCCTTATTCAGGGGCGCAATCAGGTTCCGCTCGGTGTTATTGACAAAGAGGTTCCCAAACGACCAGACATACCCCTGCCCCTGCCAGAAATTATTTGTCGGTGTGTAGGAGAACTTGACCAGGCTTGAATAATAATCGGGCGAAAGAGCTGTTGGCGAACCCAGTTCCGGGCCGGTCCTGTTTGTCCAGTTTGCCTGGAGATATGCGTCTGATGCTGCGCTCCAGACCTTCAGTTCTCCTCCCGATTTGACCGGATCGAACGTGAAGTCTCCCCCGCCGAGAGGGATCGTTTCCGAGAGGGTGATATCCTGCCTGAGGGATATGGCAGACATGAGATCTCCGGAAAACCGGGAGAAACCGGATTCAACCTTGCTGATGTGATCGATCTCGGACTGCTCTTTCATTGATGGGACGAAGTATGCGTTCCACGCTGCAAAGAACGTCACGATGACCGCGAGGATGAGCATGACTGCTACAACAGGGGCTACAGCGTCATCGGTCATATGCTGGTTCTCCCGGTATAGATCACGGTACGGGGGGTGATCAGCTTTATTGTCTCGTTTCCTTCAGGCGATCCAGGCATTGTTACCGTCACGTTGCTGCCAAGGTCAAACACCGTTTTGTCGGGAACAACGACGAGGTTGCCGGACTTCTGGCTGAATGTTTTCTTCCAGGTCTCGTTCACGATCACCACGCTCAGGTCTTCGACCTTCACCCAGTCGCCTCCCTTGTGCCAGAACGTGAAATTACCGGTTGTATCGCTTGTCATCATGATGGTGACCGTTGGTTCGCGGTCCGCCGGCAAGTAATTGAAGAGCGCTGCGGAGAAGACTGCGAGCAGCACAACGACCAGGGCGATCATGAGCATCTCCCCGACAACCTCCGAGACTCCCAATTCATTATACTCCTTTGGGTTCACGATGGGGCACGTCCTGTTGCTTCTGGATTTGTATGGTAAAATGCTGCGGGATACCCGGCAGCCCGCACCTGCCGGATTTCGTTCATGGGTTTTACTATGTTTGTCCCAGCGTAATTAAGCATAAAGTAATAAAAAATTTTCTTTTTGTGTTATTCTGGCAGAGGCGTTTTTCCGGAATACCTGTCATAAAAAATTATACGAATCTGCGTACCGGGAAATGTCAAATAGTCATATTCATATAACATTGAGTGTTACTTTATGAAAAATAAGTATAATTTTTCTTTGAATGTTGGTGGGAGGAAGACTATGTGCCGCAACGAACACGCCGTATCCCCTGTTGTCGGTGTCATGCTGATGCTTTCGGTGACAATCATCATCGCCGCCATTGTCAGTGCAACGGCAGGCAGTTATTCAGGAACGCAAAAGTCCGCGCCCTCCGGTGTTCTCGAAGTCCATTTTTACGAGAACCGTTCGTATGGAAGTTTTTCAACTCATACCATGACCATCGAGCATATCAGCGGCGCCCCCCTCCAGACAAAGGACCTGAGCATCTCCACCTATTTCCGGAATGAGTCCGGCCAGTTGATCAAAGGCACACTCTCAGGGGAGATGTCCGTGGAGATCGATTCGGGTCATTACTCTGCGCCCCTCTTCATCAATGACCAGGACCGGTTCGAGGGATCGCCCCTCCAGCATTCCTCATCAGCCCGGCACAGGAGCTGGTTTGGGAATTCATCTGCTGTCCTGATGGCCGGTGATGTCCTCGTCACTCCGGCTCAGTTCTGTGGATCGGTGGACGGCCACGAGAACCCCGGCCTGAATACCCTCCTGAATCTTGGCGAGAAGGCCTCGGACGACGGGTACAAGGCCGGGGACGTCATCACGGTGAAGATCGTCCATATCCCGAGCGGGCAGGTGATCTTTGACAAGGACGTGGTGGTTGTTTGAGGTCCCGGTCCGATCATGACACGGCCGTGTCACCGGTTGTCGGCGTCATGCTGATGTTATCGGTTACCGTCCTGATTGCGGCGATCGTGAGCACCTATGCCGGAGGTTTTACCGGTGGCGCGGAGAAGAGCCCCCAGAGTTCGATCAAGGCAAGCCCGAACCTGCTCCAGCACCGGATCTATTTCGAGCACAATGGCGGCGACTCGTTCATGCTCAGCTCTGTCCAGGTAGTGCTGCGCGAGCATGACAACAAAACCGCACTCTCCCTCATCGATGCAAAGAGCAGCCGTGTCCAGAATTTCACTGAAGTGGGTATCAAGGACCTGAACACCGATACTACGATCCAAGCCGGAGATACATTTTATGTCGAAAGTGTGGATTGGGACACCGATGATTCGTGGATGAAATTCGGGAACCTGAACCTGACGCAGGATAAAAAGATCTCCTGGCTCCTTGTCGACAAAGGGACGGGAAAGACGATCTCGACCGGGTCGTTCTACCTGTAATCCTTCACTGGTTCTGTAGCCGGATTCTTTACTTTTCTCTTGTTTTGCTGGATGTTGTAAGATTGTATATCAGTATATTCTATCTGATGGGCATCCGGTTAATGGACATATAAATACGAAAAAATTTCATAAAAAATAATGAATCAATAGAAATTATTATTACAATTATTTTCATATGGTTGGTTTGGAGAGTGTCATGCGATCTCAGAGGAAGTTACCTCCGGATCAACGGGATTGGTTGGGTCGTCCAAAAAACCAACGTATTTCAGCCAGTACGATTGCTTTTATCCTTGGTATCCTGATTTTGGTAGGGATGATATATCTGGCATATATCACACCAGAAATCGTGGAATCCCTGATGCGATCCATTCTTGGTGATAATTCAGTGTTCCTGCCAGGCAGTATCTACAACAACACCAGCACCACATTCCAGATTAACGGGATGACATATGATACAAGAGAATTAGTCATTCAATTTTTCCAGACTGGGAGAGTCCCTGATTGATTTGCTTGCTCCTACAGCGATACATTGCGCTTTTTATGATCATATGAAAATTGGGTTTCGCCTCTTCCTCTTCCCAAGTCTGCTTGATGGTTAATTGGACGCCCGCGCCCGGAACGGTACTAAAAATTTCCCCTGCTCGTTCTCGACAACAAACGAGTCCACGCCATAGACCCTGTTGATGCACTCCGGGGTAAGGATCTCCTGCGGTTTGCCATAACCGGCCATCTTTCCCCCGTGCAGTACAACAACGGTGTCCGCGTAGCGGTATGCAAGGTTGAGGTCGTGGACCGCGATGATCATGCCGGCCCCGCGTTCCCACGTGATCTCCCGCATGGTCTCCATCACTTCGATCTGGTACCGGATGTCGAGCGCACTGGTTGGTTCGTCGAAGAGGAAGAGCTTCGGGTCCTGGGCGAGAGCCCGGGCAATGAAGACCTTCTGCCGCTCTCCCCCCGAGAGCTGGTCCATGTAATTCCCTGCCATGTGCTCCATCTCCAGTGCTTCGAGCGAGTGCTGGACCCGCGAGAGTTCCTCGTCCGAGACCGACCACTTGATGTGCTGGCGACGGCCAAGGAGGACGGTCTCGAAGACCGTGGAGTACAGCGTAAAGGTGAAATGCTGGGGGACGTACCCGATGCATTTGGCGAGCTCAATGGGATCGATCTTCCGGATGTCGGTCCCGTCGATGCCGATACTCCCTGATGTCTGGCTGTGAACCCCCGCGATGGTCTTGATCAGTGTCGACTTGCCGGAACCGTTCGGGCCGACGAGCGCGACAATCTCGGATTTCCCCAGAGAGAATGAGATCGTGTCGAGTACCCGTCTCCCGCTATATTCCTTACTGACGCTTTCAATGACGATATCCATGCAGCACCCCCTAATACAGTCCCCTGCCTTTGCCCCGCATGATCAAAAACAGGAAAAACACGCCCCCGATAGCGTACATGATGATCCCGACCGGGATCTCGACCGGGCTCATGATTGTCCGTGCAACGGTATCGGAAAGGAGCAGGATCGCTGCACCCATCAGGCCGGCGCAGGGGATGAGATACCGGTGGTCGCTGCCGATGATCATCCGGCAGATGTGCGGCCCCATGAGGCCGATGAACCCGATGATCCCGGTAAAGGCAAGGCAGCAGGACGCGGCGAAGGTCGCGATCATCAGGCCGGAGAGTCGGAGTCGTTCGACATTGATCCCGAGGTTCTTTGCTACGTCGTCCCCCGCCGACAGGGCATTTAAGTCCCATGCCCTGCGTTCGAGCAGGAAGAAACAGATGACGACAAGCGGGATGAGGAGAAGGACTGCGCTCCAGCTCGCCCCCCACATCCCCCCCATCAGCCAGACCATGAGTTCGCGGAGTTTCTCGTTGTTGGTGATGTACTTGAGCGCCATCACTCCTGCCGTGAAGAGATAACCGATCACGACCCCGGCAAGAATGAGTGTGGACTGCGTTGTGCCCCGGGAACGGGAGATCCAATAGACGAGGAGCATGGACAACCAGCCGAACAGGAAGGCGAAGACCACGATCCACATGTCATAACTCATCAGGAAGTAGGAGACAAGGACACCCGGCCCGATGACGATTGCCAGCGCAGCTCCGAACGATGCTGCGGAGGAGAGCCCGAGCGTGAACGGGCTTACGAGGGGATTTCGCAAAAGGCCCTGCATGACTGCACCGGCCACCGCAAGGCTGATCCCCGTAAGGATAGCGAGGAAGATCCGGGGCAGCCGGAACCCGACCACGATCAGCTCTGCCTGCGGGTTCGAGGGCGCCGGGATCGTGAACGGGATTGTGTCGTACCATCCTGCTACCGATGGGAGGTACGTGTGCAGGAAGTTCTGGAGGGACACTGCACAGGAATGGCCGATGGCAAGAATGGTATCCTGCGGCATGATGGAAACCGTGCCGATCCCTGCGGACAGGATAGCGGCAACAATCACGAAGATCGAGAGCCCGGTGATGAGGGCGATGCGCCGGGTGCTGTTTGCTTTGTACAGTGTATGAACGGATACGTTTACCGGATCTTTTTCCTGCTTTGTCTCTGTCATGAACCCTCCCTGCCGCCCGTTGTTTTCTTTCTTTCAAGGATGCCAGGGATCCTGCGCATTTACATCCCTATCCCTTTCACCACATCGGCGATCTGATCTGCCTGCAGATCCTCGAGTTTTAAGTATTTTGCCCCCATCTCCTGCGACAGGGTCTGCGCAAGCCCGAAGGCGATATACCCCTTCTCCGAATCGATGACGAGCGAAGAGATCCCTGCATCCTTTATGCGGGCAGCAACCTCGTTTGCGTCATCCAGTGGGGAACCGGATCCCAGGCTCACGTTCGCCTTCCCGTCCGAGATGAGGATGAGCCGGGGAATGGTGTGCCGGTTGATCATCTTCTCGCGCTGCAGCACTTCGAAGGCTTTCGAGAGCCCGTGGGCAAGCGGGGTCTTTCCCCCGACCGGCAGCTGCTGCATGTATTTCCGGGCCAGTTCCACGCTGGACGTCGGGGGAAGGAGGACTTCGGCAGTCTTTCCCCGGAATACTACGAGGCCGACGCGGTCCCGCTTCTGGTAGGCATCGATAAGGAGCGAGAGGATGGCACCCTTGACGGCAGTCATCCGCTGTTGGGCGCCCATGCTGCCGCTCGCATCGACAACGAAGAGGATGGTATTTCCCATCTTTCGTTCCCGCACTTTTTCCCGGAGGTCGGAGGATTCGATTTTAACTGCAAGCGGCCCTTTCCGGTCCTTCTGGTGAGGAGCTGCCGCCCGGATCGTGGCGTCCAGCGCAATGTCCGGTCCTATGGTCTTTGGAATCCGGCTTCGGACATATTTCCCGTCCCGGGACTCGGTCACGCTCCTCCTGCCGCTGCCATCCCGTTTGAATGAATCGATTCGCCGCGGTGTGGCCAGCGGTTTCTGGCTGACTTTGAACGGCTGCCCTTCGGCGAACTGCGTCGTCGTCGACCCGTCGGGTGTCGTGTTCTCTTTTGGTTTCTGGTTCTCGGGGTTCTGCTGCTGCTGTTCGGGCTGCTTCTTTTCCTGCTGGGATTTCTCTATGGACTGCTCCACCTTCTCCTTGTCCATCTGCTGGTCGGAGAATGGCTGCCTGTGCATACGGTGGGAGAGGACGAGTTCGGCTGCCTCGCGGACATCCTCTTCCGTTACTTCTGTCCTGCCCTTGAACGCGGCGATCGTTGCGGAAGTTTTCAGCATCACGAGATCGGCACGGTGGCCATCCACCGCCATGTCGATACAGATCTGGGCGATCATCGTGAGCATGTCTTCCGATGCCGTAACCTGCGGGAGGAGTTCCTTTGCCGTCAGGATACGTTCCCGCAGATCCTCTTCTTCCCTTTGCCACGATGTGATGAACGGGTCGGGGGCATCATCGTACGCTTTTCTCCTGCGCACAACCTCAACCCGGGTATCGGCATCGTGGATTCCCTCGATATCCACGCAGAGCCCGAACCGGTCGAGGAGCTGGGGCCGGAGTTCTCCTTCCTCGGGGTTCATTGTCCCGATCAGGATAAATGCGGCCGGGTGGACATACGAGACCCCCTCCCTCTCGATGATATTTACCCCCATCGCCGCTGCATCGAGCAGCACATCCACGATATGATCGTTGAGGAGGTTCACTTCGTCGACATACAGGATGTTGTGGTTCGCTTTGGCAAGCACCCCGGGCTCGAACTTCCGCTCCCCATGTTTTAAGGCATGTTCAATATCCAGGCTGCCGACCACCTTGTCTTCCGTGGCACTGATCGGGAGCTCGATCACCTTCATCTTCCGGGGGATTGCAACAAGATCCGGGTATTTCTTCTCGCAATCCTGGCAGAGGCCCCGGTAATCCCCGGGATCGCACCCGAAGGCACAACCTTCAACAACGGGATGTTCGGGCAGGAGGCGGGCAAGGGCCCGGGCGGCCGTGGATTTTGCCGTCCCCTTCTCTCCCTTGATGAGGACTCCCCCGATACGGGGGTTGATGGCATTGAGGAGCAGCGCCTTCTTCATCTGCTCCTGTCCTACGATTGCGGAGAACGGGTAGATATCGTCGAAATGGTGCATTCGTGTACCTTGGTTGAATTGCGAGACCGGTGCTCAGTGCTGGTGGGTATGCGTATGGGTATGCTGCTGTGCGGCTGCGACACCGGCTTTCTGCCCCTGGGTCCGGAGGATGGACTGCTCCATCTTTCCCGTATCCATCTTCTGCTCGGAGAACGGCCTCCGGCGCATGCGGTGGGAGAGCACCAGTGCTGCCGCTTCCCGGATATCTTCATCAATCACGGCGTTCCTGCCGTTATATGCCGCAATGGTTGCCGCGGTCTTCATCATCGTGATATCTGCCCGGTGTCCATCGACTGCCATGTCGATACAGATCTGGGCGATCATCTTCAGCATATCATCCGACACGGCAACGTCCGGCAGCAGTTTCTGTGCCCGGACAATCCGCTCGCGCAGTTCCTGCTCCTGCGGCTCGTACGACCGGATAAATTCTTCCGGTGTGTCCTCGTACTTCTGTCTCCTGCGGATTACATCGACGCGCGTCCCGGCATCGTGAATCCCCTCGATATCCACGCAGAGCCCGAACCGGTCGAGGAGCTGGGGCCGGAGTTCGCCTTCCTCCGGGTTCATCGTCCCGATCAGGATGAACGCGGCCGGGTGGACGTAGGACACTCCTTCGCGCTCGATGAAGTTCATCCCCATGGCCGCAGCGTCCAAGAGTACATCGACGATATGGTCGTTGAGCAGGTTGACCTCGTCCACGTACAGAATGTTCCGGTGCGCCTGCGCAAGGATGCCGGGCTCGAACCTCTTCTCTCCCTTCTTCAGCGCATGCTCGATATCCAGGCTTCCCACCACCTTGTCCTCTGTTGCGCTGATGGGAAGTTCAACGACTCTCATCCGTGAATTTTTTACCGGGAGCGGGAGAGCCAGTTTCTGGCAGTCGAAACAGAGCCCCTTCGCATCCACGGGGTCGCACCCGAATATGCACCCGTCGACAACCTGCCGGTCCGGGAGGAGGTGGGCGAGGGCGCGGGCCGCCGTTGATTTTGCAGTCCCCTTTTCGCCCTTGATGAGGACTCCGCCAATGCGGGGATTAATCGCGTTGAGGATGAGGGCTTTCTTCATCTGCTCCTGGCCTACGATGGCGGTAAACGGGTAAATGTCGTTGAAGTGGTGCATAAGGGGTCTCCATAATCTGGCGTGGTATCAGGATAGAAATACAAAATAATCCTGATACGCATCATGCATTAGATCAACTAAAGATATTTTAGCATTTAGTATTACCTATTTTGCTTTTGTAATACTGAATCTAACGATTAAATATAATTTTAATATTTGAGAGGAAAAGATCTCACAACTGATATGGACAAAATTTTAAGTCAGTGCTTGACAGGAGAGTAATCCAAATTGAACTCAATTGAAACACATAATCTGACAAAATATTACGGAGATCTTTGTGCCGTAGATCACCTGACGTTGTCCGTGAACAATGAAATCTTCGCACTCCTCGGGCCAAACGGTTCCGGTAAAACAACGACTGTGCTGATGCTGACGACGCTGCTTGGCCCCAGCGAAGGACGTGCAGAGGTGTGCGGGTTCGATATCCTGAAGGAAGGTGAGCAGGTACGGAAATCCCTAAGTTATGTTCCGCAGGATATGGCCGTTGACATCAAACTGACCGGGCGGGAAAATGTCCGGTTCTTTGCCGATTTGTACGGCGTCCCGAATGCAGGAAACCGTGTTGACGAAGTCCTTGCTGTTATGGAGCTGACTGACCGGGCAGACGATCTCATCAGGACATATTCTGGGGGGATGCGCCGGAGGCTGGAACTTGCCCAGGCGCTTGTCCATGAACCCAAGGTCCTCTTCCTCGATGAACCCACAATTGGGCTCGATGTTGCAGCACGGAAGAAGATCTGGGAGCATATCCAGACTCTGCGAAAGAAAGGGATGACGATCTTCGTCACCACGCATTATATGGACGAGGCGGACCAGTTCTGCGACCGGGTCGGCATCATCAGCAAAGGCCGGATCGCTGCCCTTGGTACGCCTAGGGAACTCAAGGCACGGCTGATGAAGGATGTCATCACTGCCAAAGTCGAAGGGACATTTGTCCCCCCGGAGCTGGACGGAATTGTATATCTCGGCAGCAATAATGACGAGGTCTCCTTCACCGCAGAGAACGGGCAGGAAGCGCTCCCGGCTCTTGCAGATGCTCTTGGAAAATCCGGGGGGATCGTCCGATCGATGTCGTTGCGGGAACCTACTCTTGATGACGTATTTATTCAGGCTGTCGGGCAGCAGGAAGAGTCCCACGGTTTTGACTATAACAAGTTCAGGATCATGCTGCGGAGGAGAAAATGAACGGCACTATTACCTATATGAAACGCGATTTTGTCAAATGGGGCCGGGGGAAAGTCGCGGTCATATCCGCACTGATCATGCCGGCTGCCTGGCTTGTCTTTGTAGGGCTGGCCCTGCCGGTGAAGTTTACCGGGAATTATCTTGATTTCATGTGCCGGGGATTCTTGTCATGACTATGCTCTCTGCAGGGCTCTCCGGGGGGGCGCTCCTGATGTTTGACAAGATCCTCGGATTCCTCAACAAGTTCCTTGCTCTCCCGATTCCCCGGAGCAGCATCCTTATCGGAAAGATTCTCTTCATCACCGGCCGCGGGTTGATCCAGGCTACCATCATCCTCGCCATCGCGCTCCTCATTGGCGCAACCCTGATGAATCCCGTTCAATACTGCCTCACGTACTTCATCCTCTTTCTCTTCGGTGTCATGATCTCGGCATTTGCAACAACTATTGCATTATATCTCGAAGATCACGATTCCTATTCCGCCTTCAACACGATGATCTCGATGCCGCTCTTTTTCACGTCCAGCGCCTTGATGCCATACAGCGTGATGCCGGCCTGGCTTGCAACGATCGCTCATCTCAATCCGCTCAGTTATGCTATCGATGCAGTGCGGGATGTGACTGCGGGCGGATTCCCTGCGATCCTTATCCTTATTCTTTTCGCACTGACTGCGGTTCTGCTCGCTGCCTGCATGCAGGTCTTCCGGAGGGTGACACTATGAATGCCTCATACACGACCCATTGTGCGTTGATTAGTATCATATTGCTTATTCTGGCGGCAGGATGTGTGGGACCGGAAACAGTGCAACCGATAAGCCCCTCCCCATCGTTGGAGCCGGTTGCTGTTGATGTTTCAAGCCAGGTCACCGGGGCCTGTACGACTGTCACGATCACCCAGACGGACGGTACAGAGATAACCCTTCCATGTCACCCTGAGCGGATCATCGTTACCAACAGTAATGCCGCCGAGATGATGATCGCGATCGGGGCCGGGGATAAGATTGTGGGTGTCACCCAGTCCACGACCAACGTCTCGTATATCATGGAGAAGATCCCTCAAGCGGAGAACATCGGGGACTGGCAAATTCCCAATGTTGAGAAGATCCTGGCACTCCACCCGGATATCGTGATCGTGTATGCCAGTTCGAAACCCAAAAACATGGATCAGCTTACCTCGGCAAATATCACGCTGGTGTATCTCGACTGCTTCCGACTCACGACGCTTGCGCACGATGCCCGTGCCCTTGGGACGCTGACCGGACACAAGAATGAGGCAGAAGTGTACGCCCGGCTTGTCGAGGATACTGTGGCGGACGTGACCGCAAAGGTCAAAACGATCCCGGAGGATTCGTACCCGGCCGTGTACTCGGAATCGTACATGGATTATACGGCAGCCGGCCGGGGGTCCGGCTCGGACGAACTCCTCACGCTTGCCGGGGGGAGGAACATTGCTGAGGACGTGGCCTCGTCATCCGCGAAGATCAGTACCGAGTGGGTGGTTGCCCGGCAGCCCTCGTACATCTTCAAGGTGATCTCTTCCGGGAACTCAAAACCATTCCCGGAGACCCATGCAACGCTCGTGAACCGGACCGGGTGGGATACGATTTCAGCCGTGAAGAACGACCGGGTCTATCTCTTTGCAAACGATGTCCAATACGGCCCGCGGGCGTACATCGGGCTCGTGTACACGGCGCAGCTCCTCCACCCGGACGATTTCCGTGACCTGCACCCGCGTGCGATGCTGGATGAGTACGCCTCGCGCTATGTTTCCGGCACGAACCGGACCGGGATGGTGTACCCGTAATTACATATTTTTAGAATATTCCCCGGGATATTTCCGATCCAGCCTGTGCCAGCGGCTATAACATAACCATCACCATCATACTATTTTATTAATTACAATATAATAAAAATTATTTCACGATTGTTTCCGGAATTTTACCGGCAGCCGGGCGCTCCCGGATGATCCAGCCGGATGCAGCGATACAGCAGTCGGCCCGGTATTTCCGGGAATACCGGGTACTTTGAAGGAACAGGAAGACATCATGCAGGAACGAAAGAGCAGACAGCGGATGTGCCGGGCAGGCACCGGCCGGGCAGCGTGCGGACACGAAACGTTTCACACACGGGTGGAGGTCCGGCCATGAAGCGGGGAAAGTCCGCGACCCGGGGCCCTGACAATACCGTAACGATTGCGCGGACCCGCGGGTGTACGATGCGGATGTGGGCATGGGATCTCACCGGGATCGGGTGGGATGGTCTGCCGGCTCCGGCGCCCGGACAACCGGCACGCATGGAGTTACCAATGACAAGGAATCAGCGGGCGAATGCTCCGGAACAACCGGGGCAGAGGGAGATGGTACGATAGCCCGCGGACGCCGCCCGCTCATTGCACTGGGCGAGGCAGAATCCATTGCGGAGAAACGCGGCGAGGTCCGGCATTTCCGGAACGAACCGGACATGATCTGCAGCTTCGTGATCTACATGATCGGGCTCGTTGCGCATGTCCGGATCAAGCGTGTCGAGCGCATCCGCATCACACCAGACTGGCTGGAGCGGGCGGCGGCGGACGATATTGCAGCGCTCCGGTTCATTGTATCGTCGCCCGAGATCTCCCGCGAACTCTGGATCTATACGCCGAAAGGCACGTTCCGGTTCTTCCGGGTCCTGGCCGGTTCGCTTGTGGAGCTCGATCGATACGGCCAACCGATGCCGGATCAGCCACCGGTCCCGAAGCGGAGGAAGGCCTCAGCGGCTCCGGTCGGAAAACCTGGCGACCCGGAACCTGCACCGGATCCAGCAGGAACCGTAGTGGATGCGTCGTTTCACCTCCTCCCTGAAGGCACCCCGGAACCTGCCGATGCACCGGGAGTCCCCGACGTTCGACAGGTTGTCAGGTCTGGAGGATGAGGAAAGTTCGCAGGACTCTCCGATATCTGACAGGCTATCAGAAGTCAAAGGTCGGCTTCGCCTCCCTTCGCCTCGTCGGGGTTCTGCAAACCCCTCCGACGGAGAAAATACCTCGTATGAGCGTAAGGAGGAGACCGGGGGTGATTCTCCGAAACGGCCTCCTTTTGCAAAACGGGGCTCTTATGTGGCGATTTAAAAAACCGTGCTGGTTTTGGCCCTCCGGAAATCCGGGGAATTCAGGAAAAACGGTACAATGAGGAGATTTCCGGGGCTGTATCAGGCCTGGACCGGATTTTCCTCGTCGTAGATTAAATCCGGGCTAATACACGCAAATGGACGGTAAAAGTCCGTCCCGGTCAGGCTGGAGCAGGGTAAACGGAAAGGAGAGGGGGTTTGCCGGTCGGGAGCTCTCCTGGGAAACAGGGAGAACGAGTGAATGGAGATGAGGACATCCGGAGTAATGTGGAGATCCACAATCCCCTGTATGGAATTCTCCGGCGTATGAGATCAGATAAACGAAGCATCCGTTACAAGAGGAACAACCCGAGCAGATATGACAAAGCGTTCATTGTGATCGAACACAGCATCGCTTTTTTCAGATCCAGTCCGAGCACCCGGTTGAGGATGCCCGCCTCAACAATCACAACAAGTGTCTCACCGATCAGCGGATAGTACGCTGCATCGACAACCGGTGGCAGCACGAACCAGAGATACGGCAGCGTTAGCGCCGTGCAGACCAGGCCGGCGAACAGCATCCGGGAGATTGGCAGAGATCTGTCACGGAAGACAACACGGATGAGGGCAACAAGTACCGGGATCTCGATGGCCCAAGTCGTGATCAGCGCCAGTAGGAACTGCGTTTCATAGAGCATGGTCACGTGCACTTTCCGCCAAAGAGTTCAATGATACTGCAGTAGAGGGATTCGACCGGGCTTCGATTTTGTTTATCAAAGACCTGTTCTATGTGAGAGGAGGTGCCTTCAGGTCCGGCATTTAGAGAAGATGGTGAAAGACTAACGGGCACAACTCCATCGGTTTCCTTCTGCCAAAGACCCGGTCCTGCAGGCTGGAGCCGCCATACGCTGCTCCGAAATTCGTCGTCTATCACCACAATACTGCCATCCGGCATGATAACGCTGCTGTGCCTATAGTGGAAGTTCCATCCGGCATTTGTGGTTATCTGCGTCCATGTTCTGCCATAATCGATCGACCGCCATACATCGTTCAGATTGCTATGGCCGTTCTCGCCGCCCGTCACTATAATGCTGCCATCCGGCATGACAACGCAGCTTTGACCAAAACGTGGCGACCATTCGGCATGTGCGGTCATCTGGGCCCATGTTGCACCTCTATCCGTTGACCGCCACACCTCATTCCCATTACCTCTGGAGGTTATGGTCTTACGGGTAATGCCATTCATCAGTACGATGCTCCCATCCGGCATGGCTGCGCTACAGTAACCGGATCCTGCGGGCCATCCGGAACTCCCATTCACGAGAACCCATGTCCTGCCATAATCGGTCGAACGCCATGTATCGTTATATGAGGTACCCTGCGATTTGATGCTGCTGTAGCCGCCCATCAGTACAATACTACCATCCGGTAATACAACGCTGTTGTGACGGGATCGTGCCGACCATCCGGAACTCTCATTCACGAGAGACCAAGTCCTGCCATAGTCAGTCGATCTCCACGTGTCATTTTTATAGGGAGATTTCGTCTCGTCCGACCCTCCCATGAGAATAATACTGCCGTCCGGCATAACGACACTGCTGTGACCGGATCGTGCCGACCATTCAGCATTTGCAGTCATCAGCATCCATGTTGCACCATAATCAACCGAACGCCATACGTCAGGTGTATCTAACCGGGCATTATTTCCCCCCATGAGCACGATGCTGCCATCCGGCATGACTACACTGCTGTGGCTTTGTCTCAGCTCAGGGCCGGTTTTATTGCTGACCTGCGTCCATGACTTTTTAAATGCTTCGTTGCTGAAATAACCCGCTTGTCCGGGCACATTCTGCCACGGGAGTATCCTGGCAGCGATCAGGTTCGTTACCCAGACATCCGGACGGAAGGCATTTTTCTCTATAACCTGAGCTGCCTGTGCGGAGATATCTCCAGATCCGTACACTACCGGGGATGATAAAAGACCAGAAGGACTATTTTCATCGGGAATTGTGAAATATGCGTTGGCAATCGTATCAGCCACTGAACAATCTTCGTAACAATGATCGCGTGCATCGGGCCGGTCACTTTCCGGGATAACCAGCGATGAATTCTTTCCAATGAGGAACCGGTCGCAGGGGTTTACCTGCAGATGTGTGGCGTTTTGGCGGAACGGAAAGAGCTCCGTATACGTTTTCATTGGTTTGCCGTCAAGGATCCACCCGCCACATTCCTTATCAGATAACGGGTCGCAGGTGTCCAGATACTGGTTGAAACTGACCTCGTCCATCCGGTCGCGGGTTAAATTTACAAATCTGGTATAATTGTAAGTTCCCCCGGTTACCGCACCACGTCCTTCGAATATACTGAAACATTGTTCATCTGTCCCACTGGTGCACGAAGTGTAAATCCTGGTTTCAGCACTAGTATTCCGCCCTGGTTTTATTATGGAGTTTGCATGACCTATACATGCCTGGTACTCCGGAGTTATATAATAATGATACCGGTACTCTTCATTTTCCTCGTATGCTGATCCAGATACGCTGGATCGAACCGAGATACTGCGGGGCGTGTTAGTAGACCATTCGGAGTAGGGTTTTGTGGAGAAGTTGCGGATATTAAAAGGACCTTCAGCGGTCTTTCCCTCAAGATCGCACCAGTCGATATGAGTGTACTTCAGGTAATACTGCGGGTAGATCGTGCATCCGTATTCTTCGCATGTGGCGGAATAATGATAGACGAGTTCCGGCGTGATGGGACCGGTTTGTTCAGCAGGGTATGAGGCATACAAATAATGTCCGTAGCAGTTGATCGAGTAGTCAACACTATCGTTGTAGGGTAGTCCTCCTTTCTCAAAATATACGTGGGTGATGGTGGGTATGAGATAATCTGCCTGGACCGGTGGCATTACCAGCCCGGTTAATGCAATCAACGAAATGGTGAGAATCAGGTTTCCTGTTCTCCGGTTCATTCGCATTTTCCTCCAAAGGTCTGCACGATGCTGCAGTACAGCGATTCAACCGGACTTCCTTGAACTGACGGGGGAATGGATTGCAACGGCATCAATGGAATTCCGACTGTCGGAGTTGTCCCAGAAAAAGATTCCTGGACCGGGGATGAATTTCCAGACGGGATAATAAACCGGTCTTCGCAGATCTGCATCGTATAATTGCACGCATACGCACACGCATGGTTCCAGGGGTCCTGTTCTGTGAACGGCATAATCAGCGAGGGATCGGCCGCTACAAGGAACGTGTCGCAGGGATGATCTTTAAGATGCGTTGCATTATTCTTCAGGGGCCGGTATTCCGTGTACTGTTTCAGCGGCTTTCCGTTGAGGGTCCACCCGCTGCAGTTCCTGTCAGTTGCGGGATCGCAGGTTTCGAGATATCCGATGTACTGGGCAGGCGTCATGGCAATATCCGTCTTGTTGACATATACATGACTCCATTGAGGGTGATCATATCCTGTACCCGTTTGTGAAAGCATATGCACTAAGCAAGACCATTATGGTTGCAGTTACGATCAGGACTATACAATCAGTGATGATTGGAAGTGCAGATACACCAATTAACAGGCCCCTTATTGCATCCACTCCATAGGTCAGAGGATTAAAAACAGAAAAAAATGGTATACCCAATGGGAGATTTTGGATGGGGAACATGGCACCGGAAAGTAAGAAAATAGGGAAAAGCAAAAAGTTCGTGATATTATAATAGTCATGGACATCGCGCAATCGTGATGCTAAAATCAGCCCCATACTGATAAAGATGACCGATATTAACAGCATCACGAACAGTGATGCGATAAGCTGGGCAAATCCCATAATCTGGAAACTCATCACCATTGCAATAATAATGATAATAACTGCCTGAAGTATCGCAGTTGTTGCACCACCGAGAGTACGACCCAGCATGATCGAGACCCGGCTTGCAGGAGTTACCATAATCTCTTTTAAAAAGCCGAATTGTCTTTCAGACAAGACTGATAATCCGACCATTGATGCCGTAAACAGCAGGGTCATCCCGATTATCCCCGGGACAAAATACTCGAAATACCCGATATCCGGGGGTATCCCCGGAATATTTATCTGACGGAATCCAAATCCCAAAAATATCAGCATAAAAAGTGGCATCGCGATGGCGTTGAAAATCCTGAATTTTGTACGAGAGAATTTTATCATTTCGCGGAGCCAGAGCACGTAAATCGCTTTAACGTCAATCATTATCCCATTTTCCTCCTGATATACGCCCGACTTTGATCCTTATAAGAGCCTTTTTGTTCCCGGATTGCCGTTCCGGTGTAGGATATAAATGCCTCCTCAAGACTCGGTTTTATTGCACTCGCCGAGTGCACAACATGACCTTTTGAAAGAATCAGTTCAATAAATTCCGGAAGATGCTTTTCTGCATCTGATATGGAAACAGAAATACAGCAATCGGTCGTGGTAATTTTTTTTACTCCCTCGAATTCCATGAGGAGTTTTTTTACCTGCTCAACTTTTTTTTCATCGACTTCAATATTCACAATATCTTCGCGTATTTTATTTTTCAGGTTCAACGGTGTATCAAGTGCGACGATTTTTCCATGATCTATGATGGCGATTCGATCGCAAAGATAATCTGCCTCCTCAAGATAATGGGTTGTTAATATCACCGTAATACCCAGTTCCCGGTTGAGTTCACGAATATATTGCCAGATTTTTCTCCGGGTCTGGGCATCAAGTCCTAATGTCGGTTCGTCAAGAAAAAGGATGCGGGGGTGGTGCATGAGTCCTCGTGCAATTTCCAGTCGCCTCCGCATCCCACCTGAGAATTCGTGAACCAGTTGATCCGCCCTATCGGACAGATCAACCAGTGCCAAGACTTCATCGATGCGCTGTTTTCTCTCATCTGTGGGCATATCGTACATCATGGCATGAAAATTCAGATTTTCCCTTCCGGTTAATTCAACGTCGAGAGAAGGATCCTGAAATACAATCCCGATTATTCTCCGGATATTTTCGGGGTCTGCATGAATATCATGCCCCGCAATAAGCGCAGTTCCCTCACTTGGTTTATCCAAAGTCGTGAGAATATTGATGAGTGTTGTTTTTCCCGCACCATTGGGTCCAAGAAGTCCAAACAATTCTCCCTCATGTACGGTCACGGAAATATTGTCAACTGCCACTAATGATCCAAATGATCTTGTTAAATTATCGAGAACGATTGCATCCATTTGTACTCCGAGAATTGCAGGCAATAAAAAAATTAATGTGGGCGGTTTGCTTTCACTTTGGCTAATGCCTCCTTCATGGAATCTCCCCAGGATCCAATGTCCTCATGAGTGAAGATATCGACATTCCCTCCCTGGTGATCGCCTTCAGTCACCTGATCCTCCATCCACGATTCAATCTCCAGATAATTATTCTTAAGATCCTGCAGGGTTTCCTCATCTGCCTCCCAGAGTCCACGCTGCTGGGCTTCAAGGAGCCGGCGGGCAATCTCTTCGAGAGCGTAGGGATTATTTTCTTCAAAGAACTCCCGCATCTCCTCATCATTCACAAATGTATTTGCAATATCGTCAAATATCCAGTCATCAACTTCCTGAGTCGATGCCTCCCAGCCGTAGACATGGGTGACCCGCCTCATAATATCGGCTGCTCCCTTGTACCCGTGCTCTTTCATCCCTTCAATCCATTTTGGGTTCAAGAGTTTTGTACGGACAACGCGCCGGAGTTCATCGGCAAGATCCCGTACTTCAACGTTTTCCGGTTCTCGTGTATCCCCGTAATACGGTTTGACCTCTTTTCCGGAATAATGGCGAGCAGCTGCAGTCATTCCCCCCTGCGTGCCAAAGTAGCAGCAGCAGCCGAGAAGATCATATTCATCTGATATGACACTGTTGAATGTCACTGCTACCGTTGAAAGGCTTGATGCCAGATGTTCATGGGCAGCTTTTCCTTGGATATCTTTTCCATAAGCATAACCATTCCAGACTACAAAAATATCAGCAAGGTCAGCCTCGGTTTTCCACGCACTGGCAAGGACCGCAAGATTCACACCGCTGGAATACGTGCCGGGCGGAGATGAGAAGATGCGAAGTGTGGCATCCCTCCATGTCGTGCCTTCGGCCTCCTGCATTTTTTCCAGGGCATGTTTTCGGACGAAATTCATTTCGGGGGGTTCGTCCAGGGCGGCTACTGCTTGCACAGCCTCGTCAAGCAATTCGTAACAATTCGAGAAATTATCCCGTAAGATACCTGATGATCTGATCGTGATATCAATCCGGGCACGGCCGAGTTTTTCCAAAGGAACAATGGAAAATGCACGTACCTGGCCATTGGATTGCCAAATCGGTTCAACACCCAGTAGTGCCATCAGCTGTGCATACATCTCCCCATCGGATGACATGACATCCGTGCACATCCAGTAAAAGCCGATATTTTCCGGAAGTTTTCCTTCTTCTTTTTGATATTTTTCAAGGAGTGACTCAGCAAGCCTCTTTCCAACCCTCCACGCGGGTTTGGTGGGAACCTTATACGGGTCCAGCGAATAGAAATTCCGACCGGTTGGAAGTACTTCTTCATGTCCCCGTGAGATCTGGCCGGAAGGTCCTGCTGGTACATATCCCCCTTTCAGACCGTTAAGGAGAGATTCGATCTCTTTTGAATCATCTACCCTTCTGTTGATATCGAGAACTCTGGTACGGATCTGCTCAAGTGCCTTTTCCTGTGCAAGGGTGATCGGTCGGTTGAATAATTCTGAAAACGATGCCGGAGAACTGGCAAGAACCGCTTCAATGAATTTTTTTGAAGTGCTTTCGAGCTGTTCCAGGAGTGCTCCGTAGGATGCATGATGCTCATCAGAATATTTATTCTGGTTTGTGAGCAATTCGGTGAGATCAAACCCCATCACTTCTGCTATGATTCGACGAGGGGATGGGTCGCCGGTGTCGAACCGTATGATTGAGTTGATGAAATCGAGTCGTTTCTCCCCTTCAGGAAGTTCCCCGAAAATATGCATCCCGGATTGTATCTGGGTATTACGGATTTTCGACAGCGCTTCATGAGCCCGGCTTACAACTTCTGCTAGAGGCAGATCGTTGGTAAGGTGCATATCCTTGTCCAGATTAATCGCAGTTACTGCTTCGATGATCAAGTGCTGGAGGGCGTGGGCCCGGGCCGGATCAATTTTTGCCGTTTCATACTGGCTGAGGAGATTATCCAGTTCCTCCAGCCCCTCATAAAGACCGCCCTGAGTCATTACGGTCTGCATATGGTCGACAAGGACCGCATATGCCCGTCGTTTTGCAATAGTCCCTTCCGGGGGATTGTCTGAATTGTAAATGTAGATGTACGGGACTGTGCC
>NZ_JAQTQD010000016.1 GCF_028712425.1 Methanoregula sp.
GATCTTTTATTTGTCTCCTTACTAGTTGAGCACACATCTTGGTATGGAGACAATGTACCTTAGATCTTTTGGTCATTCGCCGTTCTCTTTTCTCTCGTTCAAAGCATTTCTACAGAGCAAAATTTTTTGAGCAGACTTTGATTGAAAAAATGTTAGCAGACTTTGCTCATGAAAAGTTAAACGGATTTGTCTTAACCGGAAAAATGCAAATCTGCTCACCGTCATAAATCGATCCATTTATGCAAGCAGACCCTGCTGAAATTTTTTTGAGCAGACCATTATTGATCTGCTTTCAAGCAGACCTTGCCGGAAAATATTTTGTCGGACTCCACTCAAAATTTTTCAAACGCGATCATGATCATGATTGAAATGTTTATTCGGATCAAGCGGACCATAATGAAAAATTTTTGAGTAGACTTTGGTTATGAAAAGTTACGCTCATGTGAGTATGGAGGCAGACGCGGAAAAGGTCTGCCGACTTTTCCGCTACGCACTTACCTGTATGCGAACATGCGGACATGCCGTTGCCCAGCGAGGGGTCGGCAGACCCCAGAGCAACTCCGAGCATAAGCGAGGAGAGGGTAGAATCGCATTTTCAATTTGAATTTCCCGACCCGAATAATCTAAAAATATATTTCAACATCTTTAACGCGATTGAGCGCACCACTTTCTTTTAATGGCAGTCCCCGAATCCATCCAGCCCCTTGTTGAAAAGTACACATACCATCGCGAAGCCTACATCCGCGGGCAGGAGAAATACAATGAATCACAACTCCGCCAGGATTTCACCGATCCGTTTTTCCACGCACTTGGCTGGGATGTGAACAACAACAAGGGACATTCGGAAGCGTACCGGGAAGTGCTGCACGAAGAGCCGGTCAGGATCCGGGGGACAACAAAATATTTTGACTACACGTTCCGGATCGGGGGCGTGCGGAAATTCATTGTCGAGACCAAGAAGCCGTCCGTTCACATCAGGGATGATGCGGATGCAGCTCTCCAGCTCCGAAGGTATGCTTGGAACGCAAAACTCCCGCTTTCTATCCTGACGAATTTTGAAGAGTGGGCGATCTATGACTGCACAATCAAGCCGGAGAATGGCGACACGGCTGCGAAGGGACGGATCGAGTATTTCACGTACAAGGATATCCCGGCCAAGTGGGACTATCTGGTCAGTGTCTTCTCGCAGGACTGTATCCTGAAAGGATCATTCGACCGGTACGCTGCATCGCACAAAGGGAAGAAAGGGACGGCTGCGGTTGATGACGATATCCTTTCCGAGATCGAGTCATGGCGGGACGCACTCGCAAAGAACATCGCGATCCGGAACGACAAACTCTCGGTTGCCGAGCTCAACACGGTTGTCCAGCGCACCATCGACCGGCTCCTCTTCCTGCGGATCTGCGAAGACCGGGGGATCGAGGAGTACACAACGCTCCACAAACTTCTCGAAGGCGAGAACGTGTATGCCCGGCTCTGCGAATTGTTCCGGAACGCTGACGCGAAGTACAACTCCGGCCTCTTCCATTTCGATGACGAGCCGGGAAGGAACGAACTTCCGGACACTCTCTCGCTCTCCGTTTCCGTGGACGACAAGGTCCTGAAAGGGATCATCAAACGGCTCTACTATCCCGAAACCCCGTACCTCTTCTCGGTCATCCCGCCCGCGATCCTCGGTCACGTGTACGAGCAGTTCCTGGGGAAAGTTATCCGGCTCACGGAAGGCCACCAGGCAAAGGTGGAGTTCAAGCCGGAAGTGAAGAAGGCGGGCGGCGTCTTCTACACCCCGCAGTATATCGTGGAATACATTGTTGCGCACACGGTCGGTGAACTCGTGAAGGACAAGACCCCCCGCGACGTGGCAAAGCTCCGCGTCCTCGACCCGGCGTGCGGCTCCGGTTCATTCCTGATCGGGGCGTACCAGTTCCTCCTTGACTGGCACCGCGACTGGTACATCGCAAACCTCGTCCCGGTCTTTATCGATAAGAAATCCGTGACCGACCCGGCCGTCCTCGCCCTGCTTCCCGAGCCCACGCCGCGGGGCAAGAAGAAACTGACGCAGGTCGAGCTCCCGGTGTACAAGGCCGGCACGACCGGCGATGCAACACGCTCGCGGAGCGACTGGCGCCTGACTACGGCCGAGAAGAAGCGCATTCTCTTAAACACCATCTACGGTGTGGACATCGACCAGGCCGCAGTCGAGGTGACGAAACTCTCGCTTCTCTTAAAAGTTCTCGAAGAGGAGAACGAGGAGAACATCGATAAGCAGCTGAAGCTTTTCGCGGAACGGGCGCTTCCTTCGCTGCACGAGAACATCAAGTGCGGGAACTCTTTGATCGGGACGGACATCATTACACCGGAGATGCCTGCGGAGGAAGTGAAGCGGATCAACCCGTTCGACTGGGACCGGGAGTTTGCCGATGTGATGAAGGCGGGCGGGTTCGATGCGGTGATTGGGAATCCGCCGTATATCCGCATCCAGATGTTGAAAGAATGGGCACCAACGGAAGTGGAATTCTACAAGAAAAAATTCCTCACTGCTGGTAAAGGGAATTATGATATTTACGTTGTGTTTGTGGAGAAGGGACGGTCACTTCTTACCAAGAACGGATTGCTCGGATATATTTTACCCCACAAGTTTTTCACAGCACAATATGGCGAAGCCTTACGGACATTAATTTCCAAAGACAACAGTCTCAAAGAAATTGTTCATTTTGGTCATCAGCAGATTTTCACTGGTGCAACGACTTACACATGTTTGTTGTTTTTAAAAAATTGTCAGAATACTGCATTTCATTTCGTTAAAGTGGATGACATAGAGACATGGAAAAATACCGGTTCTGCTGTCGATGGTAATTTGCCCTCAGATAAAGTTGGAGCGGCAGATTGGAATCTAGTTGTAGGATCAGGAAATTCATTGTTTGAAAAATTGAAGGAAATGGATTTTATTTTCAAGAGGATTGCTCATATTTTTGTTGGGACTCAGACAAGTGGCGAAGATATTTTTGTTCTTCAAAAATGTAAAGTTCAAGATAATCTGATCACAGGTTATTCTAAAGCAGAAAATCAGGAAATTACGATTGAAAAAAATATCACAAAATGGTTTTTGAAAGGGCGTTCCATTCGTAGATTCGAACCCTTGAAAACTGATTTTGCGCTCATCAGTCCTTATGAGATAACAGATACGAATTTCAAGCTCTACTCAAAAGAGGAGATGACTTCTCAATTTCCCTTGGCTTTCGAGTATTTTACAAGACATAAAAAATTCTTAACAAATCGCGAAAAGGGAAAATTTGAGGGAAAAGATTGGTGGGCGTTTGGGTATCCAAAGAGCATGATTTTATTCCAAAAACCAAAGATCATCTGTCCGTTCTATCACATCACATCAGCATATGCATTTGATCGTGATGGTTATTATTTTAAAACCGGATATGGGATTCTTCTTCAAAATACAGATTTATCCTACGAATATATTCTCGGATTGCTCAACTCAAAGTTATTGTTTTGGTATTATCAACGAATTTGCACCGTGATGCGAGAAGGATATTCGCATTACATGACCCAATATATCGAGCAGCTCCCCATCCGCACCATCAACTTCACCGACCCTGCTGACAAAGCCCGTCACGACCGCATGGTAACACTCGTCACTGCCATGCTCGACCTCAACAAAAAGTTGCAGGACGCCCGGGTCGATCACGAGAAGACGCTGCTCCAGCGGCAGATCGAGGCGACGGATGCGGCGATTGATAAACTGGTATACGAGTTATACGGGCTGACGGACGAGGAGATTGCTGTAATTGAAAACAGAGAGTGATCGAACTGATGGATGATTGGACTAATTGTTCAGTTTCACACCGCCCACTTTTTAGTTTATATATTATATCAGCAATTGATCGTTTGGGAGGTATTCCATGATAGATCCATCGATCACATATTTTCCGGTTGGAAATGGGGATACAAGCTTGATTCAATTATCTAATGAAAGTACTATCCTCATCGATTGTAACATAACGAACGATTCCAGAGATGAAAATGAAGAATCCGTATATGATGTTCACGAATATCTGTTATCCAATTTAAAAAAAGATGATAATAATATTCCATTCGTAGATGTGTTCATTCTAACACACCCCGACGAAGATCATTGTCGGGGATTCAGTGAGACCTTTTATACAGGCGACCCATCAAAATATTCTGAAACTGACAAAAAGAATGGATTAATTCGGATCGATGAGTTATGGTTTACACCAAGAATATTCTCTCCTCATGAGAAAGATATGTGCGATACCGCCAAGGCCATTCGTAAGGAAGCTGAACGAAGAAAAAAAGTATACTTGGATAAAAAAACCGAGAAAACACCGGGCAACCGGATTCGTATTATTGGCGATTCTGACAAAAGCGATCTTGAAGGACTTGATGAAATAATTACAATCCCCGGAAACTCAATCAATTTTGTAAACGGGAACGTGTTGAAGGATTTCTCATTCTTCGTCCATGCACCATTTAAAAAAGATACTGACTCAAAATGGGGTGAAAGAAACGATACAAGCGTCGTTCTCCAAGCTCGTTTCGATATCGATGGGGAGAAAAATGCTGCCTTGGCATTTTTTGGTGGGGATTCTGAGTATGAAATTTGGGATGAAATTCTTCAACGAAGTGACGATGAAAACACCTTAAAATGGGATATTTTCATGGCACCTCATCACTGTTCGTGGACATTCTTCAATGAAACCCCTCAGGAAGATAACAACAAGCCCTGCAAATCTGCCATCGATCTCCTGAACAAGAAACGTGACGGAGCAAAAATTGTGGCGTCGTGCAATCCGATTAAAGATGACGACATCAATCCACCCCACTTTGCTGCAAAAGAGGAGTATGTAAAAATTGTTGGAGCGGAAAATTTTTTCGTGACAAGTGAATATCCACCAGGATCAAAATCTCCCCTTCCATTAACCTTTATTATGACTAAAAATGGGCCACGAGAAAAGACAACATCGCGGTCTCAACCAAACATCTACAGATCGGCCATTCGTAAGATAAGTGGGACCCCTCGTACCTATGGCTGATTTCTCATTCACGTCATCCCGACTTCCAGAAAAAGAGGCTGATCTAAGTAAGGATATACAACTGGCACTTGCTGAGATCAGATCATATTTTCCTGACCAAAAAATTCCAGTGTTGCAATATGAAGAGAATTTGGTTGCAATCCCGTTCGAGCTAATAATTAATCTTCCGTCACGCGGTCCGGTTAACGGTGTTGATATTCAAAGAACTGAACCAAGTTTCCTATTATTGGACAAAAGATACTATCCGTATAAAGCCCCAACTGCTTGGTCGAATCGTACTGATTTTCCGAAAGATCGCCTCCCCCATCTGAATCCTAAACGTCCAGGAAGTCCTGCAAATTTTTGTTTACACCGTGGAAGTATTGACACATGGTTCTCTGAACACGACATTATCGATTACATTGAAAGAGTTCGAGATTGGCTAACCGACGCCGCAAGTAACCGATTAATCAAAGAAGATGGATTTGAATTCACAAGAATTGATCAAGCTACGGGAATTTGCATATTCGAACGTACTCAAATATTTAACAAAATTGCCAACGAATGGAAATTAAAAGGAGGAAAATCGGGATTTTGCTATTTACGTTATGTTTTGCTAAATAATCCGGAGAAGGATCCATTGGTAGGGAACCGTACCGATTATGCGATAAGACTGGAGAAAATTTCTACAACGGGTTCCATCATTGCAGATCTCAAAGAAGCTCAAATAAAGATAGTCAATTTCCAGGAAGGATTTAATGCAGATCGCTATTGTTTTGGGATTCTTGCCTGGCCTTCAAAAGATCCATTTCAATCCAAGTATTGTGCAGAATTACCCGACACACTCACCGATCTTATCACTTTATCTGAAGATTTGGGAATTCCTCTTAAAGAAGCGATAAACACCTTTTTGTCAAAAAATCTCCAGCTTTTTGGAGGTATCCCTGTGACAATTGTTATTCCTCGGCCTCAAAAAATAATTTACACTGATTCACACCTTGAATTACTAAATTTTGTAATATCGTTTAAGACATGTGGAAATAAACTTCGTGAAACTAGTAAACTTGATGAAAGGGTAATGTGTATGAGTCATAGATCTCCGCTTACATTGGCTCGTGCAAGAGAAATTTCTTCCACGCCTCCGGATTACGATATTGGAAAAATATTACTATTAGGATGTGGAGCCATTGGTTCAAAATTTGCTCTACACCTAATAAAAAGTGGTCAATGCAAAAAGATAACATTCGTTGATAATGATGAACTTTCACCGCATAATTTGATCCGTCACGGTCTTTTGCACGAACAATTGGGCCTGAATAAAGCGCAGGCGCTGAAGCAGGTAACGGAGGGGATATTTTATGGAGAACATGACTCAATCAACGCAATGGCAATACAAGAAAATGCATTGGATCTGATTGTAGGAAGAGATAACAGAATATTATGCAACCATACTTTGTTAATCGATGCAACAGCATCTCCCATAATCCGTAACGCATTAGTATCCTGTAAAAACTTACCCTCCGCCCTATCGGTCTGTCGTTGTGAGATTGCCGATAATGGGAATCTTGGACTCATGTCAATTGAGGGCCCAAAACGAAATCCCAGACTTGATGACATCTTATACTATCTTTTTGATTCAGCTATTGATCATCCAGAAATATCTGATTGGCTGAAGACAACTGAAAAGCAACGCAATTCAAATTCTGACGCTACATTAGAAGAAATAAATATAGGAATTAGTTGCAATTCGGATACGATGAGGCTAGCTGACGACACTGTCTCATTGCATAGTTCTTCATTTTCTCTCAGTTATCGGAAAATAATCAAAGAAAACAAACAGATGAAATCGGGATATTTACAAATTTCATACATCAATAGAGAATCTGGAAACCATTCAGATCGGATATTTGAAATCTCGCCTATTGTAAGGATCCCTTGTGAAAACAATCCGAAATGGGAGATAAGGGTAAAGGAGGAGGTTAAACGATCAATGATGCAATATGCTCGTGATTCGGGTCGAAACGAAATTGGCGGGCTATTATTTGGTCACATTGAAGAAAAGAACAAAATTGTGTATGTAACGCGTTTTTTGCCTGCACCCCCGGATAGCATTTGTGAGCCACATCGATTCGTGAGAGGTGTTAAGGGGGTTCGTGAAAAAATTTCAGAAATTGCAAATCTTACCGGTGGTTTGATCAATTATATTGGTGATTGGCATTCTCATCCTAACGGCGTAAAAAAAATGAGTGGAATCGATAGGCAAGAGATAAAAAACATAAAAACAGTTTTCGATCCGGTGCCCCTCTCAACATTCATGATGATCGTAACCAAGGAAGGACTGCATCCATACATGTTTGATTCATATGGCGGGAAATAATGGACTGGCTAGATTCGTATGAAATTAGGGCACGATTTGCTCCTTCAATAATTGTTTTTTCCCCTCTTGCATTATTGGCAGTTTTCATCTTGCCCGAACTTATCAGCTCTCTAAATTATCTATTGGGCGAAACCGTTGTGCTGGTTTTTTTTATTTACGCCCTTTCGTTTGTTATAAAACATCATGGGAAAAAAATTGAACCGGATCTTTGGAGTAAATGGGGTGGGGCACCATCAACCCGATTCCTACGCTGGAGTGATTCAAAATTTGATTCGAAATTCAAAGAAAAAATCCATAACTCTCTTAAAAAACAATTTGGAATTTCCTTGTTATCTACGGAGCTGGAAAAAATGAATCCAGTTGAAGGTGATAAGCAAATCGATGCTGCTTTTTTACGCGTTAAAACATTTCTCTATCGCAATGATCCCGAGGGAATCTGGAAAAAACATAATATGGAGTATGGATTTAACCGAAATTTGATGGGAAGCCGATGGATATGGCTATTTTTTTCCATCATTGGAACGATAATATTCACAAATTTGTGGTTGAATGGTGGCGAGAAGTTGTTATTTTTCGGAATGCTCTTATGTTCTACTGAAGTGATTTGTTCGATTATAGCAGGATGGTACTATCTACCTTTGTCAGCGAAAGCAGCAGCAGATCGATATTCTGAAAATGTCTGGACAACATTTTTAATCATTTCTAGTTAAGAAAAGTCAAGAACGCTAACGGACGAGGAGATTGCAATTGTGGAAGGTGGGGGGAAATGACCGGACAGGAAAAGAGCCTGATACGAAACAGCACAGCAGAATTCCTGATTTTTACGTCAACAACCGCTGGCGAGGAATCAATCGAAGTCAGGTACGAGGATGAAACAGTCTGGCTCAGCCAGAAGATGATGGCAGCGCTCTTCGATGTGGGTCTTCCAAATATCAATGAACATCTGAAAAATATTTACGAGAGCGGTGAATTGACCCGGGTGGCAACTATTCGGAAATTCCGAACAGTTCAAACTGAAGGCGGTCGTGAAGTTTCGCGAAATCTTGAATACTACAGTCTCGATGCCATAATCTCGGTCGGGTATCGCGTCAATTCAAAGAGAGCCACCCAGTTCCGCCAGTGGGCAACCCGGGTGTTGCGGGAATTTGCGATAAAAGGCTACGTACTGGATAAAAAGCGGATGGAAAACGGTACGTTCCTTGGCGAGGATTACTTTGAGCGCCTGCTTGCCGAGATACGGGAGATCCGCCTCAGCGAGAGACGGTTCTACCAGAAGATCACCGATATCTATGCAACAAGCCTTGACTACAACAGGGATGCCCCGACAACCCGGGATTTTTTTGCCACAGTCCAGAACAAATTACATTATGCAATTCACGGCCACACCGCAGCTGAACTGATCCAACTGCGGGCTGACAGCAGAAACGATCACATGGGTCTGACCTCATGGGAGAATAGTCCGGACGGAAAGATCCTGAAGATCGATGTCGTGGTTGCAAAAAATTACCTGACCTCAACAGAGCTTGAATCGCTTGGCCGGATTGTCAACGCATGGCTCGATCTTGCCGAAGACCGTGCCAGACGAAAGATTCCCATGACCATGGAAGACTGGGCAAAACGTCTCGACCGGTTCCTTGAATCTGATGACCGAAACCTGCTTGAAGGTGGCGGAAAAGTAACCGCAGAGATGGCAAAAGAGTTTGCGGAGACGGAATTCGAAAAATACCGTATTGTTCAGGACCGGCTTTTTGAGAGCGATTTTGACCGGATGCTCAAAGAGACAAAACTGCCGGAAAAAATGTACCGGAACGATGAACCGGATAATCCTGCAGACCGATGAAATGACGAGAACATTCAATAATCAGGAACTTTAGAACATGCCGGCAACTCAACTCTGCACACCCGCGCAATGGAGACATAATGTCGACATCCACACCATCAACTTCTCCGACCCCGTGGACAAAGCCCGGCACGACCGCATGGTCTCGCTCGTCACGCAGATGCTTGATTTGAACAAAAAGTTGCAGGACGCCCGCGTCGATCATGAGAAGACGCTGCTCCAGCGGCAGATTGAGGCAACGGATGCGGCTATCGATAAACTGGTGTACGAGCTGTACGGGCTGACGGAGGAGGAGATTGGGATTGTGGAGGGTGGCAGCAAGTGACCGAACGGGCAGTTGCTGGCATGAGAAGAACTCTTAGGAGTTCTTCGAGGAGCGGGAAATGACCTCGAAAAAATATCCGGTATACCGGCATCTGACGTTCCGTATCCATGCACTCCGGCAAATGTTCCAGCGGAGAATTACGGATTCTGATATCCATGAATTGCTTGGACTTGGTACCGTCATAGAAGATTATCCTGATGACACCCCCTACCCCAGTTGTCTTGTTTCAGGAACCGTCAGTAATCGTCCGCTTCATGTCGTCATGGCATACAATAATGTAGATCGTGAAGCAATTGTTATCACAGCATACGAACCGGACCCACATTCATGGTCTGATAATTTTACGCGGAGGAAATCATGAAGTGCGTAATCTGCAAACACGGGGAAACCAAAGAAGGCACGACGACCGTCACCTTTGATCGGGATGGAATGACTCTTGTCGTAAAAGATGTCCCTGCACGTATTTGCACAAACTGCGGTGAGGATTATGTTGATGAGCATATCGCTCACGAAATCCTGACTATCGCAGAGCGCATGGCAAAGAGCGGGGCACAGGTTGATGTCCGCCGGTACGTGCCGGGCTCTGCGATGCCATGTTAGCCATATCGCTTTTTTTTGTACAACCTTCGATCGTTATACTCCCCATCCGCACCATCAACTTCGCCGATCCCTCCGACAAAGCCCGGCACGATCGCATGGTCTCGCTCGTCACGCAGATGCTGCAATCCATATCTGACCTGATGATCAGAAATGGATTTCGAGAAGAACCCACAATGATTCTTCGCCTCTGAACAAAAAGTTGCAGGACGCCCGCGTTGATCACGAGAAGACGCTGCTCCAGCGGCAGATCGAGGCAACGGATGCGGCGATTGATAAGCTGGTGTACAAGCTGTACGGGCTGACGGACGAGGAGATCAAGATCGTTGAAGGGGCGGAAAAATAATAATATGGAGCGATCAGCGATGGCAAATCAAAATCCGGAAACCACAACAGAAATCGTTACGGAACCAGAAAAAATGGTAGACGCCTCTTCGATAAAATTTTTACAGGCATTGCCATGTTCACCGCCGTCACCCTTTGTCGTCGGGCAATTACAAGCACTTAATGACGCCAATAAAATTATTTTCAATACGGAATTTCAAAGGGGAGAAGTCTGGGACATCACACGGAAACAAAAGCTCATTGATTCGATGTTAAGAGGTTACAATATCAATACCATTTTTTTTCGGCAGATATCTGATGGTCGGTACGAATGTCTGGATGGTCAGCAACGCTTGAAAACAATTCTCCAGGAATTCTTAAAGGACAAATATCCAATAAATCCAAAAATTACCCCAGAATTCAAAGATAAGAAATATTTCTCCGAATTGCACGAGTACCTGAAAAACAAGATATTGACCTATCCAATCTACGCAGTCATTCTCTACACCGTGGATGATGAAGAGACATGTAAAGTATTTTTACGGTTACAGGAAGGTCTGCCACTAAATGCAGCTGAAAAACTCAATGCAATGATCGGCTTTTTACGAAATGAGATCGTTGACCTGACAACTCACCCATTCTTTTCACACCTTGGGATCAACAATTACCGGTTCGCTCATCGCTACATGATCGCTCAAATATACGTCCTGACATTAAAAGATCAAATAACCGATGTAAAATATCCGCAACTTCAGGAATTGTATACCGCATATCAGCACGCATATCCCCCTGAATCAAATAAGAAGAGAATCATTCGGGTCCTTAATTTCCTTGATAGTGAATTTGGCGAAGATGCAAAGCTGATACGACGCAGTGCAGATTTCATCTCGTTCTACCTGCTCGCAAAACATATTCTTGACAATTATGCGACCAATGATGTGACAATTAATTTGAAAGAGTTCAGTCGTGAATTTATTGCAAAATTCACTCAGGTTGAATCCAGTGAGGGGGAAGGAAACGCTCCGTATTATGATTATAAAACATACCGGAAAACATCGGCAGATTCCAGAATCTCGATTCAAAAACGAACTGATATTCTAATCTCAAAATTTTTAGAATATAACCAGTCTCTTACTCCAAAAGATCCAAAACGGGATTTCAATGAATGGGAACGAATAGCAATCTATCACAAAGGATCAGGGGTATGCCAAATCTGTAAAAAAGTCACTCCTTTTGATAAAGGGGATGCCGATCACATAATCCCACATAGTAAAGGGGGAGCAACTACGATTGAAAATGGGCAGTGGTTATGTAAATTATGCAACCAGGTAAAAGGAGATAAAAATTGAGTTCAAGGAGTTCACTATTGTCATATTTTGTCTTTTTCATCCCCCTCCCGCCCCTTGCCGAGCAGCACGAGATCGTCCGGCGTGTCGGTTTGCTGTTCGAGCGTGCGGATGCCATTGATCGCGAGGTTGCTGCGGCGGGTCGGCGGTGCGAGCGGATGACGCAGGCGGTGCTGGGGAAGGCGTTTGCTGGTAAATTATGACTGCGAACGTCGGAGGAGAAATCGATAGGTTCCTTTGACTGGCGTTGAGTATGAAGAAATATCCAGTCCTTGTAAGAATAGCATAACGGATTATAACCGCGTTATTGTTTATGAACCCAAACCAATATTTTCAGACACTGGGTTGGCTACAGGTAGGGGGCGGGATATTCCCGGCTAACCCCATTTAAAGAAACGTGCACTGTTATCGGATGACCTTTCGTTGACTGATCAGTTTAATATCCGGTTGATAGCGGTTGCGATAATCGATTGCCGGCTGGGTGAACCCGCCCCTGCTGTCAACTTCGCTCACACATTTGTCGTGAATCAACCGCTGTAATTCAGGTTTAGTAACCGGGCTTCCTCTGTTTTTGACCTCGCCGAGTTTGTCACCCCGCTCATAATCATGCATACCGGGGCCGCCAATATGCCGGGCGCCGTGCTCGTCCGCTTTTCTTTTCTCGTATGCGATTCCGCGTTTAACATCTTTTGATGTCATTGTCTATTACTCCGCAGCAGTTCAGCTATGAACTGCTTAGATCTTAAGATCCAATCAAAATCATTTAAATCTTTGCTTCATGGTTTGAAAGTGTTACATCTGGTTAGATTGCCGATACAATTCTTCTAATAATGTCGTTAAATGTTGTTCAATATGGTATGGTTTCATCCATCGAATTTATATGTTATTGAATAGTTTACTTTATTGGCAAATTTTCAGCAGATTGTAAACCAGAGATGAGAGGGGTAGTTGAGATGGCATTCGGTGAACGCATAAAATCAGCCAGGATTAATGCCGGGTTAACGCAGGAAGCGCTCGGGCGAAAGCTTGGAGTTACCAAGATGGCGATCTCGAAATACGAGAACGGGACCATCGCGCCAAACTCGACAGTTCTTATCGCTTTAGCGAAAGCGCTCGAAGTCAGGCCAGCGTACTTCTTCCGGGCTTCCACGATCCGGCTTACGAAACCCGTGTACCGTGCTCGGAAGGCACTGTCGCAAAAGGATGAGACACATATCCTCGGGAAGACCTCAGACTGGCTGGAGAGGTATCTCTTGGTCGAGCAGATCACCGGATCGGAAAAACCGCTCGACCTGCCGGATCCAGAATCATGCCGTGCGTCATCAATCGACGAGATCGAAGACGTTGTCGTCCGGGTTCGCGAGGCTTGGAATCTGGGGCTCAACCCTATTGAAAACCTGATGGACGTACTGGAACAGCATGGGATCAAGGTCGGAGTTGTCCAGGGACCGGTAAAATTCGATGCACTGACAATGAAATATAACAATGAACACCCGCTCATCATTGTCAATAAAGCATTCCCCGGAGACCGGCGCCGCCTCAACCTCGCACATGAACTGGGGCATCTGCTCCTGAACCTTGATGAAGGGATTGATGAAGAGGCAGCTGCCTTCCGGTTTGCAGGTGCCTTTCTGTTCCCCCGGCAGGTGGCGATAGCTGAGCTTGGTCCGAAGCGAAGGATGCTCGACCTGCGGGAGCTCTATGTCTTGAAACACAAGTACGGGATCAGCATGGGCGCGTTGATCTACCGAGCAAGGAACCTCGGGATAATCTCAGAAGCGGCGGCCGATCGGCACTGGGTCGAGATGCGCTCGCATGGCTGGCATGTGAAGGAGCCCGGCAGACCGGTAAAACCTGAGATTCCAACCCAGTTCGAACTCCTCCTTCTCCGGGCCCTGACTGAAAATAAGATTTCACAATCCCGGTTCAATGAACTGAAAGGAGACGAATCTCCCCTTTTAGCCGTGCCGTGTGAGTGAGGAATGGGAATGAGCAGGAGACCATGCTGTATCGATACAAATATCCTCTTCGATTTCTTGGCCGGGAAGATCTTCGATACTCTATTTCTCCTGCCATTTGACTTTCATACATCCGATATCGTCGCGTATGAGATCTCCGACACATATTCCGAAAAACAACTTGCTTCATTAGGACTCAAAATTCTGGCACTCAATGATATTGAGACTCAAGAAATACTCGTCCTGCAAGAGGATCATATCGAACTCTCTCTCGAAGATATATCCGTTCTTTTTTTGAGCCAGAAACACCATACACTGCTCCTTTCAAACGACGGCCCGTTACGGGAACTGGCTGACGCTTCCCGGATCGAGTATCACGGGACGCTCTGGCTTCTCGATGAAATAATCAAAGGAGAAATCCTGCGGCCACAAGAAGCTGCGTCTGCACTGAGATTCATGTTGAATAACAAACGCTGGCTTCCCCGCCCGGAATGCGAAACCTTGATCAAAAAATGGGAGTATGAGGAATAGCCGAAGACTGATCACCCAGATACCATAATCAATTCAATGATACATTTCTCTCTCACCATAAAATCCCTAAAAGATCCATCCCTGCACCTCCCCCTCCCCCCATTATACGGAAACCTGCAGCCCGGGTTCGCATGCCGCTGAACAGTCCGGCACGGCCGCATTGTCACGCTTAGCCCCCTTCTAAAAAACCAAACAGATTTATCGCGCCATACACAAAAGTCATGACACGTGTTAATAACAAAAAAACCGGTGAACCAGATGCAGAGGTCGTTGCTCGTTGCGGTTTTTTTCCTTGCAATGAGCCTCGCGATTACCGCAGGTTGCACTGCCCCGGCCGGGACGCTCAATGCCAGTGAAAATGCAATATCCGATCCCGGCTCCATCGTCGCTTCTTACCGGGCCACGATCAACCAGCCCGATGCATTGTCCGGTTACGTGAAGATGGACACGGACATCTACAACATTGGGGAAGTGGTTGAGTTCACGGTGACCAATGACGGCAGCGGGACGCTCCAGTGTGCCGGGGATCCCCCGGCGTTTTCCGTGATAACGCAGACACCGAGGGGAACCTGGAGCACGAAGATGGGTAACTCCAGGCCGGACAATGGTTCAGGCTCATCGCTTGCACCGGGTGCGTCAACCCGCCAGTATACCTTCGTCACCACCGGCTGGGAACCGGGCCGGTACCGCATCGTGCACGACTGCGGGGTTGAGCGCGAGTTCCTTGTGCGGGAACTGCCATCAGCAACGATCTCAGTGACCCCCTCTTTGACACCCGTGGCGGATGCCTGCCCGGAGACCAACACGACAAACACCACGCCGTGGATTGCGATCGATGAAATCGGGAGCCCGGTTGCCTACCAGCCATTCACGATCCGGGGAACGACAAACCTTCCCGCGGGAAAGGAGATGGTGTACACGATCTTTGCTGTCGGGGAGATGGATGCCGGTGTCAGCCTTGACAACCAGGGATCGTTCCGGACAACCGTTATCGAAGGAACGTGCGGTATCAACACGTGGGAAGCGCATGGCGAGATCCAGGCATCGGGCGAATTCGCCATCGGGATCATGGGAGCAGACAAAACCCCCTCCGCGATCCGGAAATTCCTTGTCCTCCCTTCATGAACCCTCGCCCGGATTTTTCTTGTAGTAGACAACCAGGATATCCATTGTATGCTCTCCCTTCGCCCGCTCCGGCCGGATGATGTTCCCTGTATCCGATCATGGCCGCCATACCCCAGTGAATTCAGCATGCTCGATTACGCCCTCCGTGACAAGGGCTGGATCGATGAATACCGGGACAGAGAGAACACGGAGATCCTGGTTGCGGAAGACGGGAATGCGATTATCGGCTTCGCGCTCCTTGCAAAAAACGACGACAGCAGCGCAGAGTTCCGGATCGCCCTCCACCCCCACCGGCTCGGGCAGGGATATGGAAGACTGGTCGCGCTCCTGGTACTCTCACGCGGTTTTTCCGATGCTGCCTGTTGGAAGATCGTCCTGATCGTCAGAAAGAATAATCCCCGGGCGCAGCGATTGTACGAATCACTCCACTTCCGGCCCTGTGGTGAATGCACGGAACTGGTGAACGGCGAACAGGTTCCGTTCCTCTGCATGGAAATTGACCGGAATACGTTTGAAGAGGAAAAAGAGTCATGAGCGAAGCATTACTGGTCATCGATGTGCAGGACGAATACTTTTCCGGGAAACTCCCGGTAACCTTCCCGTACGGGAGTTTTGTCAACATCCTGCAGGCAATGGATGCCGCGCATGCTGCCCGCATCCCTGTTGTTGTGATCCAGCATTCAAACCGGGCCGCCGGTGCTGCAACCTTTGTTCCCGGGACACCGGGATGGGAACTCCGCCCTGAGATAAAGAAGCGCCCGCGTGACGTCCTGGTAGAAAAAAGCCTGCCCGGCAGCTTTACCGGGACAAACCTCGAAGCATGGTTAAAAGAGCATACGATCACTTCGGTCACGATCGCGGGCTACATGACACAGATGTGCTGCGACACAACCGCCCGGCAGGCATTCCATCGCGGGTACACGGTGAAATTTTTGTCAGATGCAACCGGGACCCTTGCCATCACGAACCGTGCCGGCTCGGTCAGCGCCGAGGAGCTCCACCGCGCAATCCTCGTCACCCAGCAGATGCGGTTCTCGCAGGTGATGACAACGCAGGAATGGATACAATCGCTGCCAATATCGTATCAATAGACAACCATGTTCTGGGCACTTTTTTCCGGTATCGGTGCGTGTGCCAATGCTGCATATTTTATCGCAAACAAGAAATTCCTCCAGACCGTTGAGCCAGATATACTGGCAGCATCCGGTTTCCTCTTCACGTCGCTCTTTCTCTTAACCATTGTAACCGTACGGGGTATCCCGACTCTTGGTGCTGATTTTTTTCTTGCCGTATTTGTCACATCCGCGATCAATGTTGTCGCCACCACGCTCACATTACGGGCTTTGAAATCCACAGACATCTCGCTTGCGGTACCGATGCTCTCGTTCACGCCGCTCTTTCTTGTCGTTACGGCGGCCCTGATCCTGCATGAGGTCCCTTCCTTCATAGGGATCGCCGGTATTATCACCATTGTTGCTGGATCCTATGTCCTCAATACCTCCGCTGAACACACTAACCTCCTGGACCCGTTCCGGGCAATGATTTCACACCCCGGCATCCTCTCCATGTTTGTGGTTTCATTCCTCTACGCGATTGCAATCGGGTTTGACAAGATGGTCGTGCTCAATTCCGACGTGGTGTTCGGGTCTGGCGTGGTATTTCTTGTCCTCGGGAGTGCATTTCTCCTAATCCACCTGCTGAAACGTTTGTCCACAACAGTGGGGACTGGTACGCTATCCATCAGTTCGGCTTCTGGAACTGGATTCATTAACATCCCGTTGCGCGATCTTCTTGTACCCGGAATCGTTATCGGCGTGATCATAACGATCGAAGCAATCACGATCAACACGGCATACCTTGACCAGATTGCGCCGTATGTCATTGCCATCAAGCGGATGAGTATCCTCATCACGGTTCTCTACGGCACACTCGTGTTCCGTGAAAAAGATCTTTTCCGGAGGATCTCCGGTGCCGTCCTGATGGTCGGTGGGGCCATCCTGATCCTCCTCTTCCCCTGATTATCCTTCAAAGAGCGGCACGTCCCGGAACGCAACGCCATCGAAGACGCCCCGGTCGGTGACCCGGAGGGCCGGGATGACCGTGAGCGCGAGGAACGAGAGATACATGAACGGGTTGTCAATCCCACCGATCTTTTCCGTTGTCCTGTGCAGCGCCCTGAGTCGTTCCACAACCTGCGGGTACGGAAGCGTGGACATCAGGCCGGCACCGTCGAGCGGGAGGACTGTTGTCTCATCCCCACAGACAGCGACCATGCCACCCTGTGCACGGACAACCTCGCGAATGGCCCGGAGGATCGTATCGTCGCTTGTGCCGGTCGCAACAATATTGTGCGCATCATGGGAGATACTGCACGCAATCGCACCGTTTTGGAACCCGAAGCCATGCACAAGCCCGAGGCCCGGGGGTGCATCGTGGTACCGGTTGCAGACAACCACCTTCTGGATATCCCTCGCCCGGTCAGGAATGCCGGCGGGACTGAATTCATACGCGAGCGCCTCAGTGACGATCTGGCCGGGGACAAGGCCAATCACGCGTGCCCATCCGCTGCCGGAGACCTGGATCGTTTCCGGCTGCGGTGGCCTGCAGCGGATGGAGGGCGGGAACGCAGCAGCCGGAACCGTTGCGGCGGCCGTCACTGCGGTTCCATGCCGGAAAACTTCCTGTACAACAAACTTCTCCGGGTCATCGATCATGCAGAAGTCCGCCCTCCGCCCGGGAGAGAGCGCACCGCGGTCATGGAGGCCGAAGTGTTCCGCGGGAGAGAGCGTTGCCATCCGGATGGCAAGTTCCGGTGAAAGACCCGAAGCGATGGCGGAGCGGATGCACCGGTCGATGTGACCGTCATCCATCAGCAGGTCGGCATGACAGTCGTCGGTTGCAAAGCTGCAGCGGGAGACGGTTTTGGGGGTCACGAGCGGGATGAGCGCTTCGATATTCTTCTCGGTCGAGCCTTCGCGGATGAAAATGTGCATGCCAGCCTTTAGTTTCTCTTCCGCCTCTGCAAGCGTGGTGCACTCGTGGTCGCTCTGGAGGCCTGCAAGAATATACGCGTTGAGGTCCTTTCCAGAGAGCATCGGGGCGTGCCCGTCACGGGTTTTCACAAGCGCAAGTTTCTCGCCAATCCCGGGATCAGCAGCAAGGACACCGGGGAAGTTCATCATCTCGCCAAGGCCGAGGATCCCCTCTTTGCCCACGAACTGCCGGAGGCTTCGGGCATCCAGCACGGCCCCGCCCGCATCAGCGGGTGTTGCCGGCACACAGGAAGGGAGCATATACAGGATGTCAATCGCTGCGCCATTCCGGGCCGCAAGCATGTACTCAATGCCCTTGACACCAGCAACATTCGCGATCTCGTGAGGGTCGGCAATGACCGTGCCGGTACCGTGGAGCGCGACCAGCCGGGCATACTCGGAAGGCGTAAGGAGCGAGCTCTCGATGTGGACATGGGCATCGATCAGGCCGGGGATGAGGTACTTCCCGGAGCAGTCGCGGGTCTCTTTTCCCTCGTATTCGCCAATGCCGAGGATGATCCCGTCTTTTACCGCGAGCGTCCCCTCATCCCAGGAACAGCTGAACGGGTTGAAGATCGTGGCGTTCTCGAAGATCATGTCGGCGGGTCCCATGCCCCGGGCTGCATCGATAAGAGGTTTCCCAAACAGCGTCATGAGGATCACACGGTTATGTCACGGATTACCGCCGTCTTCCGGTCATTGTCTCCCAGGACATAGACATAGAGTTTGTAGGATCCGGGCGGCAGATCCACGGGGATGGTGACAAGCGTATCCCCCCGGGAGAGCGAAACCGGAGTACTGAGCACGGTATAGATGTGCTGGTCAATGTGGCCGATTTTGAACACGGTGACCTGCACGGTGAGGTCTGCCGGTTCTCCGGCATGGCTGATCGTTGTCCTGACGGACTGGTTCTCGTACCAGGTATTGCCCACCGTTGTAGAAATACATCCGGAACAAAGAGACAGGCAGATAACGAGCATGAAAAGAAGTCCTGCTGTTACCAGATGTATTCGTCCGGACATCAAGCAGATGTAACGCGTACAACCATAAAAATCCTGCCGGGACAAGACCGGTTTCAAGCGATGAAAGGGGTAAGCCATGGCAGGTGATCTTGCATTATATCAGCGTATTGTCTGGCTGCACCACGCAACACCACAGGGAAAACCCGCGTATGCCTGTATTGTGCGTGAATTTTTCAAAAAAATTTTAATTCCCGTAAAAATTTCTGAAATATTCAAAATAATAACCTTAAGTGATTGTAAGACAGACATATCTTATTAAATACTTAATACACAGAAATTCCATCCAAGGTGATAGTATTACCGTAATTACCTTTTCCCATCACAAGGGCGGTACCGGCAAGACGACAAGCTGTCTGAACATTGCCGGCTTCCTGGTACAGGCCGGGAAAAAGGTACTTGTTATCGATTGCGATCCACAGGCAAACGCTACCGTTGGTCTCGGGTTCACCCCGACGACTCCCGGCAGGAACATTTACGATGTATTCTTAAGCGGCTTTGAGGATTTTCCGATAACAAGTCTGTCTGAGATCATCCAGGGAACGCCGTCAGGAATCGATCTTGCACCCTCCAGCCTTGATCTGGTTGGTGCGGACCCTTTCCTGTACCGCATGGAGAACCGGGAAGCGATCCTCAAAAATGCAATTGAAACGGTGAAGAACCGCTACGATTTCATCCTTGTGGATACGCCCCCGAGCCTGGGACAACTTGTCATCAACGGTCTTTTCGCCGCTGATCATGTTATTGTCACCTTAGATTCCGGTACATTTGCGCTTGAAGGAGTATCAACACTTTCAACCATTTTCGGGGACATGAAAGAAGACCTGGAAAGGGAGATTATTCCTGACATGGCTGTAGTGACCCGCTGGGGCGAACAGGGAAACCCTGAAAAGCCAGGCATCGAACAGCCTGAAAAGAAGGATATTTTCACCCAGCTGCGGGATCTTTTTTACAAGAAACCGGAACCAACGCCCGAAGAGATCCGGGCACGGGAAGAAAAGGAGACTGAACACGAGCGGTTGCTCTCCATGCGCGCAGAAGTGGAGCGGCTGTTCAGGACCGTGTATACCGTACCGTACTCTCCCCAGATTTACGAATCGCAGAAGCGGGGACTCCCGATCTCGCAGTATGCGCCGGAGAGTGCTGCCGGTATTGTGTACAAGAACATCACAGAAGAGGTGCTGAGATGGAATTAGAGGAATTTGAAAAGACACTGACCAAAGCCCGTGATGGTGATTTCTCCGTCCGCGTGGATGAATATAAGGTACCTTCGGAATATCGCTCGCTGGCAAAAATGCTGAACAGCACACTGGAAAAGGCAGAATTCAATAATATGCTGAGGCGCCGCGCCGATCTTATGATCAAGCATAATCCTATGGCTATTGCCATCCTGAAAAAGGACAAGTCAAGGATTGCGATCAATAAGATGTACGAGGTTATGTGGGAAGGATCTCATGATGAACTCATGAGGAAAAAACTCTACGATTTTGATATCAAAGTCCTTTCCGGGGAAGACTTCTATGCCTGTTTCACGACAAAGAAACTCTCCGTTACTGAATGTTTCGTGAAGTTTCCAAACGGCAAACAGAAGTACCTGACGCTCTATGCGCTTCCCATTCTCGACAAGGCCGGGGAGGTTGACGGGGCTTTCTATATCTGGGCGGATTTCACCGAGCTTCACGAGAAGGTCGAAGCAGCCCAGGAAGCTGAGCGCAGGGCCAACGCGATGATCCAGGACAATCCGCTTGCGATTGCCGTCTTAAGAAAAGACAAGAGCCGTGTGTCCATCAACAAGCAGTACGAGATTGCCTGGCGCGGAACCCACGATGAGCTGATGAAGAAGAAACTCTATGACTTCGATATCACGGTCCTCTCCGGTGAACATTTCTATGCCTGTTTCGAAACCAAGAAACTGGCGGTCACCGAGGCGCTTGTAAAGTTCCCTGACGGTGTGAAGAAGTACCTGACGCTCTATGCGATCCCGATCCTTGACAAGAAGGGCGAGATTGACGGGGCCTTCTACGTGTGGGTTGACTACACTGAACTCCATGAGAAGATGGATGCAGTCAAGGCAATGGAGTACCGCGTTGACAGCATGATCCAGAACAACCCGCTCGCGATTGCGGTCCTGAGAAAGGACAAGAGCAGGATCTCCATCAACAAGCAGTACGAGATCGCCTGGGAGGGGACCCACGAAGAGCTGATGAAGAAGAAACTCTATGACTTCGACATCAAGGTTCTCTCCGGTGAAGACTTCTATGCCTGTTTCACCACGAAGAAACTGGCAATCACCGAAGCGCTCGTAACGTTCCCCGGCGGCAAACAGAAATACCTGACCCTCAATGCAATCCCGATTCTGGACCAACGGGGAGAGCTTGACGGTGCATTCTACGTGTGGGTGGACTACACAGATGCCCACACCAAGATGGAGGAGATCCAGAAGCTCATGGACAACTCCAAAATGGCGCAGGAAGCCCTTGCCGCAAGTGCGGCTGAGCTGGGCAAGTCACTCAACCACATGGCAGAGGGTGATCTGCAGACACGTGCCGACATTATTGAAGGCGACCCGCTGGCAAAACTCAAGGCCGACTTCAACAAGGCGCTCGAGTCCATCCAGCCGGTCATGGTCGAACTCGAAAAGGCCGCCACACAGATGAAGGTCACGACCGACGACACGAGCAAGAGCACGCAGGAGATCTCCAAGTCCACCGAACAGGTTGCAATCCAGTCCCAGAAGTCCACCGACGGCGCCAAGAAGCAGATGGACCAGATCGAGCGGATCAGTAAGGATGTCTCCGACCTGTCGGCATCGATCGAGGAGATTGCCAGCACGTCGCACACCCTCATGGAGCACGCGGGCAAAGCGGCTACCGAGGGCAACTCGGCAGCGGAACTGGGCAAGGTTGCAACCGGCAAGATGCAGGTTGTCGAGAAGATCTCCGGTGAGAGCGTGAACGAGATCACGGCGCTCAACGAGCAGATGAAGAAGATCTCCGACATCGTCAAGATGATCGCCGACATCTCCAGCCAGACCAACCTCCTTGCCCTGAACGCGGCCATCGAGGCTGCACGAGCAGGCGAGCACGGCAGGGGCTTTGCCGTTGTTGCCGGCGAAGTCCGGAACCTTGCAGGAGAGTCCAAGTCAGCCACCGGCAAGATCGAGGAACTGATCAACACCATCCAGATGAGCAGCAACAAGACCGCCGCAGCTATCAACAGCTCCTACAAGGAGATCCAGGCCGGGATCGAGAGCGTGAACAAGACCGTGGATGCCCTCAACCGGATCACCGCGGAATCCAACATCGTGGCGCAGGGTGTCAGCGAGATCACGAAGGCGACCGAGGCACAGGCCGAGGCAACAACACGCGTAATGCAGGGAATGGAAGAGACAAGCACCATCACAAGGGAGAACCAGGAGCGGATGGAGGATATGGCCGCACTCGCGGAAGAGACAAGCGCATCAACCGAAGAGATCGCGAGCGCGTCCTCGGAACTGGCCAACATGGCCGAAACCCTGAAGACGAAGATGGGTGCGTTCAAGCTGAGGTAGGACGATGGCGTCTACCATCGATATTGTCGAGTTTGAGCTGGGTGGCGAGCGGTATGCACTCGATATCCAGCTGGCACGGGAGATCGTAGAGATGATCCCCATCACCCCCATCCCCCGTGCTCCGGCATATATTTCCGGGGTTATCAACCTTCGTGGTGAGATAACGAACATCATGAACTTAAACACCCTGCTCGGTTTGCCCGACCAGGAAGTCAGGACCAACCAGAAGATCATTGTCCTTGTACCGGAAGCGACCGGCGGGAGCAATGTCGGGATCATTGTCGACGATGTGAGCAGCGTCATCCAGGTGTCTGACTCTGATGTCGACAAGGTTGGCGAAGGGTTCGGTTCCGACAGTTCCACTTTTGTGAAAGGGATCATCAAGATGAAGACCGAGGATGCAACAGCCGATACCAAGAAGAACCTGATCATCTGGATTGACATGGAGAAAGTCATAAAGGATCTTGTGGAAAAGTAGAATGAGTGAATGTGCATGCGGTCACCGGCGGATTGTAGGAGTTTTTGGGAGGAATACTAGTGTCTGAACGACCAGGAAGGAAAGCATTGTTCAGCGGTGCCGGAGCACCGCCGGTACCGGCAGCACCTGCTGCGCCTGTTGCACCCGCAACCACCTCAACGGAGGAGATCGCAGCCCACGTCCGCCAGCTCAACGAGGAGATCGCGTCGGCTCTTACTTCAGCGGTTGCCGGCCAGGCAGCAGGCCCGCTGGATGCGATGAAGTTCGGTACGGAATACACCGCATTGATCGGCGCGATCAATGCAACGTTCGAAGAACTGGCTACGGTGCGCGCAGCCCCGGAACCTGTTGTTGTTGAAAAACCCGTTCCGGAAGGGATCAGCAGGGAGGCGGAAGGCATCATCACGGATCTCAAACACCGCCTTGAGCTCATGGTTGAGCGAAACCCGGTGCCGATGCTTGTTGCTACCCCGTCGTTCTCGATTACCGAGGCAAACGATGCGTTTCTCCAGATGAGCGGGATGAGGCGGGATGACCTGATGAATACGAGCCTGTCGCGTTTTACCCTTATCTCCCAGTCCGGTGAAGGTGCCAAGGTCGCCTTACATGAGCGGCGCCGCTCCTTCGGGGAAGTCACGATCGAGCTCCCCTCAGGAAGGCATATTCTCGAACAGTACTGCATCCCTGTCACCGACAATGGCACGGTCACTTCCCTTCTCTTTGTCTATAACGATGTCACTGCCCAGAGAAAGAAGAATACCGAGATCGAGCAGCTCAGGCACCGTTCGGAGACGATCGTCCAGCAGAACCCGATGCCAATCATTCTTGTCGACAAAACGTTCCACATACGGGTTGTCAACGATGCATATGTGACTCTCAGCGGGATATCGCGGAATGAACTGCAGAAAAAGACCCTCCACGATTTCAAAGTTCTGGAACAGTCGGGCGAGGGCCTGAAGTGTGTCATCACCGAGCACCACCGCTCGAAGGGCGAGGTACTGGTGGAATTCCCCGCAGGGATAAAGAGGCTCCAGCAGTACGGTATTCCCATCACGGATGGTTCCAGTGAGATTACAAGCATCCTCATCGTGTACAACGACATCACGGAAGAACGCAAAAAACTCGATGAGATCCATGCGCTCGTTCTAGAACAGGAGAAGACAAAGGCGGAGATCCAAAAGAACATGGCGGAGGTTGCTGTTTTACAGAAGCGTTCCGATACCATTATCCAGCAGAACCCGATGTCCATGATGCTGATGAACCCGGAGTTCAAAATCATCCTGGTCAACGATGCCTATATCACAATGACCGGAGTCTCAAAAGATGAACTCCTGCGGCTGAATGCCCGTGACTTCAAGATCGACAGCCAGAAAGGCGAAGGGTTAAAGAAAGTTCTCACCGAGAAAAAACGCAGTTTCGGCGAGATTTCGATAAGGTTCCCGTCAGGTGCACATATTCTTGAACAGTACGGTATACCAATCCTTGATGCAAGCGGCAACCTGTCAACTATCCTCTGCGTGTACAATGACGTTACCCGCCAGCGTGAACAGGAGAACCAGATCAAGGTGATGATGGACGAGGCGAAGTCTAATGCAGAGCTCCTGACGGTCAGCGCGGCAGAGCTGAAGACCGCTCTTGAAAAGATCGCCAGCGGAGATCTCACCCACCGGGTCAGTGTTGACGAAGCTGACCCGCTGGCAAGCCTTAAAGTTGATTACAACACATCGGCCGATGCCATCCAGAGAGTCCTTGGAAGCCTCGCCGACGCGGTCAGTAAACTTGACGTCACGATCCGCGACACCATCAAGAGCACCGAAGAGATTGCGAAAGCCACCGAGCAGGTCGCTATCTCCAGCCAGAAGTCAACTGACAGCGCGAAAGCGCAGCTGGGCGGCGTTGAGAAGATCTCAAGCGATATCACCGAGATCTCGGCATCCATCGAGCAGATTGCCAGCACCTCGCATGATGTCATGAGCCATGCCGAAAAAGCTTCCCAGGAAGGCGAGGAAGCCGCAGGCATTGGAAAGGTTGCAACGGGCAAGATGCAAATCGTGGAGAAGATCTCCAAGCAGAGTGTCGACGAGATCACCAAACTCAACGAGCAGATGCAGGAGATCTCCAAGATCGTCAACCTCATCACGGATATTGCAAACCAGACGAACCTCCTGGCCCTGAATGCTGCCATCGAGGCAGCCCGGGCCGGGGAACACGGCAGGGGTTTTGCCGTTGTTGCAGGTGAAGTGAAGAACCTTGCCGGGGAGTCCAAGAAGGCGAGCAACCAGATCGAGACCCTCATCCGTTCGATCCAGGCTCAGAGCGAGCAGACCGCAGCATCGATGCAGGAATCCTTCGAGGAGATCAAGGGCGGTATCGAGAGCGTGAACAAGACCGTCGAGTCGCTGAACCGGATCGTCTCGGAGGCAACCATCGTCTCCGCGGGAGTTGGCGAGATCACCCGGGCCACCGAGGACCAGGCAAAAGCAACAAACCAGCTGATGTCCGGTATCGAGTCGTTCCGCACCATAACAAGCGAGAACCAGCAGCGCATGGAAGACATGGCCGCCCTTGCCGAAGAGACCAGTGCCTCCACCGAGGAGATAGCGAGCGCCTCTGCCGAGCTCTCGGCCATGGCAGAGCACTGCAGGACAGAGATGGGACAGTTCCGGGTCAAGTAACCCGGGCCTCACCCGCCCTGATAATTATTTATCACAGGCAGACACCATTTTACGATACCACAAAGGTACTGAGGAGAACCAATGGATGGCTTTGACCTCTTAAAGCGCTATATCGAGCAAACCCTGAAGATCCAGTGCGGGAACTACAAGGAAGATTACATCAAGCGCCGTCTCCTCTCGCGGATGCGGTCAACCAATACTGCAGATTACAACGAATACCTCAGGTACCTCAAGGCAAATCCGCCGGAACTGGAGGTTCTCCGAAAGGCACTCACCATCAACGTGACGGAGTTCTTCCGGGATGGCGATGTCTACGATATCTTACGAAAGGAAGTTCTCCCGGATCTCTTCGCAAAGCGCAAACGGCTCCGGATCTGGTGTGCCGGGTGCTCGACCGGTGAGGAACCCTACTCGATCGCCATGATCATTCACGAGATAATGGCACAGAACAAGGAAATCTCCGGCCAGATCTTTGCAACGGATATCGACAAGGTTGTGCTTGCAAAAGCGCAGGAAGGGGTCTATTCCCCGAAAGCCATGGCAAAGTTATCGGAAAGCCAGATCCGCCGTCATTTCACGAAGATGCCTGACGGGAACTACCAGGTGAAGGATCACTTAAAGGAACTCATCCGCTTCCGGCCGCATGACCTGATGAGCGGCGCCCCGATATCCCGCTGGCTTGACCTCATCACCTGCCGCAATGTCACTATCTACTTTACCGAGAAACAGAAAGACGATCTTGCCCGGCTCTTCCACGGGGCGCTCGTCAGTGACGGGTATTACATCATGGGCAAGACCGAGTATCTCGGGAGGCAGGTGGAGAACCTGTTCACTGCAAGAAATTCCGTCCAGAAGGTCTTTGTGAAAAAAGAGCAGCCGTAACGGTTCAGGGATCACTCTTTCTTCTCTTCTTCCGCTCCCCCCGGACTTCTCTGGAAACTGCTTGTCAGGCTCCGCTGCAACTCCTTTCGTGCAGCATGGGCCTTGAGCTGGTTCATCACCGTGACAAAGTTCAGGCCGATGATGATGAGGACAAGGAGCAGGCTCACCCAGAGCATTGCTCCCTGTGAGGAGAGGAATGCTGCCCAGAGAAGGACAACAAAGGAGATGAGGTAAAAGACCACCCATGTGCGAAGCCCGGGCAACTCCATGTACATCCTTTTTCCCGGCGAGGATATAATCCATACGGAGTACGGGTTACGGTTTATGGAATTCCCGCTGGCAACAGAGGTTTTTTGTCAACGCCGGAAACATTTCTTCGGGCAGGATTATTCCATGTTTTTGTTCCGTCACGTTTTTTTTCTTACGGGCCCAATTACATCCTGTGGAGAAAGGAGATCTTATCACCCTCATCGGCGGAGTCGTCCTGGTCTTTGTCATCGCCCTTGTCATGAACCCCCATTACCTTTCGGGCATACCTGAAGTTGGGGGAAAGCAGGTCGCTACCCCGGTCCCTGTTGTGCCTTCCACTGTACCGGGTACTCCTGTTCAGACGGTCGTCACGGTAACCCCGCTCACTGCTGCGGTTACCATAACCCCCATGGCTGAGCCGACCATTGCCCCGCCCTACCGGCTCTTTTACAACAGCAGCCCGTTCTCCTATCCCCGGTTCAAGATGCCGGACAACATCTATATCTACGGCGCTGGCGACATCCCGTTCCGCGGCCGCGAGATGGTGACCTTTGCCTTCATCAACGAGTCAAGAGGGGGACTGAGCCAGAGGTTCCGTGTTCCGTACCCGGTCTGGTCCCTGAATGCAACGGTAACAGCTGAGCGGACGCCCCAGTACGGGAACTTCAAGGTGGTCCTCTGTTACGCGGACAACGGCACGGTCATCGATGGTATGGAGATCCTCAACCGCGGATCGATGACGCGGAATGTCCAGGTATCCGGTGCTGACCTGTACATGATCATAACAACTGCATATATCGACAGTTACCAGATAGATCTTGAGACCCCGAAGGACTATTACTTCGAGTATAAGGATCGGTAATCTTTGAGAACGTTCCCGTAAGGATTGTTCCATGTCCCCTGGGGGAATATGAAAAGATCAGAGTTTCTCGACAGTGATCCGGACACGGTCCCCGTTTTTCAGGAGGTGCCCTTTCGGGATATCGATGTTGAACCAGAGCGCTGCCGGGTTCTCCTGGTTTGAGTCCTGGGACATCAGGCAGTCCTTGTGTTCATTGATGTTTGCGATAAACTCGATTGCAGATTCAAATTCCAGTACTTTGGTCATGATAAAAGGGGGGATTAGTGGCACCAGGCCTAGATGGCACGCGAGGTGACCATCCAGGTAGTGCTGTTCGAGTAGCTCCACCGGATAATATCCAGTTCCTTACAGATCTCGGCAAGAATTGCCATGTTGGTACCGACTTCCTTGGGCGAGAGACCAAGGTCTTTTGCAATGTATTTCGATTTGAAATAGTGCTTGCCCTTGGTGATGCCCGAGTTGAGGTACGTCACGATCTTGTGCTGGGTCTCGTTATACGTCTCACGTAATTTTTTAGTGGTTGACATGTTGTGCCTCAGCATTAAAAACTCATATAGATCAATTGCTATATATAAATATCTAATCTTCCTGACAAAAATTCAGTCTTCTTTTTTTCACCCGGCTGAAATTTCGACCAGAAAGATTATATCTCGCCCGACATGGGCGTGGTTTTTCAAAGATTCCCGATACGCGCGTCTTCTGCATTTTCAGGTAAAATTCATTGAGATCCCAAAAAGGTGAAGGGGCTTATTTGGGTGGCTGGACCCGGGCATCCGCTATCTTTGTGATGAGTGCCTCAAGGACAGCATCGCGCATGCCTTCAACAAACTTGATGCTGCCCACGACCAGGTGCCCGCCACCGCTGATGCCGCCGCCCGGGAGCTCGACCCGGAGTTCCCTCACCATGCGGGGGATGTTCATGAGAACGCCGCGGGACCTGAGGACGGCAAAGTCGGGACCAAAGCCGATCGTGACAACCGGTTTTCCCGCATGCTCGCGGCAGAGCCGGTCGTGCACCTCGCCGCTGGTCTTGCCCGGTGGCGGGAAGGTGAACTTGTGCGCATGGATCTCGACATCGATAAGGAAGAGATGTGCATCGTTTTTGAGCACACGGGGCACAACATGCGCCATACAGGCACTCATCTGGTCCTCGATCATGGTGTTTGCCCCCTCAACGAGCAGGGCAACAAGCTTCTTGTGACGCTCGGTCCGGCCGTTGATGTTCAGGATATCCTTGATAATTTCCCGACCGTCATTGAACCGGAGCCAGAACTGCTCGTAGTCAAGGGCAAGCGCAATGTCCTTGCAGGCCTCTTCCGGGTACTGGTCACGGACAAGCTCAAGGAAGAGTGCGCGCTCCGGCGCCTCGCTCCGGTCGCCCACACCGGCAATGGCGGGGAGGTGACGGATCAGGGATTCGACCTTCGGGTTGATCAGTCGTGCCACCTCGGTGCCCAGCATTCCTGCCGTGATCCCGAAGTCCCCGCCGACATGGTACGGGTTGACATGAGCGACAAGGTACTTGTCGATGGTCGCATCAGGGTGGTGGTGGTCGATAACCGCGAAGGGGATGTCATACACGCTCGCTATCTTGTACGACGGTTCATCTTCTTCCGTTGAACCGTTATCGGTGAGGAGGACGAGCGGCATCTTCTGGCCGAACCGGACATGGTCCTTTAACGAGAAGTCGAGGTCACGGGTGATGTCCTCGATCTCGTAGAACGGGGCTTTTGACGGAGCCCGCTTGAAGAGGAAGTAATCGGCATCGAAGTCGCCGCCGGACTCCCGGATGAGCGAGACCACGGCCTGCTCGATGGCCACAGCCGAGCAGATGCCGTCAGCGTCCGCGTGGTGGCGGAGGATGATGGGTTGGGAGGTGAAGACCGCCTTCCGGATGATCTTTGCGACCTTCTTCATCTCGGGACGGAGTTTCTCCATGACCTCGCTTTTTACGAGGAGCGGGATATCCTCCGGCTCGGAGCGCTTGTCGAGTGCCTGCTCGATCCGGGCTTTCACCGCATCCGATTCATCCCCTTCGAGCGCGGTTATGAGATCCGCCTCGATCTGGAGCTGGTTGTTTCTCCGCATCACTTCCCCGATGACCTTGACAATGTCGCCAAGTTCGATCTCCGGAAATGCGCGTACACCTGCCTCGATGAACGCGGCTGCATTCTGGGTCCCGGTCTCATCGACAATCGTGAAGATGGTTGGACCGCTGGTCTGTTTAATCTGGGCAACCTCTCCTTCGATGGCAACGGTCTTCCCAATCTTGCCGGCAAGATCGGCAATCCGGACTGTTGTTGATTTCCGCTCGATGTTCTGCACCTGGTAGACCTGGATCTGCACTTCTTCAAGGTCAATGTTGCCATTGGGGCGGATCTGCCGGACACGGACAAGGATCGAGTCCCGCTCCTTGTGCTCGGCCTTCATGTTGCTCTTGTGGACAAGGCCCTTGATCCGGTCGTTCATCTGGACGAACATCCCGAAATTGGCAAAGCCCTGGACCTTTCCCTGGTATACGTTCCCTTCCTCAATGTCGGTAAGGTCGCAGGCTGCGCCAAGCCGGTACACAAGGATATCATCACTGGTATTAGACATGGTTCTCTCTCACCACACACGACGTACGGAAAAATGGTTGCGATTGTGTATTCTGGATCGTCAACGCTCCGCGAAATGGTTGATATGATATCAATGGGTGCCTGAAAGGTTAATTTACTTGTTATCAGGAAAAGGGTGTTTTTGGCCGGGGAGGGATTGCATCAATCCCGGAACGGGACCTCGATCATATCCAGGTCATCGGGAACAACGATGGTTCCTGCATATCGGCTCCGCGCTTCGGCGATATGGGTCTTGGCATCCGGGTACCGTGAACTGGTGTGGATGAGGACGAGCGTTCCGGCATTGAGCACTGTTGCGGCTTCGCCGGCCTGCGCAGCGGTGGCATGATAGAACTCCGCTGCCCGTGAGGATTCAGCCTCATCGTAGGTGGCATCATGGATGAGAAGATCGGCATTGGCGGCAACATCGGCGATGGTCTCGTGGATGGCGCGGGTGTCCCCGGTATAGACGATCTTCCGACCGAGCCTCTTTGGGCCCATGACCTGGTCCGGCCTGACTTCCACAGTCGTCTCACCGGTTTTTACGGTGACGGTTTCCCCGCGCTGGAGTTTCCCGAACAGCGGGCCCGGGGGCACGCCAAGGGCGATGGCCTGCTCGCGGTCGAACCTGCCCGGCCTCGGGTCTTCTTCAAGGATGTAACCAAGCGTAGGCATGCCATGGGACGCGGCAAATGCGGTGACGGTATACCCCTCGAAGCGCACCCAGGAACCGGGAGCAAGCTCAACGGATTCCATCGGGAACTTGAGATTGAACCGTGCAACATGACGGAGGGTTTTGACGAACTCGTGCACCCATTCCGGGCCATAGATGGCCAGGGGTTCGGTCCTGCCATTGAAGGACATGGTCTGGACAAGGCCGAAGATCCCGAGGAAATGGTCGGCATGCCAGTGGGTGATGAAGATGGCGTTCACGGTGAACCCGCACCGGGCCCGCATCATCTGCTGCTGGGCGCCTTCGCCGCAGTCGAAGAGGAGCGTGTCTGAACCCCGTCTTACCATGATACAGGGCGGGTTGCGTGACGGGGTGGGAAGGGCCCCGGCTGTCCCGAGGAAATAGACCTGGAGGGTCTCGCCGCTCATGAGGTCTCCCCCGTCACATGAATTCCCTCCGGAAAACCGCGAGGCTCCTTTTTGCCTCCTCGATCGAGCGACCTTCGATCACGATCCGTTTTCCCTTGAAGCCGGAAGCGATGGCCCGGCCGGTACTCTTCCAGTCGATCGTACCGTCGCCGAGGGCAAGGTGTTCATCGGTAACGCCATGGTTGTCGTGGATGTGGATATGGTCTGCCCGGTCCACGTACCGGAGGAACTCGCCGACCTTTCCCACGGTATTTGCGTGCCCGAAGTCAAAGGTCATGCCGATTCCCTCGATCCCTTCGGTCATGCCGATCAGTTCCTCGGGGAACCGGCAGAGGAACTCCTTGTAGCTGATCATGTTCTCGAGGCAGGCAAGTACCCCGTGTTCGCTGGCGCACTTCCCGATCTCGCGGAGTGCCTCCTTCTGGAGTGCCCATACCTTCTCCGGCATCATCTTGCCAACCGGTGATATGTACCCGGGATGGATGGTGACGCGATCGGTCAGCGGGGCGGCGTGTTCGATGCAGGTCTTGATCTGCCGGACCGACTCCCGCCAGATGGGATCGTTGAGGGTGGCGAGATTCAGGTCGCCGTACGGGGCATGGACGGATGCGAGGAGCCGGGTTGTGGACAGGACTTCCTGCACGTTCCGAAAGCTGTCCGGATTCTCCAACCGGTAATTGCCGTCGCTGACGATCTCCCAGCCGTCAAAGCCCGCCTCTTCGATGCCATAGACCCAGGTAATGTCTTCCCAGACCTTTGCTGATGAGGAGAAAGAGAGTTTTACGTTCACGGATCACCCCGAAGCTGCACGAGAAGGTGCCGTACGTCCCGTTCAAATTCTTCCAGGCTGCCCTCATTCCGGATCCGGATGTCTGCCTGTTCCAGGGCTTTGCCCAGACCCCAGCCAAGTTCCCGCTGGTCGCGGTTTTTGAGCGCATCAGCTGTCGTGAAATCATCGGAGCGGGCCCGGGCCGCTATTCGTTCGAGGCGCTTCTCAAAAGGCGACTCAATGCTGATCAGGGTAAAGCCGTCAAAGTTATTCCTGAATAAGGCAACTTCGGTATCTCCCCGTATGCCGTCCACCAGGGCGAGAGGCGCATTGAGCCGGCGGATTTCAGGGACGCAGAGCTGGGCGATGGCGTCCATCCCCCGCTCGGCCCGGAGCCGGTTGGCCGTTGCCCCGAAGTTTGTATCGTTCGGTTCGAGCCCCGCCTCGCGGACGGCTTTCCGGATCATGTCACCCATGACGATGACCGGGATCCCCGCTTCCTGCGCTATCCGGGAGAATTCACCTTTTCCGCTTGCCGGCATTCCTACGACGCCAATCACTCTCATATGATATCTCCCCGATCTCCCGTGTCCGTATTCGTACTGTCCGCCCCAGTTCATCGGCGATTGCCTTGAGCTCAGGTAAGGTCAGGGGAGGATGGTTCTCCTGTAATGTTCGACGTTTACAGATATATTCCCCATTGGTCATGTCAGGCGCAGTCTCGCGCATCCGGATGATCTTATGCTCTCCCTGCTGGAGGACGAGCGGGGCCGTGCCGATCTCTTTTGAGATCTTTTCGATATAATCGGCATTCTCGTAGAATGTCGTGATGACGACCTCGAACTCAAAGTGAACATTTTCCCGGGCCGCGTTCTTACAGTGGCTGATGGATTTCTTGAGGCATTTCTCATAGCTTTCTGCCGGCATCGTGCTGTACCCCCCCTGCCAGCCGGAGAAGCCTTCCCACCGCGTCTTGTAATCGATGGCAACGCGGTCCACGAGTTTTTCCTTGATGAGGCTCTCCAGTGTCCCGGGGAAGAGGCCGTTTGTCTGGAGACCGACCTTCAGGTCCCGGGAGCGGGCATGCCGGGCAATCTCAACAACGGCATCCTTCTGGAGCGTGGGCTCGCCACCGGAGATGACGATGCCGGAGACGAAGGGGGCGGACCCGTCAATCATCTCCCGTATTTCGTCAATGTCGCGGAAGTCCTGCCCGGTCTGGATGGCCTCGTTCTGGCAGTACGAGCACCGCAGGGGACACCCGCGAAGAAAGACCGTGCAGACAGCCCGGCCCCGCCAGTCAATCGTCGAGATGGGGACAAAGCCGCCGAAGTTCACCCTGATATGATCACCGTGCCGGAATATTTATTGCCGGGGTTATTTGAGTGTATTGAGACCGTCGGAGGCAACAGTCCGTAGTCAAAAAAAGTGCGTGGCAAAATTTGGGGAGGTGATCAGAAATCGAAGTGCTTGCTGACGATCTTGAGTGCGCAATAGTCGCCGCACATCGTACACCCGTCGGTATCTGCGGGCATGCGCTCCGACCGGATCTTCTTTGCCCGTGCCGGGTTCATGGCAACGGCAAACTGGCGTTCCCAGTCAAGGTCGCGGCGGGCATGGCCCATCTCGAGGTCGAGCTCGCGGGTCTTTTTGAGCTTGATCATGTCGCCGACATGGGCCGCGATGCGGGAGCTCATGACGCCCTCGTATACTTCCTCGGGGGTCGGGAGGGCCAGGTGCTCGGCAGGGGTGACGTAGCAGATGAAGTCCGCACCACAGGAGGAGGAGATGGCTGCGCCGATGGCGGCTACCCGGTCGTCGTATCCGGGAGCGATGTCGGTGACGATGGGGCCGAGCATGTAGAATGGCTTGTTGTTGGACATCCGCTTCATTAAGGTGACGTTTGCCGCAATCTCGTCGATCGGCACATGGCCCGGTCCCTCGACAATCACTGGCACGTTCTCCTGGTGCGCCTTGTCAGCGAGCTCGGCATTGATGACCAGTTCCTGGATCTGCGCCCGGTCAGTGGCATCGTGGATGGCCCCGGCCCGCATGCCATTGCCCATCGAGAGGGTGACCTCGTGCTCCTTCATGATCTCGAGAAGATAGTCGAATTCCGTATAAAGCGGGTTCTCTTTTTCGTTGTGGAGCATCCATGCGGTCATGAATGCGCCGCCCCGGGAGACGAGGCCCCCGTGCCTGCCCTGGTGTTTCAGGCGCTTGACCGTTTCCCAGTTGATGCCGGTGTGGATGGCCATAAAGTTGGTCCCGAGCTTGGCCTGTTCAGCGGTGATACGGAAGAGGTCGTCTTCCTTCATGTGGACAACGGCGCCATCCTTGATTGCGGCCTCGATGAATGCCTGGTAGAGCGGAACGCAGCCAACAGAAAGCTGGGTATTTGCGATGATCTGCTTGCGGATCTCGACAAAGTCCCCGCCGGTAGAAAGTTCCATCAGGGTGTCGGCACCGGCAAGCTCGGCCTGCCGTGCCTTCTCGATTTCCTCCGGGATGTTGACGATATCGGTCGAGGTCCCGATGGATGCGTTCACCTTGGTCCGGAGCCCTTCGCCAATACCGCAGATCTTCACCTTGCGGTAAGGGGAGGTCGGGATAACGATATGCCCGCCGGCAACGCCGCGCCGGACGAAGTCCTCGGTGACCCCTTCCTGCTTTGCGACGATCTTCATTTCTTCGGTAACGATGCCTTTCTTGGCATCCGCGACAATACTCATGGCTTACTGGTTACAATAAAGACCAGATAAAGGCTTGTTTTTTCGATTCTGGACTAAATCTGGCTTGTTATGAAAACAAGTAAAGTTGAATTGGAATAACGCAGTTTATTTTGTGTTCCATCCTGCCCCGGAAATGCCGCAAGTGGCCTGACCTCCCCGTGTTTTTCAGATTCGCGGGCGCCTTCTTCTTGCACAACATTTATATATAGTAGCGCACTAACTAATGGTAAACCTTGATTGAACGAGGTGTTTTACGATGACAGATATGGATTATTACGAAGTTACGGTGAAGGAAGCGGCCCACGACGATGCCGGTCGCGGGATTGCACGCCTGAGCATCGAGGTGATGAAGAAGATTGGCCTGGTCTCCGGTGACGTAATCGAGATCCAGGGCAAGAAAAAAGCCGCCGCGATCGTCTGGCCGGGTTTTGCCCAGGATACCGGTTTTGGCATCCTCCGCATCGACGGTAATGTCCGTGGGAATGCAGGGACCGGTATCGACGAGAAGGTCAGGATCAAAAAGTCGGAGGCGGAATATGCAAAGAAGATCGTTGTCCAGCCTACCCAGCCCATCCGTCTTATCGGGGGTGAACAGTACCTTTCGAGGGTGCTTCGCGGCCGGCCGGTGATCGAAGGCCAGGCTGTCCGCGTTGACGCAATCGGGAACTCCATCACGCTGGTCATCACGAAGGTCGCCCCCAAGGGCATGGTCATCGTTACCGATGACACCGAGATCGAGCTCAAGGAAGAGGCCTACAAGCCCGAAGAGGGCAAGCAGGAGATGTCCGATATCCACTACGAGGATATCGGTGGCCTTGGCCGCGAGCTCCAGCTCGTCCGCGAGATGATCGAGCTCCCGCTCCGCCACCCGGAGATCTTCGAGCGCCTGGGGATCCAGCCGCCCAAGGGCGTGTTGCTCTATGGTCCCCCGGGCACCGGCAAGACCCTGATAGCAAAGGCGGTTGCAAACGAAGTCGACGCCCACTTCATCACGCTCTCCGGCCCGGAGATCATGAGCAAGTACTATGGCGAGAGTGAGAAGGGGCTGCGCGAGAAGTTCGAGGAAGCCGAGCAGAACTCGCCTGCGATCATCTTCATTGACGAGATCGATGCCATCGCACCGAAACGTGCGGAGGTCCAGGGCGAGGTGGAGCGGCGTGTCGTTGCCCAGCTCCTGGCGCTCATGGACGGACTCAAGGGCCGCGGCCAGGTTATCGTCATCGCGGCAACCAACCTCCCGGACTCGATCGATCCCGCGTTACGGCGTGGCGGCCGGTTCGACCGGGAGATCGAGATCGGCATCCCGGACAAGAAAGGCCGGATGGAGATCTTCCAGGTGCACAGCCGCGGTGTTCCCCTTGCCGAAGACGTAAAGATCGAGGAGTTCGCCAACACCACCCATGGCTTTGTCGGTGCCGACATCGCCCTGCTGGTCAAGGAAGCCGCAATGCATGCGCTCCGGAAGATCATCCCCCAGATCAAGATCGATGAGGATATCCCGACAGAGGTACTGGATGCGCTCCGTGTCACAAACGAAGACTTTGCCGAGGCCCGGAAACACGTGGAGCCGTCGGCCATGCGCGAGGTGCTGGTAGAAGTGCCCGACATAACCTGGAAGCAGGTGGGAGGCCTCGAGGACGTGAAGCAGGAACTGAAGGAAGCGGTCGAATGGCCGCTGAAGTTCCCTGATGTCTTCGAGCGGCTCCAGACCAAGCCCCCCAAGGGCATCCTGATGTTCGGCCCGCCCGGCACCGGCAAGACCCTGCTTGCAAAGGCCGTTGCAAACGAGAGCGAGTGCAACTTCATTGCCGTGAAGGGCCCCGAGCTCCTGTCAAAGTGGGTTGGCGAATCGGAGAAAGGTGTGCGGGAGATCTTCCGGAAAGCCCGACAGGCGTCCCCGTCGATCATCTTCTTCGATGAGATCGATGCCCTCGTGCCCAAGCGCGGGAGCTACCAGGGCTCCTCGCACGTGACCGAGAGCGTGGTCTCCCAGATCCTGACCGAGCTCGACGGCATGGAGGAGCTCAAGAATGTCACGGTGCTCGCGGCAACCAACCGCCCGGACATGCTGGACGATGCCCTGCTCCGGCCGGGCCGGCTGGAACGGCACATCTGGGTGCCTGCTCCCGATGAAGAGAGTCGGAAGAAGATCTTCGAGGTCTACCTGGGCGGCGAGACCGGCAATATCCTTGCAAAGGACGTTGACGTCGATGCGCTCGTGAAACAGACAGAGGGCTATGTCGGCGCCGATATCGAGGCACTGGTCCGCGAGGCCAAGATGGCCGCGATGCGCGACTTCATCGTGCAGATGGGTGGCCGGAACGAGCAGGAGCGGAAGGATGCCATCAAGAACGTGATGCTCACCCGGGCGCACTTCGATGCCGCGCTCCTGAAAGTGAAGGGATCGCTTGACGCAGAGACCCTGGAGAAGTCCGAACGGCAGGCATGGGAGATGCTCTACAACCAGGAGCAGCGGGAGGTCCTGGACAAGGCAGCAATCCTGATCCGCCAGGCAGGCATGGTCCACAAGAAGGCCGACGAGAAACTTGCTGCGGAACTCCGAGCTGCCGTGTATTCCCGGAAGAAGGACTTTGATGCGATCAGGAAACTCTCAGAATCGCTGGAGAAGAAACTGGAGAAAGCGTAAGACAACAACAGGAAACGAGGTGATGAAAATGAAAGGAGATCCCATGGATATGTTCGACCAGATGGACGAGATGTTCGCACGGCTCTTCTCGCAGATGAGCCGGGACATGTCAATCGGGGGACCGAAAGTATACGGCTATCATATTGTCATCAACAATGGTGAGGGGCCCGGGGAAGTGACGGAATTCCAGCCCGCACTCTCCCGCAGTGCCGGCGAACCGGTTGCCGAAGTCCATCATATCGGCGACGAGACGATGGTCATCGCGGAACTACCCGGCATAACGGAGGAATCGGTCCGGCTGGACATGAAGGGCACGACCCTCGTGATCGATGCCGGTGATGCGGATAACCACTACCATTCCACTGCCGAGGTCCCGGGAGTGGACTCTGCGACCATGAGAAAGTCGCTGAAAAACGGCGTGCTGGAGGTAACCTTCAGCAACCTGCCGAAGAGTGAGAAAGGAGCAGGTGCTCCCGGCGAGTGACCGGGAGGATCCTTTTTTTTATCTCTGCGTAAATCCTGTGTAAAAATGTGTTAGATGGTGATGGAGGAGCCACGGGCGCTCGGGGTCTGCCGACCCTCGCCGCGTGGAACTTGGCTGTATGCGACCCTTGAAAAAATGAAAAGGGTGGTCAAGGGAGCTTACCCCCTTGGGCAGCCTCCCCCCCCCACATCCCCACCATTTCCGTGGACCTTCGCGTTTTTCATCAATAATAATCCTGATAAAGATCGCAACCAAACGACTACATACCTGAGGGGTTAAAATCGGACCCCCCTGCGGCTGAATATTCTTTTGATCTGGATGGCGGTACACCATGAAACTAAAAGAATTCCTTGAACATGAAGGAACGGAGAAGAACCTCGCAGAACTGATCCTCTTTTTGGCAAGCCGCGCTCCTTCTATCAGGAAGGGGTTCCTCGTTGCCGGCGGAAAGGCAAAGGATGGAGGGAAGACAAAGAACGTCTATGGCGAGGAGCAGCAGCCGCTCGACAAGTACGCGGACTCTGTGTTCGTGGATGGGATACGGGAGTCCCGGCTTGCCCGCTATGTCGCTACCGAAGAGCAGGAGACTATTGTTGAGGTGAAAGATCCAAAAGCGCAGTTTGGTGTTGTGATCGATCCGCTTGACGGGTCCTCCCTGATTGATGTGAACCTCTGCGTGGGTACGATCATCGGGATCTATCCCGGCCACGTCCTGGCAAAAGGATCGACGATGGTTGCGGCCATGTACCTGCTCTACGGGCCGCTCACGAGCCTGACCTATACAACGGGCAAAGGCGTCCACGAGTTTGTCCTTGATGAATCGGGCGAGTTCATCCTCCGTCAGCGTGACCTGAAGATTCCCGAGGGGAAGATATTCGCCCCGGGTGCTCTCCGGAAGGACTGGCTCCCGGCCCATGCGAAGTGGATCGAAGAACTTGAGCGGGAAGGCTACAAGCTCCGGTTCAGCGGCTGCTTTGTCGCGGATGTCCACCAGATCCTCCACAAGGGCGGTGTCTTCAGCTACCCGGGTATCAAAGGCAAGGAGAAGGGGAAGCTGCGCCTCCTGTATGAGGCAAATCCCATGGGGAAGATCCTGCACGAAGCCGGCGGCGCGATCAGCAACGGGAAGACGGATATCCTCGGGATCGTCCCGCAGGCCCATGATGTCGTAACGCCTATCTATGCCGGCGGGAAAAAAGAGATTGCTCTCATTGAGAAATGTTTCCGGGAAGGATGAATTTAAGCAGATAGGATGAATACACTGGTGTGATGCAGTATGTCGGTGAAGAGTTTTAGTCCAATGCCGGGTTCGGCAATCCTTTCAGCGCTTGCCGGCCAGAAGACTATCGTGATGGCGGCAAACGTACGCGTTGCCTCGGTTGCGAAGGGGATCTTCCGGGCAGCAAAGGACACGGACTCGGCCGTCTTCATGGAACTGGCGCGGTCCGAGTGCGATTTAAAGGGCGGGTATACCGGGATGACCCCGGCGGATTTCTCGAAACGGATGAACGATGCGGCAGCCGCGGTCGGGTTCGATATGTGGGCACTCCACGCGGACCATATCACCATCAAAAAGGGGGATGCAGCCGAGATCGAGAGCACGAAGCAGCTCATCGATGCGCAGATCGCCGCCGGGTATACCTCGTTTGCCATCGATGCCTCCCACCTCTTCAACTTTGAGGGGAAGAATGTCCGCGAGGAACTCGATCCGAACATCCGTGTCACTACGGAGCTTGCCCAGTACATCAGTAAGAAGATGAACAATAAGGAGTTCGGGCTCGAGGTCGAAGTCGGCGAGATCGGGAGGAAGGACAACAGCGGGCTCGTCCTCACCAAACCGGAAGAGGCGGTTACGTTCATCAAAGCCCTCAACGAGAATGGAGTCAACCCCCATGTCCTTGCCATCGCAAACGGCAGCACACATGGGCACACCTATGACGCTGCCGGCAATGTTGTCGAGCAGCTCTCCATCGACATCCCCCAGACAAAGGAGATTGCCCAAGCGCTCCGGGATAATAAGCTCAACGTCGGCATAGCCCAGCACGGTATCACCGGCACGCCCCGCGACCTCATCAACCTCCACTTCCCGAAAGGGGATATCATCAAGGGGAATGTTGGCACGTTCTGGCAGGATGTTGTCTTCAGCACCCTGAAAGTCTACGAACCGGCGCTCTACAAGAGCATCCAGGACTGGACGCTGGAGAAGTACCGCCCGCTCAACCAGGGCAAGTCCGATTGCCAGATCTTTGACGGCAACTGCAAGATGGCGATCAAGGAGTTCTTCAAGGATCTCTACTCCCTTGACGAGAAGACCGAGCATGCCATCCAGTCCATGGCCTATGCCGAGAGCCTTGTCTTCTTCCGGGCGTTTGGGGCATATGGCTCGGCGTCGGTTGTGCGGAAGGCGAGGAAGTAATCCCCTCAGTCTTTTTGTTTTCAGGGCAGATTTTCGGGATTGGAGAGGTCAGAGAATCCGAAGGGTTCATCAGAATCCTGAGGATGAGAAGATTTCAACAGAAATCTTCGAATCTCGACAACCTGAAGGGAGGCGATTGCCGACCTTCAGGCCTGATGGGCCGTGAAAGGTCGAAGAATAGCTATGCAATTCTTCTCCTTCTTCGGGTCTGATGGCCCTCAGAATCCACAAACCTTAATACTCTACCACCCCAAATTAGGGCAGATGGTTAACGGAATTGTTTTGCCGATAAAGAAAGTGTTTGCACTCGTTGATTCAAAAATTTCCGTCGAGATCAAGGATGAGGGGCGGAAGCTGCAGGGCCGCCTCGTTGCGGTGGACGAATACTTAAACATCCACATGGATGAGACCATTGAGTATGTCGACAACCAGCGCGGGAGAAGCCTCGGGATGGTTGTCATCCGTGGGAATAATATCCTCACCATTGCGCCGGTATTATGAGCAAGACACCAGCCACAAAGAAGGAACTCCCAAAGAAGGAACTCCCAAAGAAGGAACTCCCAAAGAAGGGATCTCCGAAGAAGGAACTCCCAAAGAAGGGATCTCCGAAGAAGGAGCAGAAAACAGAAGCTCCGCGTGAAGAAGAGGTCCGGGAAAACGACTCCCATGAAGGCCCTATAGAGGAAGGGCTGAAATTGATCCAGTCCCGGCCCGAAGGAGTTCTCCAGAGCGAGCTCTGGAAGGAGCTGGGGGTTGACAGCCGGAAGTGTTCCCGGATTGTCAAGAAACTGGAGGAGAGCGGTCTCATCGAGCGTATCGAGTTCAAGAAAGAGGGGCTCAAGACCTATCTTCTCAAGGCAAAACAGATGCCGGTCAATCCATTACACCTGCTTGCCGGCGACGAATTGATCCCCTGCATCGGGTGCGACCTCGAATGTGTTGTCGAGGAGTGCCACCCGCTGATGGACTGGATGTACCAGCTCGCTATTGTCTCCCATTCCGAAGACTGACCGGGCTTTCTGCCCAACCGATACTCTTTTTGATCCAAGGAAAATCCCCGCGGATACGGGCAGATCTCGGTGGATCGCGTTCAGGAAATGCCCGGGTTTCCCGTTTTCTCAACAACTATTTATCGCTCTGGCATCCACCTGATAATAATTACCCCGGATCCCCAGCTCCGGACGATGTACGATGATCTCGATCCTGTTTGTCGATGACAATACCGACCTGTTCACCCGCATCCGTACTTTTCTTGAAAAGACCGGCGATATCCGGATAGAGCAGGCTCATTCCATCAAGCAGGCAACAGACAAACTCCGGGGGAGGACCTATGATGTCATCATCTCCTACGAGCAGCTTCCCACAGTCAACGGCATCGAGTTTGTGCCGGACATGAACGGGATAGATTTCCTCAAGTACCTCAAGAGCCAGGGGAATACGACGCCCGTCATCCTGCTCGGGCGCCGGGGGCCAAACAAAATCTCCCTTGAGGAAGTGAGCAATGCCACGGAGATCACCCTCCCCTCCTCCGGAGATCTCCGCCCACAGCTGATGGAGATGGTCACCCTTATCAAGCAGACCATGCTCCGGCGGAAGGCCGAACGCGAACAGAAAGCTCAGACCGAGCAGCTCGCAACTATCCTGTCTGCAACCCCACTGGGAATATTCCAGGTCAGGAACGGGGTCATCGAATGGGTGAACCGCCCCTTTGTCACCATGCTCGGGACTGATGAGGGATCTCTTGTCGGGAAGGAGCTTCACACCCTGATCCGGACCCCGGAAGAGTTCGACCAGCTTGCCCGTGAGTTCCAGATCCGGAAGGATCCGCAGGGGCTTGCTCATGCAGACTGTCGGCTCGTCCGCAGGGACGGTAAGGCAATTCCCTGCCATATCCAGGCCCAGGCACTCGATCCTCAGGACATTGTCCGTGGCGGGACGTTTGTGGTCACGGACAACACCGAGAAACAGAAACTCACAGACGCCCTCCGCGAGAGCGAGGCAAAGTACCGCGAGGTGCAGACCAACAGCCAGAGTATCATTATCCGGATGGACCTGCAGGGCACCATTACCTTCTTCAACACTTATGCTCTCACGTTCTTCGATTACAGTGCCGAGGACGTGATCGGGAAGAACCTGGTCGGCACCATCGTTGCCGAGAAGTCCCGGATCCAGCACGGGCTCTCGATGATGGCTAACGACATCGGCTTCAACGCCGAGGGCTATGCAGTGAACATCAACGAGAACATCCGCAGGAACGGTGACCGGGTCTGGATCGCCTGGATCAACAAGGCGATCCGCGATGAACAGGGCCGTCTCATCGAGATCCTCTGCATCGGCCATGACATCACAGACCGGAGGCGTGGCAGCGGAGAGGTCCGGATCAGCACCGATACGTGGAAGGACATGGTCGTTGCCGACACGGACATAAAGGAGGAAGTCTTCGATGCGGTCTTCCATATCTGCACGGAGATAACCATCGAGGGACGGGAAGGAAAGCCCGTTGGGACGACCTTCCTTATCGGGGATACCAAGAACGTGCTGGAGAAGTCCCGCCAGATCATCTTAAACCCGTTCGAGGGGCACAAACCCGAACTGCGCATGGTCACAAACCCGGGAATCAACGAGAACATCAAGGCCCTTGCACAGCTTGACGGCGCTTTTGTTCTCACGGGCGACGGCTTCATCGAATCGGTCGGCCGCTACATCACGGTGGACTCAAGCAATGTGTCCCTCCCGCCCGGTATGGGCACAAGGCACAACTCAGTGGCGGCGATCACCGCTGTGACCAACGCTGTGGGGATCGTGGTATCCCAGAGCGGAGGTGGGATTACCGTATTCCGCGAAGGCCGGATACTGAAGAAGATTATGTTGTAAATCTCCATTTTCTCGTATTCTCCATTTTTCCGAAATTAACGCTTTGTTGAAATCATTTCCACAGCGTCCTTTTTATGGAATTGCGAAAGTGAACCCCGGTTTCAATCATTCATTTTTGGGTGTCCATCTGCGACCCTGCTCCACGGTCCGAACGGTTGGCAGACTGTGAGGATGAGAAGAATCCGAAGGATTCTTCGCGATGCGAGGATCGACAGACCCCGAGCGCCCGTGGTCCAATCCCTAACTAATACTATCTCACACAGGTTTCCTACAGAGCCCGTTTATTCAAATCTTTGCCAATAATGCCCGCTCTTCTCTATCCATGCCTGCACCCCGGGAAGCCCGAGCTGCACTTATGCTGGCAGATATTCCCCACCGTCCGGAAGGCATCCTCGAGATCAGGGAAGTTGGGGATCCGGGAGTCGCGGAGGATGCGGAGCGGGGTCTTCATGCTGTCGCCGCCAATCATGCAACCCACGATCATCTTGTGGGTATGCTTTGAGAAGCGGACGATCTCGTTTGCTACGCGGATCGGATCGGAGATGGCCGAAGGGACGGCTACGATGAACGCGATGTCCCAGAGGTCCTGGCGCCGGATCATGATGTCGAACGTGCGGGCGAACCGGTCGGCGCTGGAATCCCCGACCATGTCGATGGGATTTGCCCGGCTCCAGTTGGCGGGAAGCACAATATCCAGTTCCGAGACAAGATCGGGAGGGAATTCCACCATTTCAATGCCGAACCGTTCCGCATAGTCCGATGAGAGAACCGCAAATCCGCCTGCATTGGTGATGACGATGGCACGCGTGCCGCGGGGATATCCCTCGGAGGAAAGCAGCTCCGCAGCCTGGAACGCCTCGCGGATGGACCGGGCCGGTATGACCCCTGCCTGCCGGAACGCGGCCATGTACACATCGTAACTTCCGGCAAGCGATCCGGTATGGGAGGATGCGGCCTTCTGCCCCAGCCGGGAAGCACCGGACTTGATGGCGACAACCGGTTTTGTGAGCGAGACGCGCCGCACGACATCCATGAACCTCTTCCCGAACCGTATCTGCTCGATATAGAGGATGATCGAGCGGGTCTGGGGATCGTTTCCGGCATACCGGATGAAGTCCTCGAACGTGAGGTCTGCCTGGTTCCCGACACTGATGACCGTGGAGAACCCGATATCTTCCGGCAGGCTCCAGTCCACGATGGTGGTGATGATGGCGCCGCTCTGCGAGATGAAAGCAATTTGTCCGGGCCGGGGGGAAACCGGGTCAAAGGTGGTGTTGATCCCCTTGTGGGGGAGCATAAGCCCGAGGCAGTTCGGCCCCATGATACGCATGCCATGACGCTGGGCGATGGCAAGAATGTCCTCTTCCAGGTTCCTGCCTTCGCCCCCACCCTCGCGGAATCCGGAGGAGATGATGATGGAGAGCGGGATCTTCTTCTTTCCTGCATCTTCGATGACGCCCGGCACACCGGCGGCGGGGATGGCAATCACGGCAAGGTCAACCCTGCCAGGTATGGATGCCAGGTCCGGGTATGCCTTCTGCCCGAGAATCATGGGTGACTTTGGATTGACCGGGTAGAGCGAGCCGGGAAACGTGAGAAGGTTCCGGCAGATCGCATACCCGATCTTGCCCGGGTCCTGCGATGCCCCGACAACAGCAATAGATGAAATGTCGAGCAGGCTGCTGTCCATCCCTGCGGAAGATACTGTTTCCAGAGGGATTTCCTGCTCTTCCCGGTAAAACCGGGCATCGACAGCACATGCCCCGTCCGTATACAGGACCAGGGGATTGATATCGAACTCGGAGAGCGTGAGATCGGAGAGGAAGAGGTCCGCAGCCGACCGGATGATCGCGGCAAGTGTCTTTCTGTCACGGGAAGGCTCGTCCCGGAAGCCGGCGATCAGGGGGTACCCTTTCAATTCACCAATCATTTCTTCGATCTCGTCATTACTGACCGGAAGGACCCGGAGGGAGACATCCCGCAGCAGTTCCACCATCTTCCCGCCAAGCCCTACCGTGAGTATGCGGCCAAACGCCGGATCGATCTTTCCGCCAATGATGAGTTCCAGCCCGGGCGGCAGGTGCTGCTCGACAAGGATCCCGGTGATACGGGCATCCGGGGCACGGGAGTGCGCACTCTCTATGATCCGTTCAAATACAACCCGCACCTCCTCTGCAGAGCGGACGCCAGTGACGACGCCGCCGACATCGCTCTTGTGGACAATCTCCGGTGAGACAATCTTCATGACAACCGGATACCCGATGGTATCGGCAGCCCTGGCGGCATCTTCCGGTGAAGTAGCGAGCGAATGCTGCGGCACCGGAATCTTGTGGGCGGCAAGCAGAGCATAGCCTTCGGCTTCAGAGAGGAGTGTCCGGGTCATAGCAACCTGTCCTGAAATAGAATAGTGTGGAACGGATTAAAGGGTGATCGCTTGAGGCCCCCCATTCCGGCACATCAGATCCCGTACGCCCGGTTCTCCCGCAGGCAGGTCTCCATGTCTGTAAGCACGGTTGTCAGGGCCTCCCCCCGGGAAATCCGCCCGGCGATCCTCTCTGCAAGGCACCCGTTCTCGATCCTGTCCCTTACCACCGGGAGGTAATTACGTTCATCAGGGGTCGCATTCCGCCACGCAAGGTCATATAACTGCCGCAGTTCGTCTTTGAGCCCCGCAGTCCCCTGCCGGATTGCCCGTTCTGTCATGTCCAGGAGCGCGTCCTGCCCGGTCTCCACTGGGAGGGAATGGCATCGCAGGAGCGGGCAAACAAACGCGGCAAACGCCATATCGGAACGGATCGACTCCTGTTCATCCAGCGCTTTGATCTCCAGGCACCTGCGCGAGAAACGTACGATAACACCTGCTGAGTCCACCCATTCCTCGCAGAGGATGCCCGCATCGCGGGACCGGAGTTCGCGCCAGATGCCCTCCATCCGGCGTTTGTGATCGGCAACCGTCCGGATCTTCTCCGGAATGATCCCGCCGCATATCGCCGGGAGCTCTTTCTGGTTCTGCCGGTAAAAGAGGAGCCGGTTGTCGCAGGACCCGGTCAGCCTCCCTTCCACTACCGTCGATGAGGCCGTGACCGCAATAAGATACGGGAGCAGCGAGCGGATCCGGTTGAACCGGGAGATCAGTTCCCTGCTGTCACGGAAGGAGAGATTGATCTGGAGGGCCTGGATGTTCAGCCATCCGTGCTGCCGGATATCGAAGAGCCGGTCATAGGTCCGGTAATATTCCCCCTCGTCATGGTCCCAGACCGGGATCTCGTGGACCCGGGCCGTCGGGTGCATCCCGAGGCCGAGAAGACGGTACCGGTTGCCGAAGATCCGGTAAAACCGTGACAAGCCGCCTGTCAGCTGCGATTCCAGCGCCATGATCTCCTCTGCCGGTGATCGCGGGACCATCTCGATCACGGTCTTCTGGAGTTCCTTTGCAAGCCTGACGTCCCCGAACAGGATGTCGCTCTCATAGCTGCCGCAAATCTCTTTCAGGACCAGATCGGAGACCGGGAGCGCGTGAAAGCCGCTGTCGTTGATGGAAAATTCGTGTTCAGTGCCGATCGTCATGCTGCGCCTGGTATACGCGCGGGATCTCCGCGACAATCTCTGTCTCCGGCTCCTCTATCTGGCAGATTACGGCCAGTTCATTTTCGCGCAAATCCGAAACGAGGCGGGTGATGTTCCCGACTGCTGTGGCATACTGCTGGTCGTATGCTTCCGGGAACTCTTTTAACAACCGCACCATCGGGCAGATTGTCTCGTATTTCAGGAATATCCGGATTGAGTCGGCTGTCACATCGAAGGTAAACGGGCCTGCGATGCAGGTCTCCGGCTTGAAGGCATGGATGCTGCATTTCCCCCCTTTGCAGAGCATGCAGGTCCCGTCATCCCGGGTCTTTACGAAGCGGTACCCGTCCTGCCCGAATATTGCGTCAGGAACTCCCTGTGCAACCAGCCTTTTGTAACGCTCTTCCGAGATCGGGGGTTGTGCACCATTACAGCAGTTCCCTCCGCAGAGCATGCAGATAGCCTCTGCACGTGTCATCCAGTCGTCAGTCATGGTGTCATCAGGCAGTAAGGTGTTCTACGATCTGCTCGAAGACGCGGGGATAACAGTCATCCTCTCCGCTCTCGATGGAGGGATTGTCGTTCACCTCGATCACGTACGCATCGCCGTTCGTATTCTTGATGTCAACCCCGTACAGCCCGTGGCCGATGGCATTAGCAGCCTCGATCCCGAGCCTGAGAACATGGGGCGGGACATCCTTTTCCGGTACGCTCTCGACCCCGCAGTACACGATATGCCCGTTCACCGATGCCTGGATCTTGAAGGTCACCGAGGGGATGGTATACTTGCAGGCATAGAGGAGTTTCCCGTCGAGAACCCCGACCCGCCAGTCGTATTTGCTCTCGATGTACTGCTGGACCACGATCCAGTCCGAGAGCCTGATGAACCGTCGTGCAACCCGGAAGAATCCGGCAATGTCATTTACCCTCTCGACCCGGAGCGAGAACGAGGTCGAGGGCTCCTTGAGAATGAGGGGTGAGCCCATTTCATCAAAAAGCCGGGTCACACATTCGACAGTGAGGTCAGTTTTTGAGAGAAAAACCGTCTTCGGGAGCGAGACTCCCTCCCGGATGAGGTGGGAGTACATATTGATCTTGTCCGAGCAGATCCGGATCGACTGCGGGTCGTCAATGACCGGTATGTTGTGGAACGCGGCCATCCGTGCGGCAACGTATGTGACATTCATCGGATCGGTCCGTGCCCGGATGAAAAGTGCATCCTCTTTTGGGATCTTGCCGATATCCACCGGGAAGATGAAGTCAACGTCATGTCCCATCTCTTCGGCTACGTCACGGCACCGGATCAGTGCCCCCAGCTGCTCCGCGTTCGAGAGGGTCTTCCGGTCAACAAAGATCCCGAGCCGGCTCATAAAAACTCCTGCTGCGAGAGGTATGCGGAAAGGATCGTGCGCTCTTCTCTGGACAGGTGCGAATTTTTGACCGGGGAGATGGAGGAGAGGAGGTATTGCTCCCCGCTCCGTATGTACACAATGGTGACAAGCGGGATATGGAAGAGGTCGTAGACCTGCCGCGCAAGGCCCGTAACATGGCTGCACCTGCCAGCAGTCCTGCCGAATATGGCGGTGCACGACCCGATCTCCGCATCTTCAGCCAGTTTCTGGTAGCAGAAGGGATACTTCCCCCGGTTCGTGATATGTTTCACGAACTCTTTTGCTTTCTTGGTATCGCAGACAACCGCATATTCCGCAGCCGTTGCATAGTAGTTCAACCCGTAGAGAATGGCGGGGAGGGGGGTATATGCCTGCGAGATACCCCATTCGCATACCGGGATTCCGGCAAGGAGCGCACGTTCAAGGCAGACCGGGACAACGTAGGCATCGATCACGGACGCACTGGATGGCAGAACGGCCGTGCCTTCCAGCTCATGGCGGAGGATCGTGTAATAGGGCTCGGTCTTGTAGGAATAGTTCGCGCTCACGATATGCAGGACATGATCGCGCCAGACTGTGTAGAGGGCGTCATGCGAGAGTGAAGGCTCTTTTCGTGCTGCCGTGCCCCGGGCAGGGTGGCGTGCCGGAGGTACCGGGGATTCTGCTGCGGTGGCTGGAGGCAGCAGGGTATCCGGCCGGATAAGCGGGACGCAGGAGCCGGGAACCGGGGGAACGCTTGCAGCCTCCCCGCGGTGGCTGCCATTGAACCGGGAGTTCATGGGATGATCCGCTCCCGCGTTGCCGCTTGCGCCCCGTGTTTGCCGGGCAGGCAAACAAAACAGTCAACATCTCTACCGGTTACAAAAGAGGACCGCCGATGGTTCTCTTCATCATCATCGTTTGTCTCGGACTCTGTCATAGAGAACACTAATCCGGCATCAGGACGCCGGATTATCGTTACCAACGTTATACCAGCAGAGGTTTAAAAGAATTATGCATGCGGGTGGAAAATGCCGTGCCGGAACTGGAAAAAATCACTGCCAATAATACAAAAATCAGCGCTCCGCGAGTCCCTGCTATCGCGAGCCCGTTCCGCCCCATCATGTTTTCCGAGGGGAATCTGCACATGTCCCGGTTCTGGGGCAAGGTTGATATCATCTTATAACCAGTAGTAATCAGCAATGCACGTACCAACTCCCGAGGAACTCCGGGCACGCCGTGAGGCGCTCGGTATGCGGCAGACCGAACTTGCACGACGCGCCGGCATCAGCCAGTCCATGGTGGCACGGATTGAGGCAGGCAATGTCGACCCCCGGGTCAGCACGCTCAACAAGATTATTGTCGTCCTCAACAGCGCGGAACCAAAGAAGATTCGCGCCGCCCAGATCATGCACACCCCCGTCCTCTCGGTCCAGCCGCAGGACGCGATCAGCCGCGCAGTGGAGATCTTCGAAAAGAACAACATCTCCCAGCTGCCGGTCATCGAGCGCGGCATTCCGGTGGGCTGCATTTCAGAGGCCGTGATCGTCAAGGCCATCGAGCAGCAGCGCCTCCACAAGACCCACCTCTTCTTTGTCCGGGACTTCATGGAGCCCGGCTTCCCGACCGTCCCTCCTGACATGGATGTCGAGACGGTCGTGAACATCCTGCAGCAGAACCACGCGGTGCTCGTTGTTGATGGGAGGATCGTAAAGGGGGTCATCACCAAGCACGACCTCATCTCCCTCATCATGTGAAAAGGCCGGTTTTTTTTCTTCTTCTTTTTTTATGAGTGGAACAGGCACCATTTCCTAAAAAAAGCGTGCTGCACCACACAAAAGTATTTAACGTATATTACCAAGCGATTATTATCGTGGTTACCTGACCGCGATGAGGAGTTTTACATGGCGGAAGAATCATCCGAGATCAGCAGCATGACAGTAATCGGAATCGGCGTTGTTTTGTTCATCATCATCGTGGGAGTCTGGTATCTCTTCCTGAAGTAACTTTGTGAAAAAAGATCAGAGTTTTGATACAAGGTCGCGGAGGACCGCGGCCGGTTCTTTTGATTTTACCACGCTTGATGCAAGGAGGACACCGTCCGTTCCCAGGTCAACGGCGATCTTCACGCACTCTCCCGACTGGATGCCGGCCCCGGTGAGCACTTTGACATTCGGGTTCACGGCATGGACGGCAGCCACGGACCGTTTGATAATATCAGGATTCGCCTTTGAAACCGAGACCCCGCTGCCGATCAGTTCCGGGGGTTCGATGGCAACGTAATCGGGGGCAAGGGCCGCCGCCCCTGCGCTCGTGCTCTCGTTGTTCGAGCAGACAACGGAGATGAGTTTCTGGCTGCGGAGGCCCCGGACCGCTGCCTCGATGTCGGCAATGGTCAGGCGCCGTTCGGAATGGTTAACGAGGGACCCGGCCGCACCGGCTGCACGGATGGCTTCGACCGTGGTATGCCCGGTGTTCGCGCCCGGCTCGCAGCCGTCGACATGCTGGGCATAGACCGGGATGGAGAAGTGGTGGCAGAGGGGGTGGAGGTCGATGTATCCCGGGGCAACCCCGATGCTCACCCCGCTCTCCTGGCTGACGGCCTGTGCAGCCTGTGCGATCATATGGGCCCGGTTACCCATCCCTTCCTTGTACGTCTTTAAGTTAACAAGAATCAGTGGTGATGACATGCCAAACGTCCTCCGCTTTTTCAGGGGAATAATAACACCTTTTGGCTGGGGAATGATGAATATTTGGAATTGCTGCAGGGACCGGTGGTTCCGCCAGGTTACTCCTTGAGCCCGCGGAGGAAGTGGCCTGCGGTGATGCCGCCAAGCGAGAGGGCTTTTACCCGCTCCTTCAGGTCCCGCAGTTTTCCATCCCTGTGCGAGCCGGGTTCTCCGAGCACATCGACAGCCTCGCGGTACAGGCGGGTCATCGCGGCAGTGTACGCTGACGGCCGGAACCGTGCGTCAATGACAATCTCCGTTATGCCCGCATCGCGGATTTCCGGGAGAAGATCGATGAGGCAGAGCTCGGCAGCATTCGCGATCCGTGTCCGGCAGTCCGCGGCTTGATGGATGGGGAAGACCCGCCCGGTCTCATCCCGGAGCGCAAACAGCCTGCCCCGGTCCCCGCGGCACTGGCGCACCAGCCGGGGGATGCAGTCCTCTGTTACCAGAGCCTCGCTGCTCCCCTGCACGATGAGGGCAAACTCAGAAACTTCCCCATAGATTTTGGCTGATGTTGTTAGTTCCGCAATGTCCGTACGGGACAACTCGGACGAGAGCGTGAGGAGACTGTACTTCGGTGCGCCCCGGGTGGCTGCAGCATGGTTGAAGATATTCAGCCCGGCACCGCCATGGAGAGTCATGCCGGGAAAAGCCCGGGCGATTGCGTGCGAGGTGCCGGAATTTTCGGACATGCAGAAAGCAAGTCCATTGTGCTCTGCATCCCGGATCTCAACAAGGATTCTTTCCAGCTCGCCATCGTGCAGGATACGGGGGAGTTTCAGGACGAACCGGGCATTGGTATTCCGGCAGGCATCTAAAGCTTCCCGGATCTGCATGCGGAGGAGATCGTGAGGGAGCCTGTTCCCGCAGGTGTGCCGGTCCGATGGGATAGCGGGTTCGAACAGGATTGCATCAGCGCCTCCGTCCCGTGCGGCAATGACGCTGTCTGGTGTATCAGTGATTACCGCAACCCGCAGCCTGCCAGCAGCTTCGCGAACGTTCTGTGCAGGATGGGAACGACCGGATTTTCTGGCCTTCAGGGCGTTTTGTACCTTCGTGACATCTTCAGGAGACGGGCGGTACGAGGCACCGAGCAGTTCGCCGGCCTTGTGGAAGAACTCCCGCCGCATCTCATTGAGGAGGGCCATGGGAGCGAACAGGCCGCCATCATACCGGATGGTGCATGTCCGGACAACAAACGGCGTCCCCCCGGTCTTTCTGAACTGCTCCTCCAGCTGGCCCGCCGTGAGGGGGCGGGTTGTAGCCGGTTCCAGTGCCTGTTCGGGCCGGTACGAGACCGGGATGGTTCTGCCATCGGGGCGCGTCACCATGCCGTCAATGGAAACAGATCCGCTGCTGCTGACCGTGATTTCGAGGTCGGCAGGCAGCGGGCGCAGCACATCAGCGGGGGGTTTCGCGATGATCCTCCGTGCCCGGGCATCGAAGCCGGGAGAGGAGGTGAGGTACACGAGTGCGCCTTCCGGCACCGGTGCCGGGACGGGGAGCAGGTACCCCCGGGGGGAAGGTTTTGCAGCAGCATTCAGTGCAAACCCGAGCTCGCGGCCCGCCTCCCCGGGCAGGGTGATGAGAAGGCCGTCTCCGGGCACGGGAGTAACGGGACAGGACGGCCGGATAAATGCCGTTTTGCTCTTCCCGTCGTACCGTTCTACCCGGCCAACAGCAAGGCCGCGGTTGTCCGGTGCATCCCGTCCCATCAGTTTCCTGTAGCGGTCGCCGAACAGGTACCCGTCCGTGAACTCCCGGTTGAACGCCATGAGGAGATCGCGGTACGCTTCCCGGGACGGTTCCCAGGTTCCTGTCGCGATAGCATCGAGAGCCCGCCGGTACGTGGAAACGACCATGGCGACGTATTCCGGCGACTTCATCCGCCCCTCGATCTTCAGCGATGCGACCAGTGACTTGACCAGTTCCGGCAGGTGCTGGTACGTGCAGAGGTCTTTTGGCGAGAGGAGATACTTCTCCTTCAGCGCGACGTCTGTCAGTTTCTCCGGCCTGCCATACGCATCGGTCTCCCCCTGTACAAGAGCATAGGGCTTCCGGCATGGCTGGGCGCACATGCCCCGGTTCCCGCTCCGTCCCCCGATAACGGACGAGAGGAGGCACTGGCCCGAGTACCCGTAGCAGAGCGCGCCGTGGGCGAAGACCTCGAGCCCGGTGCCGGTGTCACGTGTCTCCTCCGCGATCCGTTCCACCTCGTACAGCGAAAGTTCCCGGGCAAGAACGACCCGTGACAGCCCCTGCTCCGCGGCCCACCGCACTCCATCGCTGTTGTGGATCGTCATCTGGGTCGATGCATGGAGGGTGAGGCGGGGGAGGTACTCGCGTGCCAGCGCGGCAAGCCCGGTGTCCTGCACCAGGACCGCATCAACGCCAATGGACCAGAGCCACGACATGTACTCAAGCACCCCGTCGAGCTCGCGGTCATGGATGAGCGTGTTGATCGTGACGTACACGCGGATCCCGTACGAATGGGCGTATCTCACCGCCTCCTCAATCTCCTTGTCCGAGAAATTGGCAGCGTACTTCCGTGCCCCGAACCGTTTCCCGCTCAGGTACACGGCATCGGCACTGGCAGCAACTGCCGCCCGGAAGGCTTCGGGAGAACCTGCCGGGGCAAGGAGCTCGGGTAATACGGTTTTTGTGGAGCCGGCATGGGGAGACACAGCGTATCAGGCCACGGGAAGGAACACCATGGTTGCACCATGGGTCAAAAGAATGGTCACGATGCTCGCGATAATGTACCCCGCCATGATAAGGGCCGTTGCGTGGTCCCGCCGCCACCCGAGAATGCATGCTGCCGGGGCGCAGACATAGAATCCCAGTACTATCACCAGGGGGACGAGGCCAACGATGCCGTATTTTGCGAGAAACGGGGATGACTGTGCCCTGCTCCTGCTCTTTTCCAGGAAGCGGGCAACCCGTGGCCAGCGCTCCTCCAGGGCTCCGCAAAGACAGAAAAGGAGGAGAGTGACCCCGAGTGCTATGCAGGAGAGCACGAAGAGGACGAAGATACGGTCAAGGCCGCCGAAGATCCCGACCGGTGCGGCCCCGTACTCGATGATGAAGGTGCTCGCCATCAGGGCCAGTGTGACCATCAGGGACTGGCCGGTGATGAAGGCAACGGGGAGGGGGAGGAGGATAACGATGGCTGCGGATACTGCAAGCGTACCGGTATTGTGCAAGGAGAAGCGGGTCGGGCTTTTGTCATCCATGGGCTGCTGATAATGGATTTGCTGTGCATTCCCATTAACAGTTATCTTCGTCATAAATGTCCCGGGTGTGCCGGTTTTCTCCTGTTCAGCATCCATGAAATCCCTTTGATGGCCAAAGGTTGCGCCCTCACTCCGGTACGCTTTTGTGGGTGAAGGGACAAGAGAATGATAACATCATGAAGATCGTTGCCGCCCTCACGGACCCCGCGAAAGCAGCTCTGGCAGAACAGCAGGGTGCCGATCTGGTGGAACTGCGCGTCGACCTTTACGAGGGCGATCTTTTGCCGCAGGTCAGGGACGCGAAAGCAGCAACATCGCTTCCCGTTATCCTCACGCTCCGCTCCGCGCAGGAAGGCGGGCGTTTCTTCGGAACCGCTGAAGAGTGGTTGAAGAAAGTTGAGCCGCTCCTTCCCTTCGCGGACTATGTTGATGTCGAGCAGCCCTTCGCGCAAGCTGCCCCCCTGATTCGTGAAGCGGGAAAGAAGATCATCGCCTCGTATCATACGGCCCGGATGGTCCCACTCTGCGAACTCTTCGCCATGGAGCGCGATCTCCGGACGTACGGCGACATCCCCAAGATCGTGGTCACCCCGCAGGGCGATGCGGATGTGATCGAACTCCTCACCTTCACACAGGCAGCAAACAAACCGATCTGCACCGGTGTCATGGGCGCGCAGTTCCGCCACGCGAGGGCCATGCTCCCGCTTGTTGGCTCCGAGTTCGTGTACTGCCACATGGGCGACACCACGGCAGAGGGGCAGTACTCGGTTGAGGAGTTCGTGCAGCTCCGGAAGATCCTGGGCTGCTGACATCCGTTACTCTTTTCCATCAGGATCCCAGCGTAAACCATAAAACAGGCAACAGCAGACCTTCCGGTATGAAGCCATCTGCAAATCTCTTAGCCGGCCTGCTGGTCGTGCTCTCCGTGCTCCTCGCCGGCTGCACCTCAGATAGCGGGACCGCGCCGGAAACACCCGTTCCGGTCACCACCGCAACCCCCGAGCCGACAACGCAGGCCCCGACACCAACACCAACGCCAACGCCGACCAGCCCCGCCGATGTCCCCATCGATGTGCCCCCGCCGGCGCAGGCAGTCACCCTTGAGCTCACGAAGAACCGCCCGACCTCGGAACTGCACCTGCTCTACCAGGGCGGCCCGGGGATCCAGTTTACCCAGAAGATCGTGATGTGGGTCTATAATGAAGACGGCTCCTACCAGGAATATCTCATGAGCAATGGCAAGCGGCCTGTTGCAGGCGATGAGATTGTTGCCAAAGGGACCCGGGGCGGTGACCGGTGCGTGGTGTTTGTTACGTCCGGTGGTGTCGTGTACAAAGTGATTGACAAGAAGATGTACTCGGATATCTGAGGGATTGAATCCAATATTCTTATTTTGAAATTTTTCAGAATATTGACGCTTTTGGGAATATCTACAACATTACGATATCTTCGAAATGCCTAGATGCAAAAACGCAGAAATCACGATTCCACCCCCTCCCCGCTGATGCGGGGAGTCGCTCGCACGATTCGAAGCCCGATGGCTTCTCCAATTGAACCTCACTGATGTGACGCTCGATTCCTATCGGGTGCTCGCTGGGCAAGGTTCTATACAATAATTCTCGTACAGGTAATACGAAGGCATCATCTGCGCCCCCTGCCCCCTCGGGGGCTGGGATGGCGCAAAGGGGGGGCAACTATGATACGAAAAATGAAAAATCCTGAATTCTTATTATAAATTTTACTCCCGGTACTTCCTCTGCTCCAGCACCGCATCCACCAGCACCAGCGCCAGCATCGCCTCTGCCACCGGGATGATCCGCGGGACGATGCAGGGATCATGACGCCCTTTTACCGTGATGGATGCATCGTTCCTGCGTGCATCGATCGTCTTCTGGGGCTTTGCAATGGATGCCGTGGGTTTCACCGCAATACGGACAACGATCTCCTGCCCGGACGAGATGCCCCCTAGGATACCTCCCGCGTTGTTGGAGAGGAATCCGCTCTTTGTGATCGGATCATTGTTCTCGCTGCCGAACCGGCCGGCCACGGCAAAGCCGGCCCCGATCTCCACGCCCTTCACGGCGCCGATACCCATCATAGCGCCCGCGATTGCCGCGTCGAGTTTGGAAAAGACCGGATCGCCAAGCCCTGCGGGACAGCCCTTTGCCGCGATCTCGGCAATGCCGCCAACCGAGTCGCCTGCGTTCTTTGCTGCAAGGATCTCGGATTCGATCTCCTGTGCTCCTGCCTTTCCGTGGACGGAGACGATATGTCCCTTGACCGTGATCCCTAGTGATTTGAGGTATTTCTCCGCAACGGCACCGGCCGCGACACGCCCGATGGTCTCGCGCCCCGAGCTTCTGCCGCCGCCGCGGTAATCGCGGATCCCGTACTTCTGCTGGAAGGTGAAGTCCGCGTGGCCCGGCCGGAAGAGGTTCTTCATCTCTTCGTAGTCATGTGAGTGCGCATCATGGTTCCTCACAAGGAGGGCGATGGGCGTGCCCGTGGTCTTTCCGTCAAAGACCCCGGAGAGGATCTCGACCTTGTCGCTCTCCTGCCGGGGCGAGACGAGCGGGGAGGTGCCCGGCTTTCTCCGGTCAAGGGCCGGCTGGATATCCGATTCGGAAAGGGTCATGCCCGGGGGGCAGCCGTCAATGACAACGCCAACAGCGGCCCCGTGGCTCTCGCCAAACGTGGTGATACGGAAATTGGTTCCAAAGGTGTTCATGGGAGATACTTCCTCATCGTTTCTTCGGGGACATCGATCCCGAACCAGAGATAGAACTGCTCTTTTGCCTGTTCCAGGAAGAGTCCTGTGCCCGTGATGGTCGTACAGCCTTTCGCCCGCGCCATTTCGATGAGCGGGGTGATGGGAGGCGTGTACACGAGGTCATAGACCGTGAGATCGGGATAGAGCTGGCTCTCTGCGAGCGGGCTCCGGGTGTCCGGTTCCATGCCGAGCGGGGTCGTGTTCACGACAAGGTCCGGTTTGAGGGTGTCGAACGTGTCCCAGGACGCCCAGCGACAGTCAAAACGCTTTGCCAGATCCTTTGCCCGTTCGGGCGTGCGGTTCAGGATGGTGACGTCCATGCCGAGATCCGTAAGCGCGTACGCTGCTGCCGATGCCACTCCACCCGCGCCGAGCAGCACTGCTTTTGCGCCTTTCATGCCCACGAGCGGTTTCCGGATGCCGAGCCAGTCGGTGTTGTACCCGATCGCGCTCCCGCAGGCAAAGACCACGGTGTTCACCGCCCCGATCTGCTGCGCCGCATGCTCGTCCACCTCGTCGAGGAACGCGATCACGTCCTGCTTGAACGGGATGGTGACCGAGAGCCCTTTTGCATTGATTGCCCGTGCCACCTGCATGATCTGGCCGAGTTCGGGATCTTCAAAGAGTGTATAGAAATTGTTGAGACCGTACTCCGCGAATAAACCATTGAAGAGGGTGGGCCCCTTGCTGTGGGCGCAGGGATAGCCCGCTACGCCGAGGATCCGGGTCTGCGGGTCTGCGGGTGGATCGTGCAGGAGATCCTCCAGTCGCCGGAGTGCGGGTGCGGGAATCCTCCCGCTGCGGAAGAACGCAAGGGCATCGGTCCTTGCTGCCGGGGATGCTGTTCCCGCCTGCAGGAGACCGGCAATCTTTTTTGCCGCGATCTCCGCGGTTGTGTCGCTGGTGTCGAAGCAGAGATCGGAAGATGCGTAATAGTTCTGCCGCCGGCGGTCCATCATGACGGCGATCTCCTCCCTGAGGGGTAAGCCCGTGAGCGGCGGGCGCGATGAGCGGCTGATCCGGCGCTCGATGGTGTCGATGCCGGCAGTCAGGAGGATGACCGTGCTGCCCCGCCGGAGTTTCTCCATGTTGCGCGGGTCCGTGACAATCCCGCCCCCGGTCCCGATAACCGCATCCGCTGTGGGGAGCGATGCCGTCACTTCGCGCTCGATGTCGCGGAACCGCTCTTCGCCGTCCTCGTGGAAGATGTCGGGAATGGACCGTCCGGTCTTCTGCTCGATGAGGGCGTCGGTGTCGATGAACGGCACTCGGTAGATCTTCGAGAGCTGCTTCCCGACTTCGGTCTTGCCGGTGCCCCGGTAGCCCGTCAGCACGATCCGTCTCATGGTATGAGGCCCTTCATTGCGTCCCAGAATCCCGGGAACGATTTGTTCACGCACTCGGCGCCTGTTATCTCGATCCCGCCGACAGCAAGCCCGAGGATGGCAAAGCTCATCGCGGTGCGGTGATCGTTCTCCGGGTCGATTGTGCCGCCGTGGAGGGGAGCGGGACAGATGGTGATGGAATCATCATCCACGCTCACGTCCCCGCCCAGCGCCCGGAGGCGTTCTGCGGTACCATTGATACGGTCGCTCTCCTTGAACTTTAAATGACTGATGCCCGTGATGGTGGTCGGGGTCGATGCCCGGGCTGCGACCATGCAGAGCGTCTGGACGGTGTCGGGGGATGCAGACATGTCAAACGTGATCCCGCGGAGTGTGCCGGTGCCTTCGACCGTTGCCTCATCCTTCCCGTACGTTACCGTGCATCCCATGAGAGCGAGCGCGTCCAGGAACCGCCGGTCGCCCTGCACGGAGTCCGGTGCAAGCTTCGTCACGGTTACTTTACCCCCACAGAGTGCTGCGATGGCGAAGAAGTACGAGGCCGAGGAGTAATCTCCCTCGATGGTGTAACGCCGTCCTTTGTATTTGTGATCGTTACTGACCGCGAACCGCTCGTACCCGTGTCGTGTCACCTTTGCGCCGAATGCTTCCATCACCGAGAGCGTGATGTCGAGGTACGAGGCCGATGCCGGGGGCAACGGGATCGTGACTTCGATTTCTTTTTCCGCGTAAGGAGCCGCCATGAGGATGGAGGAGATGAACTGGCTGCTGACCGAGCCGTCGATCTCGACCGGCCCGCCCCGGAGTTTCCCGCTTACCTTCAGCGGCGGGTATCCCGGCTGGTTCTGGAACTCAGCCGTGCCGCCAAGTGCCGGCAGCGCCTCCGCGAGCGGCCCGATCGGGCGTTCCTGCATCCGTGCGCTACCCGTGAGAATGACCGGGTTGTTGCAGAGCAGGGCGAGCGTTGTGAGGAGCCGGAGGCTTGTTCCCGAGTTGTCGAGGTCGAGCGTTGTCGGGTTTTTGTCCCGGAACGCTCCGTTGCAGCCGGTAATGATGAGCCGGTTCGGCTGCTCCACAATTGCAACGCCCAGGCGCCGGAGGGCTGTTGCCGTGAGCCGCGTGTCCTCGGCATCGAGCGGGCGGAAGATTGTTGTTTTCCCGCTGGCAAGTGTTCCTGCGATCAGCGCCCGGTGCGTGAAGCTCTTCGATGGCGGAGCAGCAAAGGTGAGGTCGACCTTCCCGTGCCGCTGCACGCTCTTCTTCATGGCGGGACCTCCGTCTTCCTGTAGCAGCCGAGTTCCTTGATCTCCGTGATCTCCTTTAGCGCTGCGAGTGCTTCGGGAGTTTTTTTCGTCCACGCAAGGTCGAGGAAGAAGACATAGTTCCCGATCCCCCGCTTGGAGGGCCGCGACTCGATGCGCGAGAGGTTGATCCCGCGGGAGGCAAAGACTTCCAGCAGGTCATGGAGGAGCCCGGACCGGTCGGTGCTCGGATCGATTAAGACGCTGCACTTCTCCGGCCTTTTGTCGCGGGCCGGCTCGCGTGCGATCCGGACAAACCGCGTGGTGTTGGTCCTGCTGTTCTCGGTATTCCTCACGATGACGGGCATCTTGTAGAGCGCTGCTGCCGTCTCCGAGAGGATCGCCCCGGCATTAGGAGTCTTCTTCGCCTCGCGGGCGCTCGACGCATTGCTGCTCGTGTGGATGACCGGAAGTCCCCACTGTTCGATCCTGTCGCTGCACTGCTCGTGCGTCTGCGGGTGTGCATAGATCACCCGCATCTTTTTCATTGACACCAGCGACGCGAGGTTGTGGTGGACGGGAAGGTACATCTCCGCGGTGATGAAAAGCGGAAACCGGGCAAGACCGTCCTGCGTCTCGCCAACACCGCCCGCTTCCGAGTTCTCGATGGGCACAATCCCCTCGCCTTCCCCGCGTTCCACCGCGGCCATGATGCTCCGGATGGTGGGGAGGAGGACGATCTCGTCGTTCTTCTTTTTTAGCTTCAGCGCCAGCTCGTGCGAGAAGGTGCCCTCGGGCCCGAGCGTGAGGATCTTCATTTCTCCACCATGCAGTCGATCAGGGTATCGGTTATCTTCTGGCCTTCCCTGCAGTAATTCCCGAGATGGAGGTTGTTCCGCTCGAAGAAGCTGCGGAAGAGTTCCGGGTCCTGGCTTTTTATCACTTCAGCAAGTTCGGTTGCGGATGCCCGGCACCCGGCAAGCACGTCCGGCACGAACGGGTTCTGCTGGAGGATGTCGGCATAGAGTGCGGGGTCCTGCGAGAGGAGCCGGCCCATGAGCGAGAGCTCGATCTGGTACACGGGGCTCGTGAATGCCTGCGTTGCCCGGATGTCCATACCGAGGCGCCGTATGG